>MHHQ01000016.1:0-54382 GCA_001817065.1 Candidatus Andersenbacteria bacterium RIFCSPHIGHO2_02_FULL_46_16
TAACTGTGTTTTTTGCAGCTTCGATCGCGTCTTCGTCTCCTTGAGCGGTTATGTACCGCACGCCACCGATAATGACAAAGATAGCGGCGACAACAGCAGCTAAGGTGAGTAGAGCGTTAACAATTTTTGTGATGGCGCTAATCAGTGTGCCGCTTGAAGTCCCTAAGAATGGCTTCACTGGCGTAAGCCCCCCAGCCAAGGCAATTAAAGGCAATAACAGACTAGCACAAGCTATGGTTAACATCGTTTTTTTGCAGATCATGTATATCACCTCCTGCTGATAATATTTCTTACGCCTAATAATGAGCATAAGACATGTGAGTAATATAGCACTTTTTCAAATAATTGTGACAAGGATAATTTATGGTCAGGAGAAGAGTGTCCTTAAGATCTGGTGTTACCAGCCATAATCAAATATTAATGACGGAATTCACTATCCAGGCTGCCAGACCGGCAATAATGATGCCAATTATAGCGTAGGCAATGCTGGCTTTAGCTCGACGAGTGTTGTCTTCTGATTGGAGTTATGCAACAAAGCCGTTTAGTTGTCATATTATTTTCTAAGCATATTATTTATATTTAAATAGCCCCTTGGAAACCAGGTAGAATCAGATTGTAGATCGCGAGAAAACTAAAACCAAAAACAATAGCACTAACAATAAACAGGCGGGTTAATTGCCGGGCTAAGGTGAGATAGCGAACGTTGGTAATAAAAGGAAAATGTATCTGGTCGGATAAACGCAGTAGGAACAGAGGCAACAGAATGTCCCAAGTAAAGATAAGTGGATAAAGATAGCGCAGTGTTTGAGATTTGGCGCTGAGGAAAAGACTGCTGGTTGCAGCGGTTATTAGAAAGAGAGTGAGCAGGAACGGCGCGGACACGGGTATTTTTTTGCGGTTACAGATAAATGACAGAACAGCAAGGAAAATGGAGATGGTGGTTAACGGCGTATAATAAAGCACCCAGAGGGGCGTAAGTTGAAAACCTGGAGAACCGGTGTCAACAATATGCGAGGCGGTGCTTAAAATAATAGTTTTAATATATTCGATCGGTATAAACCAGAAAAAAGGATTGAACAAGATGGCAAAGAAGATGGAAGCAGCAACAATTAGAAGGAGGTGCTGGAAGCTAATATAAGCACTCATAAAAACAATGAGGGGCACAGCAATAAAAGTAGTGTCGGGTAGACGAGTCGATAAACCTAAGCCAATAATAAAAGAAATAAACCATGCTAAACGCGTGGATAGCGGCCGAGACCGCTTTTCATAAACAAGGAGAGCTAAAAGAAAAAGCAAAGCGATCGTGGGGCCGATAACGACATTAGTTGGTGTGCCGTAGAAATAAAGGGGGTGAATGGTGACAATAAATCCCGCTATCAACCACCACGAACTATAGGGGCGCAGAGTGTGACAGGTGAGCACAATCGAGGCAATCACTAGGGCATTAATGAAAGCGATAGTAGCAAGTAAGCTATATTGGGGGTGGGCGCCAAGGCGAAAAGCAATAGCGGCTGGTAGAAGGATGGAGGTACCAGGATGTCCACCGTAGCGAAAGTTATCATGGTTATCTTTAAAGTCGATATGAATAGGTAGTTGCAGGATGTCGTGTGACAAGTTTTTAACCCGCTCGACCCACTTGACATCATCGGCCAGGGAAATGGTGTGGTAATACGAAACCTGGACAACAAAAGAAACTAGTAGCACGGCCAGGAAAAAGGTCGATTGGTTTGGCATATGTTAGGTAGTTTTGATGCCGACCCGACCGGTGTAATCGACACGATGGAGCAAAAGTGGTCTAGCCTGATGGCTAAAATATTCATTAACCGCCTGACGAGCACCGGCAAAATGACCATAATCGTCGAGGATCAATACTCCGTTAGTAACTAAACGAGGATAGAGATGAACCAATTCGTGGTAGGTAGATTTATACCAGTCTGTATCGAGTCTAAGTAAGGATATTTGCTGGGGAGAAGAGGCGGGCAAGGTGTGTTCTACTAATCCTTCAACATAGACGAGGTAACTATCCGGATAGTGGGTGAGTTGCATGTTTTGTTTTACTTCCGCCAGGGAAGCATAGGCGTAGTCATTATGGTCAGCGTGTTGCTGATGACGCCAGGTGTGGTGCGCCGGTGAGTTGTCGGAGATGCGGATATCTTCCTTGGTTGGCTCGGTCATGCCCTTAAAAGTGTCATACAGGTAGATCGGACGATTGGAAATATGATGCTTCAACAAAGTGAGGGCAATCAACATGGTACTCCCCCCTTTCCAGACCCCGCATTCGACGAAATCACCCGGGATATTGTTGGCAATAATATATTCAATTGACTGATAGAGCGAATACATACGTTCCAGAGAGGTCATGGTATAAGGTTGGCATTGGTGGTAAATGGGGGCGAAACCTGGATCCATATCCTTAGGAAATCCGCGATGGATAGTAATGTTACGGCGGTGGCCGCTAACGTACAACTTGATGCCAAGCGCCTCCGCACCATTTTGTAATAAATGTTTAAGTTGAGTGAGGTCGTGTGGCATTGGTATCCTTGGTTAGTACTATACCCCATTCATAGCCAAAGCTAGCGGGTAGTAAATAATCGAGAGCGGCGACGGCAACAAGCAGCGGATGAATGAGGCGAAGCAGGGGTAATAATTTCTCATGCTGGGCGAAATCAAGCGGATTGGATGGTGATAAAGCCAAGTTGTATCCGGTCGTGACACGGGAAGGTTGGTGAAGGGTCTTATAGGCAGCGTTGTAGGTCAACTCGATAAGTTCAGTAAAGGCTTTAGAGAATTGTGTGGAATGAACAATTGTTAAATTAGCCGAAGCACCTAGCTTAACTAGTTCTGTCCAGGCAAAGCCGTCACGAGTGTGCCCGTGCGCCGCCTGATCAATATGAAAGACCTTATCGGCTAGGTAACGGAATAAATAGAATCCCTGATCGTCAGCCGGTGTGGTAATAAAAATGTGCCCGCTGGGAAGCAGTAGCTCGCGCAGCCGACTAAGGAACCGGTCGACATCCGTCAGGTGTTCGATAACATCCGATACGGTGATGATTTGGTAGGAGTTAGGCGGCAGTGATTGATCGTAGATATCTGACGTTAATACGCGTCCCTGGACAATAGCTCTGGTTTGCTTCGCAGTAGCAGGATCGGTTTCAATGAAGGTCCACTGCCCGCCCATCTTTTCCTGAAGATAACTTAATGTACCAACGCCGCTGCCAACATCTAAACAGGTGGCATTGGCTCGCAAATGATGGGCTAAAGCACGACTTAGCCAGCGCCATTTGGCTTGTTTTCGGATACTGACATGAAAAACATGCAGTTGCCAGGAAACTTGGACGCGTCGGTAGGCAGAAATAATTCGGTTGGCAACATTGTCCCAGGAATACTTGGTGACCGCTTTACTACGCACCTGACCGGCGATGACGCGCGCCGCGATGGGATCGCTTAACAGTTTATTTATGGCTTGTGCCAGCCCCCGAAAGTCTTCAGCCGGATTAGTGTAGACACCGATATCCCCGAGAATGTCACGATTAACTACCGTATCAAAAGCTACGGTAGGTAACCCAGTGGCCATATAGTTGTAGATTTTACCGTTAGCTTCGGTCTGGGTGCGCTTAGGAGCCACGGCAATGTCCCCTAAAGCGAGATAGCGGGGGGCATCCTCATAGCGGACACGCCCGGTTATACGAGTGTGATGATTGATATGTAATGCTTCAGCAAGATGTTGATAAACTGTTTCATTGGGATAGCCCATTAACAATAAGTACACATCGGGGTTGGTGGATAAGACGACCTGGAAGGCCTTTAGCAGTATGTCTACACCCTTATGGGGGCTAAGTCCGCCTAAATAGACGATGATGGGGCGATCGGTTGGTAATTTCAGGTCATGTAGCAGCTGCGGATCTGGCTGTTGGGGTTGGAAAATACGAGTATTCACACCGTCATAAGCCATGACAATACGCTTTGGGTTTATCTTAAAGCGTTCAATGAGCTCGCGGCGCATTTCGGTCGATTGGGCAAGAATAATAGCTGGCAAATGGTCGATTTTTTGCTCTAACGCGTACCAGAAACGTTGTAAGGCGGCTGATCTAGTTAGAATGAATTTGTGCGCGATTAACTCCCCCGTCAAACTACCTTGACAGTCAAAGACCAGGGGTAAATTGAAGAGACGGCTTATACCCCAGCCGATTAAACATCCTTCATGTAAATGGCCATGGATGACTTGCGGTTTAAACCGCCAAACGGCTACAACAGCAACAAAAAAGAGCAGGATGTCTAAATAAAATTTATGCCAGCTGGGGCCGATGGCTTCTTGTTTGTACCACGGAAGTCGCCAGGTACGGATGGTCTTTAAGCCTTTGATATCCCGACCTAGACCATAAGTAGCGATGATAGTTTTAATGTTTTTCCGCTGTAGGGCCAAGGCCTGTTCGGCAATATGAACATGACAGCCGCGGTCGGCAAAGAAGGGGGTGGGAGCGATGATCAGGACGCGGGTGAGAGATGGAGGCATTATTTTATAGTAACCAATAATCAGTCCCCGCATCAAAATAATAGAAATTATAAAATAGAAAAATGGAAAGCGAAATAACGTGGAGTAGCACTATTGCTAGTTTGTGTTTAATCAAACAAATAAGCGTCAGTTAGATCAACTCTGGGGAGCCAGGCAGAATTAGGTTGTACGCGGTAAGAAAACCATAGCCAAAAATTATTACACTGACGATAAAGAAACGAGCCAAGCGATGGGCACCCGTGAGATTACTGGCACTGACAATGAAAGGAAAGCACAGTTGGTCTGTAAGGTGGAGTAAAAACAAGGGAAAGAGAATGTCCATGTCATTTAATAATTAAAAGTGAACAGTCGTTCTTTCGGCTATGCTAGGCAGTTGATTTGCTAACTACGGAAGTCACATTATGAAATGCCACAAATATAGTGACGGGCCCTGTCGGCGCTGCACCCCCACCCGACGGCTTCGGCCTGCCAGGCGGGCAGCCTGCAGGCGCTCGGTGGGGGTCCCCCGCGCCGCCACCCGTTTATTTAAGAGTGGCATTTCATAATGTGACATCTATACCTAATCACATGGCTAAAGAACAACAGGGAAAGAGAATGTCCCAGATAAATATTAACGAATAGAAATAGTGCAGTGCTTGAACCTCCCCGCGGCCTTGCCGCGGGGAATCATCTAGTCGAATTTTTCTGAGAAAGCATTGAAAAACCCCTCTCGCCCGCCTACCGGCAGGCAGGCTCCCCTTATCAGAGGAGTAGTTGATGCTGCTTCCCCCTAGTATAAGGGGCCTGCCTGCCGGTAGACAGGGATCAAGGGGGTTTATTACTGATCATCTAGTTATCATGATGGTTTTCAGACAATCTCTGAGAGGGCCGCGGCATGAACAAAAAAGGATAAAGAGGAATCAGTAAAGACAAGACCTAAAGGGGCAGCTTGAATAGGGAGTTTTTTAGCGAATGGGAGTGGGGCATATGAAGGCAGAGTGTTAGATAGCGAGGTCTCATTTTATAGCACAACTACAAAATAAAGGATCAGGATAGCAGGTGAGACAATAGGGAGACCAATGAAAGTGTAGATAACTTTGATTATACGCTAACGTTGGGTATGGCGGACGAGGGAATTTACAATGCAAGGATAATTAGATTGACGGCTACGCCTGATAAAGCGATGACAACCAGACCAATTATAGCGTAGATGATTTGCATCTTGGCTCTACTGGCTTGGTCCTCATCGCCGGTGGAGCTAAAGTACATGACGCCAGCTATAATAATGTAAACAGTTGCGCCGACGGCGAGAAGAGAAATAATCGCATTAGCTACGGCACGGATACTCACAATCAGGGCAGCGGCCTCTTTGCTAATAACAACATCAACGATCAGACTTGCGGTGCCAGCGACAAAAATGCCAAGCAAGGCGTAAATGATCTGTCGTTTGGCACGACTTGAGTTGTCCTCGTCACCGGTGGAGCTGATGTACAAGAAACCGGCATAGACAATGAATGCTGCGGCTGTTATCCCAACCAGGGATAGAGCAGTGTTAATGAGCGCTAAGATAAAAGGGTATGGGCCATATAATAGATTGGTGAAGGTTTCAGTACCGAAGCAGGTCATGTTTAAAAAGCCGCAATTGGAAGCAACAATTGGTTGAACTTGAGCGATAACCGGAAAAACACTTAGAGCAAGAACAGTGACAGCAGCAACGAATAAAAGTGATCGAGTTATGCTAGGCATAATTAAATAATATTTATTATAGAATTGACTATCCAGGCTGCCAGACCAGCAATGATGATGCCAATTATAGCGTAGGCAATGCCGGCTTTAGCTCGACGAGTATTGTCTTCCTCGCCGCGAGACATAATGTATAGAAAACCGTAATAGACTAAGAAGCCAGTAGCGGTGATGGCAATAAACGATAAAGCAATCATGATGACAGACCACATTAAACCCCAGATAGCGGTGATAGGGGCTTCACCGCCACATCGGATACCCCAATTTATACACCACAGTGTTGGAACTCCTCCTAGGGCCGCGGCTTGGGTGTAAAAGGGAAAAAATAGAAGTAATAGCGGTAAACTATATAAGGGCAGATTTGGCAAAATAGTTGTTGGTGATCGATGTAAATACATAATGAAATTAAATAATGTGTGGCATGACTCTTGATTTATAAACTAACCACAACATTAACTATTAGTGCCGAGATTAACGTAATAAAAATGCCGACAAGAGAGTATGTGATAATTTGCTTGCCGCGGCGTGCTTTGTCTTCTTCGCCGGCAGAGGTGATGTAGGTATACCCGCCATAGATGATGGCGGTGGTGGCTATAAGAGCAAGCGGGGCGAGAATGATAACGCCAATTCGGCCAATTAAGGAGATGATGGGATCTGCTCCAACTCCAGGTCCTAATGGGTCGCCAGCGACATCACGAACAAGACCGACTAATACTCCCGCGTTAACCGCAATAACGAGCCCAATGATGGAAAATATAATAATTTTTTTAGCTTGTTCTGCTCTCTTTTCGTCACCGGCAGAGAAAATGTACATCAGTCCACCGTATAAAATAGCAGCAGAGCTAGCTATAGCGGTGAAGGACCCGGCGAATGAAATAAAATTAAGGATGAGCGTTGTGATAGGACCGCCAGGATTAGCCGCGCCAGTATATATCCCTTGTACGATAGAACTGATGGTAACGGCAAACAGGATAATAAATAACCCAATGATCGCGAAGAAAATGATATTTTTTGCGACAGCGGCTCTTTTCTCATCACCAGCAGACAAAATATACATAATACCGCCCAATAAGAACGCGGCGCTCGACAAAGGAAAGCCAATTGCATAAAGAAACCAGCTGATTCTGTTTATTAGAGCAATAATTGGATCAGCGAACGCTGCGGCAGATTCCGGAGTGGCGGCGAGGTAAATCGCTTGGACAGCAATTGAAATCATACCCGCAGCCAGACCGACAAAGAAACCAAGAATAGCGTAGGTGATCATTTTCTTGGCTTGAGCAGCTCTACTTTCATCGCCGGCTGATAATATATATAGGATACCACCAAGGAGAATCATTAGGGCGCTTAAGGAGAATAAAAGAGCACCAATAAAGCTTGTTAGATTGAAAATAAAACCACCAATTGAACCGGAGGCTAAGCCAAGACTTGGTCCTGTTGCCCAAGTAATGGTGTCAGTAATACAAGAGGAAAGGGATGTACAAACGTCCGGTGAGGCGGCATAGGTTGTTTTTACTTGTATAATAGGCAGAATAATAAGCATTAAAGCCAGCGTTATTATCTGCTTTGTTGATAAATGTAACATGGAAGATTAATTAACCGTTAAATAACAAGAATAGACCTGATAGTCCATAAGATGATAGCAGCTAGACCGACAACAAATAAGCCAATGATCGCCCAAGTAATAATTTTCTTGGCGGCGACGGCCTCTTGCTCATTACCAAAACCGCCAATGATTAAACGCATACCGCCAAAGACTAGGGCTAGAATGGCAATTAGAGCAGATAAGCGGACGAGCCATCTGGTCAAGCTCATAATAACGGTTCGAATATCTGTCATCTCCGTCCCTAGGGGATTTTCAAATGTAGCGGCATGTGAGAAAAGGGGTGTGATAAATAGTCCTAAGACTAGAAGCATTAATACGAATTGGCTGTAACGGATGAGGCGGGACATGGGCTTAGTATACACTATTATTTATAAGAATTTATTAATATTAACGACTTTGCTGGAGACCGCCAGAGATAGGCTCCTCGGCTGCTGGCTGGACAGGATCAGGCTGAATTAAATTAATTTGCTCCTGTGCTCGGACGAGGCTGGCATTAATGGTGGCTGCGCCGGTGATAACGTTGTCAATCATAGTATTCATGATAGCATCGATGGCGACGATGTCCCCTCTTGGCCAAGTGACGGCGGTTAGAGCTTGCTCCGCAAAGACGCCAAGGCTCGGGTCGCGACTTAGGCTAGCGACACCATCACGCCGAGCAGGGGGAATTTGGTGGTGACGGATAATGGACATAGCTCCTTCGGTGTTGGTCATTTGCCGCAAAAACTGCCAGGCCAGCTCGGGCGACTTGGACTTATTGGATACGGCATATGGCCAGTAAGAAGCAAAGTTTTGCACTTTACTGTCAGCGATTTGCGGAACAGGAGCAATATCGAAACGCAAGCGAGGGTTTTTCGCCCGAACGGTGGGGATATGATAGGAATAGTTAATCATCATAGCAGTTTTCCCTTGTGAAAAAGCGTCAATCGAGTAGTCCTGCTGGATGTTCCAGGTATAAGCCTTTTTGGATTTATTGGCGAAATCGGTATAAAACGTTAAGGCTTTAACACCAAGCTCTTCAGACAGCCGGACTTTATTGTCATCGTTGTTCAATGACAAGCCGCTTTGTATAAAGAGTAGCTGGATAATATCAGTAGCACGGCTAATGTTAGTTGCCGTACCAAGAGCGGCAGCGCTTTGCTCGATAACACCTAATCGATTGATACGAGTAATGCGTTCCACCACTGCTAAGAATTCATCCCAGGTTCGGGGTGGCCTGGCTATACCGGCGGTACTGAGCAGGTCCTTGTTATAATACAGCGCAAGCGTATCAACTGAAGTGGGCAAGGCATAGACATGACCATCGCGGATTAAATCATCAGCGACAACATCAACGAATTCTTCGCGTAACGCTCTTTCGTCGATAATGTCAGGTGAAGCAGGGCTCATTAAACCGCGCTTGGTCTCGACCCAAGTATGATGAATGACAAAGATATCAGGTCCGCGATCTTCAGCGATGGCGGCGAGCAATTGATTTTCATAATCAGCCACCGACGCAATTTTACGATATTCAACATCAACGCCTGTTTCCTCCTGGAACGCCGTGATTATGGGCTCTAGGGCGGTACTTTCTTCCCATAAACCCCAGATAACTAAGGGATTGCCTTTACCGATATTGACAGGTGTAGGACTGCAGCTGACGCCCGTCAGAGTGAATAGACTAATAACGGTAAATAATGATGCGCTAATTTTCAACCTTAATGAGGAGGCCATAATGATAGGGGCTTGGACTAAAGGTTTTATACAATTTTAATTTTAATTCATCAATAATCGACAAAATCTCGCTGCGGGTAATGCGATTGGCTACCGGCGGTCCGATAGTGGTCTGGGAAAGCAGCCACTCTACAGTAATAATGATACCACCAGGTTTGGTCACACGCTTAGCCTCACGAATGATTTTTTTAGGATCAGCCTGAGGCAAGATATTAACTAGCAGCGTCCAGTCGGCACTATGAGATTTAATAGCTTTAGTGGGACCTGCCTCGAGATCAGAACGAATGGTTTGAATGATGTCAGACAATCCCTCGCGTCGGGCTTGGCCTTCTACCTCTCGCAGCATGTCCTCACGGATATCAACGCCAATAATATGCCCATGCGGACCAACTACCCGAGCAGCGGGCAGGAGGAAAAAGCCGGGGCCACAACCAAGATGGATAACGGTTTGGTTGGCACGTAGCTCGCGATCGGTCCAGAACTGATCGGGGCGAAGGAAGGGTTCGGGTTGAGCCATATTTATAAGATACCAAACGGGGCAGGTAGTAACAAATTTACGAGAACAAACTTTTCCAGAGTACCCTCCTTTAGCCAAGGCTATGGATGGGTAGGCAACTGCACTTAGGGTAAAACGTAAAGTTAAAAACGAAAAATAACAGTGTAAACCCCCACACCCTGGCATAAAGGCCAGGGCTTTTCAGCGGAGCTAATATAACAACCATTCATCACCGGCCTTAAAGGCCGGCGCTTTCTGGGTGTGGGGGTAAAGTTTAAAATATCGTGATGATACGAACTATACTAAAGCGGTAACAAACCCTCCAAGCAGACACAAGACACAAATATCCAAAGCCCAAACCCGCCTTCGGGCAAGGCCTGCCGCAGCGAGGTTCGCAGGAAGGCGACACGCCTAGAGGGGCGGCAAAGCACGGTGGCACAAACGGTTCAGGCTGCGACAGAAAGATAACAAACTGCTACTAGACCAAGCAAACCCTACAAACGAAGCGGGTGAAACTTATATATAATTGGCAATTTTTCCCTACGGGATCCCGTTGGGACAATTTTCCCAGCCGGCGCATAAAGCTACGGCGGGCAAGGCAAGTAATAGCCAATGACACAATTTTCAAACAACGAAGCAGCAATTGGAAATTCTACATGTAGAAATTTCTGCCCTAATGGCAGGCAAGTTTGCCTGCCGCAGTGATTATGTATGGAAGTCACATTATGAAATGCCACAAATATAGTGACGGGCCCTGTCGGCGCTGCACCCCCACCCGACGGCTTCGGCCTGCCAGGCGGGCAGCCTGCAGGCGCTCGGTGGGGGTCCCCCGCGCCGCCACCCGTTTATTTAAGAGTGGCATTTCATAATGTGACATCTATAGATACTTTAGTCAGTCCAGGTAGTAAAAGTGGCGATGCAACCGGATTGAGCGGTTGGCTTCATGACTTTTACTCCCTGAGTGGCACGGCTTTGCTGGCTGACAGTATTTGAATTAATGCGGATAACCTGACCTTTTTCCGAGATGATCAGAAGATCAGAGGTGGTGAGGTTTTGTTTGTTAATGATAGCAGCTTGCACTAAACGGCCAGTCTTGGCAGTAATGTGGGCCGTCTTGATGCCAGTTCCGCCACGATGCTGGAGACGATAGTCGGCCAAAGGAGTTCGTTTGCCATAACCTTGTTCGGTGATAACCAGTACTTGCGGCTTATTAGTAACGCCTGCCGGGATAACGTGCATAGTGACAATATTATCAGAACTCTTTAGCTTCATACCGTGAACGCCCGCGGCTGTCCGGCCCATCGGGCGAACATCTTTCTCAGAAAAATGAATAGCTTGCCCACTGGCGGTAGTAAGTAATATAGCATCTTTGCCAGTTGACGTGCTCACCCACTCTAGTGTGTCACTGTCCTTAAGAGTAATCGCTTTTAGTCCGGAACGACGGATATTAGTGAAATCTTCGCGCGAAGTCTTCTTAATAATCCCCTGCCGGGTGGCCATAACTAAGTACTCTTCGTTTTCATCCTTAGACGGCAGCGCCTGGACAGCGGTAACCCGCTCGTTTTGGGCTAATTCAAGGAAGTTCGGTAAGGCCTGGCCTCTGGCAGCGCGGGTAGTGGCAGGTATTTCATAAGCCTTAGTAGTAAAGACGCGACCGAGATTGGTAAAGAAGAGAAGGTCTTTATGGGTAGTCGTCGCCAGGAAAGTATCGACAATATCTTCTTCTTTTGTTGCCATCCCCTTCACACCCTGACCGCCGCGATTTTGGACCCGATAGGCAGAAGTGGCAAGACGTTTAATATAGCCACCGCGCGTGACAATGATGACGGTGGGATCGTCGGGAATTAAATCTTCCTGGGAAAAATTGCTGATTGATTGTTTAAAGACACGTGTCCGCCGCGCGTCACCATAGTTTTCCTTGATGGTCCGATAATCAGATCGGATCATCGTAAGAACTTTTTTCGGGTCATTAAGGATAGCTGCTAGTTCAGTAATAAGTTTCTTCTTTTCGGCCAGTTCGTCTTCAACTTTTTGCCGTTCTAAACCAGCCAGGGTTTGCAAACGCATCTCTAGGATGGCGGTCGCTTGGGCGGCCGAAAAGGTAAAGTTTTTACGAAGATTTTCGTGGGCAGTTTCTTTAGTACGGCTCTTGCGGATAGTCGAGATTATTTCGTTGATATGGTCGAGAGCCTTTTTCAGTCCTTCTAAGATATGAGCCCTTTCTTTAGCTCGGTCGAGATCAAATTTTGTCCGTCGGGTAATAACCACCTGTCGATGTTTGATGTGTTCTTCTAACACTTCTTTTAAGGACAGTACCTTAGGTTGCCGGCCTTGGTCAACTAGAGCGAGCATATTTACATGGAAGGTTTTTTGGAGGTCGGTGATGGCGAACAAGCGATTCAAGACTTTGCGCGGATAGGCGTCCTTCTTAAGTTCAATGACAATGCGGACACCATCTTTATCCGATTCATCCCGTAGGTCTCGAATACCTTCGATCTTCTTGGTTTTAACACTCTCCGCTATCTTGGCCACTAACACTGACTTGTTCACTAAATAGGGAATTTCTCGAACAATTATGCGGAACGCCTGGCCTTTGTCTTCTTCTATGTCTGCGAGGGCACGTGTCACTATACTGCCCTTACCGGTAGCATAAGCGCGTAATATTTCGTGCTGGTCATAAATGGCTCCACCGGTCGGAAAGTCTGGTCCCTTAACAAATTGGATTAAGTCTTCTACGGTGGCGTTAGGATGATCAATGAGATGGATCGCTGCATCACATACTTCCGTGAGGTTGTGAGGCGGGACAGTCGTGGCCATGCCGACGGCGATACCTAGCGTGCCATTGATGATGAAATTAGGCAGAGCACTCGGTAATACAACAGGTTCGTGCCGGGTGCCATCGTAGTTATCCGTAAAATCAACAGTGTCTTTCTCAATGTTGATCATCATCTCATCCGCTACTTTCGATAGACGAGCCTCGGTGTAACGCATGGCCGCCGGTGCATCACCATCCAGGCTACCCCAGTTCCCCTGCCCTTCAATGAGTTCGTAGCGAAGGGAGAAGTCTTGAGCTAAACGAGCCAGGGCGTCGTAGACAGCGGTGTCACTGTGCGGGTGGTATTTACCTAGCACATCACCAACGACATTAGCTGACTTGCGAAACTTAGCAGTAGAACGAAGGCCTTGTTGCCACATTGAGAAGAGGATGCGCCGAGCGACTGGTTTCATACCGTCTCGAACATCCGGCAGGGCTCGAGAAACGATAACGGACATAGCGTAATCGAGGTAGCTCTGTTGAATTTCTTCGGACAGGTCGCGGCCTATGATTGAGCCAATGGAAGATTTGCTAGACATATAATGAGATGTAACGCGGTAGGTAGATTAGTCGGATAAGAAATAAATAAGAAAATTCTGTGGGCTGAGTTAGGGGTTGAGAATGATCGTAGAGAGATTTTCACGATCAATTTTATTGGCTAAGATGGTAATCTTTTTATTGTCCGTGCTAGGGCTGACACCCATTTCATGAGCGAACTTAGCAACGGCTTCTACCTGCTGATTTAATTTGGGAATAGAAAAGTTTATAGGAATGACTACGTTTGGTTCGATAGTTGATATAAGATCAATGGCAGTATTGGTATCAATGCTGGTGGAACCTCCAATTGGAACAATGAGTATATCTGTGTCCGCTTGCTCTATGTTCTGAAGTTCTTCTTGTTTTAATTTTCTATTCAGTGATCCAAGATATAGCACAGTGATATTATCAAAAATTATCCTGAAAATGGTTTGCTCTTGATTTGTTCCATCTTTAAACCAACCGATGCCATATGTAGTGATGTTATCAAATGAACATTCACCTGGGCTATCAACGAGTATATAGTCGCCTTGTATTCCACTGGTGTGCGACATGGTTGAATCGCTAGGATTGGTCATGAAAACGAAGTCGGCTTTAGATCGAAAAGGAGGTAATCCAATATTTGGTGAATATGGATTGATTACAATAGTTGAATTGCTGTTATATATCTTCACCGTATAATGTCCAGCCCATGTAATAGTCATGGGGCTATTTTACACGAAGTGACAATTATTATCCAATCTTTTTTATTCATAAATTGAGGTAATTTTGATCGGGCTTACGTTGGTGGCGGGAGGTTTTGTTAGGAATATTCAATTGTCATATGTGAAATGGATATAAGGGAAAATAAATTTGCAGCAATTGAAAGGATATGGCATTATATGCGCTATGAGTGAGGCAATGAAATCAATCGTAGAACACAGGGAGGACATGCTCAACGTACCGAAAGTTGGGGAAATTGTCAGTGGGCAAGTAATTGATAAGGCTAGAAATGCTTTATACCTTGATTTAGGACACCTAGGCGTGGGGGTAATTTATGGACGAGAGCTACTGGAAGATAGTGAGAAGTTTCGAGAAACTAAGCTTGGTGATCAATTAAATGCGACAATACAAAGTCTTGATAATGAAGACGAGTTAATTGAATTGTCTTTACGATCTATCTCGATTGAACAAAGCTGGAAGGAGATTAAGTCGGTATTGGAAACAGGCAGCATTCTTGAAGTGGAAATTCTTGATGCAAATAAGGGAGGATTAATTGTACGAATCCAGGGTGTTACGGGTTTTCTACCAGTTTCACAACTAGCGCCGGATCATTATCCAAGAGTTGAGGGTGGGGACAAGAATAAAATATTGGAGCGTTTGAAAAGTTATGTGCAAGAAAAGTTCAAAGTAAAAATTATAGGGGCGGAGAGGGATTCAGAGAAATTAATTGTTTCCGAGAAGGCGGCTATCGGGGACGAGATGAGTCATATACTGAAAGACATCAATGAAGGAGATATTGTTGAAGGAGCAGTGAGTGGTATCGTAGAATTTGGCATATTTATTAAATTTAATAAGGATGAGAATGAGCTGGAGGGCTTAGTGCATATTTCAGAACTAGCCTGGCAGCGAATTGATAATCCTGGTGATATTGTGAGTGTGGGTGAAAAGATTAAAGCTAGAGTCATTGGAGTAGATGGGTTACGAATTTCCTTATCAATCAAGCAACTCCAGGATGACCCGTGGAGCGAAGTAGAGAAAAAATACAAAGTTGGAGATGAAGTTAAGGGCGAGGTCATAAAGGTTACTCCCTTTGGCGGTTTCATTAAACTTGATGACGATATTCATGGTCTGGTGCATGTATCAGAGCTACCACCTGAATTTGCGACGGATCCAAGCAGTGTTCTAGAGGTAAGCAAAAAAATTAAATTCAAAATTATTTCGTTACAAGCGAAGGAACATAGACTAGGCTTGAGTTTGAAATAATTGTCCAGTCGTTCTATGTCAGACGACGAACAATCCTATTGACGAAGTCAATAGTAATTCAGGTAATTTATTTATCCACAGCCCAGAAAGCCACCCTGGTGGTGGTGGTTGAATCAGCTGTCGCCAAGGCTTTGGCCGACAAGGTGCGAATGTCATAACCTCGCGCTGCCATTCAAAGCTTTGTGAGTAAGGGGAGGGTAGCTCCGCCGATAGCGGAGCGGCAGTTGGCTGCACGCGGGATTTCGCCATCCCACCCAGAGGGATGGGACTCCATAATTTGATTTTGGATTGATGTTGATCATATCAGAGTGATTACCCGGCAAAAATATATTCATCATATGTGCATATTTATTAATCAAGGTGAATGATTAATAGTCAGTAGTCACCTGATAAATGCGAAGTGACAGTTCATTTGTTTTGACTGATCAACACGAAGGCAGGTTCAGTGCTTGGTAATGTGATTTTGACATTACATAAGATGCTGAGCACCATAATCAGCTCGTAGCCCTGTGATATTATGGTTTAGAACTTCACAGGTAATGTAGTGAATAGATTATGAGCAGGTGATTCAAATCTATAGATGTCACATTATGAAATGCCACTCTTAAATAAACGGGTGGCGGCGCGGGGGACCCCCACCGAGCGCCTGCAGGCTGCCCGCCTGGCAGGCCGAAGCCGTCGGGTGGGGGTGCAGCGCCGACAGGGCCCGTCACTATATTTGTGGCATTTCATAATGTGACTTCCATAGTCATCTACGTTCAAACAATCTATACCATTATGGATTGTCGGGGATGCGAGATTCGAACTCGCGGCCTCAGCGTCCCGAACGCTGCGCGCTACCACTGCGCTAATCCCCGATCGCCAATCAAAAATACCAGTAAGTTAATTATGACACAATAACAGTTTGGTTAATAAGGCTTTTAATATTAACACTGAGAGAGCGCCTGAAAACCATCATGATAACTAGACGATCAGTAATTAAACCCCCTTGATCTCTGCCTACCTTCGGCAGGCAGGCCCATTATCAGTGGGAAGCAGCATCAACTACTCCCCTAGGGAGTGAGAGGGAGTTTTCCAACGTTTTTTGAGAATATTTCAAGTCTATAAGTTGGAATATGATTATATCTAATTGTTAACGATTACTTAGAGATAAGGATTTGACGGGCAATAATTGCTTGGTTGCCTAGCATCGCGTACCTCGTCAGTAAAGGCCGGTTATTAAAAACCGCCGATATTTGTATGAAACATTGACGATTTGACGATTGCAGCTGTATACGATTGTTACTGACTCACCGAGAGATGCAATGCTCCAGGACAAATCCGTACATGCGAGATGAGGCCGACATGGCAGCAATCGTAACTGGGTCCAATTAATATATATGGAGCATATAATATGTTGGGCGCACACAGTATCTCTATGTTTATACCAGGAGACATTACATAACGGCTGACGTGAAAAGTTAATCAGCTCTAGCTGGTAAACTGCAGCAAGGAAGTGTCCTAGGTTGCCACAACAAAACTGTCGTTGGCGGTTTATTATACGTGCAGCCTGTGATACTGACTTTGAAAGCCAAATGGAGGTTAGGTGTAAACAGAACTGTCTAATACCTCTCGACTTTATGAAGAAGAGCTGTAATAATTCTCTAGCATAAATGTTATAGTCCATCACCTTTTGTATCAGTGCTTGAATCTGATCGCAAGGATTTGCTTCCGATGACTCAACCAGAGAAAGCGCTGTAGTTTTCATGGGTATCTCTTTTAGCTCCAGCAACTTGGTAAAGAAACAACGACGAGTGCATCTTTGCGTAAAGGTCAATGAGTATCAATGTGTAGTAATGTATCGTCAGCTCATTATTTGATGTATGGATTTATCAATTCTTAAGCTTATGCCTAATCGTTAATTTATTATTCATGGGCGTGTGGCATACAACATGTTGACTAATTACTCCGACATAACCAGGCAATCTTTTTGAATAAAAATAACTATTCATACACTCATCTATTTAGCGTATTGAATGATATGTGATTTGATATTGTTAGTAATAAATCCATGTGTCGACGTATCTGCGCTACCTGACTAAGTCACCGTAAATAAATAACTTAACCATCTCTCGCCCACTATGCATCAATCTACGACTTTTTCTCCAGCCTTCGCCAAGGCTACGGCCGGCAGGCAATCACGAATCACTCACCGTAGCTTGGCTACAGCTCCTGGTTCGCTCCAGCCGTCGCTACCACCTTCGCTAAAGCTACGGTGGTCAAGAAAGCTATGGCCGGCAGGCAATTGGAAAAGCCGTATCTTGGCACGGATTGAACGAGATCTGGCCAAGTTATTTTTGGATGGTGCCTATCAATAATTTTACTGCTTTACATTCATGACCGACAATTTGGATTGATAGAAAACTCCAATTCTCCAATTCGTGCATTCCTGAATCGGATAGTTCAAACTCACTTTCTTTAGCGATTTCTAAACGCACATTTTCCAACATGGTTGATTTTGACGCACCCTCAAGCAGTTCATCAACGGTTTATCCCACGGCGCAGAAAACCACCTCGTCGGTGACGGGGGGTGGATGAATCAGCCGTCGCCAAGGCTTTGGCCGACAAGGAATGGGATAACCCCGCGCTGCCATTCAAAGCTTTGTGAGCAAGGGGGGAGGGCAGCTCCACCGATAGCGGAGCAAAGTGGGGCAGACAGTTGGTTGCTACGCGGGATTTCGCCATCCCGACTAGGTGGCGGGATGTCCCGTTATCGTGGGGACCACCTTGCTTGCGGTGGGGTGGGTGCTTCATATGCAGGAAAATTCTTTTAGCCATTTCTTTGCTCCAAATAGATTGCAGCCAGTTTAAAAGGTCACTTTAACGGGTGGACCAGAGGGGACTCGAACCCCTGACTTCTACAATGCGAATGTAGCGCTCTACCACTGAGCTACTGGCCCAGGTCACCTTGGATTTTACAATGTATAGATAATGGTATCAATACACAAATTTATTTATCAATTTTTCAGCCGCCCGAGCTTGCTCTCACGGGTTAATTTTTAGTGGGGTGTGCAACGAGCTATAAATGGTGAGCCAAATAATTGTAGCAGTGTGTCCCCTATCTTCATGAATTGTTTTTTGTTGTGGACCCAGGGAGACTCGAACTCCCGACCTTTCGCATGCCATGCGAACGCTCTAGCCAACTGAGCTATGGGCCCGAGTAAATAGTATAGGTACATTATACAAAACAGTAAAATTCAACAACAATAGTAATTATTCTTATATATGAGCAGCAAACATTCTTGGTTGATAATAATGTGCAGTCTAGGTTTGTTTGTTTTGGCGCTGATTGATAATAATCCTGCACAATTGAGTTTGATGACTGCTTTGTCGGCAACGATTTTATTTTTTGATAGTAAGGGCAGGCATATATTGGGATGGGCGTTTGTTTTGATAATATGCGTTTTCTCCCAATGGGGTATTGGCCAATTTATTTTGCAACAAGATTTAGGTCTGCGACTGATCGGTGAATCAATTCTGGGCAGCTCAATTAATGGAGTGGCAAAATTTGGCAACGGTATCGTGCGTGGCTATGGACCCTTCGAGCATGCCAATATATTTGGTGGAATTTGTTTGTTAGCTTTGATTGTGGTGGAGCCTTTACTCACATATTCCCGCAACACATTAATTAGGAATGTGATAATTTTTACTTTAGGGTTAGGAGTTTTTGTCTCTTTTTCAAGAGCAGCTATTCTTGGATGGTTTGTATTAGCTCTAGTGGTAGGAATTTTATATAGAGGAAGACGGCACGCGCGAACGATGGGCATTATTATATTGTTATTCATGATTGTTCTATGGCCATTGTTATTACAACGGTTAAACGACAGTCGCGATGTGGCTGTAAGTGAAAGGATAAGAGGTTATTTATGGAGTGCGGAAATAATGAAAACTCACAGCGCTTGGTATGGTCTTGGGTTATACAACTACAAAATGGAACTTAGAAATTATTTGAATGATCAGGCGATTAGTTATCATCCGTGGGAAATTGATTATGTGCATTCAGTTCCATTAATGGTTATGGCGCAGACAGGAATGCTTAGTGGCGGCATGCTTATTATCGCTATACTATTTTGGCTAGTAAAAATATTGCCAGGTCGTGCAGTGATAATGATGGGAAGTTTGTTACCAGTTCTTTCGCTGGACCATTTTTACATTACCCAGCCAGTGGCATTGATGTATTTAACTCTGGCCGTAATCATATTAAGGTCTAAAAAAACGAATCAAATAAAATGTGTATAATGTATCTATGAGTGACTGGCATTTAAAGCAAGTAATGGAGATCGAGCGTGAATTGATGGTCGAAAAAGCGCGAGGTTTATCAGCCAAGGAAGCAAAAAATCGGCTGGATAAATATGGTGAGAACTTCATCCCATCAGATAAGCGTCGGTCATATATAGTAGTGTATCTAGACAGATTTAAGGACTTACTGGTGCTGGTCTTGCTACTTGGTGCATTGGCCTCGATCCTTTTAGGAAGGTATGGGGATGCTGTATTGATTAGTATCGTTATAGTAATAGACGCTACCCTTAGTTTCACGCAGGTGCTACGCACAGAAAATACATTAAGGAAACTTAGAGAGCAGTTGCAGCCAACGGCGATGGTACTGCGTAACGGGAAGTCGCAGCAAATAGATGCTAGCAAGCTAGTGCCAGGCGACATTATTGAGATCAGGGCAGGAGAACGAGTGCCGGCAGACGCCAGAATATTTACAGCGAGGAGCTTAAAAGTCCAGGAGGCTGCGCTGACCGGCGAGTCAGATGATAACGAGAAGAATGGGTTGGTACTTAATAAGAGAACTTCGGTTAGCAGCCGACGGAATATGTTGTACATGGGAACGTTAGTGACTGACGGATCAGGCGTGGCGATTGTGACCGCGACAGGGGTATCCAGTGAGATAGGTAAAATAGCCCAGGTACTCAAAGTGAGCAAATCGCCCCGATCGTTATTGAGCCGACAATTAAATCGGACTGGCCTGCAAATTGGCGTAGGGGTGATCGTGGCGATGATTGTGTTGGTTATGGCTGGGATATCAGTTGGTCAAGGTTGGCTGGAGACGACAGTGACGGCTATAACATTAATTGTTAGCGCCATACCAGAAGATTTAACAATGATTTTGACCATTGCTTTGACTGTCGGGGTCGCTAAAATTTTGCGACACAAAGGCGTAGTACGAGAACTTAGCTCAGCGGAAACATTGGGTTCAGCCACGGTAATTTGCACAGACAAGACTGGTACCATTACTTATGGATACATGACAGCATTAAAAATCGATTTGTTAAACGGAAAGTCGATCGATAGCGGATCACACAGCAATAATCATTGGCATCGTTTGGCATTAACAGGGCTTGTTTTAGCTAATGATGCCCACAGAGCGGTGCAAGGCGGGGATCAAGCAAGCTACGTCGGAACGGCGACAGAGAGAGCTGCCTTAGCATTTGCCGAGCTAGGCGGAATACGACAAACCGACACGCGTAGTTCGTGGCGGCAGCGGGATGACATAAGTTTTAATCGACAATGGAAATATCGAGCAACATTAAATGACCATCCCAGCCAATCGGTTCGTTACTTATTTGTTAACGGAGCACCAGAAACATTGTTGGCAAAATCCAGCCGTTGGATAACAGCCAGTGGCGATGAGGCAACGATAGAAGCAAAAGACAGGTTTGAATTAGAGCAGAGAATCGAAAACATGGCGGCTGCTGGCAAAAGGCTACTCGGCATCGCGGTGAAAAGAAATGTATTAGCAAAGGAAGTGGATCAGAGTGATGTCAGTGAGCTACTAATGCTGGGCGTGCTAGTGATTGACGATCCAGTCAGGAAAGGCGTGACCGCAGTAATTAAACAAGCCAGGGGTGCAGGCATTAAAATCATATTGATCACTGGCGATCATTTTGAAACAGCAAAATCAGTGGCACGAGACGTAGGTATCATGGAGGCAGACGATATTTTATTAAGCAGCGATGATATACAGAAAATGACGGACGTGGAGCTGACAGACGTTTTGAATGATACAACAGTTATCGCGCGAGCAACCCCAATAGATAAGCAGCGGGTTATTAAGGCCTTACAAAGGCAGGGACATGTGGTGGCGATGACAGGCGATGGGATTAACGACGCAGTGGCCTTAAAGAGTGCTGATATCGGAGTGGCGATGGGAAGCGGAAAAGACATAGCCAAGGAAGCAGCCGATTTGGTTTTACTAGATGACAAATTTGAGACGATTGTCGAAGCAATTCAAGAAGGACGAGTACTGCGAGATAATATTAAGAAAGTTTTAGCGTTTTTATTATCAACTAACGCAGCGGAAGTAGCGATATTTTTTGTCAGCTTAATGCTGGGGATGCCACTGCCGTTATTACCGGCACAAATTTTATGGGTAAATTTGGTGACAGATGGTACGGCAGATATAGCCTTGTCATTGGAACCTAAGGAGCGAGATATTATGAAACGAAAACCACTGGACCCCCAGGCTAAATTGCTGAACGGGGAGATGCTTTACCATATAGTGGTGACCGGAGCGATTGTGACGGCAATGACCATGGGATTATATATTTACTTGTTGCAGGCCGGGCACCAAAACCTAACCTATGTCAGGACAATGACGTTTACCCTTATTTCTTTTATCTCTCTATTGTCTGTGTGGAGTTTTCGGTCGCTGAAAGAGTCGATAAGGAGGAGGGGGTTGTGGGGAAACAAGTGGGTGATAGTTTCCTTGTTAGCATCAGCTGGTTTGCATTTGCTGGCCATCTACGTCCCCAGAATGCAAGAGATATTCAATACAGTGGCCTTAACCTTTCGCGATTGGTATTTGATTGTCACGCTGTCTTTAATAGCCGTAGTGCTAATTGATCTAAGAAAAATTATACGAGATATAGTTAGCTGGTGGCGGCCAATGGATAGCGCGGCTATCAGAAGCGATGATTTGAATGAGGCGGGGATCAAGAAATGGGAAGAAGGACTAGTGGTGGAATGAGTTTTTTCGGCTTTAAGACACGCCTGAAAAGCCAGCCAAGCAATGCCGGCAAATTAGGCGAGGAGAGGGCAAAAGATTACCTGCAAAACAAGGGGATGAAGCTGGTCGCGCGGAACTTCGGATGCCGATGGGGTGAGCTGGATTTGATTATGAGAGACGATGAGACGTTGGTGATTGTGGAGGTGCGAGTGAGATCGTCGGCAGAGTACGGGTTGGCGCACGAGACAGTTAATCATAAAAAACAACTAAAGATAATAAAAGCGACAAAGTTTTATATTCAGCAGGAAAATTGGTGGGGTGATGTACGATTTGATGTGGTGGCGGTCGTGCCAACAGGGGAAGACAAATTTAGTATTGAGCACATTAAGGATGCATTTAGTGCATGAGCTTCGCCAGGCTTCAAAAATTGATATCCGAGACCTCAAACCGCGCTAGTCAGGCGCAGTGTTATGGCGTCTTTGCTGAGCTGTTCAGGTAAATGGTTCGTTGGATTGGTTATGATATTACAAAACATTTTTGGATATTTGGCTTGACAAAACAGGTATTATTTTTGTAAGATAATGGCATCAGATACCGCGGCGAGACTCGCGGTTTTTTAACGAGTAATAAAATTTAATAACAATTAAATAAGAAAAGTTATGAGCGATGAACAAACAGTAAGCTTTGGCTCGGCAATCGATCAATTGGTGTCAGAAAAGGGAATCAGCCGAGAAAAAGTATTAGAGACAATTGAGGCAGCCTTAGCAGCGGCTTACCGAAAAGACTATGGTGAAAAAGGCCAGGATATTAGGGCTGAGTTTAATGAGGTGGATGGCTCGGCTCACGTGTACAAAGTAATGACGGTGGTCGAAGAAGATGGAGTAGAGAATCCTGTGGCACAAATTACTCTGACTGAAGCCACGAAACAAGATAAAGAAGCGGAAGTGGGCAAGGAATACGTGGAAGATGTGACACCGGAAGACCCACATTACGGGCGAGTAGCAGCGCAAACAGCCAAGCAAGTTATTATTCAAAGAATTCGCGAGGCTGAACGGGAAGCGACCTTTGAGGAGTTTAAAGATAAAGAAGGAGAGATTATCTCCGGCATTGTTCAGCGAGTGGAGGGCGACACAGTATATGTTGATATTGGAAGAACCACTGGAGTCCTGCCATCAAGCGAACAAGTAAGAGGCGAGCGTTATCGCCCCAACCAACGCATTAGAGTTTTTGTCGTGCGAGTAGACGTGGCCAGCCGCGAACCGGAAATCGTTTTATCACGCAGCCATCCTGGCATGCTACGACGCTTGTTTGAGCTGGAAGTTCCAGAAATATTTGCCGGAAGCGTGGACATTAAAGCGATTGCCCGCGAAGCATCAGAACGGTCAAAAGTGGCTGTTTGGGCGAAGGAAGAAGGTATTGATCCGGTGGGAGCTTGTATCGGTCAGCGTGGCACGCGCATCCAAACGATCATCGCCGAACTGTCAGGAGAAAAGATAGATATTATCCAGTGGGATGAAGACGCGGCACGCTATATTGCCAATGCTTTGTCGCCAGCTCGCGTGGTAGCAGTTGATGTGTACGAAAAAGAAAAACGAGCAGTAGCGCACGTGGAGGAACATCAGTTGAGCTTAGCGATTGGCAAGCGGGGTCAGAATGTCCGCTTGGCTGCCAAGCTCACTGGCTGGAGAATAGATATTGTGAAAGCCGGGGAGGAAGAACCGGTAGAGCTGGAAGCGATCACAGAGAATGATGCCCCAAGCAATAATAAGGGAGAGGACGCAGAAAATAAGGAAGATAAGGAAGAGGTAGTCGCAGATGATAACAATGCGGAAAAAGTTGTGGTTGATAAGGAGCCAGCCGTCAGTGATGGTACAGAAACTGCGGCAACAGATACGGCAGAAATTTCTACGGAAAACGAGGAAGATATTGCCGGGGGAACAGGGACTAAGGAGTCAGTGTCCGAAGAAAAGAATAATCAAGAGTAAATTATTCAATTGGTGAACTGGCGGCATAGAGCGTAGAGGTTGAAGGCTCGCGCCGCAAGTTAGAGAAAATACAACCCTGCCACTATAGCAGGGTTGTTTGGTTTTACAGGAAATATTTTAGGTGTCAGCGAGACAATTAAAACAGACGAGCAGGGAATAGATCTAAAGGGAAATGATGGTATAGAAGACCGGGTTAGACACAAGTTTTGGCTTTTATTGGCGGCGCCGTAAAAAACGATATTAATGGCCAGTATAAAATACGCGATTTTATAATAGTTCCGGTTGGTTTACAATAAAGAAATTATCGTGTATATTAATTCGTTATTTATTCCTTAGTGCATACAGTCACATGGTATATGAATATTGGATCGGCGCGACAGCAGTAGTGGCTCTGGCGTTTGCGGGCTGGCGGGCGTGGGCGATATCGGCTCAAGCGGTGGAAGATGAGGAAGCTCGAAATATCGCACAAGCGATTAGAGAGGGTGCGATGGCTTTTTTAAACAGGGAATACCGGATTTTAGCAGTGGTGGTTGCAGGGGTGGCTTTATTAATGTGGGCAACCAGATTATTCACGGAGCAAGCGATCGCTTCGCCAATCATTATTTCATTTGTGGTTGGGGCAATATTTTCAGTAGTGACTGGTTATATCGGGATGCGCGTGGCCACCTTAGCTAACGTGAGGGCAGCAGAAGCGGCAAAAAAGGGTTTAGCGCAGGGATTGAAAGTGGCATTTGCCTCTGGTTCAGTGATGGGTTTGTCAGTAGTTAGCTTGGGTTTATTGGGTGTGGTAATACTATGGATGGTGTTCAAAGACCCTAACATGGTATATGGTTTTGGTTTTGGAGCATCGGCGGTAGCTTTGTTCGCCCGTGTAGGTGGAGGAATTTATACGAAAGCGGCTGACGTCGGCGCAGATTTAGTAGGTAAAGTGGAACAAGGAATCCCAGAAGATGATGCAAGAAATCCCGCTGTGATTGCGGACAACGTGGGTGATAACGTGGGCGATGTGGCAGGAATGGGAGCAGACTTATTTGAGAGTTATGTAGATACTTTAATCGCCGCCATGGCCCTGGGTTTGATAGCGCTGCCCACACACGGAACTTTCGGAGCGATTTATCCTTTGGGTATCGCAGCGTTGGGGATTATCGCTAGCGTGGTTGGGATTATGTTAGTGCGAACAAACGATGAGCATAAGATACAGCAAGCCTTTACTCGCGGCGTGTTTGTGTCAGCTGGGTTGTTAATTCTGGGTGCCTGGAAGTGGACTGATTATCTGTTCGGAGGAGATCTGTCCTTTTTTTGGGCAGTAGTAACGGGACTAATAGCGGGAGTTTTGATCGGACTGGTAACAGAGTATTATACCAGCCATGAAAGATCACCCGTTCGCTGTGTAGCGGATGCAGCCCAGACTGGTCCGGCGACAAATATAATCAGCGGGCTGGCGCTTGGCATGTTTTCTACCGCCTTACCGATTGTAGTAGTAGTTGCGGCTATTTTAATCTCGTATAAACTGGCTGGTGTTTACGGAATCGCTATCGCTGCGGTGGGGATGCTATCTACTCTAGGTATGACCTTAGCGTCAGATACATATGGTCCAGTGGCCGATAATGCTGCTGGCATTGCGGAGATGGCCGGGATGGGAGTAGAGACACGGGAGCGCGCCGAAGCTTTGGATGCGGTGGGAAATACAACGGCGGCCATCGGCAAAGGTTTTGCGATTGGGTCAGCGGCTTTGACAGCTATCGCTTTAATGGTTAGCTACGTGACAGTGGCCAAGATAGACGTGGTAGATTTACTGCGACCAACGGTGATGTCCGGACTGTTTATTGGCGGTATGCTGCCTTTTTTGTTTTCGGCATTTTCGATGCAAGCAGTGGGCAAGTCGGCGATAAAGATGGTGGAAGAAGTGAGACGTCAATTCAAGGAGATTCCAGGAATTATGACCAGAAAGAATAAGCCGGATTATAAAGCCTGCGTGGATATTTCAACTAAAGCAGCTTTAAGAGAGATGTTGATTCCGGGACTATTGGCGATTATTATACCGGTGGTAATTGGTTTTACACTCGGTGCTGAGGCACTGGGAGGACTGCTGGCAGGCAGCATCGTGACGGGTTTTTTGCTGGCGGTGATGATGGCGAATTCCGGCGGAGCCTGGGACAATGCCAAGAAATATATTGAAGCAGGAAATCTGGGAGGCAAAGGTTCGGCGACACATAAAGCCGCTGTGGTGGGGGATACAGTGGGTGATCCGTTCAAGGACACGAGTGGCCCGGCGCTGAATATCTTGATCAAGTTGATGAGTATAGTTGCTTTAATCATCGCTCCTTTGTTATAGGGAGTCAGCCAATCCAAATAACAAAATCCAAATTTCAAATCAAGTTCAAATGATCAAATGCCAAAAGGCGGGATGGTAAGCTTGTTTTTCGGGTTGGGATTTTATGCGGTTTTGTGATTGAGTTTTTTATGCAACGCAATAGTGCTAATTAATGTGGCTAATCTAAGATATATTCTGGCGGGTCCTGCCGCTCCTGCACCCCCA
The DNA here is from genome assembly GCA_001817065.1 of Candidatus Andersenbacteria bacterium RIFCSPHIGHO2_02_FULL_46_16. Taxonomy (GTDB): domain Bacteria; phylum Patescibacteriota; class Andersenbacteria; order UBA10190; family UBA10190; genus UBA10190. The sequence continues at coordinate 26,877 of MHHQ01000016.1, forward strand.
GACCGTGCTCGCTGACGCTCCGCGCGCTGCTGTCGGGGACCTTCGTCGCGTCACCCGCCGATAATTGATTAGCACTATTCGCATGCAACGTGATTTGATATTTGGATGGATTTAGTTTATGGTTTAACCTTGTATTATTAATAATTTTGTATGGATGTAGAGATTAAACAAGATAAAGAGAAGTCGGAGGTTGAACTCAAGATTAGCGCATCGGCGGATGACTTTGCGCGGTATGTGAAAGATGCGGCCAAGAAATTATCCAAAGAGAAATCAATAAAAGGGTTTAGGCCAGGTAAAGCACCCATCGAGGTGGTGGAAGAGGTGTTTGGTCAGGGAAGATTATTAAACGAGGCTATGGATCGAGCGATACCACGATTTTTTGTCGAGGCTGTGCTTGATAATGGTATAGATGCGATAGCTAGGCCGAAAATTGCGGTGGGTGAAATCGGCCGGGACAAGGGGTTGAAATTTACTGCTACCGCGGCGGTATTGCCGGATGTCACCTTGGGAGACTTCAGTAGGATTGAAGTGGAGAAACATTTCATTGAAGTGACCGATCAGGACGTGGACAAGGAGCTGGAGCGCCTGGCAAAAATGCGCAGCACGTATCTTGATGTAGCCAGACCAGCCATTAAAGGCGACATGGTGATCATAGATTTTAAAATATCGATCGGGGGAGTGGCTTTGGAGGGAGGCCAGGGTAAGGATCAGATGGTGCATTTGGGCGAAGGGCATTTTGTGCCGGACTTTGAGGATAAATTAATCGGCATAGCCGCGGGTGAGGTACGTGAATTTAAGATAAATTTTCCGACAGATTACAAGAAGAATAATTTAGCCGGTAAACAAGCAGATGCTTGGGTACAAGCTAAAGTTGTGCAAAAGAGGGTATTGCCAGAAATTAATGACGCCTTTGCTAAACAACTGGGCAAATTCACGGATATTGGGGATCTTAAGAAACAATTAAAAGATAATTTCCAGCACGAGAAGACGCACCGCGAGGAAGAACGGCGACGCGGCGAGATGACAGAAAAGTTGGTTGAGGGCGCAGCTTTTAGCGTAATTCATGATGTATTGATTGATAAGGAGATAGACCGCCTGTTAGAGGAATTTGAAGAGATGCTGGTCTGGCAGCAAAAAACAATTAAAGATTATTTGCAGGAAAAAGGTCGGACAATCGAACAAGTCCGAGACGAGATGAAACCTAACGCTTTGAAAAGCGTGAAGGTTGGGTTAGCGCTGCGGGCATTTGCCAAACAGGAAGAAATTACTGTGGATGAGAAGGAATTAGAGGAGAAGGCACAAGACTACCTGAAGCGGTTTGGTTCCAGTAAAGAGGCTGCTAAAAAAATTGATCCAGAGGAGCTGCGGGAGCACTTAACTTATATGATGCGCAACCAAAAGGCGATGGAACTGCTGGAAACAAAGGTGATAATCAAAGAAGTGAAGGGCGCGTGAACAGGACGCGTGACTTGCCGAGAAAAACGTAAGCAACCACTCAAAATGCTAAAACTCGACGGTGATTTTCTAAAGGTCTATAAGTTCTGCCCGAAATGCGGCGGAACAATGAAGCCGAAAGAACAACGAGGGGAAGTAATGCCGACATGTACAAACCAGATATGCGGCTTTATTTTTTGGCAAAATTCCAATCCGTGTGTGGTGACCATTATACAAGATGCCCGCGGACTGGTACTGATGACAAAACGGGGGATTGAACCGGATAAGGGGAAATTAGATTTGCCCGGCGGATTTATGAAGCTGGGAGAGCATCCACTTGATGCAGCCCGCCGAGAAACGCGAGAAGAGTTAGGGGTAGAAGTCGAAATTATTGATTTGGTGGGCGTGGAGATGGATAGCTACTTTTACCAAGAAATAAGTGAGGCGACCCTAGTGCTTGGTTTTACAGCAAGGATAGTCAAAGGGAGGCCATATCCAGCGGATCCGCACGAGATTACTAGTGTGGTATGGGTAGATCCTAATAACAGGCAGCATGATCTGGCTTTCACCAACAATGAAAAGTTTTTAAAGCGGTTACGGGATACCTGACTCTGCAGATATTGAACGGACTGGTTGAGATAGCGGTAATAACCTCGCATTGTTGATACTGGGGCGATAATAACGCTAGTTTTCATGGAAAAATTAATCCCGATAGGCCAGGGTGCAATTGGCCTTTGGGCACAAACGCTGATAATGATGCTAGGGGACCGTTCTTTGAGTAAACCCCCACACCCTGGCCTAAAGGCCAGGGCTTTTCAGCGGAGATAATATAAAAACCATTCATCACCGGCCTTAAAGGCCGGCGCTTTCTGGGTGTGGGGGTAAACTCTTAGCGACGAAGGGTGGGATTGTTGTATAGTAAGAGAGGAGAAAAGTTAATTTCATTTGATAAATTCTATTTATATGTCGTATCTAATTCCAACAGTATTGGAGAAGTCTCAGTTCGGAGAGAGAGCTTATGATATTTATTCACGTTTACTAAAAGAGAGGATTATTTTCTTAGGCGGACCAATCGGGGACGATGTGGCTAACGTAATCATCGCCCAAATGATTTTCTTGGAGCATGAGGATCCCAAGAAAGATATTAAATTATACATTAACTCACCGGGAGGTTCAGTGACGTCCGGCATGGCAATTTATGACACCATGCAATTTATTACACCGGATGTCTCCACGATTTGTGTAGGGATGGCAGCCAGCATGGCGGCAACGTTGATGGCCGGAGGGGCAGCTGGCAAGCGGCTGATCCTCCAGAATGCAGAAGTGATGATTCATCAGGTGATGGGAGGAGCAGAGGGGCAAGCCTCAGATATTGAGATAAATGCCAGGCATATATTGAAGATAAAGGAACGTCTAAACAAGATATTGGCTCAACATACTGGTCAGCCGGTAAAAAAGGTGGAAAAAGATTCGGATCGAGATTATTATATGTCTGCAGAGGAAGCTAAAGAGTATGGACTGGTTGATGAAATTATTACCACTATCGCAAACAGCACAGTAAAATCGGAACAGAAAGCAACTAAGTAAGTAAGTAAGAGCGTAGCTAGGTAGCATTAATCAACAAAGAGTTTATACTTGGCGGTATTAATCTGCGCAAGGACAGTATTTTGTTGAAGAGGAAATGCAAGGTCTTTGCTGGGAGCTAAATTTGTTTAGCATGTGTTTATAAGTCTGATGGTCTGAAGGCGGTGAGATTATAACTGACAAGTCTGCGTGATAGTTAAGTGACAAATGACGGTGGTTTATACCAGGAAGAGGAAAGCTGGATATCTTAAAACTAGATTTTCCAGAACGGTGACGATAGCCGTTAGGTGTGACACCAGATCAGGGTTAAGAGGAAGCAGGATTAGTTAAAATTCGTCATAGGAATCAGGCAGTAAACATTATCAGCTCAACTAAATTAGAGCCCTTCTTAAATTACTAATTTATCCACGACTAATTTAAGTCTGGAAGAAGGAGTTAAAACATTATGACGACTATAACAGCTCTGACACTGGCCGTGGCGGCGGCGGGCGTAGGTGCCGGTATTGATTACGTATGGCGTAAGCAGTTTGGCGTTAAATCGGCAAAATCACTGGAGAATAAGTTGGGGCAAAAGCTAGCGGAGGCTAAGAAACAAGTCGCGTATTTACGCGAAAAAGCCGAGAGGGAAGCTAGGGAAATAAAATCGAAAGCAGAGCAGGAGCTAGATAAACGACGAGACCAACTAGTTAATTTAGAGAAAAGAGTAGCCGATCACGAAGGATCGCTGGAAACGAAAATTATGGGACTAGACAAGAGAGAGACGGATTTAAGGAATACACAAGCAAGCCTAGATAAACAAAAACAACAATTAGTGGAATTGAAAGCAAAAGAGGAGCACCAGTTGGCGGAAATATCCGGCCTAACACCGGAACAAGCAGAAGCCAGGGTATTGGAGCTGGCAGAAGAGAGAACTTCTGACGAGATCGTTAGACGAGTGCGTAAATTAGAGAAGGAAGGAGAGAAACGTCTGGAAGATGAGGCCCGTAATATTCTAGCTAATATTATCCAGCGATACGCTGCATCACATGTCTCTGAGACAACCACTACGCATGTCCACGTGGAAGATGAAAGTATGATTGGACGAGTGATAGGTAAAGAGGGTAGGAATATTCAGCATTTAGAGCGTTTAACTGGCTGCGAAGTGGTAATTGATGAAACACCTAATTCGATTATGGTGTCCGGTTTTTCACCAGTGCGGCGCCAAGTGGCGAAAACTGCCCTGGAGAAATTATTAAGTGACGGGCGCATACATCCAGGACGCATTGAAGAGGTAGTCGAAGAAGCCAAGAAGAAAATCAATGAGGACATCAAGGAGGCAGGAGAAGCTGTGGTGTACGACTTGGGTATCATGGATTTACCGGAACAATTGGTGCAACTGATTGGTCGCTTAAAATATCGCACGAGTTATCGACAAAATATCTTGAAGCACAGTTGGGAAGCAGCGCATATTGCGACAATGTTGGCAGAAGAGCTGGGTGCAAACGTGAACGTGGCTAAAAGAGCCACTTTGTTACACGATATCGGCAAAGCAATTGACCATGAGGTAGAAGGAAACCACGTAGAAATTGGCGAGAAAATAATGAAAAAGTTCGGCATTCCTGACGAAATCATTAAGGCGGCCTCAGCACATCATGAGGACTATCCCTTCGAGACAGTGGAAGCAGTAATTGTTCAGGTGGCTGATGCTATTTCGGCAGCACGACCTGGCGCCAGACGGGACACGGCGGAAAAGTATATTAAACGCATGGAAGACCTGGAGAATATCGCTGGCAGCTTTGAGGGGGTAGAGAAGGCCTATGCGATCTATGCAGGACGAGAAGTACGAGTCTTTGTTAAACCAACCGATATTGATGATTTACAAGCGATTAAACTCGCTCAGGGTATTGCCAAGAGGATTGAGCAAGAATTGACTTATCCTGGTGATGTGAAAGTGAACGTGATAAGAGAGATGCGAACAAGCGCCATGGCTCGATAGAGACTGCAGTGGGCTGTTAACACCCGGTATACAAGGTTTGTTTAAGCGGTATCATAAGAGAGAGAAAACTATTGCTGAATTATGAAATATCAAAGAGTGGGACTACACGTGTCGGCGTCCGGGGGCGTAATAAATGCGCCGGATCGGGCGAAAGAGATCGGGGCAGAGTGTTTTCAGTTCTTTTCACGCAGCCCGCGCGGCGGGTTAGCGCCGATGATTAGTGAAGAGGACGCAAAGCTTTTTATACAGCGGTGCCAGCAATATGAAATGGAATGTTATATTCATACCCCTTACTACATAAATTTTGCCGCACCCAAGAAGGAACTAGCTGAAAACACAATCAGGGTGGTACGTGAGGAGATGGAGAGGGCGAGTTTGCTGGGAGTTAAGTATGTAGTAACGCATTTAGGCAGTGCGAGGGATTGGCCAGGAGCAGAAAAGGGTAAGACACCAGGCGGAGCGTTGAAACGAACGATAAAAGGACTACGGGCCGTGCTGCATGGTAACCCAAAGTTTACCGCGCGTTTGCTGCTGGAGATCTCGGCGGGCACAGGGTCGGTCATTGGCAATTCTTTTGAAGAGTTAGCGTACATCATAAAAGGCCTCGGAAAGAAAAATATGCAGGTCTGCCTTGATACCTGCCATATGTTCTCGGCCGGCTATGACATAAGGACGAAAGAGGCATTAGACGAAACAATGAAGCAGTTTCGGGAACTGCTAGGTTTGGAGCGGCTAAAGCTAGTCCATGTTAATGACTCTAAAACAGGTTTAGGTGAACTAAAGGATCGCCACGAGCATATCGGGGCGGGTAAGATAGGGGAGGAGGGCTTCAGGACATTACTGGCACATCCTGATTTTCAGAACGTGAATTTTATACTGGAGACAAAACACGATGATTTAATTAAGCAGGACATGGAGAGACTGAAGGAGTGGAGAGGAGTTAAATGATCAAGCCCGAAGTTCAAATGTCAAAATCCAAATGTCAAATCCCGCCCTCAGGCGAGGCTCGCCCTGAAGGGCGGCAAATCCAAAACCCAAATGACCAATGGCCGATATTTTTGCATTTAGTCATTTGACATTGATTTGATATTTGTACTTTGGAATTGGGATTTAATAGTTTATGTCCAAACAGCAGCAACTGGATGATCTGAATAAAGAATGGTCTGCTAAAGCCTTGCCTTTGCAGGCAGGTGCTACACAGGCGGTTCCGGGAGAAGGTAATCCTGACGCGGATATTTTATTTGTGGGTGAAGGTCCAGGAAAGGACGAAGATGAGCAAGGCCGGCCGTTTGTAGGAGCGGCAGGCAAGTTCTTGACGAATTTGATTGGCAGCATAGGGCTCAAGAGGGAAGAGGTATTTATTGCGAATATGGTCAAACATAGGCCTCCTGGTAATCGCGACCCTTTGCCAGAGGAGTTGGCAGCTTATGCACCGTGGCTGGATAGACAAGTAGCGATTATACAGCCAAAACTGATCGTGACATTAGGCAGGTATTCGATGGCTCATTTTTTAGGTGAAACTTTATCTATATCCAAGATTCATGGGCAGGCAAAGAGAAACAAGAAGGGCCAAGTCGTAATTCCCATGTATCATCCGGCAGCCGCGCTTTACCGAGGCAATTTAAGACCGGTACTGCTGGCTGATTTCCAGAAAATCCTTAAAGTATTAGCCCTAATCACCCAAGGCAGTCCGGTCAATGAAGAGGAAGACCAAAAAGAAGCTGTCTCTCACCAAAAACAAGCCGCGCTGTTTTAAGGCTCAACCCTCGCTTGTTCTCTAATAGGAACAAAAGTGATACAATGGAAATGTATTTTCTTTTTTCCATGACAAAACCGGGACCAAAACCTAGTAGAACCTCTAATCCAAGCTGGACGCCGGAGTTGGCTTACGCATGTGGATTAATTGCGACTGACGGCTCCCTTTCTAAAGATGGTAGGCATATAAATCTGACATCTAAAGACGTGGAGCAACTCGAGACTTTTAAGAGGTGCATAGGAATTAACAATAAAATTGCATGGAAATCTAGTGGGTCATATAGAAACAGTTGTACATATGTGCAATTTGGCGATGTTGTTTTGTATAAATGGCTCATTTCTATTGGTATTACGCCAAAAAAGACTTTCACTATTGGTGTTGTAAATATTCCTGACAATTACTTTGCTGACTATTTAAGAGGTGAATTTGATGGTGATGGATCCACTCATGCTTATTGGGATACCAGATGGCACAGCAGTGTATCGCTATACTTGACTTTTGTGTGTGCTAGCAAAAAACACTTGAGATGGTTAAGAGGTGGAATAAAAAGAATGTTTAAAGCCGATGGCCTGATACGATGTTATACAAATCATGTTCCCTATTTATTGTTTGCCAAAACAGAAGCAAGAAAGGTTTTTGAGGCGATGTATTATTCTGATGCTATCCCTTTTCTGAAGCGTAAAAAAGACAAATTTGATCGGCAATGGAGTTCTTTGGAGCAGTCACGGATTGGTAAAAGACCCGCAGGTTTTAAGGGGGGTGGTTCAATAATGCGTATAGCTTGAAAAGAATCTAATGTACCTGTACTGTCTTAAATGCGCGGACGTGGAGAAACCGGCAGACTCGCAGCCTTGAGGGGGCTGTGGCCGCAAGGCCGTGTGGGTTCAAATCCCACCGTCCGCACTTAGATTCGGCTCATAGCCTCGCTCAGTGTAAACACAGTTTAAAACTAGGTTCGCCCCGAACTACGTAGAGTTTGGGGCGCCCAGTACCATACGTGGTACTGGGCAAGTCATCTCGTCCGCACTAAATTGGACTTCCCTATTTTTTGGAAGCTAAAGCAATGCAGCTACGCCACTATTTATCGGGAAGGCTTAGCGCTATTATTTGATACATTTATTGTCAGAAATTGACAAATGTGTAATTCGTGTGCTATAGTAGCGGCAGTATGGTCAATGATCTTGAACTTGAATTGCAGAAAATCGGGCTTGATGAGCGCGAGGCTAAGGTTTATTTAGCGGCGTTGGAGCTAGGGCCCAGCCCGGTGCAGAAAATTGCCCAGCGGGCGGGTATACCTCGTGCCACCAGTTATCTAGTACTGGATGATCTGCGGGATAAAGGGTTCATCACTACGTATGACGAGGGTAAAAAAACATACTTTGTTGCTGAATCACCAGAACGACTGACAAATTTGGTAGATGAACGGGAAGCAGATATTAAAAGGCAAAAAGAAGTGATAAACAAACTTGTTCCGGAGCTAATTTCCCGGGGACAGTTTGAGCGGGGGCAGCGCCCGGTTGTGAGATATTATGAAGGGGCACAAGCTATTGGCGGCTTTGTGAGAGATTTACTGACAGGTCGTGGTGGTGAAGTTCTTAATATTTTACATTTAGATCGTGCAATAAAGACATTAGAGCAGACCGGATTTCCAATAGAGAAAGTCCGCGAACGCCGAGCTAAGAATCGCATCAAGAGCCGTGTTATCTACACAGCTAATAATGGTCCGGTTAAGGGTTATTCAGCGAAGTTACGACAGGCTAAGTTTATCCCTGTGGATCAATATCCCCTTGAGGCTGATATTAGTGTACGTGGAGATCGAGTATTCTTTATTCCTTACTCAATACCTTTGAGGGGTGTGGCAATAGAGGATAAAGCAGTTGCTAATGCCCTTAAAATGGTTTTTGAGTTGCTTTGGGATAAACTAGGGTAAAATTTGTCAAAGAAGTTGACATTTATTGATATTTGGGATACACTGTTATTACCTATTATTGTAAGGTACGTTCTTCAGCGCATGGCCTAGTGAGAAAGGAGGATAAAATGGGCGGAGGCTAAATTACCAGGGTGTCGAACGGTAGTGGTAACAAAGTTCTTTTGGTTCGCTAACCGTTCGACACGACGCAACAGCCCGGGACTAGACATTACACATTGTGAAGTCTGGTCACCGGGCTTTTTTATTTATTATATATAACAGATTATGTATGTATTATATTAGCTGATTTAAGCGGATATTATAGCAATGGTGAAAATATAGTGTCATAAATCTTGACATAATTTTACCGTTCTGCTAAGGTGCCCGTTACACAGAAATTTCAGAGGCAGACAGTTATCGGACAGCACCTTTCAGAAAACAACGTACATAACCTTTAACGCGGAGCCCTGGTCACATGAACTGGGTTCAGAGCCTTGGTAGCTCATTTGCCCAAAGTGGCCGGTATCAAAAGCGCTCCATCATCGTTTTAGGTTTCGTTTTGTTTTCTCAAAGGTGCTTGTTCCAGGAAATTAAAACTGGCGAGTACTTTGACAATTAAATAATTTCCCCTTTAGCTCCGAGCGTAACAGATCAAGAATGGAGTAGCTTCTGGGGGCTGAAGTGGAAATTATGCGTCAACACAGACACAAAGGGGGTAAACCATGATCGTAAGAAATCCGGTAACGGGTACCCGGGGTTCCGATTTTGTGGATGCCCTGCCCAATGATTGGGACGAGGCATGGAAGTGGGCGGAACAGCGTGCGGGGAGCAGGGGAACGGGTGATGGCTTTGTCTCTCCTGACCTTCTGCGACGCGCGTACGTGTTCCTTTTTCAGGCGTTCGCCAGTGACTGTGGCGCCATGAAAGAGATCCAAACTCTCACGGTCACCCAGGTTGTCGAGTGGTACCTGGATTTCTAGCAAACCACTCTCGGGATTGCACGGAGGCATGGCTTGACCCAACGAGCCCCCTTACCCTAGTACCAGAGCAAAGTTTGGTGCGGGACTTCGCAATCCCTTTCCCTCTTTCGCGGTCAGCGTCAACTGACGTTTGGTCGTGAATGAGGGGAAACTCTAAGGGGGGAGAAATAAGAAATACTGTTAAGGAGCTGAAAGCCGGTGCCATCTGTGCCTCCTGAAAACCGGCAATGCTTATTTCTCTTTATCACTCGTCCGTCACTTTTTTAGAAGGAACAGAAGGATGATGAATGAACAAGAAGTGCGTCGGTTGCGGTTTGAAATGTCTACTAAACTCTCTTTGTTGGCTGACGAGAGTGGGGACAAGAGGTTGTCCCTGGCGTCGGTTTTGCTCGACCCGCTGGCCACTGATGAGGAAGTGGGTGCCGAGTTTGCCGCTGCCAACATGACTGTCTGGCTGGAGAGGGTTCTGGCCGTGGCCGAGCGGATCGAGGCTGACGCGAAGGCTGCGGAGGAGGCAATTCATTTCGACCGTCAGACTGATTGGGAGACGGACATCTCGGATGCCGAGCAAGGATGCTCTCCGGAACCTCCTTTTTGAACTCTCGTTAATCAAGCAGGTTGGCAGGAACACCGCGCTTAGTTCACAAGAACTATGCCTGCCGTAAAACACAAGCGGATTGTACTCTTGACCGTGAGAGGCATTGAGAGGAATCGTGGTTTGCGATTCTCTCTGTGAGCGGTATGGGAGAAAAACACCATGGCGAAAGTTTACTTTGGTTTTGCATTAGCTGATTCTATGTTCAATGGTGACTGCACGATTGTGCGCCGTCAGTTGACAGCAGAGGAGGCTAAGGTGCGTGTTGATCAGGGAGTAGTGCCCAGTCTGAATCCGAGTCACAAGGCGACGATTGAAGCGATGCGGACTCGGTTTGGGATTGACGTGGCGATCCCCGAAAAACCGCCGCAAGTTTCTCTCTCCGCTGGCGACTCCATTATAGTGATGGGTGTCCGTGGTTTGGCGCGGTTGACTGACCGTCATGAATACACCGCGGAGGAAATAGCGTCAGTGAACTTCGCTTTCGCGGAGTACGCCGTTAGCTAGTTGTTCTTTCCAGCTTCAGCTGGTTTTCCCTAAAATCCTCGGGATAAAAAACCAGGTATCCCCAAAGTCAACTGATTTTGGGGCTTTTCTTTCAGAATCTTACGTAATATATATCGGTAGGATTCTGGAATCAAAAGTTAGCAAGTTAGGTGCACTGTTCTTTTTTAAGGGAGGCCTTGAAGGCCATGAACAAGAGAAACTATTGGCTGGAGAAAGTTCCAGTGTGGGCGTCACAAATCGGTCTTCTTTTTAATGAAGCTGAGACGGTGGGGCTGGAGCATAAACGGGCGCAAAAGTGTCTGTTTGCGGTCGCATGGCGTATGGGACTGTTGCGCTTTTTGCGGACGACGCGGGAGAAGGAGATAAACGGACTTCTGGTTGACCAGACAGAACCTCGCTATTGGTGGGGTTCGTGGGAAGCCTGGGAGGCGGGCAAGCGCGGCTGGTTGTCAGCGGCTTTGGCTTGTCCTTTAGATTTTTCCAATTTCGTCAAACTGTGTTTGGCGGAGGAGGAAATTGTACGGGCGGCCACCGAGAATCCAGAGATCACGCCAGATACTCCTCCTATGACATCAGAGGAAGAAGCTGACTTTCTGGAAACTATTGTAGCCAGCGTTGAGAGTCGGCCTCTGGACATAACTGGAGACTACGCCGGTGTTAACACGCTGCGCCATCGCCTGGAGGAAATTTCTACTTTGTGGTTGCAGCAACGCACGCGCCTTACCCGTCGTGAAAAACGGCTGGCAGAGCAGTGGGTGGAACTCACTGGTTGGCCACCGACTGGTGTGTGGTCACCTGCCTGGCAGTGGGCGCCATTTTTGCTGGCGAACTTCACCAGGAAGTGGCACCACGCCAGGGTTGAGTGAGATAGCTTTCGCAGCTTGTTATTTGAGGACTCTTACTCTAGTGGGGGTCCTTTTTTCCTTTTTTATTATTGGTCGTTATCCCTAGAGATAAACCTTTGTTCTAATTCCGCTTTGTGTGCAGCGGGGATATTTTTAAAAGCTTCAACTTGGGCTTTCTCGAAGATAGCACAGAGCTTCATTAGGTCGCTGTCTGAACCGGCGGAACCTTTTGGTTGTCTCAATCTATCAAACTCATCCGATGCACGTGGCAGTTTAATTCCATTCTCACGCGCAAAATCATTAATGATTATGTAGCTCTTGATGGCATGACTAAGCTCCTCAACATTTTGTAGCGTATAATCAACTTTTTCGCGTTGATAATCATCCATTCCTCCAAGATTCATAGGTTTGTCAACTTTTTCTTCGGAGCTGGGACGAAAACTTGATGGTTCGTGTTCGATCATAGTTATTTAGTAAAATAGTAGCACGTACATTAGACCCTCGGTAAGTGGTTTTGTTCACAGGTAGTTTTGTGTCAGGTTTATTGTAACGGTGAGCTATCTTTTTGATGGCGCTCTCTCAGCTGTGTCGCAATATTAGTTGCGGTGAATTAGATACTTATTCTGATATTTATAGGCGGATAATTTATATGATATGCTTTCATATATGGGATCAGAATCGAACATGGAGAGCAATTTTGGTGATGTTAAGGGTGAACAAGGTCAAGAAAATGTTCCTGCTGAGGTGGTGGCGGAAGGATTAGACGAGGACATACAACCAGTTAATGAGGACGTAATGCAGCGGCGGCAAGTGGAAATAACAAGTGATATGAAAAGTGCAGAGATCGTGGAACGTTATAATGTGTCGAGAGCGACTGCTTGGCGTGCTTTGAAGCGGGCTGAAAAGGACCCAGAGGGACGGAGCTATAGATGTCACATTATGAAATGCCACTCTTAAATAAACGGGTGGCGGCGCGGGGGACCCCCACCGAGCGCCTGCAGGCTGCCCGCCTGGCAGGCCGAAGCCGTCGGGTGGGGGTGCAGCGCCGACAGGGCCCGTCACTATATTTGTGGCATTTCATAATGTGACTTCCATACATCTTTCTTAACTATCATGTTAAAGAGATTAATATTGATGAGAATTGGGCGAAGTCGCATCACGAGGAGTTGACTGAAGACGCCGATTTTGGTGCTCGACTGGCAATAAAGAGTATGAAGAGGGTTTCGGGTTCGGTGGAGGCCTTCCTCTCTCCGCTTTCTTTTGATGACCTGAAGCAAGAAGCATATATTAGATTATGGCAATTATCAGGCAGGGTGGAGGATAGAGATAATTCAAAATGGAGGCGTGGAGTGGCACTTAGAGCCGCGTCAGATTTTATTCGGACCAATGTTGTTCGCCATCAGAGCCGACGTTCAAAAGCAAACCCAGAAACTATAAGGGAGTCATTTGAAGAAGAATAGTAAAAATGAGTTGGAGAAGTTGAATACCAAGTGTTGAATTCCTTAAATCTACCAATCATATCTTGTCATTACGCTCCGATTTTCGTAACACAACATACCACCCCGGATGATATGGGCCATGCGAGTCGTCCATGACGGCGGCGATATTGAGACTGGAATAAATCCGAAATTCTTTTACTTGCCCATAGTGCAGAGCAGAAAGGCCATCGTAAGCATTAGGGTCTTCGGTGTAATAACCCGCTACCTGATTCAAGAAAAGTAATGTGCAAGATCCGGATTTGTCGGTAATGTCTGCCACAGAACGGAATATATAACCCTCCTCCGTTAATTGCCGGTAAATTTCTGTGGCTGTTTTTCTGGGTTACCAAAAGTATGGGCAATGATATGGGTGAGATCCAGATTGTTTTTTATAGGAACTTTGGAAAGTCCTGCACAGCGTCTCCGGTAATTCTCCGCGTCCAGCCCACCGTCGGATAATGGCAGATCAGGCTCATTTGTTCAGTTTCCGCTCGAAAAAGGTTCGCGCAAAGTGTATGATTACAGCACCAGTAGTAACCAATAATCAGTAACTTGTAATCAGTTTGATGTTGGGTGGGCGGTATAGGATTTGAACCTATGGCCTACTGAATGTAAGTCAGTTGCTCTACCACTGAGCTAACCGCCCTATTAATAGATGTATACAGTGTTTTTCTATTAACGCAAAGGGGTAATAGTCCGAGCTTCTTTAGTTTGAAAAGACTAGGGACAAAGGCATCACCTGACTCTTGTTATTGGGACGCTGCTTCGGCTGCGGGTCATAAGTGGGTAATAAACGAACAAATATGATACAATAGATGTATGCACCGGTTAGTCAATATTATTGATACAAAGTGGAGACCAGAACTGGCATATGCGATTGGCTTGATCGCGTCCGATGGCAACCTACGTAAGGATAATAAAGGAATTTGCTTTGTTTCAAAGGACAGGGAGCTTATAGATAGGTTTCGTGAATCTATTTCGCTGAAAAAGGAACCTTATAGGAGTGGTCGCGGTGGTACAAAAAAGAAAAATTATTGGACGGTTCAATTTAAGAGTAGAAATTTTCATGATTTTCTTGTGAGTGTTGGCGTTACTCCTAAGAAATCAAAGACAATTAAGGCGGTTCAGGTACCAAACTCCTATTTTGCTGATTTTCTTCGTGGGCTTTACGACGGAGACGGTACTTTTTGGACTACTTGGGATAAGCGATGGCCTCAGAGCTTTGTTTATTATCTTGGTTTTAGTACAGCGAGCCCATATTTTGTTAGATGGCTTAAAAAGAGAATCGCAGATCAGTTTAAAGTAAAGGGTTATATTCATAATGGTGATGGAGTTTTTACAATCCGTTATGTCAAAGGGGATTCGCGCAAATTATTTAAGGCAATGTATTATCGAAAAGGGTTATTATATCTATCCAGAAAATATCTAAAAATCAAAGAGGCGATTGATTATGATGAGCGGCTTAAAGATATTAGGATTCAGCAGAGGTCAGGTACTATAGTAGCAAGTTAATGGTTAAACAGAATCCTGGTGTCTGGTGGTTGAAACAAATTGTTTTTTTAGATATGGTCTAAGAACGATGTTGTTGATAAGCCGCGGTAGCTCAGTGGTAGAGCACTTCGCTGAAGACGAAGGTGTCGTCAGTTCAATTCTGACCCGCGGCACATAGAAACGAAAAGTGTAAAGCAAAAAATGAAAAACATTGCTTGCAGGCGATTTGTTTACAAGCTATTGATGCGTTGGCAATAATTAGGTACAAATAATAACACTTGCGGGTATCGTATAATGGCTTTTACACTACCTTGCCAAGGTAGAGATACGGGTTCGACTCCCGTTACCCGCTCAAAAAATCCAGAGATTTTTTGAGCGAGGCTCGTCCCAGCTTTGCTGGGCGGCCCGCTCACTTCTTCGCTCTTCGCTTTCGCAGGAGCTACGAACGGTAAGCCCTTACAAGATTACATATTGTCCGGTCATGTAAAAGCGAAGAAGGACAACCGAACCTATGTCGGTTATTCAGATAATGTTGAAAGGCGCATGGTAGAGCTCACTTGTGGATGTTAGCGGGATACTAAACATCAAAGTCCTATAAAAATACTATTCACTGAATGATTCGCTGCATATGCTGAAGCTAAGAAAAGAGAAAGTTGATGGAGGAGCGGAGGAGAAGGAAGAAAGCTAAAACATTATTTACCTATCCAATATATAGCGAAAAAGACGTCGCGATAGTCTGTGTGGCCTAGGCAGAAGTGGTTAAAAAGAAAGTAGCAAGAGAAGGGTTTTACGGCCTTCGTTTTATTCGTTCCCAAAAATTATCGTCTGGTGGCCTAGGGGGAGGAGTTGTGTTGTTGGGAATGAGCCGGGGACAGATACCAATCTTTTGACAGTCGTTCCAGTCGGCTATTGGCTCGCCCATAACGGCAGCTCGGTCAGGGAATGCTCTCTGACAGTCATTAGCACAATCATCAGTTTTGGTATAGTCATAGGCATCAGAGGAGTTCTTTGTGTCGTCGCTATAACTTGGAAGAGTGCGCGAGCAAATTGTTACGTGGCTTCGGGCGTAGCCTATTGTTACAAAATCTGGAGTGACGCATTCGCATGTTGTATTGCATTGCCATTTAGGGACAGTATAGGTTCGAGGAACATTGGCAGACAGTCTCACATTGTATTGTTGGGATATTACCAATATGGCCAAGACAAGACTGAGGATTAACAACAAGGATAAGAGTATAAAAAGTCTGTTCATGGAAAAGGAAATTAATGTTATTAATTAGTTTTAGTATAATTCATTCATCTCATCTAAGGAAAAGTATTGTGAAGAAATCGATATGCTTGATTTGATTAGCCAAATAATGATAACGGCCACAGGTGTGACCGCTATTTTTTTGGTGGCACGGAAAAATAAGTGGGGGTTTGTGATTGGATTAGCAAGTGCTCCCTTTTGGTTTATTACGTCTTATTTGAATGACCAGTGGGGTATTTTTGTTCTGAATATTGCTTATACGCTGAATTAGATATATGGAATTTATGTCTGGTTCTGGCGGGACCGTAAGAAAGGGGAGCTTGCAGTAAACCCCTAGTAAACCCCCACACCCTGGCCTAAAGGCTAGGGCTTTTCAGCAGAGCTAATACAAAAACCATTCATCACCGGCCTTAAAGGCCGGCGCTTTCTGGGTGTGGGGGTAAAGCGCTGGGGGCTTTTTTTATTCGGAGAATGCCCCTAAGCTAACTTGATGTCTAAAGACATGGGACAAATCGTTGATTTTCTGTTCGAGGTAGGGATATTGGCGGAAACACCGCGCAGTGGTTTTTATTTCCTGGGAAGCGGGAAGCAGTCGGTGGCAGAGCATGTTTGCCGTGATGTCTTCATCGGCTACGCGCTGGCACAGATGGAAAAGGGAGTAAATGTGGAGAAGGTTTTAAAAATGTGTCTCTTCCATGATTTGGCAGAAGCGCGGACGAGTGACTTGAATTATGTACACCAAAAGTATGCTAAGGCGAACGAAAGGAAGGCAGTAGGGGACGTAGCCAAGACACTCCCATTTGGCCAGGATATTTTGGAGATACTCAGGGAATATAAGCTGCGCAGAACCAGGGAAGCTAAGCTGGCCAAGGACGCGGATAATCTAGAATGGATACTGTCCTTAAAAGAACAGGCAGATACAGGGAACGCCAGAGCAAAAACCTGGATTCCATCGGCAGTAAAACGATTAAAGACAAAAACAGCCAAGCGGTTGGCTGGGCGTATTTTAAAAACAGGTTCTGACCATTGGTGGTTTGCGGATAAAGAGGATGAGTGGTGGGTAAGCCGAAAGAAAAAAGCCAAGCAAGCGGTTGATAAATATGCTAGTACCGCATTCTTTTAATTAACCACACCTAACTCCCGATACAGCTCTGGAAACTTTTCCTGGGCTTTTTTCGTGGTGAACGTCCAGGTAATCTTACGCCGGTGCTGGTTGCGCCAGGCGGTGATGGCGGCGACCGTGTTTTTCAAAACAGCCTCATCTGCCAGTCTCGTTTTCAGCCCCTGGGTCTTAAGGCAGCTGATTTCACACTCTGCCATGTTCAGCCAAGAAGCATGCGTTGGCGTGTGATGGAGTGTCACACGGGCGAAGAAGGCAGCTGTTTTCTGGTCGCCCCATACTTTCGTGAGACTGCCACGCAGATGGGTATTGAGGTTGTCCAGAACCAGGTGGATATGGGCAGCGGTCCGGTGTTCCTCCATGCAGTAGTGCCAGAGAAAGTTGGCCGTGTCGGCGGCTGTTCGGCGCTCAGTGACCGCGACTGTTCGTTCACCGACCAAAGGATTAACGGCCACAAACAGATTACGCGTGCCGTTTCGTTTGTACTCGTAGTCGAGCCGGCGCACGGTGCCCGGCGCGCAAGGCTGGCCGCCCCGGGGCGTGCCGAGCAGCTGCTTGGATACTTCGTCAAAGCAATGCAGCTCGTGGCCAGCAGGAAGCGGTTCAGTGTAGAGCGCCAGGATGTCGTCCATCCGTTCCCGGAAGAGCGGCGTGAGCTTGGGGACGCACCACATTTTTTTCCCGCCAGGGCTTGAGTTCGTTCTGGATGAGCACTGCCCGGATCGGATTGAGAGACATGATCGATGTTTTGTACGTGGCATTGACTGCCTCGCGCAACGCCCGCAGCGGCCAGTGGTCGGCTCCGTCGGGAGCGTTCGTGCAGGCCGTGGCGACAATGAAGGCTTCAGCCTCCGGCGTCAGTTTACTCGGCTGCCCACTCCGAGGCAGGTCCTGAAGGGCTGCTTGTATTGTTGCTCGCTGGCGGTACCGCTTACGCACGTCTCGTACTGTCCAGCTGGAGATTTCTAGCCGCCGGGCAATATCGTTATCCCGCAGCTTCTGGTGTGACAGCAACAGAATACGAGCCCGGATAATGACGCGGGCATGGTGGGTACCTGTCTTCGTGATCGAGGTGAGATACCGGCGCTCTGGCGCCGACAGCGCCACGATGTACTTCTTCATATGTTTGTGTTTGTGTGAAGGATTAAAAACACTGACGATAGTATATCATCGGTGTTGAGAATTAAAAGAAGGAGGTACTAGTACCGACCCAGGCAGGTCGGACAGGGGTAAGGGCTTGGAGTGACCAAGTGGTGCGCGGGAAAATAAATTGGAGAACTACTGGGCGTTTTGAACGGCTTCCTGACGGACTCGGACTTGTTCTTCGGTAGCATCCAGTTTGTCTTTAAGGTTGCCACTGCGCATTTCGATGAGTTGCTCCTGGTTTTCGCGACGCTTTTCAAGGTTGAGCTGTCTTTGTTCTTGCGCATTCTGCTGCAACTCCTGACGGTTATCCTGTCGCTGTTCTATGTTTTGTTTGATCTGGTCGCGCCGTTCCTGCATGTTTGCTCTTATCTCCTCCTGTCGAGCACCGCGGTTTTGACGAGCAGTTTCCATCATGGCCTTACGAGCAGCCATTAATTCTTCGCGCTGGTCTTTGAGTTCGGCCACACGTTCTTGCCGTACAGGAATCATGGCTTCCCGGCGGGTGCGCCAGGTTTGAAATCGTTCTAATAGCTTATCTCTAAGCTCCTCGCGCCGTTCTAAGTAGTTAGTAGCGCGCGTGGTGAGCTTTTCCATACGCTTTTTGATTAGCTCGGTACATTGTTCATCGCCAATTTCCGCGCAAGCGGCTAACTTGCGGTCCAGCATGTGCAAGTGCTGTTCGTATAGCTGGGCTTTATTCTCT
This sequence comes from Candidatus Andersenbacteria bacterium RIFCSPHIGHO2_02_FULL_46_16, assembly GCA_001817065.1. Lineage (GTDB taxonomy): Bacteria > Patescibacteriota > Andersenbacteria > UBA10190 > UBA10190 > UBA10190. The sequence continues at coordinate 45,649 of MHHQ01000016.1, forward strand.
GCTTTTAAAGTAAAGAAACGAATAACGCCATTGCGCATTGTTTCCCAACCATAAGACATGCGGTTCACGGTAGGCAAAACTTCCGCAGCCAAGTCTTGCGTGAGGTCTGAATCAGGCAGTTCTGTATCTGTGACGATATCGCCAGCTGTGCCATACGGAGAAGGGCTGGGGATGAGGCTGGATAGGGGAGGCATTTGACCGGGAGCTTGTGCCCAAACCGACGGGGCGAATATAACGAGCAGTAAACTGACACCAACGAAAGAAAGGTAATGTTTGATCATTCTTTAATTATATCACGAATCGGCTGTGCTGATAATAAGTTATGAGACGCTAAGGCAGCGCGAACAGCACCTTGGGCAGTGGATTCCCACCGGGCTTTTGCTTGTTTGAGCGTAGCGCCAGGACCGATGATGCCAAGGCCGATCGGCAGATTATATTTGAGCTGCAAGCTAACGAGGGCTTGAAGGACGACGTGCCCCATGACTTCACCGTGCGTAGTATAGCCGCGTTCAATGTACCCGAGAACGACTAAGCAGTCCGGCTTGATTTGTTGGATAATTGTTTGAACAGCCAGGGGTATTTCATAACTGCCCGGGACACGGATAGTTTTTAATAAGTTAGCGCGGTAGTTTGTTAACTCTTGTTTGGCCGCCTTGATCATATTATCAGCGATCATCTGATGAAAGTCGGCGGCAATGATAACGACTTTAATTGGCTGATTGGTCATAAGAGGAGAATAGTTGCGCGGCCTTGTGGCTATCTTGTTTTAAGGCTTGGATAAGTTCTAGTGAGGAGGGGAATTTTTTAATTTTTCTAATATAACACAGATTACTTAAACTCAGCTTTTCACCGTAAAGCTTTTGGTAGGGAAAGTCGATCAGATGCACTTCGACGGAAGAGGGCAGATCGGGAAAGGTAGGCCGCGGGCCGACGTGAAGCAGCGCCAGGTATAAACGGGATTGAGGAATGATTAGAGCTAGACAGGCATAGACGCCATCCGGCGGACGAGCGGACGGGCTGGCTAATTGCAGGTTGGCGGTAGGAAAGCCTAGAGCGGTACCACCACCTGCGCCTTTAATTACTTGGCCGATAATTAAGGAATCGTTCGACATATTTGCTTAAGAGGTCTACTTCTATATTAGCTTGGTAATTGGCTGATACTTGCCCGAACAGGGTGTGCTCCAGGGTGTAGGGCATCAGAGAGACAGTAAAGGTGTCTTGGTTAACGTCGACAAGCGTGAGACTGACACCGTCCAGAGCGATGGAGCTTTTAGGAATGAGATAACGCAGCAGGTCGGACGGAAGTTGGCAGGTAAATATTTTATCTTGTTTTATTGTTGAGATAACAGTAATGGTGGCGAGACCATCGATGTGCCCCATGACAAAGTGCCCGTCTATAGATTGAGTAGGGGTGAGCGGCCGCTCTAGATTGACGGGGCTCTTGGGATGAAGTTGACCAAGATTGGTGCGCTGGAGAGTTTCCTGCATCAGACGAAAAGTGATTGTTTGGACGGTGTGCTGCAAGACAGTTAAACAAGCGCCGTTGACCGCCAGGCTATCCCCGGCGTTAACTTTGTCCGCTAAAGGAGTCGCCAGGACGAGGTGTGTGCCACTGGCTGACTCTTGAAGAGATTCAACTAGTCCTTGATGGCGAATGATGCCGGTAAACATGGCTTAAGGATCATCAATTATCCAGCAAGAAGCAAGGGGGGGAGCGCAAGTTGACCGAAGTGTTTATTAACGTTATGTTGGGTCGTTGTTCGTTCTTTGGCCAATTTGAGGAAGTTAGTTCTTTTGGGGAGACACGAGATGGAAAGAGAGCTACCGGGTGTATTTGGTGACTTGAGTGATATTGAGTGGGTAGAAGGCAAACGAATTGAGTTTGCACCGTCTTCGTACCGGCATAGGCAGGTGGTTGTATGCACGCCTAACCGCCCATTCAAAGCGCGTTTTGCCAATGGAGAGTTTTCCTACATCGCCTATTGGGAATTGGTACGTGGCGACGGTAGTTGGAACAAGCAAGGAGTGAATGTCGTACCCGTATTGCCAGGCGAACCGGAACGCTTTCTGATGGTGATTGAACAGCGCGGACCGATGGGTCAGTACGAAGCAGAACTACCGCGTGTGTTAGAGCTGTCGGACGGAAAAACGCTCGATTTGCGGGTATTTGGCCGATTTAGCTCGTTGGAATTTCCGGGTGGTGGGGTCGAAGAGGGAGAGACGGCGATAATAGCTGGCCTCAAGGAACTGGCGCAGGAAACAGGCATTCCTGAGCAGCCAGGTACTTTGTTTCTGAACCCTCACCCAGTTTTTCCTTATGTGTGCGACCTAGCGCATGTAAATTACATCGGGACAGTGTATCTAAGTTCGGGTGAATTTGCTTCGAAGGTACAGAACGATGGGGGTTTGCACATAGTCGCACTGACCGAGAATGAGATTGAGCGGAACATCCGTAATGGCGTATTTTGCTCGATGAATGCTGGGCTGGGAATGTGGTATTGGCATCAGAGCTTAGTGCGCCAAGCTCATGAGTGTCAGCGGATATGGGGAGGAGCACCACCACCAGTTAGTCCAATGCATCTGCTTATCAAGAGAGTTCAGGTACGGATTCCTAGTTGAGGTTCGGGGATGTGTGGTTGGTTTGTTGACGATACTGCTTAAGACTTAGGCGGTTTGTGTTTCGGGGGGTTTGACAGGGCACAAGAAACGTGTCTTGACATATTTTGTGGTTATGTTATCATGCTCTGTTTTGCCTGATAGAGATGATTCTATCAGGCTTTTTTGTTGCCCAACTTCGCCTCCTTTAGGCTTCGCTGGGCAGGCCCTTAAAGCCTGATCCAGCGAATAAGTGAGTTATAGGCAACCCAGGGCTGTTTTAGCAAAATGGGCGTAAAACCCACTTTGTTCCCCAAGGGGATCCCAGCGGGATAAAACGACCACTGTGTTAATCCTTAAATGCTTTTATGGCCTTATTATTGGCAGCGATATGCATTTTAGGAAACAAACACAAAACAAGAAAAACTATAGCAGAAAGAATCAACTTAATAACCTTAATGGTCGCCGTGCTGGCTTATTCGTTAGTACCGCAGGTGGGGCTGGCTTTTGAGGTGGACTATACCCAAGCTCCGGCTAAAAAGTTGGTAGCCCAGGTACAGATCTTACATAGCGAGGATTTTCAAGATGGTGCCGATGTGGTGCGAGAACCGGAATATACACAAAGAATGGCCGGATCGGTGACAGCCAGCTCTATTATTGAAACTAAAGGCGGTGATTGGCGCTCCAGGAAAATGGCTTCAGCAAGTAGCCAGCCGTATACTACGACACGTGTATTGCCGAGCAGTGGCATACCAGTGGTACTGCAGGGTGAGGCTAGCTATTATAGCCGTGCCGGGTGTTTAGGCTGTAATCCGCTGCGTATAATGGCCAACGGACAGCCTTTGAACGATAATGCCTTAACGATGGCTATCGGCGCTGACCGAAAGCACTTAGTAGGCTATAGAGCTAAAGTTACCAATGTTAATTCTGGACAATCAGTAGACGTGCTAATAACTGACACTGGCGGCTTTTACCAAAGCAAATACGGCAATCGTGTAGCCGATTTAACAATTGCTACAAAACAAGCGATTGGTATAAGTGGGGGACTAGGCCAGGTCAAAGTAGAAGTTTACTAAAGACAAGCGACAACTTAATACTCGAGAAGAAAAAGCAACTGAAGGTAAACCCCCACACTGGCCTAAAGGCCAGGGCTTTTCAGCGGAGCTAATATAAAAACCATTCATCACCGGCCTTAAAGGCCGGCGCTTTCTGGGTGTGGGGGTGAACTTCAGCTGGCTTTTTCGTGGTTATATTGTTGAGCACTATAATTGTTCTCTAGTCATTGACTGGAGGTCTGTTTTGTGATAATGTTATAAGTGAGCTTGATTCGCAACAATCAAGCTTTTTATAAAACAACATGTTTAACACTCCTACCCAAACAAAGGGGGGTAGCTGGCTCCAAAGGCTGTGGGCAGTGTCTTGTGACGGAATAGAGTTAATCGTATTGTTTATATTTATCGCAGTTAATCTATTCCCGGCACAAACACTGGCTTTTAACAACGAGGTGGGCTTATCGAATTCAGCTTTAGTGTTTGATCTTGATCCGGCACTGGAGGGCGTGGCGGTAGTAGGAATTGAAGCTTACCCGCAAGCGAAAACATTTGCCCGGGTATTGCAGGAAGAGTCTTTGCAGGTGAGATCTTCACTGACGGCAGGAAGCAGGGTGCATGTTCTAACGACAGCTTATTCCTCAACCACAGACCAGACAGACGGGAATCCGTTTGTGACAGCGAACGGGGAGAGGGTAGGACCAGGAACGATGGCGGCTAACTTTTTGCCAATGGGAACCACGGTGAAGATTGGTGATAATATTTATGTCATTAATGATCGTATGAATGTGCGATACAACAATAAATACGTGGTGGATATATGGAAGCCAAATCGGGCAGAAGCCATACAACACGGCGCTAGGATCATGGAGATGGAAGTAGTGACCTTGCCTTAGCTGACCGTCCGGGGAGCAGGTAGTGAGTCTGGATACAACAATGAAAGTTAATAATATTGACTTATAATACCTTAGTGATTATTATGTTGTTTACCCTTTAGTGGGGCATTTAATTAATAGGAGAGAGGAATAGTTATGGATTTATTAAGATATTTTGAAGTAAAACAAATCACCGGCATAGAACGGCCAATCCTTAAACCGGGTGATATTGTGAAAGTCGAGACAAAGGTGCAAGAAGGTGAAAAGTCACGAGTACAGACTTTTGAGGGGACAATTTTAGGGATTCGCGGCAGTGGTCCTTCGACCAGTTTTACTGTGCGCCGCGAGACTGGCGGGTTTGGAGTGGAAAGGGTTTTCCCGCTGTATAGCCCATTAATTAAGAATATTGAAGTAGTGAAGCGGCAGAAGGTAAGACGGGCAAAATTGTTATATCTCCGACATGTCGGTCGACGCCGTTTTGCCGAGGACGTAAAATCAATGCAGCGCTTGATTAAAGAAGAGGGCGAAAAGAAGCGATTAGCTGAAGAAAAGATTAAGAGAGAAGCTGAAGCGCAGGCAAAGGAAGAAAGGAAAAAGATAGCCGCGGAGAAAGCGACCGCGGAAGATAAGGAAGAAAAGAAAGAAGAGAGCGCTGAAGCGGAGAAAACAGATGAGACTTTGAAACCAGCCGTGACTGATAGTATTGAAAAAAGCGACGCAAAGTAAGTACAGGATTTAATCGAGATAAAAAGATGGCCGCTGTTCAGGCGGCTATTTGTTTGGTATGAATGTAGGCAGGGTCGGAATTATGTAATTTGGCGTCGTACCCAAGCGGCCTAAGGGGAGGGTCTGCAAAACCCTTATACGGCGGTTCGAATCCGCCCGACGCCTCCCAGAAGTTGTATATGAAGGATGCTTTAGTATACTTGCTTTTGGAAGAGAACTAGCCCGGGTGGCGGAATTGGCATACGCGCAACACTTAAAATGTTGTGCCCAAAAGGCTTGCGGGTTCGAGTCCCGCCCCGGGCACCAAAATCATTATGATTATCGTTTTTATTTTAATCTAACAAAAAAATTATGGAATTTGATTACACTACAACAACAGCAAAAACTTTTGACGAGGCGGTTTTAAGCGTGCAAGGCGAAATTGCTAAAGCTGGTATGCGAGTTTTACATGTTCATGATGTACAAGAAACTTTAGTCGAGAAGGGTTTTGAACGAGAGCCGTTTAAGATTGTTGAATTTTGCAACGCAAAGTTTGCCAATGAGTTTTTGAATAAGGATATTAAAATTGGACTTTGTTTGCCTTGCAAAATAAATGTTTATACTAAAGATCGGCAAACTTTCATTTCCGGCATGCGACCAATTGCTCTGTCACAGTTTTTTACACAAGCCGATTTGGGCGAAAGGCCAAAAGAAATCGATCAAATCATTCAAAACATTATTAACAACGCCAAATAGCGTATGAAAAATTTCTTTGATATTATTGCCCCAATATACGAGATAATCCACTTTGGTGCTGAGAAAACCTTTAGGAAAATAGAGTCAATTGCTTATTTCAAATCGTCAGATAATGTTTTAGACTTGGGTGGCGGAACCGGCAGAATCTCGAGGTTTTTGGCGAATAAGGTGGAGAAGATTGTTGTCGTTGATTGTTCTCAAAAGATGATTAAGGGTTGCAAGAAACATCCCGGACTTTTGTGTGTGTATGCCCAAGCAGAAGAGTTGCCTTTTCCAGAACAAAGTTTTAGTAAAATAATAGTGGTTGATGCCTTTCATCATTTTCAAAATCAAAAGCAAGTTGTTAAAGAGATAAAAAAAGTCCTTGTAAATAATGGTCAGGTTGTAATTGAAGAATTTAATCCTGTAAAAATGTTTGGTAAATTAATAGTCATTATTGAAAAAATGTTTTGTTTGGGAAGTCATTTGCATTCTCCGGCTTCTTTGGAGAACTTATTTTCAATGAACGGATTCAAAACGAGAATAGTCAACGAAAATAAAAGTACGTATTATCTGATGGCGGAAAAATCTACAAATAGCTTATGAAAAAAACTTTTTTATCACAACTTTCATTTTTATTTTCGGTTTTGGTTTACTCCCCAAATTTTCTTTAGCCCAAGAAATAATGGGTTTCCCGAGTTCATCTTCCGAGAATGCCACCATACGAAGCCAGCAACAAGAAGAACAGGGCTTAATCAAGGAAATAATTCTATGATGAATTTTGGATTTATGCCTTTTGGTGGATTTGGCTGGATATTTATGATCGTCTTTTGGGGCCTCATCATCTGGGCGATTATTGGCTTAGTAAGAGGCGGTTTTGGAAAGGGTCATATGTGTGGACACGATCATGGTGATGACGCGCACGGAAAAGATAAGTCGTCGCTTGAAATCTTAAAGGAACGCTACGCTAAAGGAGTGATTGATAAAAAAGAATTTGAGGAGCGGAAAAAAGATTTGGATTAAATAAAATATGACACAAAAAACTCAACATCAAGATGATTGTTGTGCGGTGGACTTAAATAATGCCGACGGTAAAACCTTGAAAAAGGTTTTACTTCTGGTTTTGTTTATAAATTTGGGAATGTTTTTTGTTGAGGTAGTGGGTGGTTTAATTGCACATTCAAATGCTCTTCTCGCCGACTCGTTGGATATGCTCGGAGATGCATTTGTATACGGAATCAGTATCGCGGTATTATTTAAACATCCATCAGTTCGCGCGAAAGCTTCTTTAGTGAAAGGTATTATAATGCTTTTGCTTGGGTTTTTTGTGGTCGGTGAAAGTATTTTCAAAATCATCAATCCCGTTATTCCGGTTGCCGAAATAATTACTATAATCGGATTGCTGGCATTATTAGCAAATGCCGTATCTTTTGTCTTACTTTTGAAACATAAAGCAAAAGACTTAAATGTAAGGTCAGCATGGATTTGTTCCCGCAATGATGTGTTTGCAAACATTGGGGTAATCATTGCAGGTCTTTTGGTGGCGAGATTTAACTCGATGTGGCCAGATGTTACGGTTGGCTTAATAATAGCTTTTATTGTTATTCAATCATCATTTCAGATTATCAAAGAATCTTTAGAACATAGCAAGCAACAAAAGTAACATATTTATAAAATAATTTGTTATCACGGGAAAATTTGAAATTAAAACGGCGCACCAGTTTTACTGGCCCGAATTTCGCCAAAAGAAATCAGCGGAGCAAGCGGAGGATTCCTCCCCAAACCCCTCCCCCTCCGCTTGCGCCTTCCAAATTCAAAAAAGATTAGCCGAGTGTTTTGCGAAATCCTTTCCCCAAAAAATTGTTTTCGCAAAACCGAGTCCGCATTGTTCCGCCACACTGGCCGAAGACTTAGAGGGAAGAACCCCAAAGAAAAATATCCTTTCCACTTTCAAGAAAAATTTCACCCCCGCTAAATCAAAAAAGCAAGAGACCTTTTTCTTTGGGGTTGCCGAGGCTCTGCGAGGCAGTGGCGGGGCTGATCCATTCGTCCAGTTTCCGCTCAAAAAAAGTTCGCGCAAAGTGTATAATTACAGCATCAGTATTCAACTTTCAGGAATTTTGGTTGTAGTGCAACGATATGACAAGCGGAAAAAACAAGCAGCAAGTTTATCAGAAATTACGGACTAAACTTGGATTGGTATAATTGATTTAGCTTTAATTTTTGGCTAATGGCAACGAATTATCGAAAAGTATGGTTAATTTTTGTTTTGTCCCTATTTCTTAACTTTATTTGGGAAAATGCGCATTCCTACCTTTATACTGATTATAAGGACGGCCGGATAAACGAGACTATTCTTTTGCGTGCCTCTGTGGTTGACGCAATTATAATAATTTTCATGACTCTTCCATTTGTATTTATTGAGAGATTAAGGAATGAGAGTTGGATTATTGTCCCGATTGGCGTCTTGATCGCGATAATTATTGAACTGTACGCTTTGCGCACGGGAAGGTGGGCGTATAACGAGTATATGCCCTTAATTCCAATTCTCTCTGTTGGCTTAACCCCTACGATTCAACTCGGACTTCTTGGGTATCTTTCATACCGGCGTATCGTTGAATAAAAATGGAGCTAAAATAAAACGGTATGAATAGATGTTTTACCACGATTTTTGTTTTTTAGTCGCGAATTGCTCCCCAAATTTTTCTTTGGCATAAGCGATAATAGGAAATATCGCAACAGTTACGGATGGCCATACCCCCCCCCCCCCCCCCC
>MHHQ01000016.1:54420-58981 GCA_001817065.1 Candidatus Andersenbacteria bacterium RIFCSPHIGHO2_02_FULL_46_16
TTATTTATGGCTAATTTTCGTTATATTTATACCTAATTGCGCCATATTATGAGTATTTCTAAAAACAGGATAACGGTAAAATACCTATCAAAGAACATATCAATCGTCATTGGACTAGTCCTGGTCTGGCGGGGGATATGGTACGTGCTGGATGCGTTGGATATTTGGTTATTTAACGGTGGTCATGCATGGACGGCTTTGTTGGGCATCATCCTGGGCCTGGTGATTTTATATTTGCCGGATCAAGACTTAAAAGAAATAGAAAAGCTATAAGGGCAGCTATTGATTAAGTTGGCTGATTCTTGAAACCCATAGTCAATGAATACGTATGATCGAGCATCTTATTATATTCTTTTTCTCATTACTTTTAGTTGTTCAGGGAGCGACTCTGGCCACAAAATATTCGGCTGAATTGGCAAAGAGCTTTAATTTGTCGAAACATATTGTCGGTTTCATTGTAGTCGCGTTCATCTCAATTTTGCCGGAGGCTTTAGTATCCATAAATTCCGCGCTGGAGGGAATCCCAGAATTCGGATTGGGCACTTTGTTCGGATCTAACGTAGCCGATCTGACACTTATCTTTGCGATACTGATCATTTACGCCAGGCGGGGACTACACATAGAAAGTAAGGTGCTAAAAGATGTGAGCCTCTACCCGTTATTCCTGATACTGCCAATTGTCTTCGGATTAAACGGTTATTATTCACGAGTGGAGGGTTTGTTCCTGATCATAGCCGGAGCGATTTTTTACTACATGGTCTTTCGAAACGGAATTCAGCCAGCAGCCCCCAGGCACAAGAATGATCATGAATTTAAGAATGTTTTTCTTTTATTGATGGCGATGGTGCTTTTGCTTGTGGGCGCCAACTTCACCGTCACTTCGGCAACGTCCTTGGCACAATTTATAAATATCAGTCCAATTCTGATCGGCATGCTCGTGGTCAGTTTGGGAACAACCATGCCAGAGCTGTTCTATTCACTCAAATCGATCAAGCACCGGGATGACGGATTGGCGATCGGCGATATACTGGGAACTGTTTTGGCGGATGCGACGATACTTGTCGGCATCATTGCAATGATTAGTCCTTTTTCTTTCCCAATTAGTATCGTCTATGTATCTGGTGCGTTTATGGTGATAGCTTCACTCATGCTGCTTAAGTTTATGCACTCGGGGAGAATGATCACGGTGAAAGAAGGATATATGCTGCTAGCTTTTTGGCTGGCGTATGCAGTGATTGAAATTATAGTAAACATGGCGGTCAGTGGGGGATAGGGCAGTCAAGATGCTCATGGGCGTCTTAGCTGAAGGGTTATAGCAGCGAGGCACTGACTGCGAGAGTGGGCGTGTCAGATAACTATGCAGTCAGGCTGTTAGCCATTGAACGGGATTTCTTTAGGAGAGGAATGATGGAGGAGAGGGTAGCTGAAAATTGTTCAAAATCAGGGAGGAATGATTATGTAAGGATGCTTCTAAGATGGAACGGGGGATGGAGTAGGCGGTAATCTGCCGAGGATTGTAGGGAAGATGGAAGCGCAGAATAAAGACTTGGTCTGCGGCGTTATTTTCCCAAAGTTCAATGCCTTTTTCACGCGTTTGATCAGGCAGAAGATCCAGGAGGACGTCGTCACGCTCGATGCGCTGGAAACCATGCTTAAGTAAGTTAGAGGTGAACTTTAAGGGAAGCATTTGAAATCCTTAATCTCCCCTAAGGGGCTGGAGAAATCCCTGCCTACCGGCAGGCAGGCTAAACAAATTAAAAATTTTTAAATTCAAAACCGCTGTAACTCATTAATACTTCTGTTTAGATGGCTTGCTAATATGTTTGGCTTGGAAACTGGACGGCGTACGGAAGCTGACCGGCTGATTGGTATCAGTGGAAGGGTTATAGTCATAATGAAGCTGCTGTAATACCGCTGTGAAGTCCTCGGGGAGGGGAGCGCGATAGCTTTTCCGGTTGCCGTTAGGCAGTTTGATGGTCAGTTGTTCGGCATGAAGCATTTGCCGTTTAGCCCCAACGGGAGACTGCTGTCGTTTGAAAGTATATAAATGATCACCGACTATGGGGTGAGCAATGAAATGGAGATGAACTCTGATTTGATGAGTTCGACCGGTTAAGGGGTAGACCCGCAATAAAGTAAAATTATTGCTCAGAACTTTCTCGATGCGCCACTCGGTGATGGCCATTTTGCCAGTAAACAGTGATGATTTGTTTTTAGGGACGATGGTACGGCGAGACGGATTGCGCTTGCTGCGGATAATTGCCTGGTTTATTCGTCCGTCGTCGCCACCCGGTTTACCAAAGACTAAGGCAAGGTACTCTTTCTTAGCGAAGTGTTTCTTGAACTGTTGCTTGAGTTGCTGGAAGGCCAGAGGGGATTTAGCCAAGACCATGACTCCGCTGGTATCCCGATCCAGACGATGAACTATACCGGGACGATGGTTGTCTTCACCGACCGATAGGTTAGGGTAACGATGGGCAAACCAAGCAGCCACGGATGGCTCATGCAGAGCATCGGTGTGCACCAAGAGTCCGGCTGGCTTATTAATGACGACGATGTCCTGGTCTTCAAAAATAATCGGGATGACAGGAAGCTCGGCCGGGGGCAATTCTGGGCGGACAGATTGGGTGAGGTTAACCGAGACGATATCATTGAGATGCAATAAGTAACCTGGCTTAACGGTACGGCTGTTGACGGAGATGGCGCCTTCTTTTATAAGTTTTTGCAGGGAAGCACGCGAATGAAGAGGGAATTGGTTTTTACAAAAGACGTCGAGACGCTGCTGGATATGCTGTTGGCTAATAGTGAGTGTTTTATCCATAAGTATTTGGTTCTACTATATCCTGCCATAAAAAAATGCCCAAACAGAGAGTGTCGATGCCTACAGGTGGAAGCAACTCTCTGTTTGGGGCTTGGCGCGCTGCTTCCACCCGGGATTGGTACATAAAAGAACAAATGATGATTCAACTTAGTATAAAAGGGTTTGCTTGGCAAATGTAACTTTGCGCCCGGATGATATGTTAAAACACAAGCAATGAGGCTCATGGCAATAGGTGAGAGTGCTCTATGTTTGGGAATTTGATTCCTGTACCCACCGGAGGAAATAATATTTTAGGACAAGACAAACTTAGTGAATAGAACGTGTTTTGATGACGTAAATATGATGGCCATTGTAGAATGAAGTAGCGCTTAATATACGGAAAAACTACAATAATAACATGAGTCAAATACTCTGTGATAAAGGTATGTACTTGTTAGAACTGGACGACAACGGCTTATTGGTTTGGACTACCCGGTATTATGAAAAAGATGAAACAAGAGGAATGGAAGACGTCAACCACTTGATTGAAGCAATAAATATCTTGTTTAACCAAGATCCTGACAAACACTTCTCTATGCTAGTAGACGTGCGTCCAGTTTATGATCAAGCTTTTTATCTACCTCAATCGGCTAGACGGACATTCAGTAAGTTGATGAAAAACCCGCATATAAAAAAGATCGCTATCTTAGGAGCTAATACTTATTTAGCCATCTTAGTAGAAACATTGTCCCGATTCACGGAAATGTGGAGTAAAGTGAGATTTTTCAGAGATGAGGACAAGGCGTTTGGCTGGCTAAAAGATGGAAAATGAATGTGCTTAGCGCCTTTTGAGAACGCGTCCGCTACTATTTAATTCACCTGTTTCTTCTGCTTTCAGCCACAATGTTTTATAGTCTAACATTTATTCGACCAAGCCCAGTTGACTTATTCGGGAAGTGATCGCACTTGGTTTCCGGTCTAGTGTTTGGGCGATAGTCTGAATCGGCAAACGCTGCTGCCAATGCTTTGTTAATAAGCTATCTTTTTCGGTCCGCCACGAACGATAAACATTAGGATATTGCCGCCTGATATTCTCTATTGAGTATATTCCACCTCTTGCCGGTTAGTTTTGTTTGGTTGGCAAAGGGACGAGAAGGGTGTTAGCACAGATGTCTTTATTGATTAATTACGCTGAATAGGGCTGTATTTTTGCTTAGCCTTGACATATTTACTATATTATGCAATATTATGTTTGTATTTATTGCTGTCGCATGAGTTGGATGTACCTTTTAAAAGGAGAAAACAGGTGAGAGTTTTCAAAGTTACAGCTCGAGGGGGTGGTGTGGTCAGGATGCTAGATCGGTGTGGGTACGTATTCGGTGGCCTGTGTTCAGTAGGAGTAGGTTTTTTGCTTCTCCTCGATGCAAACCTTTTGGGACTGGCATCGATCTTCTGCGGGTGGGTAACATTAAGGATCTACGTCCCCGCGATCACGTCCGACAAATGGTATGTAACCTATTGCTACCCCGACACACGGTTTGCACCATGGGCAAAGGAAGACACTGCCGTCAATACTAATGTTAATTAGTTGACAGTCGTCTCCTTGAAATTGTTGAACCCCAAGCTTAATTTGAGTGCGGGGTTTTTATTTTTAAGAAAGAAGAGCGCTGCAGTTGAGCATTCGTAGGCTATGAGGTATCCAAACAGATAGGCGTGAGGGCAGCAAAGCCCGTCAGGCAGGCAGGCTTGTTAGGTGCGCGA
>MHHQ01000016.1:59011-60117 GCA_001817065.1 Candidatus Andersenbacteria bacterium RIFCSPHIGHO2_02_FULL_46_16
TCCGCCGTATTGGCGGACGAACAATAGTGCGCGTGGAAGGAATCGCCACAACACCACGTAGGGTACTGGGTGCCCCGAACTCTATGTAGTTCAGAGCGAACCTAATGATGTGCGCGAGGGTGGGATCGAACCACCGGCCTTCACAATGTCAATGTGACGCTCTAACCACTGAGCTACACGCGCTTGATACAAATTTACAATTTACAAAATACAATTTTCAAATAATATTCATTGATATAATTTTCAAACGGAACAGTGCATTTGGCGCCACTAAGTTGATAAATATCTTGAGGGTGAATGCGCATGGAAACTATAGCCAAAATTGCATTTTGGTGCAATAAATAGAGACACGTGGGGACCGGCAGTTACTTCTTGCGCCCCGCCGATAGCGAGACCATGGTTGGCAAGAATCCTAATAAGGCTAGGCATGTCAATCAGTTGGAACAGGGTTAAGGGTAATAGTTAGAAAAGAAAGCGGATTATTGAATGTTTCCGGTTGCGCAAATCTCCACTCAATCTCGCGCAGGAATTCTGGGTAATGTTTAGCCCATAGATGATGATACATCCGGCGCAGATGCCACTTGGCAAATGACCAAACTCGTTCAATGGGAACAGTGTTTTTGAGATGATGTTTTGAGTGATTCTCAGTATCATGAGCATAGCCCATGAACTCAATGTCTTGGTAAGAAGGGTGTCCGTCAGTGTAGACCATGGTCTCTTCCGACGAGATATACTTCCATAGGAATCCTTCCAGAGTAGCTTGATCTGTGTCCGGTACAATCGCCAGTCTGACCTCGTTAGTTTGTGGCTCGATAGCACCAGCGGCAATCCTTTGGTTGCCGGTTTTTTGTTTACCGAAGTAGCCCTCATCGGCACAGACTAAAAACTCCAGTTGGCGCTCTCGCTGGGGCAGATGTCGCCTAAAGAGACTGTACCAGTGACGCACAGTTACCAGTGATACCTTGGCTTGTTGAGCTGCTTGCTTGGGCTGGTAACTGGCACAGAAGCACCACAGTAGCTGTGAATTACGAAACTCCCTCTCTTGTGGAAAACCTGCTACCATAACAAAAGACACCGTAAGGTGTCTTTTGTTAACAATGTATCCT
>MHHQ01000017.1:0-5824 GCA_001817065.1 Candidatus Andersenbacteria bacterium RIFCSPHIGHO2_02_FULL_46_16
ATCCGGTTTCAGATTGTCGGGCTTTGGTATGAAGGGGTTTTCGAAGGAGGAAGACATAATTACTTCTTAAGCATGTCCTCAAAAATCTTTTCAAATGTTGCGGGTAGTTGGTTTACTTGAGGTGTGTATCTGCCCACGGGACTATAAACAGTTTCAACAGCCGCGCCATCAGAACCATATCCTATTGCACCAATAGCGTAATTTCTTTCCGAACCAGCCTTTTCCCGCAGTTTATTTAAGTATGATTTTACGTTCACATTGGTACCACCATCAGTCATTATTATAACAATCATTTTGAGCGTGCCCGCTTTGAGCGCCGCCTGTCTTTCTGGAGTTAGATCGGTTAATAATTTCTCAAACGTATCTTTTTCGTCGTTATCACCACCCAGCAAGCCGCTCGTTAGTTCTTGGTAAACCTGAACTCGTCTTTGGTGATCAATAGTCTCGGTTAACGGTAAGACGGTTTTGTCACTCTCTGAAAACTGCCGCACTTCAGTGGCTAATCTTAAATCAAACTTCGCGCCCTGGCCATGAGCGGCGGCAACTTCTTGTCGCATACGCTGAGTTGCTTCCAGTGACAAAACAACAGCACGGCGTTGGGCAACAATTTTGCTTGCGTCACCGGAAACTGAACCAGTACCATCGGCAATCAAGTAAAGTTCAATTTTACTTGGTTGCTGATCGACAATCTGCTCCGGTTCATAATCCAAAAACATTTCCGGTTCAAGATTACCTGCCTTAATAGCCGCCGCCCCGATAGCCAATTTACCGCGATCAAGAATTGGGCCTTCTTTACCCGGCCTAGTCAGACGTTGACGTGTATGAATGCGTTCCTGAATGATCCGCTTAAAAAGCGCAGTGATGTCATCAATATATGGCGCGACCTCATTGTAATCACGCTGATAGGCCAGAAAATCTTTGGCTTCAACACCCATTAAATCCTTAAACTTATCTTCATCTCTCTTTTTCTTAGCCGCCTGATACTTGTCTATTTGATCTAAAATATCCTCTGGACTAAGCGGATCGGGCACACCATCTTCAAAAGGATCTTCACCGAACGGATCGCGAGATGGCTCTCCTTCACCTTTTTCTTGCCCCTCACGACGCTCTTCTACATCACGCAAAAACATGTCACGAAACACAGGTTCAAGCACCTGCATAATATGGGTATAGCGATCAGTGGCCGGCATCAAAGATTGTTGTTTCTTCGAACTAAAGGCTGTTAAAACTTCCACTGTTTTCTTACCGGTTTTGGCTTTCAGTCTTTGGTTATATTTATCGATAGCTTGTCTCACCTCTTCATCTATTACGCAAGGCTCGTTCGGTAACATAGCTTCCCGTAGGAGCGTGTACATAAACTGCCGATGACGGGGTTGGTCTGTCATGTCAGCTTTAGGAAAGAGCTTGGGATAAAGAGCTTCGCGCGCCTTTGATCCAGCCGCCCAACGATTTACAACTGTCGTATTAACCATAATATCTTCCAAACAATTCACGAATCGTCGCAGTTTTTCCGGATAAGCCGGATGAACTTTATTCAATAACTTTGTATCTTCAAAAAATCGTCGGTAAGCGTCAGGATCTGACGCCGCATCGCGAAAATGTTCAGCCTCATGAAAAGTCGCAAACAGCGCTTCTGGCTCCGAGTACCCTTTTTCAGCAAAGAAAGTTGGGTCGGCGTTCACACGGCCGGTTTCTAGGTCTACATACCAACCACCCGGCTTAACGGTAAAATGCTGGGCTTCACTGCCAAAGTAGGCATTAATCGTTTTTTCATAGCGACCCAAAAACTGCCCGCCGGCTTCTTGCGCCCTGTCCAGAGCTTCATTTTTTGGATCAGACGGTTTGGCGCCCGACTCGGGCTCGGATGCTGCCGCAAATCGTGGTTCGCGTTCATCCATAGCTACTTATTACGCTTACGAACGCCAATTGATAGATCTCGTTCAAGTGCTTGTCCCGAAGCCTTAGCCTTTTGCCAAGCATCGGCGAACTGGTCTTGGTCTGAAAACTGCTGCTGTACAATTTCCGAGCGCAAAGTGTCAATTTCTTGTTGGCTCAAATCAATGAGCCCATGTTTCTGGAATTTTTCTGGAGACCAATCAGCAAAGAATCCCCGGCGTAAGAAAATTTCGGTCAAAAACTTACGATCGCCAGTGTGATAGATTTGACTAGAAATATACTCATCGGCTACCACTTCATCCAGCGAGCGCTTAAAACCTTCCTCTCGCCAATTGCCAATTATGCGGCGCATTAAATCACGAGGAGAAAGTACGCCGCCCTTAAGAATTTGTGGCTGAGCGCTGACAGATTGCTGGCTGGCTAATCCGGCAAACGAGCGGCCCACGGTTTTGCCGGCAAATATTTCTTGTACTTCACGCGCTGTTACGGCGAGACTCGCAATTTTAGGAAATTCTTCAGTTGGAAAACTGCTCGGCAATCGTAATCGATCACGATTGATTAACGCAGATAGTAATAGATCATACGTTTCATCGACTTGCGGATAATCAACCTCGCGATTAGCCAAACGCCCGGCAAAAGCGGCGTCAACCGCTTGTAGATTTTCATATTTCTCGCCCAAATTGGCGGTTAGGATAAGAACAAAGCTAGGCTTAATTTCGAATTCTTCGTCGCCATTTTCTTGAATCCGAACTTTACTGCCTACTTGAGCCAAGGCAATAATATTTAAACGAGCTAGAATTTCCGGACGCATGCGATTAAATTCATCAATAATGCAGGGTTTGCCATCGCGGAGTGCACGAGCTAACGGGCCATATTCGGTAAACGTCTCTACCGCTTCTGTTTTACCAGCCAAGGCTGAAGCTAAATCGGAACGATCTATTTGCACACCATTCTCTTTTTCATAAGTCGCGATCATGTCTTCATGGCCTCGTAACTCATCAAGAGCACTGGCTACCCCGGCCTCGCCTTTAACTTTAAGCTTCAGCTTCCCCATCAAATCATAAATAGAGGCCTCGTATGAGCCGGAGAATACTTCCACCGACAAATTTTTATACGCTCCTTGCGGATCAGTGTAAACTTGC
Source organism: Candidatus Andersenbacteria bacterium RIFCSPHIGHO2_02_FULL_46_16 (assembly GCA_001817065.1). GTDB lineage: Bacteria > Patescibacteriota > Andersenbacteria > UBA10190 > UBA10190 > UBA10190. Next base: position 3,039 of record MHHQ01000017.1, read on the forward strand.
TCACCACCAAAACCATTTTTCAACATCGTGACTTTAGCTAGATGCACAGCCATCGCAGTTTTGCCACTGCCTAAGTGCCCGGCCAAGACTACGTGCTGACGCTTATCGAGATGATCTTGCGCCCAGTCAAGTGTTTGCTCCACGGTTGGCACAGGCATGAGCATATCGTTGTTATAGGCATCAACGTACTTATGGAGAGTGGCAAAGCGATTAAGATTAAAGCCAAGTTCGTAAGAATCAAATTCGGCCAACGTTTTTTTAACTTCGGCAAGCCTCTCTGTTACTTCATCCATATGAATTCGATCACGACCAAGCGGCTCACCACCGCGGCGCGAGTCTGATTGTTCAAGAACTTGTTTGCGATCAGCTTCGTATACAGCCTCTTCTTGCTCCAATTTCTCGCGCTTTTTTAGAGCACGCGTATAAAGAATCGTGCGATGCAAGCGAGATTCATAGGCCTCGCGAAAACCGGGTATTTTATCGTATTCGCTAATTCTCTCTTTAATACCGGCTAATTGTTCCGATTTTTTAGCGGCTAGTCCTGTTTCGTCATTTACTTGATCGGATTCCTGTGGCGGCACGGCCAAAAATTGACCGCCGGGTAAGCGCACTACCCGCTTGGACTGCTTAGGTGCCTCTTCTTTTCTTTCCTTTACCAGCAAACGCCGCTCTGCCACCAAATCAAAAAAGTTATACCAAAGATCAAGCTGTTCGTTCTCTTCGCGTTCGGTAAATGGCGTTTGGCCTAAATCTGGCTCTTGTTCTTGACCTAGCGCTTCTTGGACATACGAATGAATTAGCACATCATCAACTCCCTTTGAATGTGGTGCTCTCTCTGATTTTTGAGGCATAAGTGAAGGACGTGGATTTACGGCTTATAAATCAATGCTAGCATGGAAAAAGTGGAGCGCCAACTTTGAGAAATATGTTAGACTAACCTCGGTTTGGTTACATTGAACGGCTACGGTTTTTCAAGACCTTTCCGACCCGTATACATTGAGAGCGTAAACGGCCATGTGTTTTTTACGGAGGATGTGTGCGGTGTCATAAAAAAGAAGAATCTTGGTCTGCCGTGCTAGAGCGATTCTTGATCGCATATAAAATTCAGCCTTGCGCCAGTTTGCGGGGGCAGTGATATAGATGGCACGGCATACATTACCGATTCCAACGGCAACCCGAACGTCTTCTATCTCAACCGGAATACCGACGAGCAATGGCTCAATGCGAACAACGCTAAGCCGTCGAACAGGTGGAATTCCGACAATCCGTTTGTGTTCCGTCTCCGCCAGCATCTCCTTTTTCACTCGCTAACCCAGCGAGCGGTTTTTCTTATCCGGGTTATTAAGACTAATCTTCCAGCCCCCAAACATCTTTCCAATCTCGTCTAACTTAGGTGCCATTAATGTATATTGCTTATGTGTAATTAGTTTTCCCTCCCAAGCCACGTAAACTAAAAACTTCAGTGTATCCATCGTCAAAATACATTGCGATATTTTTTCCGCCCGCTTTTCTCGGGGAGTAAAATAAGCCAAATATGACTGCTCCAGCAAATCCAGAAACTTATTCTCAATACGTGTTCCGATCGTATAGCGCCCGCCTTTAGGAATATGCGGCACGATATCGACCCACAACAAATATCCCTCTTTTATCCGTTGCAAAATCGAGGCCTTTTCGAGAGAGAGAGAGAGAGAGAGAGAGAGAGAGTTAAGCGGTTCCGCCATAGCTACAACAATATCATTTCTACGGAGAACCTGCTCGCCGCCTGGCAAGAATTTTTGCGTGGCAAACGCCAAAGAAAGGATGTCATCAAATTTTCCCTGCATTTCAATGACAATCTCTTGGCGCTGCGGCAAGATTTAGTGCAAAAAACATATATTCACGGGTCATACTATGCTTTCAAGATCAACGACCCCAAGCCGCGCAATATCCATAAAGCCACCGTGCGCGATCGTTTGGTTCACCATGCTCTTTATCGATTACTTCATCCCTTCTACAACGCAAAGTTTATCCACGACTCCTACTCTTGCCGAGATGAAAAAGGAATTCATCGAGCAATAAATCGACTTCGTTCCTTCGCCAATCAAGTATCCCGCAATCACACACGAACATGCTGGATATTAAAAGGTGACATTCGGCAGTTCTTTGCCAGCATCGATCACGCCATTCTCAAAAACATTTTTGCTCGGTATATTGTTGATCTGGATATTTTATGGCTCCTTGGACAAGTTATTGATAGCTTTGAGACAAAAGACAGGCCGGGCGTTGGTTTGCCGCTAGGTAATGTCACGAGTCAGATTTTTAGTTAATGTCTACTTGAACGAATTCGACCAGTTTGTGAAACGAGTTATAAAAGCACATTACTATATACGTTTTGCGGACGACTTTGTCATACTGTCGGTGGATAAAGCGTGGATTAACGGTATTATCCCCCGACTTGAGAGATATTTACGCGAACAACTGCACTTGGAGTTACATCCGGACAAACTTTTCTTGCGAACCGTTGGCTCCGGTGGCGATTTTCTGGGTTGGGTACATTTTCCACGACACCGCGTATTGCGCACGGTTACAAAGCGCCGCGCGTGGAGGCACATTAAGCAGAACCCTGAACCGGCGACCCTGGAATCCTATCTTGGTTTACTGCAACACGGTAACGCGCACGGCATTGCCGCCGAGATGCAGAAATTTTTCGACGATCATGGTCAAAGAGCCTAAGCGTCAAAGACACAAAGAGACAAAAACGACGACGCTTAAGTTTTAAAGCTTAAAGTGTCACTTGCGGAGACGGA
>MHHQ01000017.1:5852-6495 GCA_001817065.1 Candidatus Andersenbacteria bacterium RIFCSPHIGHO2_02_FULL_46_16
AGGTAGAAGACGTGCGGGCTGCCGTCGGAGTCGGTAATTGGCTTCATAGCAATATTGAAATATTCTCCGAAGCGTTGTTCGGTATCTGCTTTGAGGCGTAATTCTGGGCCGGTTTCGGGTGGACAGAGTTCTAGACCAAGCTCTTGGGCTCTTTGGTAGATATCTTCAGTGGTGGTGCCTTGAGGGAAACCAAGATCGCTAACGGTGAGACGAACTAGACAGCGTCTTCTGGCTCTGCGAGTGGTTCAAACTCCGGGCTGTTTAGTAAATCTTGGGCATAATCACTAGTCTTCATGTTGGCTGCTTTCAATTCCTTTTTGAGCTGTTCCTTGGTTTTGCCGCCGATTGGTAAGCGGTCTATTTTAATTTCTTGGCCTAGTTTTACTTCGGGTTGGCCATCTTGGACTCTGGTTTGGTTTAGCTGCTTGACTATGTTTTGTAGGGCAATTTGGTCTGCCCGTTTAATCATGATTCCAGCGCATTCAACCAGCTCGTTGGCATAAGCGGCCTTTTCTTCATCCGACGCGGCCTCTTGGAGATGGTCAGCGCCTGGGGTTTCATCGGTTCCTGGTACTGCCTCTTCACGCGCGCCAGAGAGCCCAGTTTTTTGCAGCTGCTCGGCTGACGCGCCAGCGTATTTCTG
>MHHQ01000018.1 GCA_001817065.1 Candidatus Andersenbacteria bacterium RIFCSPHIGHO2_02_FULL_46_16
GTGGTATGGTGAAGGGTGGAGATACGGAATGCCTACCCCAGACCTGCCACATTTTGTAGGGCTCATAGGGGATTGCAACGTGTCTCCTCCCTTCACCACCATGAACCAATAGCATATTGCCATCCGCCATTGACGGACAAGGCTCAAAATACTGGGTTTTCAGTGGTGAATGTTTTCACGCCTTGGTAACACGTGCAAACTCTTATTCACCATTCACTTTCTACGCCTATGCACAAATGTGACACCCCACCTCGGCATCAACTCCTGTATATTGGTGTTGATGTTCATAAAGACACCCACACCGCGGTCGCTACCAATGCCTTTGGAGAAAAACTCTTTGAAAAAGTTATCTCCAACTCAAAAGAAGATTTTCAGACCTTGGTTGCCCTGTCGAAAAAGGTATCCGCTTCTCACTCCTTGTTCCCGGTTTTTGGACTCGAAGACAGTTACGGTAATGGTATTCGTCTGGCTCACTATCTTTCCTCACAAGAAGTCATGGTAAAAATGGTACCACCCGTGCTCACCGATGTGTTCCGTACATACGAAACACATCCAGAAAAAAATGATTCACTGGATGCGTTCGCGGCAGCAAAAGTCTTGATCCAGAGGATTGACACACTGCCTTCCTACACCATAACAAAACAAGACGAACTTTCCAAGGATATCAAAGAACTGGCTTGAGATAGGGAATTTCTCATAAAAGAACAGACACGAATGAAGAACCAGTTACACCGACTCTTGCATAAGGCATACAATGGGGGGTATCGGAAAAAATTTAAGGATCCGTTTTCCGTAAAGGCTCTGCGATATTGGAAAACACATCCAGTGCCAACCGATACCAGCGACATTCCAGGGGATGTTGTCATTCTGAAAAAACAGATCAAAAGGAAAGTGAAACGCCTCATGGATATTCGGGAAGGGACACAAGAGTTGGAAGGAGAACTCGGGGAGCTCATGAAGATGACCGGACAGAAACTAACAACACTCAATGGATGTGGAACGGTGCTCGCAACCAAGGTGATGGCAGAGGTGAGAGATGTGAAGCGATTCCATTCACCGTCAGCACTTGCGAAGTATGCCGGACTTGCTCCGCGAGAACGCTCATCAGGGAATACTTTCAGACATGTGAAGACGAAAGCAGGAACAGGAAATAGAAGACTCAATATGGCGATTCACCGAATCGCACTCTCACAGATTTCACGGTCAGGGAATCAAGAAGCAAAGACCTATTTTCAGAGAAAGATTTCTGAAGGGAAGACCAAAGGCCAAGCGTTGTGTTGTCTTAAACGAAGACTCGTTGACATTATGTATATGATGCTCAAGTACCAAAAACCTTATCAGTACAGAGCATAAAAAACTCACCAATCACAGAACAATTCTTCTTATCCACAGAAAAAAGTTGACATAGCATATCCCCTCCTTCCGCCTCGCCCTCGCTTCGGCTGGCGGCGAAAAAATTTAGAGTACGCTATCGAAGTATCCGCACTCGGTTTCGACAGCCGGATAGAATTTTGCGTTTCTTAACCTAAACCAGCGGTCGAGAGCATCTTTCCAAAATATAATCGGATGATCGGCAAGAAAGGTAGCGTAAGAGATTTTATCGGGATTGTAAAAACTTTGATAAATTTCGTTGTACATAGGATCGTTAGAATTACTCAACTCGTAGAAATCTCCAGCCGAATCAATCGTGCCACTTTTCTTGATTTTACCCTCAATGCCTTTTTGGACATCGTATTCTCTTGGCGGACATACTCGCGGTGATATTGGCGTGTAATTTGCCGTAAAGATACCGCCGCCAGCAAGGCGTAAATTTAACGTGGCAGATTGAACAAGAAAGCCAGTTTTGTTGTCATCTGAGAGTGAAAATGGAAATTGTAAGCGATAAAGTTTCAAAGTTCCGTCTGGTAATCTCGCGATGAAATATCCATCATCTGTTTCCTCATACAAAATTCCATATTGGGGGTGTCTAATATCAGATTTTAGATTGCGCGCAGTATATTTTTGAGTGCTTTGGTTCCAGTTACCTCTCTCAATATAATCTTTAAACATGGTAGCCGGACTAAAATCTTCTGCTTCAAAATTCAGAGTTTTGCCAGCATATTGTACTGATAACTTTGTAGGAAATCTCAAGGCGGGAACATCATATTGGCCAGTTTCGACAAAAAATACTTTATCGGATTGGTCAATTTCATTTGATAAATTGGTGAGAAGAACCAATCCCTGTTTTACCCTATTATCAATAACACGATAGTAGAACGAACCGCACGGACCCAGACAAGCACGAGCAATCACATAAAATTTATCATTCTGAAAGGGCGCGCTTGTAACTGTGCCAACTTGATATACAGCATAGAGATCGTCAATTTTTATACCTTCCCATGCGTTAGGGTCTTTTACGGATAGACCAATCGTTGATGGGCTAACTTTTACTGGTTCTGATAGCCAGTTGACCGAGATATCTCCTACCTTGGGCTGAGTTGTGGGTGGCGGAGTTTCTGTGACCGGAGGGGTTTGAGTTTCTTGATTTACGATTGGTGTAGGCGTAGCAGCTTCTTTTTGTTTATAGAAATTCATTGCCGCAAAAACAACAACACCGCCCACAAGAGGAAGAATTACATAAGGCAAGTAGCGCAAAAATTTTTGTTTATTTTCAGGCGTTAGTTCTGGAGGAGTCATTTGCGGCGGTGTTGTTTGATTTTCCATAGTTTTATAAAAATTAATTCCTAGGCACTACTATCATACCACTTTTTATCTCTTCAATCAAAGCAGAGTCGCTACGGGTTGATAAGTCACCTAACCACTCCTGCGCTCTTGCGCCAGTCATAAGCGATGGTTGGCTTTGAACAATATTAATTGGGAAAAGTCGGTATATTACTTCTTGATCATTTAGTGTTGTGCCGATAGTCAATCCCTCTTTGGTGTATTTTGAAAAATACTGGTCGAAAATAAAGTTGCCCAATGAGTAAAAAATAATTTTGTTTTTATACTGCTCTATTTCCTGAACCACATGCGGGTGATGGCCGATAATTAAATCTGCGCCACTGTCAATCAAATTATGAGCAACAATCTTTTGAAAGTCATTAGCTTTCAAAGCATATTCTTCGCTCCAGTGAATATTGACTACAACAAAATTATTTTTTTCTTTAAAATTTTTGACAAGCTCGTACGCTTCTTGTTCTTTTGGATACGGCCCAGTGAAATTAAACGAGGCAAACGCAATTTTTTGGCCACGAACATCCTTTGTCGCGACTTTAGTTCCTTCAATTTTTGAAGGATGGCCGGAAGTATCTATTTCAAATTGCTTGAGAAAACCGCTTGTTTCTTTCAGTCCATTTTCGCCATAATCAAGAGCGTGATTATTGGCGAGAGAAACTAGACTAAAATTATTAAGGCGAAGGGTTTTTGCCACTCTTGGCGAAAACGAAAATTTAGTAGAAAAATCCGGTGTTTGCTTATGGTCTGTTATAATCGTTCCCTCAAGATTTCCAGAAACAATATCTATGCCCCTTAAAAACTGACTGATTTTTTCAAATGGATAGTTTTCGCCAGCACTATTCATCAAAGTTTCTACATATCTGCCAAGCATAATATCCCCGACTGACAACAATGTCGCGGTAGAATCTGTGCTGTTCTGTCCGCTCTCACGAAAAACTAAACCTACATAGCTCGTCGTTTCAGGAGCCGTATTTTCTGATGTTGAAAGTTTTGCGGAATTGCTGTGTCCAACCAATTCAGATTTTTTCGCATTCTTTAATTCTGAAACCGATGAGACAATATACAGACATTGCCAGCAATCAACCTCTAAGTTTCTGAAATTACTCCTATCAAATGCAGAAATAACGGCGATACTTGTTGAATCGTGTAAGTCAGCGGCTAATGAAGGGAGATAGTGCGAAAAATCACTACTTGCAATTATAACAACATTACTGTCAGTTTTACTTAAAAAATGGGAAATTTTATCTAAAGTAATTTTGCTTGTGATTGCGGAGACGGCAATAGGAACGATTTTAGTCTGCGGAGAAAGTTTTTTGATATATGGTACTAATCCAGTGACACCGTGTTCGTGGTTCAAAAGTTCATCGTCAAATTCAATATTTGAGGGGAGTTCATTTATCAATTTTCCTCGAAAAGAAGTGTCAACCAAAACACCACCAAAGTTACTTTTGGCGGTAGTCGTGAAATTACTTTTGGCCACTCCCCAATGATCTGGGCTGACTAAAATTATTGTTTTTGGATTTTGGTTGCCGACTATTGTAAACAATTTTTGTATAATTTCATCAGCAACTAGGTGGTGAGGAACGATTCCACCGACAACCACATCTATATTTTTATCGGGCGTATTATGAGGTTGCGAATTGAAAAATGTGGCAATTCCAAAATAGCCAACGCAAAAAGAGACTAGTATCAATATAAATTTAGAAAATTTGTGCATAACCATCTCAATTATACGCTTTTATTCTGATTTGATTAACTCCGTCGCCAAGATTTTTTCGCCGCCAGCCGAAGCGAGGGCGAGGCGGAAGGAGGGAGTTGGGGGAGGAAACTTTTTGCCCGTGAGCCGTCCGAAGCCCTGCCGCCTGCCGAACGTTCTCGGCAGAGACCCGCAGAAAAATGTTCTCATCCTTTTAGAAAAAAATCGGGCGGGCGCAAATCAGAAAAGCGAAGAACATTTTTCTGCGGGGCACGCGAGCCCCGAAGCAAAGCCGAGCTTGCTACGGGGTAAACTCCGCGAGCGGCGGCGGGGTTGACGCTCGGACGGCTCGATAGAGTAGATTCCTCGTCCTGCATTTGCAAGACTGGAACCCCTCACTGAACCGTACGTGAAGATTTCCCTCATACGGCTCTTCGATAAACAGTGTTCACCAAGATGGATAGAGTGCGCACGTGATTTTCGGTTGAGGCAATGGATAGCGTTCGAGGTATCTGCGAAACTGTTCCCAATTCCAGCTTTTCCTCTGACTCCTACGATTAAGCCACTTGAAGACCAACTGTTCTGTTTCGCACTCAAAACTGCGCAGTCGTCTGAGGTTGCCACTCACGCCGTAATACTGGTAATGCCCTTGGAGTTTAAGCGAGAGTGTGTTCCACAGGTCGGGTAATGCTCGCATATTCTTCATTGATCGCATCCATTCTTTAAGACGTTTCACCGAGGATTGATACTTCTGTTTACTGGTTTTGTGCCTGACCACGAATGTTCCTTTTCTTGTCCGACTGCAATAGTGCGTGAATCCCAGAAAGGTAAAGGTCTCTGGCTTGCCCTTTCCTCGTTTGGCTCTGCGCTCTCTGGCGAATCTGCCGAACTCAATCACGCGGGTTTTGTCTTCTGCGAGCGTAAGATTGAACTTCGCA
>MHHQ01000019.1 GCA_001817065.1 Candidatus Andersenbacteria bacterium RIFCSPHIGHO2_02_FULL_46_16
TATCTTCTGCGCGTACTAGCTGTGAACAAAAATGGAAATTAAGTGCGATTGGCCTGCAGTACGTGCCCTACGGGACGGACGACTTTGTTCTACACGTCATGGATGACAGGGTTGAGATATGGATAACTGATTGGAAGCGTGCCGCCAAAAAGGTGTGCATTCACAAAGAGAAGCTTATGTAAGCACTCTTTGAATCGGGCGACATGGAATCGTCGCCCTTCTCTCCCAGCACCGAAGCAGTTCGATGCTCGGATGGAAAAAGGTTCTTTTTACCTGGTAAGCCATAAGCCGACTCGTTGTTGGTATGTGGTAAGCCGACATATGTGGAGACGAAAAGATGAAAAAGGTTATTGAGGCTAACGAGAGTATGATTTTTGAGCATTATTGTCCCGCTCTCAAGAAGGCCGGGATTGCCTACGAGGTTACAGAATCAAAGCAGGAGGCGGCAAAATTGCAGTTAGAAGGTTATTGCAAGGTGGCGAAATGCGTCGATGATCTGGACATGGCCTTGTATGTACGAACTGGCATGGCGGCCAAAGCTACTACCCTACTATCGAAACTGGAAGAGCAGTTGTACGAGGAGTGGGGCCGGCGACCGACCGAGAAGGAACTGAAAGCAGAGGAATGGTTGAAAGAGCTGGAGCGGCAAGATGAGGAAATAGAAAGGGAGAACGAGCGACCATTCTGATTGTCTGCAAATAGGTTTCCGGCGATTCCTTTCAAAAATCGTCTTTCTTTCCCAACACCGGATTTACTCCGCTGTTCGGACAAGGAGCTGTGTTCTTTTCACCAGGTAAGCCGTAAGCCATACGCGTTGTGTGGTAGGCGGTATGCCGACACTTGTGGAGACGAAAATATGAAGATTACGCGAGAAACAACAATGTTTGACGCGATGGAACAGATGAACGAAATGAGTGGGAAGGAGAGGTTTGCTCACTTCATTAAAACGATGTTGGAGGAAATTGGCTGGCAAGGAGTGGAGGTTACGTGCGAGGTGACGAAGGAGTGTGAGGGATGGACGATGGAACGAGAGTACTGTGTTTGGGCGGAGGCTCAGGTAGACAGGAACCTTGAGTATCTTCTTAAAAATCTAGATTCCCTGTTCAAGTTCGTCGGTTTCAGAGATGGAAAAGGAGGCCGTAAGCGCATCACTATTGAAGTGAACCATCATAGTAATGAGGGTAAAGTCGGCTGTGTCGTGTGGGAGGATGCGGATTTCTCTCGGGATTGCGTAACTGTACCCCGTGTCCTATCCGTCCCTTTCTGTCCGTCTGATTTCTAGGGTTCCCATCTGGGGGGCCGGTGTGCATAGAGCACAGGTGAATACCGGTATATCCAAACTTCACCACCTTTCTTGGTAGGGTTTTTTCCGGAAAACCACACCAAGTGAAGGTACATTCAAATCAGGTAAGCCGTAAGCTGACTCGTTGTCAGTAGGCGGTAAGCCATTTAAGTAAGAGGTGATCCATGCAAGTGTGCTCGAAGTGTAAAGGCGAGAGAGAGTGCTGGCGGGTAGTCAGTCGGTGTACGAACGGATGTTGCAACGAAACCCACGAGAATCGAAAAATCGAGTGCAAGGCGCCCATGCAGTACGTTCGCGTTTACAAAGAATGCGACAAGTGTAATGGGAAAGGATTCCTCCTCGGTGCATATGGAGAATACTAAGCACCCCGGGCGACCCACGTCGCCCTTCTATCTGAGTTCCGAACCAAGTTCGGGGTTCAGATGGAAGAAAGTTCTTTTCACCGGTAAGCGGTAAGCCGACACGTTGTTGGGTAGGCCGTAAGCCACAGAATGAAAGGTTGTCACCATGGCACGCCAACGAAGTGAGTTTCTCGGATCCCTCGGCAAGCTGTTTGAGATTTTCAAGAAAGTTGTGCACGGGATTATTGAGCTGGGCGGAGACGATGACAATATTGATCGCATCGGCACTGACGACCAGCTCGCTAAAGACATTGCGGCTGTCATCTGCGGTCAGGCCGAGGTGGTCTATACGAAGGACAGAAAGACGGCCACGATTATCGTGGACGATCCGGCACTGGCCACGGCGCTCAAGTCGCTTGAAAATGACATGCCCGATGCTGTTCTGATTAACGTCAACTACGTTGAACACGCCAAGCAGCAACGGACACAACGCCGCGGGCTGGACATTGCACTGGATCGTTACGGCGATACTGAATCACCGATGATCCTGGTCAGTTTCGAGGCGCAGGAGCAGCTGCAGGAGGACGAACGCTTTCAGCAGCTGATTGCAAAGCCTAACGTCGCCTTTCTGCGCTTGCCGGCGTCGTTGGACGATTATCGGGACTTGTATGCTCAGCTGATTTAATCAGTACGTCAGACAGCTAACATGCCACCCCAGCCCTCGCTACATAATGTAGACGAGGGTTTTTATGCTCTCTAATTGTTATATTCTATCCGTACCGTTGAGGATTGACTCTATTTCGTTTAGTTGTTTCTCAAGCAGCTGTCTATCAGCGCGACCTAAATCTGCGGTTGCTTTGAGGTTGTCCACTCGTACCTCCAATAAGATAATCCTCTCACGGTTCCTATCGTTTACTACATCCCTATACACTTGTGCCGGAAATCGTTCTGTATAAGTCCTGATACCGCGTTCGCGGATTGCTTGCATGGTTACCTCGGGACCCTGTGTTTTTAACAAAAGCTTCAGGGGCGCGGTTTCATTTACATAGTCGGAACTTAATCCGGTACTTGAGATCATTTGAAACATCTCTCGCTTTTCAGAATTTGGTCTAGTATCTCCTAACTGAAATACTACGCGATAGCGATGATCCCAACTTCGATCTGGCTCTGCTAATTGTCCATCAAATAGCAGCTCCTCACCCCACCGGGAAGCGTGAAACGAGTACGATGAACCTCGGTCATCATACATTGGCCGCATAGCCACAATGAAACCTTCATCCTCTTTAACTTGTTTCCTGGTTTCTTCGTGGAGGAGTAACTGTGGGCCTACTTCGGCCGGACACTTGTCAAGTCCTAACTCAGCAGCATTCTGATAAATGTCAAAGCACTTGGGATACTCATCCTCAAGCCCAAGGTCTGCTGGCCATAAGGCTACGAGTTTGATATCTTTCGGCTGATCGGCAGTTGTGAAATCGGGTTTATTAAGTAGTTCTTTTCCAAGTCTGCCTACACGGATGTTTTGATCTTGACTTTTGAGGTTCTGTTCAAAATCTTCTTTTGGTACTGTGCCAATTTTTATTTTCTCGAGGAGAATCCGATTCTCCGGGAATTTGGAATAGACGTGGTTTACATTGTTATCGTAAAGTCTATGAAAGATGCCCGATTCAAGTTGTCCAATATAGGCTTTCGTATCTTCTTTAATCTCAGAAGTGTCCCAGGCGATCTGATCAGAATGACAATCGAAAATTGTTGGTACATCTTCCTTGGGGTTTCTTTGTTCGCGCAGTTGTTCTATTCGTGGATCGCGTCCATATCCAACTGCTGTAATTTTGTTGTCGACTTCGTATAAAAATCTTAGCTCCTCTTTGGACAGCTTCTCCCTCTTTAGTTGCTTGAGGTCGATGCTGGCTAATTTCTTCATGTCCTTCATGCGTTGCTGCCACTTCTCTCCACCTGACATTGATTGGAGGTGTTCTTCTACGACTGGTGTGATATGGCTGTCCAAGTGTTGTTTCTTTGATTTTGTGTTGATGATGCCGCGTACTTCAGATATCTTCTGACCATCCGTAATAATGGCTGCTCGTGGTATAGATGGCTTACCTTGCTTGTCGTCAGAAAAGTAAATATGCACGTCTGAGCGGGATAGGTAGCTCCCCGCTGTGCCTGGCGTGGCGATACACCAGTTGGTATTGTACGAATTGATTAAGTCTGATAATTTTTTGGGGTTAGATCCTTGCGGGAACACTTTCCAGGTGCCGGATGTTGTTTGCAGACTCTCCTGTGAGTAGGTGAGTGAGTTGACGTGTTCGACTGCCCAACCATATAGCTTACCGAAGTTTTCTACTTGCAGCCTCTTTTGCCAGTCTTTCTTTGTGATTGCATCTTCCAGCTCCATCCCTGATTTTTGATCTTTGTGCTTGCGCTCTAATTCATCGAGCACAATCGCCAGTGCCTGTTGATTTAATTCGGGAAAGGGAGCCGCCGTTTTTTCTGTACGTTTGCTAAAATCCTTGCGCTGGCGATCAAGCGTACCGAGCTTTGTTGCTTCGGCAAATGCCCAGTAACGGAATTCGTCGGGGTAGTGTTCCGCCTCTGGGCTAGACAGGTAATCAAACCAGCAATTTAAACTTTCCTTCTGATCGATAACGGCCTGTTGAACAATTTCCCGCCGTTCTTTTTCTGGAATCTGGTATCCGGCAAATCCCTGCCCGGTTTCCTGTTGAAATTGTTTAATGACTTGTGTACGCACCTCTTTGCCTTTGATCTGATCACGTTCATACCCTCTCTGCTCGGCAAAGTTTCCCAGAAGAAGATTCTTGAGGTAATCGTCTGTTATATTATCGGGCTTTACAACAAGTTTAGGATAGAGGGATTTTTTGAGGAAAAGTGATCCTTTGATCTCCGCGATGTGCTTTATGCGCTCAAGATAATCTGGGATATCCTGTGGCTGTGCAACTTCAGCAGTTGATTTTCCTTCTCGCCTGGCTGTTTTACCTTCTTCTTTTGTACTGCCAACGGCGTCACGGAACTCTTCCTTGTCCCAGTATTTTCCTTTTAGGAATTCCGGATTTTCCATATTTGCCATGGTTTTAATTGTACGTCTTGGCACTCTACACGACCAGTCGGATTTTGTTTGAAATGCTATCATCGGGACATAATTAGTAGGTTTTCTCAGCAATTTATGGGAGCAGTATGTAATCAGAGTGTAATGGGGTCTGCCACCCTTAAGGCCTTTTTTCAGCGTAACCTTGGTGGTTGAGACACAGCGCCCGCCTTTGCTACTTCATGTAGCAAAGAGCCAGCAGACTATTTCGCCCTGGCGCGCCACATTTTTTAATTTTTTGGGGCTGGGCTGGG
>MHHQ01000020.1 GCA_001817065.1 Candidatus Andersenbacteria bacterium RIFCSPHIGHO2_02_FULL_46_16
ATAACATAAAAAAATTAATCTATGGACCAAGAAACCGAGCATACATATAAAAAATCTCCTCTAGATAACGAAGATGTGCCATCAGAGGAAGAACCCAAACTAAAAATAGAGTTGCCGTTTTCGGTGAGGGTATTAATTCCCATAATCCTAGTCGTTTCTGTTCTGACGCTCCTTTTTGTGTTAGTAACATTAATCCAAATACCAGGGCAACTAACCGGTGCTGCTTTTTTTAGGACATGGTCATCCTCAACAACGTCACTCCCGCCTCCACCCGCTCCATCACAGTCACCTTCTCCCACTCCTCCTCCGCCTATTTATCCTTGGGGCACTCACAATATAGATACATCTCATCATCAACAAACGTCTAATTTCGGTCCGCTTATCCCTGCTCCATCACAGTCACCAAAATTCCCCCCTATTACTCCTGCTCCATCACCACAGACACCTCCTCCTTGTCAAAATAGGGATCACAATACATACACTTCGCATCATGAGCCTACGTCTAACCTCTGCTTAGATCTAATCTGACACCTCCTTTACTCTTTAATCGGGGCTTTTCCTCTCATCTCGATATTAACGACCAGTAAATCCAATAATTTTCAAATGACGCATAGGTGCGATCCAAAATTAGGACGCTGGTCTTTATTTGCTTTATTAACTATAAACTCAATGTAATGGACAAAAATGATCGGCAAAGGGTATTCACCAATAGTCTTCTAATTGTCTTTCTCATTACAACCGCTGTCTTTCTCAGAAGTTACCACCTCACAAGCCTTCATACTGCGAACGGCGACGAAGTTGCCTGGTTAGATGTAGGAATGTCAATAATCAGAACTGGTGCTCCTACAACTTGGACCATCGGCTGGAATTATCATAACTGGGACGCTTACTGGCATGTGGACAATACTGGTGTGATGCCGGTCGTAACACCCTGGCTGGATCATCCCCCAACGTTTGGTGTGCTGGCGGGGGGCTGGGCATTATTAACTGGCCACCATAATTTAGAAAATCCAAACTGGACTTTATTACGAATTCCCATGATTGTAATCTCTGTTTTGACACTATTCTTTACCTATCTAGCCGTTACTAATGTTTTCGGTTCAAAATTAGCCTTGTTTACTCTGTTCGCCTATACGTTTTTTCCCAGCAGCGTAATAGCCAGTCGGTATATATTGCCGGAGAATGCCGTAACTCTACTCCTTGTCATCTCTCTTGCAGTGCAAAGTTTTTCAGGGAAAAAATTCAAATCAAAACTAGGCCAGATCATGGTTTTGGCTTGGCAGTCAATAATTTGCTATGTTGCTCCTGCTATCAAGATGTCCGGACTAGTGGTCCCAGTTACGCTTAGCTTTTACCATTTGCGCCAAAATAAATTTAAACGAGGACTCTGGTTTTTAATCGTTGGATTGTTAGCCGTGGTTTCTTTTATCACGTATGGATGGATCTATAGCTGGCCAGTCTTCATCGGCGCGCAAACTCAGCACGCTCTAAGACCAAATACTTTTGCACATTTCTGGACGCTTTTCACCAAACTCGACGTGGGTCATTTTCCACTTTTTGACCCATCTATTATTGCCGGCCTTATTGGTTATTTTCTTTTAATGGCCGTGTCCAACGAAAAACAGAAACTATTCCTGTTTATACCATTCTTAAGCATTACTGGCTTAATGCTCTACGTCTCTCCTGTCGAGGCATATGGATGGTATAAATATCTACTCTACCCATTAATCGCAATTGGTCTAGGACATATCTTCAAAGAATTATGCGAGGGTAAATATTATTATTGGGTATTATTTTTACCACTGATTATGATGCTCATGGAAAATGCACAACTAGTGCAAAATGACTCCATCCGACGTTATATAATGATGGTGTTTTTTGGATTATTTCTTGTTCCCTTTATCTGGCATAAATCAGTATTTAATATAAAGCACGTCTCTGTCGTGTTGGTTGGTCTATATGCCTGCTTTTCAGTCTTTTGGTTAATCAGAATTATTCCATAATACATCCCATTGCTCCGGCCGTTCACCCGCCCGGTTTCGCTTTTCATGTGGCTTACCAAGTCCAGGACAAAACGATGAATGATGCCGAAGTAACCCGCCTTCATCAAGAGGTAGGTGAAGCGTTACTCAAGGAATTACAGGCTAAACTCAGGTAATTTATAATCACAAATCGCCACCCTAAACTACCCCGATCACAGCTATCTTTTTAGTTCGTTTTATGCTAATATTATTCTGTGAATGGGCGGGGTAAAAGCCCTGTTTTTTACTTCAAGTCAGCCTATTTTACGCGAGCTGCATCCCAGCCGCCCAGTGTGTCTGAAACACACACCCGCCTCTCATTCGTATCTAAATAAAACTGTTAAAAATACTTAATAAATATATGGCACAAAAATTAACTCCAGCTAACCATAACGGACATTCACCCAAGACGGCCGCCGAAAAAGCGCGCGCGTCGGCTCAATATGGCGCAGCGCAAATCACCGTCCTGGAAGGATTAGACCCGGTACGCAAGCGCCCCGGTATGTATATTGGTGGCACCGGTAAAGAGGGGTTACACCATTTAGTCTGGGAAACTTGCGACAATTCCATTGATGAAGCACTGGCTGGTTTCTGCCACAACATTATCGTCCGTCTGCTTCCCGACGATGTGGTTTCCGTCGCCGATGATGGGCGCGGTATTCCTGTCGAGAAACATAAGAAGACTAAAAAATCAGCCCTAGAAACAGTCCTCACCACCCTGCACGCTGGCGGTAAGTTTGGCGATGGGGGATATAAAGTATCCGGCGGTTTACATGGCGTTGGTGTATCAGTAGTTAATGCCTTATCAACTTGGCTGGAAGCAGAAATCCATCGTGATGGAGCAGTCTTTAAGCAGCGCTATGAGCTTGGTGTACCCAAAGGACCAGTGAAAAAGACTGGCCGCTCCAAGGAAACCGGTACAATTATTACTTTCAAGCCAGATAAAAAAACCTTTCAAGAAACAATTTTTGATTGGAATATTATCCTCCAACACTTGCGCCAACAGGCCTACCTAACACCTGGTGTGAAAATTAATGTCAGCGATGAACGAGATTCGGCCGCTATTAAACACTATGTGCTGTGGTTCACAGGAGGCATCAAATCATATATTGAGCAGCTCAATCTCAACAAAGACACCAAGAACAAAGAAATTTTCTATACGAAGAAAGATTTCGTTGATAATTTTCAGGTTGAGGTAGCGCTGCAGTACACCGACTCTTACCAAGAAACCATCTTATCGTTTGCCAACAACATTCACACCGTGGAAGGCGGTACCCATTTAACCGGTTTTCGCACTGCCTTAACGAGAACCATAAATGACTACGCCAAAAAGAGCGGTATCATAAAAGAAAAAGATGGTGGTCTAACAGCCGAGGACGTTAAAGAAGGCTTAACTGCTATTATCAGCGTCAAGTTAATGGATCCTCAATTTGAGGGGCAAACTAAAGCAAAGCTAGGTACGCCTGAAATGCGAGGTTTTGTTAACCAGGCTATGAATGACGCTTTCTCCGCGTATTTGGAAGAGCGACCTCGTGAAGCTCGCGCCATCATCGATAAAGTTGCCCTAGCCGCTAAGGCCCGATTAGCTGCTCGCGCTGCCCGTGACACTGTTCTGCGTAAAGGCGCTCTTGATGGTTTTGCTTTACCGGGTAAACTTTCCGACTGTTCCGAACGTGATCCTGCTCAATCAGAAATATTCATTGTGGAAGGAGACTCCGCTGGGGGTTGTTTTTCTGGTGACACCCAGGTTCGCGTGGCTTCGGGCATCAACAAGACCATGCGCGAACTAGTTGATGATTCGCAAAAAGGAATTATACATTATGGTTACGCGTCGAACTCTAAAGGTGATATACGGATCGTACCACTGATCAATCCACGTTTAACTAAACATCACTCAAAGCTTGTCGAAATTACACTTGATAATGGTAAAAATATTCATTGCACCCCTGACCACTTGTTTCGCTTACGTGATGGTTCATATCAGAGAGCTGATCACCTGCGGATGGGACAAAGTCTTATGCCACTCAAGCTTCGTTACACCGGTTGGGGTGAAAATCCCGGTTCCGGTTATGAAATGGTATGGATGAATGGCCGACAGGAGTGGAATCATACCCATCATTTATCCGACCGATATAATCTAGTCACGAAAAAATATACAACTAGGAACGGGGAGATGCGCCATCATGTAGATTTGGAAAAAACGAACAATGATCCACGCAATATTCGGCGCATGACTAAAGCGGCTCATTTAAATCTGCACGCTAAACTTGCCACTGATAGATTTAAGAAACTATGGCAAGATCCGGACTATCGAGCACAAAAAATTAAACAGGCACGTCAGACTGCCAAACGCCAATGGCAAAATCCGTCATATTGCGCGTACATGAGTACCCGCGCCAAAGAGCAAAGAAGGAGTATAGTTATGACTCAAGCTGTGCTACAAGGGTTTCAAAAATGGTTCAAACAATTAACACCCGCGCAATACTCAGCCTATTGCCAGCGTTCACAGGACTTTTTCTCTACTTATTGGGCAAGCAAACAACATCGGCAGAAACAATCTCAAAGAACAACTCGATACTTTAAAGACTATCCTCAAGCTAAAGAACACAACCGAAAAAAAGCTCGGGAAGAATGGGCAAATCCCAAGCTAAGAGCTTGGCGATCACAAGCAACCATTAAACAATGGCAGAATGATAAATATCGCCTACAACACAGTCAAGCAGTGAAGAAATGGTGGCAATTAAATCCTGACCATGCCGAAAAATTACGACAGGCGCGTACCAGAACATGGAATAATATTACTAAACGAAACAGAATTATTAATGGTCTTTCCAAGTGGCGCCAGGAAACATCAACAGCGGTCAAAGCGGCAAAAATTAAAGAGGGAAAAAAGATCAAATCTCTAATCTTGATTAACAAAGTACTAAACACACCCAACCCAAAATCTGCGCATAAAAAGCTGCGATCCCAATCATCACCGACAAGCATAAGTTATGAACGTCTCTTAGCAGAGTATTACCACAACGACGAGCGGGCTATGTTAGAAGCGGCCAAGAATATAAACTGCAAAGTCCTTAAGGTGCGTACCATAAGCCAGCAGGAGGATGTATACGATCTTTCCGTAGAGCGATACCACAACTTCGCTCTAGCCGCTGGCGTATTTGTGCATAACAGCGCTAAATCGGGACGCGACCGCATGTTTCAGGCGATTTTGCCCCTGCGAGGAAAAATATTGAACGTGGAGAGAGCACGTCTGGATAAAATGCTTGCCAATAACGAGATCAAAGCCTTAATCATTGCCATGGGTACGGGTATCAGTGAGGAATTTAGCGTTGATAAGCTACGCTATCATCGCATCATCATCGCCACCGATGCTGATGTTGACGGATCTCACATCCGAACATTGCTGCTCACCTTATTCTTCCGTTACTTCCAGCCGCTAATTGATGGTGGCTACTTATACATTGCGCAGCCTCCTCTCTATAAAGTCGAGTCTGGTAAGAAAGTACAATATGTTTACACTGATGAACAAAAAGAAAAAATTGTTAATCAGTACAAACAGGCCGACAAGACTGTTAACATTCAGCGTTATAAAGGTCTCGGCGAAATGAACCCGCAGGAACTTTGGGATACGACCATGGATCCAGCTACACGCGTCCTCAAACAGGTAACCATCAAAGATGCCGAAGATGCCGACCATATTTTTGATGTGCTTATGGGTAATGAAGTTGCCCCTCGTAAAAGATGGATTCAAACTCACGCTAAAACCGTTGCCAACCTAGACATTTAAATCCAACCAATCAATTGCCTCGACAATTTTTAAATTGTCGTTATCTTGCTTAGTATCTAATGGTTAGTATCTAATCTATTAAATATAAAAATTTCATATGGTTATTATTAGAGAACCAGTCGGTGATTTCACTCTCGAGGCTTTTCACCAGCAAAAGATTAAGTCTGTGCAGTTTTCTAAATATCGAAGCAAATGGATTATATTATTTTTTTACCCTGGCGACTTTACCTTTGTTTGTCCTACTGAGTTGTCGGAAGCCGCTGATTACTATCAGCGAATACAAAAACTTGGCGCAGAAATTCTCAGCATTAGCACGGACAGTGTCTATGTGCACCAAGCCTGGCACGATTCTGATCCATTAATAGGTAAAATAAAATTCCCTATGCTGGCTGATCCCAGTGGTCAGGTAAGCCAGCAGTTTGGCGTGTATCAGCCGGCTAAAGGAATCTCAATGAGGGCCACTTTTATTGTGGATCCGCAAGGAATTTTGCGCGCCTTGGAAATTCATGATGACAGTGTTGGAAGAAGTATGGCCGAAACTATTCGCAAGCTGCAAGCTGCCATCTATACAGTCGAGCACCCGGGACAGGTTTGTCCGGCCAGCTGGCAACCAGGAGATAAATCAATCAAGAAGTACTAGGCTATAGAGCTTTAGCTGTTCGTCATATTTCTTCTGTAGCCATAACCATACTAGTGATTCGTCATATGACTGTAACGTCACACCATTTTTGATTTCTACTCGTATCAGAAGCCTGGCACAGCTGGACAATTGCATTATTTCTTTCGTTGATATATATTCAAATTAATAGCCCTCCGGGGCTGTTTTAAGAACCGTTAATCTAGGCATTCCTGCTTGGCAAAACTATTACAGCAATGTCCCAACACGCCAAATCTACCCCTTTTACGCGACTTCCTGGTTTTCCACAGGTAGTTTTAAAATTTGTCAAAGAAGCCAAGGATGAATTAAAAAAAGTCACCTGGCCGACTCGAGAAGCCACCATCCGTTATACGCTAATTGTTGTCGCCGCTTCCGTAATAGTTAGTCTAATTATTGGTGGCATTGATTTCGTATTAGAAATCGCCTTAGAGTCTATTGTCTAAAAATTTATTATCTTAGCACTTATGCCTAACAGCCCAGCAGAAAATCAACCGCCTCACTCAACTGACTTAGTAGAGGACCAATCAAGTATTGCCCCCGATAATATTCACTGGTATGTCCTTCATACTTATTCCGGGTACGAAGACAATGTCGCTCGTAATTTACGGCAGAGGATCGAGTCTATGGGCATGGAAGATAAAATACTCGATGTAGTGGTGCCTCGAGAAAAGAAAATTAGAGTCAAGCATGGCAAACGGCGCACCATCGAAGAGCGGCTTTTTCCTGGTTACGTCCTGGTCAAGATGATTGTTACCGAAGATTCCTGGTATGTCGTTAGAAACACACCTAATGTAACGGGTTTCGTGGGTTCCGGCACTACTCCGACGCCTGTCTCCCAAGATGAAATCGATCGCTTACTTAAACGGATGGGCGAGGATGAGCCAAAGTACAAGATGGATGTATCCGAAGGAGATTCAGTTAAAATTATCGATGGTCCATTTAAGGACTTTGAGGGACGCATCTCGGAAGTCAGTGAAGCCAAGGGTACTGTTAAGGTTTTGGTTAATGTTTTTGGGCGGGAAACACCTGTCGAACTGGACTTCTTGCAGGTGCACAAAGAAGCGTAATGGCACTGACAAACTCTTGTCAAAGGACTACCTAGCTTGCCAAATCAGCCCTATTGACTTACTTTTAGTTACTAATTCGTCTAACTTACTTAATCACTAATATGCCCGAAATACTTACCAAGTTTAAAGTTCAAGCACCAGGGGGCAAAGCTACCCCGGCTCCTCCGATCGGCCCGGTTCTCGGCCAACACGGCGTTAATATCCAAGATTTCGTCAATCGCTTTAATGAGATGACTAAAGAGATGATGGGCGACGTCATTCCCGCTGAAGTAACTGTTTACACTGATCGTTCTTTCTCTTTGGTTCTAAAAACTCCTCCCGCTGCCGAATTATTAAAGAAAGCGGCCGGTATCGCGAAAGGTTCCGGAACACCCAATACCGCTAAGGTGGGCACTGTCACCCAAGAACAAATTAAGGAAATTGCCGAACGAAAACTGATAGATCTTTCAGCCCGGGATCTGGATGCGGCAATCAAAACGATTGCCGGTACCGCCCGCTCCATGGGTATCACCATTAAGTAATCCCTTTATCGCTATGAGAAGCAAACCATACCAACAAATGAAAAAATCAGCGCCGGCCCAGCCAGTTACTATCGAAGAGGCGATGACGTGGTTAAAGGAAAACACTAAAACTAAGTTTGACTCAACAGTCGAAGTCCATCTTCGCTTAGGTGTCGACCCGCAAAAATCAGATCAGATGGTCCGCGGCCAAATTGTCCTGCCAGCCGGTGCGGTTACTAAGCCTGCTATCGTAGTATTTACTGACAACGCCGCCCAACAAAAAGAGGCGCTAGCAGCCGGTGCCGCAGCTGCTGGTGGCATAGAGTTAATTAATCAAATAAAAACCGAGGGTTCGCTCCGTGCTGATATCACCATCTCTACGCCCTCTATGATGCCTAAAGTAGCTCAAATAGCCAAGGTACTAGGGCCTCAAGGCCTGATGCCGAATCCTAAGACAGGTACGGTCACCGACCAGCCAGCCGTTGTCATCGGTGAGCTTCTGGCGGGTAAAATCTCCTTTAAGATGGATCAGTTAGGTAATATTCATCAGGCAGTAGGCAAGATCAGCTGGGATGCAGATAAGATCATTCTCAACACGAAAGTCTTTCTTGAGGCAGTTAAAGCTGCTAAGCCGTCCGCTTCTCGAGGCGAGTTCTTCAAGTCGATATTCCTGAAGAGTACAATGAGTCCCAGCATACCGCTGAAGGTATAGGGTAACACACCAAACGCAGCCACCTTAAAACACAAATGTCAATATCCAAATATCAATTCAATGTCGAAGTTCAAAATCCAAATACGCGCATTAGAATTTTTTATTTGACATTAGGATTTTGGCATTGATTTAACATTTGTTATTTGGATTTTATGCCAGGCATCTTGATTTCTTTCGATGGTATTGACTCCTCAGGTAAAGAAACCCAAGCCAAACAATTATTGAAGAATGTTGAGACCACCGGTCGTCGCGTGGGCTTTTTCCAAACACCTGACTATACCACAGCCTCAGGAATCAAACTGAAACATTTATTCCAAGACCAAGACGGCTCCTGGGATAACCTAACGTGGCCGGAGAAAATGCAACTTATCGCTGCCAATCGCGCTGAGCATAGGGACGAAGTCATCCATCTATTACAGCAGGACGGCATCGTTATCTACGATCGGTATGTGCCTAGTAGTATTGCGCATATGATGGCTGATGCCCTAGATTCAAAGGCCACCGAGCTTGATCGCCAGGCCATACAAGCGCAAGTAGAAGACCATGAGTATGGCCACCATCAGATGCCGCACGAAAACTTATCAATATTTTTAGACCTGTCTCCTGCCCAGGCTGCCTCTTTATTACAAGTTAGAAAACAGCAGTTAGCTGAGGGTGATGAAGCAACTGACCGGCTTGATTTGCAGGAAAGAATTTATCAGGCCTATCAGTGGCTGGTTAGTAATTTTCCCGATCGGTGTATAAAAATAGACTGTGTGGAGAAAGACCATTTATTAGCCATAGACGTAATCTCCGATAAAGTCTGGCAATCTGTCACGAACCGGTTTCCTGACCTTATTGCTGACTCCTAGTTGCTATTTACTGATTACTAGCTCTTATGTCTAAGTTCATCGTCATTGAAGCCCTTGACGCTGGGGGCAGCCAAACACAAACCAACCGCCTAGCACAACACTTAATCGAAGGTAGCTATCAAGTGTTACAATTGCATTTTCCTCAAGAAAACCAGCCGACCGGTCGTTTCGTCTATGAAAAATTCTTGCTGGTACATAATAAACCAAAATTTACTCGCCGCGAACAAGCCCTCATTTATATCCAGGATTTTTACTCACAAACAGACACTATCCAAGCACACTTATCGAAGTCAGCTAAATCCATTGTCGTCTCTGACCGCTTTTATACCAGTACCAGCGCTTATCAGACTATCGGTCTAACCGGCCGCCCGCGCGCTGCCATGTTGGATTGGATTAAATTCTTAACCGAGCAGGAAGCATACCATCTACCTAAACCAGACCTAGTAATTTTCTTAGATACTCCAGTCAACATTTCTCTAAACCACCTCAAAAATAAGACCAAAGATTTCTTTGAAAACAAGCAAAAACTAACCGCTATTCGCAACAGCTATCTACGTATCGCCCAGGAAGAAAAATGGCTGGTTATCAATAGCGTCAATAATAGGGGAGAGCAACGCTCGATCGAGGATATTCACGACGAAATTTGGTCTCATTTATCCGGCGTGATCTAACGCCCTGAGCTACCGAAACCAGCGGCTGCCCGTTTAGTATCCGATAGCTTTTTCACTTCCTTGATGCGCACCGGTTCAAATTTTTGCATTACGCATTGGATGACTTTATCGCCTGCTTTGATGCCATAAGGTTTTTTAGTCAGATTGACCAAGATCACTTTCCATTCCCCTCGATAGCCGGAGTCGATCACACCGGCCAGCCGATGAATACCATTGCTGCCTAAACCAGACCGATCCCAAAGCAGTGCTACATATCCGCGGGGAAACTCCACCGCGATTCCGGTAGAAAACATATATGTCTCTCCTGGGTTCAGCGTATGTGACTCGTTGGTGTAAATATCGATACCGGCATCATCCTGATTATTTTTTGTGGGAAGAATAGCGTTAGGCGATAATTTTTGGACTTTAAACGAAAGCATATAGATATAAATCCAAATTACAAAGCTCAAATGTCAAACAAATGCCAAATAATCAAATAACAAAACATCATGCACCCTCTTTTTGACATTTGGATTTTGGCATTGATTTGTCATTGGGATTTTGATATTTGGATTTTCTTGCTCAACAATTCCGTTCTAACTTAACCTTTATCACTACATCCTTCTTTCTACCAAGAACTATTTGTCCTGGGTGATCGCTGAATCTGCCACCGTCTTCTTGCTATGGTATTTAGCATTAGGCTTTTTATAATACGGCTGGTCGGCCGGCGAAGACAACTCTTCAAAAATCAATTGGCATATGCGCATTTTAGGATAGAGCAATATTGGCGCCATACCAATATTACGCAGTTCCAAAGTCAGCACACCGCGCCATCCGGCATCGATATGCCCTGATGTCGAATGAATTACTAGCCCCAGTCTCCCTAAGGAACTGCGGCCGTCAACCCGCGCGGCAAGATCATCCGACCATTCCACCCACTCTAGTGTGGCAGCTAAAACAAATTCATTGGGATGGATTACGTAAGGCTGGCTATTCTTTATTTTTACATGGTCAGTCATGCCGACCACCGTTTTGGGATCAAAGGGATCAATAAAAGCCTGGCGATGATTATTAAAAACCCTAAAATCGTAACCAAGCCGCAAATCCAAGCTGGAAGAACCCAGCTGCTCTTTAAGGTCAGGTTTGGGTGTCACCTTTATTCGCCCCGTTTTCAGGGCTTTCTTAATATCATGGTCTGATAAAATCATCATTAAATCTTAATGGCTAAACTAAAAAAGGTAAAACGATTTTTATTGAACCAATTAGCCAAAACCAAGAAATAACGTAAGAAGCAAAACACCAAACGTCAAATAACAATGAAAGACTCAAAATTATCGACACCGATGTTTTGAACTTTACATTGTTATTTTACATTTTTCGCTTTACCTTTTAATCTTCCTTGATACTAATCAATAAATATTAAATACTTACGACATGGAATTAGAACCAGTTATCGGCCTAGAAATACACATTCAACTAAAAACCAAGAGCAAAATGTTTTGTTCTTGCTCGAACATATTTGGTGATGTTAAGCCTAACTCTGCCATCTGCCCGATCTGCCTGGGCTATCCAGGTACGCTGCCCGTACCCAATGAAATGGCCATCCAGTGGACGCAGCTGTTAGGCGCTGCATTGAATTGCCAACTAGCAGTTAAAAGCAAGTTTGACCGAAAAAGCTACTTCTATCCCGACCTTCCCAAAGGTTATCAGATCAGCCAATACGATCAGCCCTTTTGTGGTACGGGAGAGCTAAAGATCATGGTTGATGGGGAGGAGCATACTATTGGTATCGAACGTATCCACCTGGAAGAGGATGCAGCGAAGAATACTCATCCCGTCGGGGCTAATTATACTCTGATCGATTATAATCGTGCGGGTACACCTTTAGCAGAAATAGTTACTAAACCAGACATTCCTTCTCCAGCGGTCGCCAAGGTCTTCCTGCAAGAACTGCAAAAGTTAGTGCGCTTGCTGCAAGTCTCCGATGCCGACATGGAAAAAGGGCAACTACGTTGTGATGCCAATATTTCTCTCCGTGAACGAGGTAGCACGAAGTTGCATCCAAAAACAGAAGTTAAAAACATCAACTCGTTCCGGTTTGTTGAGCAAGCATTGCAGTATGAAATAAAGCGTCAGACCAAAGAATGGGCGCAAGCAGGTCCCTCCCAAATACAATCCACCCGTGGTTTCGACTCGAGCACCGGACAGACAACTGCGCATCGCACGAAAGAAGCGGCCGCTGACTATCGTTATTTTCCTGAACCAGATATTCCTCCTTTCACCTTCACGCCACAGTTTCTCGCAAAAATAACTAAGCAATTACCTGAATTACCCTCCACTAAAAGGTTACGTTTGCAACAGCAATATAATGTTTCTGCCCAACAAGCAGCCTTATTTGTTGATTCTCCGATCCTAGCCAATTATCTGGAAAATACCATCTCTGAGATTGAACAATTAGATAATGAACAAAGAGACATTGCGCTAAGCGACAGAGGACCGTTAGTTAAGGATGCGACTAATATGATATTGCGTCATTTACGCCAACTAGTTACGATCGGTAATCTGTCCGCTGCCGACATCAATATTAGTCCAGCTAATTTTGCCGAATTAATCGTCCTCATCTATCAAGGCAAGATAAGCAAGAATGCTGTAGCGCCGGTACTGGCCGAAATGCAGCGCACCGGTGGAGATCCCGACCATATCATAGCTAATCTTGGTTTAGAGCAAGTCAGTGATGACGCCAGCATCACTAAACAAATCGAAGATGTTATCTTGGCTAATCCAGAGGTTGTCGCCAAAGTTAAAGCAGGTAAGGACTCAGCCTTACAGTTCTTGGTTGGTCAGGTAATACAAAAAAACAAAGGGAAAGCCAATCCGTCCAAAGTAATGGAATTGCTCAAAGAGCTAACTAAATAATTATTATTAGACATATTGCGAAATGATTTATTTAGGGCTCTAGGGGCATTATATACTGTCCCCAGAGGGTGTTTTGAGACTTTCGCAACAAGTCTAATATAATAATTTGTGGTTCTTTTAATGTTAGTTAGAATCCAGTCACTATAGTTTGCAACTTTCTCGCGACCTAACAATAGGAGAGAAAAAATGTTGACCAAGAAGGATTTACTGAAGGCATACTTTCACGAACAACAGCAAGACATTGTGCCAGGGGAAGGCGTAGCAATTTGTTGTATCGGCCTGGTTAGTTTGTGTGCAGCATGTGTTGGTTTTATAAAACTCGTGCAATACCTCTGGTTCTAAGAAATCCCAACCATCCCCCAGCCGCCCCTTAAACAGTCGTGGCTTTTTTCTTTTTCTCAGCAAAGAGTAATTCTGCGTAGCAGGGTTACTCTTTGCGAAAGAAAAAGAATCCCTCCGAAGCCCCGCCAATGGCGGGGCTTCGGAGGGATTCAGTGTCAAGCAATTTGCAGATAACTAGCGGCTCGCGCCATGAATGTGTACGAAATAACAACTCTTCCGGCTTGTCGTCAGTAGCCTTGTCCTGAAGGGATCCTGTAGAAAGCGAAGGATGGTCATCCCACTGTTGCCGGGGCGATGCCTGCGTCATATGTCTCCAGCATCTCCTCAGCCGTTTTAAACCACTTAATTTCTTCTCGACCACGCCACCATGACATCTGGCGTCGCGCATATTTCATATTACGTCTAATCATCTCGTTTTTGTCTGGTACTTGGTAGTAATTAATAGTTTTTAGTAAAGGTAAACCTATTCCGTATTTATCTATTAATTTCTGCTTTTCTTCTACTAATCCAATATCTAACATCTGTTGTACTCTGGTCGTTATATTGTCTCGAAGAGTCTCCCAGCCAGGGAACAATCCATACATTTCAACCTCATACAGACATTCACCTTTTTTTCTCATCTCAGAAAAAGGCCGGCCAGTTGCTTCAATCACTTCCAAAGCTCTAATAATGCGTCGGGCATGGTTGGCTTGTACAAACAGAGCCGCTTTAGGATCAACCTTAATTAATTGTTTATATAGTTCTTCCACGGTTTGCGCAGCTAGCTTACTTCGTCTTTCATCATCTTTTGGTACGGCTGGAATGTTGTAGGCGCGCACAACACTATCGACGTAAAGCATGGTGCCGCCTGCTAATATTGGCGTCATGTGTTGGTCAATGATAGTGTCAATCGTTTGATAAGCCGCCGCCTGCCACTCAGTGAGCGACATTTCCTCGTTTGGCCGGCGAATGTTAATTAAGTAGTGTTTAATACCGTTTATCTTATCCGGAAGTAATATGTGATGCGGCACTTGCCCCTTGCCCGACTTATCATCCGCATCCATCTGGTCTAGGTTAGGTTTGGCCGTACCGATGTCCATCCCTGTATAGACCTGTCTCGAATCGGCTGACACTATAGCGCCGTTTATTTTGTTGGCCAACCTAATCGCGGCCGTTGTTTTGCCTGATGCTGTCGGCCCTAAAATCACTACTAGCTTCGCCCGTGAGTATGTCATGCGTTCATTTAGCCTAGTTAACGCAATATCGTCAACTCCTTCCAAGGTAATCACAACCAGTAATTAACGCCCATGTACGAAATGGTGGATAAGAGAGTATTATAAAAGAGATTAAGCTACTGACTACTTAACTATGTCTAAACTATTGATCCTTTTTCTGGCGGCTATTCTAGCAGTATTAATCTTGACCGGTATTGTTGAAATAAAGTTTCATCCGCAAGAGTATGTTAATATCCCGGCGCTCACTAATAATATACTCAACGAGAAAACTACATTGGAAAAGGCGCGTACTTATACAGTCGCCATTAAGCGCAAAGCGGAACTGTTTATAGTGCAGGACAAAGAGAAAAGACTAGTCTTGTCATTATTGTATGTTAAAACCGACGCCGAGCGGCTCAAGGACATGATTGATAAAAAGGTGTCCGCACCAGCTTTACTGCCGCAAGCCGAGTTGCTTGTTAGCAGCATCGATCTTGTCCGTAAAAATGCCGAGAAAGCACCCGTCGAAGTAGTGGCTAACCTAAAAGCTGAATCTAGTAAGTCGTTTGCGATTGCTCAAGAAGCACTAAGCGGCCTGCAAGGACAATATGAACAATTCGAAACAATCCATAGCGAGTTTACCCGCTTAACCCAATCCCTTGAATCGCAAATTGGCCAGCTGGGTCTTAACGCCGATGACCAAGCAGCGAATCAAGACGTCATTCCCAATCCCAATACCACCGACGTTCAACTCACCCCGTCAGCCAACAACATACCCCTGAAATTCTAATTTCTCAAATGTTACTTCCGGTCTTTTATTTCCTGGACCAACTCTGCTTTGATCTGTGCTAAAGCACTCAATCCCTGATCGCCAGCTTCTCGTCTTCTGACCGCTACTTTTTTCTCCTCCTCCTCCTTTTTTCCGATTATTAACATCACTGGTACCTTCAGTACCTGCGCTTCGCGAATCTTTTTCCCAATACTCTCGGCGCGGTCATCTACCTCAACTCGAATATTTGCTGCGCGAAGCTCCGTCGTTACTTGGTTTGCATACGGCAGCTGGTTGTCTGATATCGGTAAGACCTTAACTTGAGTAGGGGATAACCACAGTGGTAGTGCTCCCGCATAATGCTCTAACAAAATAGCCATAAACCTTTCTACTGATCCCAAAATTGCCCGGTGAATCATCACCACTCGTTTTTTATCACCCTGCTTATCCGTATAGGTTAGATCAAACCTGGCAGGTAGATTAAAATCCAGCTGAATAGTTGCTAGTTGCCAATCGCGTCCGAGAGCATCTTGCGCAATAAAATCAATTTTCGGTCCATAGAAAGCGGCTTCACCTTCTTCTTCCACATAATCAGCTTGTTTCTTATCCAATATATTGCGCAACGCATCTTGTGCTTTTTCCCACACCTCCACCGTACCAAGGTACTTCTCTGGCTTTTTTGCATCCCACAACGACAAACGCGGCCGCAGCTTGAAAGAAAAAGCGCTATAAAATTCTATAATAATATTATAAATAGTTTCCATTTCCGCTTCCACCTGTTCCGTTGTGCAAAAAACATGGGCATCGTCCTGGGTTAAAGCCCGTACCCGTGACAGTCCCTGCAATTCGCCCGCCTGTTCATCCCGATAACAAACTGTGACTTCGCTGTAGCGCAGCGGCAAATCTCGGTAGCTGCGCGGTTGACTGGCATAAATTTGCGTGTGATGCGGACAGTTCATTGGCTTCATGACAAACCCAGTATCGCTCGCGCCTTTCACATGGAATAAATCATCTTTAAACTTTTCCCAGTGTCCGCTCGTCTCATAAAGCTCTTTTTTTGTGATATGAGGAATAAAAACTCGCTCATAACCGCATGGCTCTTGTAATGACTGCACAAAATCTTCTAATTGGCGGCGTATCAATGTTCCGCGTGGTGTAAATAGTGGTAAACCTGGTCCGACTAGGGGAGAGAAAGTAAACAAATCTAATTCTTGGCCAATTTTACGATGGTCTCTTTTCTTTGCTTCCGCTAACAATGCTGAATACTCACTCAATTCTTGTTTAGTCTCGAACAACACCCCAAAAATTCGTTGTAATTGCGAGTTGCTTTCTTTTCCCTGCCAATATACCCCGGATAAATGCGTTAATTTAAATTTACCGATCTTACTAGTTGATTCAACATGCCCTCCCTCGCATAGGGTGACAAACCAGCCCTCGCCCATATCTGACACACCCACCGTATCACCCTCAATTTGCTCAATTAATTCTAATTTATAAGGATCGTCCTTAAACAATTTACGCGCTTCATCTTTATTAACCTCGCGTTGAACAATCGGTAAATTCCTCTTTCTTATTTCCTTCATCTTCTTTTCCAGTTTCGCCAAATCCTGCTCAGTCCAAGTTTCCTCTACTTGTACATCATGAAAAAAGCCATTCTCTGTGGTTGGTCCCACCCCCAGTTTGGTATCAGGCTTGAGCTCCCTCGAGGCCGCCGCCAAAACATGCGCTGCCGTATGCCTCATTTTTACCAGCCTTTCATTTGGTTTTAGCTTAGCCATAGATCAATTACTTTTATCATTGTAGCTCACTCCTGACAATGGCAGAAGCAAACAGTACAAATCTTCTCAACTATAGACATCACATCATGAAATGTCACTGCAGAATAAGCGGGTGGCGGCGCGGGGGTCCCCCACCGAGCGCCAGCAGCCCTGAGCTTGTCGAAGGGCGATGCCGTCGGGTGGGGGAGCAGCTCCGACAGGACCCGCAGTTTATATTCGTTTTCACTCAACTTCTCTATTTATTTTCTACGACAATCTCCACCGCCCCGTTTCTAGCGGGCATAACCGTCGCCCAAAAAGGCGTTAGTTCCACCGCCACCTCCCCGATACCAGGCAATTGTTTAAGCTTTTCATGCACTTCCTCCCGCGTTAAACCTGCTAAATTATCTGCCTTAAAAATTGTCGCTCCTAATTTAGCTGAAAATAAGCCGGTTAACGATCCCTCGACCAAGGCTTCGCCTCTCTCCCAATCCCGTCGCAGCATCACTACTTTAAACGACTGTGGATCATACTCAATAAATTCTTGCTGCGCTTCAACCGTCGATCGCAACTTCAAAAGCGTCAGGCCTAGTAGATCATTCTCATCCAGTAAAAAAGCCTGACCGGCGACTTTGCCTACCACTTCAAAGTCACTAGCACTACTGCCTACTGGTACCGCTGTCTCTAGCTCGCTCTTATAACCAATAAAGTCTTCGTGTAGCGCCGCTCCTCCCGCTGCTGAAGTTAACATCCCTCTAACACGCTCCGCCAACTGGACTTCTAGCTTCTCTTTCTCCTGGTCTATCTCCTCGCTGGTTAGCGGCTTATCAACAGCCACCCCACCACTGAATGACTGGCTGCTTTCGCCATAAACCGCGTCCTGCAAAGACATAGGGAGTTTATCCACCACAAATCGGCCCGGTTTTACATTGCCTGCTGCTCCTTTGTCCTTTGCCGTGACTATAATTCCCACCTTGCCTCGTGGCGGGATGGCCACGCCAGTATCAGTCAGAAAATAGGCACCTGATTCCTTGTGACGCAAATGCGTCTTCGGCAGTAGTTGTTGTTCCTCGTCTTGATCGTTATAAAGTGTCACTTTACCACGTGCAAAATCATCAAAGGTCACATCGGCTGACCGTTCTATAACTTTTTTTTCCGTCGCTTCTTTCTCCAACATCTTGGCGGGCAGTTTGTAATGTACAAAATCAGGCTCCTTCACTGTTGCCGAAATCAAAATCTGCTGGTTAACTGTTTTATTCACAGTGGCTGGTGTAATGGTCACGACCGCATGCGGTAAGTATAGATAAACTAAACCACCAAAAATTCCGCCGATGATAATGACCAACAGCAACACCGCCGCTGGATGCGGCAGCAATAAAGACCATGATAATTTTTGGCTGGTTGTCATAACTATCTAAACTGCAAAGATGCCGGACCCACTATTTTAGCTAATTTCATCGTCACATTTTCCTCCCGCGGCACTACATATGGCGTTTTAACTTGCTGCATACTTCCATCACGCTTCAGACGTAACTCCACCGCCAACCAATCCTTCGTATTCTTAGCCTGGCTCGAGCAATTAGTCAGTTCGGCCTTCAGTCGCTCTAAACCGACCTTATCGAGGTATGAGGGCAATATGATGACTAATAATTGCGCAGATTTAAGCGATACATCTTTTTTATGAGCCATCTGCGCCGGAGCATTCTGCTGCCAGTCCTTTAGCAACGCATCCGTCAGTTGCCAAACCTTATCCGCCAGAATTTTCATTTCACCGTCTTTATCGCTGAGCTTACCTTGTACAGCCAGCTTGGCACCTTCCACCCACAATTCGCTTGTTTGCTCTAATAATGAAGGGAAGACTAAAACCTCTGTCTTACCAGTTAAATCCTCTAGTTGAACAAATAGCATTGGCTTCGCACTTTTAGTGATTATTTTTGTTATTTTTATGATAATTCCAGCGACTCTTACCTGGCCGCCTGCCGCAAAATCACTGGCTAGTTCGAGCAATGGGACTGTAAAACCGGTCAGTTTTTTGTGCCAAGAGCTCAGCGGATGCTCTGAAAGGTACAAACCCAACAAATCCTTCTCCCAAGCCAAGAACTCATCTTTTGCGGCCGCTTCACTGGGCATTAATGCTACCGTCGGTTCCGCGAGCAGGACCGACTCGGTACTAAATAGACCTTTCTGTCCGGTATCAATCTTGCGATGTAATGTTCGGTTAAACTCCAAAAGTTTATCCGTATTAGCCAGTATTTGCCCGCGCTCACCGCTAGCATCAAAAGCTCCTACCTTAGCCATGCTTTCTACCGATTTTTTATTAAAATCTTTTGAGTTAACCCGCCGGAATATGTCAAATAAATCTTTATACGGTCCGTTGAGCTCTCTTTCTCTGATGACCGCCTCGACCACACCGCGCCCCACATTCTTTATCGCCCCTAATCCAAAACGAATATCTTTCCGGTTATTTCTTTTTTTAACTACCGTGAAGTCATAGCCGCTATAATTTATATCTGGCGGCAATACTTTTAATCCCATAGATAAGGCCTCGGCCACCTCAATGGCTTGTCGGTCAGTGTTCCCTTCGTCTGACGTAAGCAGCGCCGCCATGAATTCCGCTGGCCAATGGCTCTTCAGATAAGCCGTCTGATAAGCGATCATCGCGTAGCAAGCGGCATGAGCTCGATTAAAACCGTAACGAGCAAATGGCTCAATAAAATCCCACGTCTGTTGGGCAGTTTTTCGCTCGATGCCTTTCTTGCTTATCGCTCCGTCGATAAACTTCTCCCGCTGTTCTATCAATAATTTGCGAATCTTCTTACCCACTGCCTTACGCAGAATGTCTGCTTCTGCATAGGTGAATCCGGCAAACTGTCTAGCGATCTCTAGCACTTGGTCTTGTGTTACAATCACGCCATAAGTTTTCTCCAGTATCGGTTTCAACAGGGGATGTAAGTAGCTTATTTTCCGTCTACCATGTTTGGCGTTAATAAAGTCCGGAATCAAATCCATCGGTCCGGGTCGATACAGCGCTACCATAGATATAATGTCCTCAAATTCCGATGGTTTTAACTCACGCAGATACCTTTTCATGCCGGATGATTCTAATTGAAAAACACCTGTCGTTTTTCCTTCTTGTAGCAGTTGGTAGGTTAGCCCATCCTCCAGTGGTAAATTGTTAATATCCACTTCTTCCCCACTTGTTGCCTTAATGTATTGCAAGGCATTTTGAATAATGGTGAGGTTCTTCAAGCCCAAGAAATCCATCTTTAACAAACCCAACGCTTCTACGTGATTCATGGCATATTGCGTAACGATCTGCGGTTGTTCGCTTTTGCTGGTGCTGGCCAACTGCAAAGGCAAATGGTCGGTTAGCGGTTTCTCCGTTATCACCACACCCGCTGCATGGGTGGAGGCATGCCGGCAAACCCCTTCCAATTTTCGCGCTGTGTCTACTAGTCTTTTGACTTGCGGATCACTGTCATACATTTCTTTTAATTCGCTGTTCGGCGTGAGGGCTTCCTCAAAGTTAGTGAACATCGGTATAACTTTTGCCACCTGATCGCAAAAGGCATAGGGAAAACCTAATGCCCGTCCGGTATCACGAACAGCTGCCCTTGCCGCCATTGTACCGAAGGTGATTATCTGTGCCACATGATCACGGCCGTATTTTTCTCGCACATATTCCAGTACTTCATCGCGCCGGTCGTCAGCAAAATCAAGGTCGATATCCGGCATCGATACTCTTTCGGGGTTCAAAAAACGCTCAAATAGTAAATTGTAACGCAACGGGTCTAGTCCGGTGATATTTGTCAGATACGAAACGATGCTGCCAGCAGCGCTGCCGCGGCCTGGCCCTACCAGTATGCCGCGCCGCTTTGCCTCATTAACAAAATCCTCCACGATCAGGAAATAAGAGGCAAAACCTGTTTTTGCAATTACTCCTAATTCATAATCCAATCGCTTAATGGCCGCCTCCTTCAATTGGGGCTCATAAATTTCTTCTAGTCTTTTGACGCAAATTTCGCGCAGGGCATTATCTGGTGTCTGACCGGCGGGTAGAGGATAACTGGGTAGTTTATTGACACCGAACTCAATATCAACTTGGCACATTTCTGTAATCCTTTGCGTGTTATCAATTACTTCCGGATGGTCTTTCCACGCTTCTTTCAGCTCAGCCTGACTTTTTAACGAATAATTTTCCCCCAACATGCATAAACGATCCTTGTCCTGGACAGTTTTTCCTGTCTGCACACAAACCAACACATCTTGGGCTTCAGCATCGTCCGGATGAATGTAATGGGAGTCACAGGTTGCTACGACCGGCAAATTATATTGTCGTCCATATTTCAGTAGAGCGTCATTAATAATCGCTTGACCGGCTAAGCTGGGGTGATGTTGTACTTCCAGAAAAAACCGGTCCCTCCCAAACACCTCAATGTGCCACTCAATCAATCTCTTGGTCTCCTCCTCTTGTTTATTGATAATTGATTTCGCAATGTCACCATTCATGCAGCCGGATAGCACTACCAACCCTTCTTGATGCTCCTGCAGTAATTCGTAATCAATGCGTGGTTTATAGTAATAACCCTCTAAATGCGCTTTTGATGTCAGCTTGATCAGATTCTGGTAACCGGCATTGTTTTGAGCCAGCAACGTAATATGACGGGGACTCATATCAATCTTCCCTCGCTTATTCAGCCTGCCCTTGGGTGCTATATATGCTTCAAGCCCCAAGATTGGCTTAACGCCGGCTTCGGTGGCGCAGCGGTAGAAATCAATCACCCCATACATTACTCCATGATCCGTTAACGCTAAGGCCTCCATCCCCAGTTCCTTCACTTGTTCTACTAATGCATTAATTTTCCCCAGCCCATCCAGTAGGGAGTAGTGTGAATGTACGTGTAAATGAGTGAAATCAGGCATGTATTAACTTTGGCTAGCCCATTAGTATAACCCATCAAACTGCAGCACGCTAAAGAAATCACCTAGCTTCCGGTTGTAATAGAGGTCTCCGTTGCATAAATTAGCAGCGGTTCTGCTTATTCGCGCAGCACCACGTCGCATCATCACCACTCCAGCGTTACTTCCTTCGTATGGACAGATTCAATACTTCTGGCCAGTTTATCCCAGTTATATACCCCTTAAACCTCTAAAAAGGTATCATCGAAATAAGTGCTAGTTACTAATTACTAATTACTGATTAATATATATATATGATTGCTATCCGTCGTATCATCAAACAAAGCATCTACGTTGCACTTAGTCTTGGATTAATAGCTCTGGTGTTATTTATTGTCATCATCCCTTCTATGAATCTTTTCCGTCGTGACCCGGCGCCACCACCACCACCTCGAGAATCCATCATCATAGAAAGCGTAGATACTATTACTCATGATAGCACTATCGATCTCATCGCTCGTGTCCGTAACCCCAACCCGCGGGCTGGTGTTCCTGATTACACCCTCGTCTTCATCTTATTAGACGAAGATGGACAGGAGATCACCACCATTTCCCAACCCACCTATCTTCTCCCGGGCAGTTTGAAATACGTCGCCGTTCTTGATGTAGCTGTCACTCAACCCATCGATCGCGTTCGCGTCGAACAACCGAACGACCCAGTCTTTACTAACGTCAATTTGGATTCGGCTTCACCCTCTTTTAGTTCATTTTTACGCGAGCGGAACATCAAAGATATGGGTAATCAGCGGTATGAAATCCAGGTTGGCATGGTTACCAACGCCGGCAACTTTGGTTATCGCCACGTCGACATTGTTGGCATCGGCTTTGATGCCGCCAACCATGTCGTCGGGGTGGGCAAGACTTTTGCCGGTGAGCTTAAAGCCGGCGAACAGCGTGAATTCACTCTCCAATGGCCGTTGCCGTTTTCTGATACCGCTAAAGTCATCGTCTTGCCTGATACCAATATTTATAGCGAGGATAATATTCTACCTGTGACAGGCGACCCCGGTCGCCTCCGTGAGCAAGCGACTGTTGAACCGCAGCAGTAGCTCATCTCTACTATCCTTGTGCCGGTCGTCAACATTTATCAATGTATTATTTATTAAACACGAGCGACTTTCCTCTGGCTTTGGTGTTTTTTCACGCTTGTCAGCAGTAACCGTCTTTGATGTATATCAACCTTAAAAATTTCGATTGGATATTAACTGGATCAGCTGTGCTGCTATTTGCTATTGGACAGACTATGCTTTTTAGCACCACCTCGGACGTTACCTTTATGTCGTCACTGTTTATTAAACAGTTTATTTCTTTCTTCATTGCCTTGTCACTCTATATCTTTTTTTCCTTCTTCCCTTATCATTCCCTCCGCCGTTATGTTGTTGCCATCTACTTGCTTGGTCTATTCAGTCTACTTCTGGTGGGACAAATCGCCCCTGTGATCCGGGGTACCACTTCCCGTTTAACAATTTATGGCAGTCAAATACAGCCTTCAGAATTCATGAAGGTAGCCATCATTATTACACTCGCTGGGCTTTTTGCCCGCTTGTCAGTAACTCGGTTATCATTAGCAACTAGCGCGGTTATCGTCGGTGTATCGGTTGGTTTGATTGCTATCGAGCCTGATATTGGCATGGCCGCATTGATTTGTTTACTGTGGGGTACCCTCATTGTTTTTCTTGGTACCTCCTGGCGTACCGTCAGTTTAATCTTGCTGCTTGGCGTCGTGGTCTTTGTCGGTTCTTGGTTTTGGCTGTTTGCGGATTATCAAAAGGCCCGTCTCAGTACATTTATTGATCCCGACCGTGATCCGCTTGGCGCCGGATATAATATTAATCAATCCATCGTTGCTTTTGGTTCGGGCGGATTGTTCGGCCGGGGATTAGGCCATGGACCGCAATCGCAGCTTAAGTTCCTGCCAGAAAAACATACCGACTTCATTTTAGCTAGCGTCGGCGAAGAATTAGGTTTTGTCGGCATCTGTCTTATTACGGGGCTTTACGCCGTGTTGCTTTGGCGGATTGTTGATATTGTCCATATCACTAAAGATCCCTTCGGGCAATACTTGGCAGTATCAGTTTTTTTAACTTTATTAATAAGCTTTTTTATCAGTGCCGGCATGAACATGGGCCTTCTGCCTGTTACTGGCATCCCTTTGCCCTTAGTTAGCTATGGCGGATCGAATCTTGTCTCCACCATGATCCTCTTAGGTTTGGTGCAATCTGTTAAACATTATAGCCACTGGTTGCGTCAGCCTCCCCTTGAACTTACCGAAGTAACCTGAAAGAGAAGAACATAATATATGTTCACAATGGCTCAGCCTACACATTGACAATGCCTGCATAATAAGCTATCATTACACTATTATGGTATTCGATGAGAACATGCAACTGGTTACCCGATGCCCCTTCTGCAGCGCCGAATATGACCTGGACGGCGCCCAGGTCATTGGTGAGGAAAACGATGCCACCATGGTTTATATCACTTGTTCCGAATGTGAAAGCTCAATTGTCGCCATAGTAGCGATGTCCGGACTCGGTGTTGTCAGTCTCGGCCTAGTCACCGATATGACTGTCGAAGACACCAAGCGCTTCATGAACGAAAAACATGTAAGCAGCGATGAATTCCTGACTATCTATGAATTACTCAGCAACAACGAGCAAAACGCCATAAAGCAGTTGACCAAATCATCTAAATAGCTTACAAATTAAAGCAGTATTATAGGAACTAAGTTAGTTTCTATTTTATTATTATTCTAATATTATATTCAAAAGTCTCTTTAACTATCTCATCCATGACACGTAAAACATCTCATCTATTAGCCGCTCCACGAGCCCATGGTCATAATCAGGAAACCAGACGACAGGGGAGTATTCCCGCTGTGCTATATGGATATGGACTCAATAACATCAATATCCAGATTGATAGCCGAAAATTTTCTACAGTTTTTAATAATGCTGGCTACACGTCGTTGATTACCTTAACCGTACAAGACGAAGAACAAAACAAAGAGCACACAGTGTTAATCCGCGATCTGCAGATGCACCCGCTCAAAAGTACTGTCCTGCACGTCGATTTCTATCAACCGCGCTTAGACCAAGCTATCACCGCTAACGTACCGTTGAACTTTATTGGTGAAGCTCCTGCGGTGAAGGATCTTGGTGGCGTGCTTGTCCGTACATTAGATGAAGTTGAGTTGGAAGCTTTACCGACGGACTTGCCGCATGATATTTCTGTAGATATTACTGTCCTCACCAATTTTTCCAAATCCATTTATATTCACGATTTAGTTTTGCCGCCAAAAGTTAAACTGCACCATGAACCGGACGAGACTGTCGCCCTTGTCCAGCCACCGCGTACTGAAGCTGAGCTGGAAGAACTTGAGGGTGAAGTGAAAGAAGATGTCGAAAGCGTCGAGGGTGTCGAGGATAAAGTAGAAGAAACCGATGCCGGTGAAGGTGAAGCTGAGGCAACCGACAAGAATTCATCAAACAAAGACACCTCGTCTAAGTAAACAGTTGCGCCAACTGTCCCAGTTACTTTTCTTCGTGACAATTAGTTCATTGTCCTTTCTCAATATGGGGTACCTTAAATGCCAAAACTTAATCCAGCGCTGGTCTATGTGATACGGATTCCCGCTGCACTATTTAACTCAACTATCAGTGATGGAACCAAAGTCGCAATCCCTGCCCTTATAGTCAGTCAAATTAAGCCACTCCTGCTAGGCAGCGAAATTGAGCTAAGTACCACGCAAAGCTTAAACGAAATTACCCTTACCCTTGACTCCAAACATTAGAGCCAGGGTTTTTTATTATTTTGCCAGAATGAGTGAGCCCGCCGCAGATGGGCCACGAATTCTGTGCGAAATAATAACCCCGCACTAACTTGGCCGTCCTATGAGTAAAAGGCTTAAACAAACAATCAAAGCATATAAACACCAGCGCTATGCGTGGGCTGAATAAGCCCACCCCTCTGTGGGCGAAGCATAGCGCCATGAATAATTAGCCAAGTTTAGTGCTGGGGTAAATACAATCCCCAAAAATAAGCGTTCACACCTGTGACGGGGCGCCCATTTTGAGGGAAAAACGATCCGCCGAAGTCCGCCATATTGGCGGACGAAGGGAGATTCACCCCTTTTTCCTCACACACTGGACCAATTCCAGCCCATTAATTGTGAATACACTGATAACAAAGGCCCATCGCCACATGGCATATTCTTAAGGTCTTGCGTTCCAGGCGCCGCCTTTCAAATGATCCTCGAACGCTGAGTGGCAATCATCACACTAGTATCTGCGTCCCTCCATCATGATGGCACCGAGCATTTTCTCACGCGCTATTGTTTGTCAAAATCTTTCCCCCCACAGATTCGTAAATAAGAGGTATCTTCGTCTTAAGCAATTGATTCACTGTCTCAAGACCATCGGAACCGCCATCAAGAGCCACGCGTGGTTCAAATCGAAGTCCTATTTTTTCGTTCCCGCCCGTCTCAGATAACCTCAGCTCAACCGCTGGGACATAAGGTGGGTTACTGACAATCAAGTCAATTTTCTTGTCTCGGATCGGTTGCAATAAATCGCCTAGTATAAATTCAACCCTGTTTGCTACGTTGTACCTGACCGCATTTTGCTTAGCGACAGCCAGGGCCTCCTTTGATATATCTGTCGCAATAATTTTCCAATCCATCGCTAGCCCCGCCTTCTTCAGCCATTCATCGATTTCCAATCCCAATGTTATTGCTACGCACCCACTGCCTGTACCGATATCTGCTATTGTCCATCCTTCCACATTATATTTCTTAGTATTCTGTTCAATTTTTTTCCAGCAATATATTAGCGCTTCTTCCACTAACCTCTCTGTGCTGGGACGGGGGACTAGCACATCCTTATTAACCAAGAACGGACGGCCATAAAACTCCCACTCCCCTAAAATATATGCTAGTGGCTGGCCGGTTTTTCGTTCCGCTACCAGCTCCTCCAGTAATATTTGCTGCCGTTTAGAGAGATGTTCGTTATCATGCGTATATAGCCAACTTGTCTGTGTTTGACCGAGTACATGTAGCAATAACCACTGAGCATCCAATTGCTGATCATCCAAATATTTAAACTGGCGCATCGTTTCCGTCAGTGCTTGTTTTATAGTCATCACTAAAAAATCCTAATTCTCAAGTTGATATATCTCAGTCCCCATTCACATCTAGTAAGCTGTTTGAAAATTGGTTATAAAATTATTTGAAAATTGAGTCTGGTAAATTGAAACTTATTTCTTTGTTTTTAACATTGGTCATTTAGATTTTGTCATTGATTTGACATTTGGTTTTTTGTCATTTGAATTTAATTCTTCATCTTTCTCATCTCTTCCCTTGTCTCCTGGAATATCTTTTCCCATCCCCCATCCATGACCACCTCGATATTACTCCAATTATGCTTGATCCGATGATCGGTAATCCTGTCCTGGGGGTAATTATACGTGCGGATTTTCTCTGATCGATCGCCCGTTCCGACTTGCTGCTTTCGCTCACGGGCTTCCCGACTGCTGCGTTTTTCCTCCTCGGCTTCGAGCAAGCGTGCTCGCAACACACTCATTGCCTTGGCTTTATTTTTATGTTGACTGCGTTCATCCTGCACCGCGACCACTGTATTGGTCGGTAAGTGGGTTATTCGCACTGCCGAGCTGGTCTTGTTGACATGTTGCCCTCCGGCACCGGAAGCACGGTAAGTATCAATGCGCAAATCTTCCGGCTTGATCTCGAGATCTATTTCCTGCGCTTGCGGTAACACCGCCACGGTGACGGTCGAAGTGTGAATTCTGCCCTGCTTCTCCGTTGCGGGGATTCGTTGCACACGATGCACGCCCCTCTCATATTTCAATGTGCCAAACACATTCTCTCCATTGCACTCGGCAATCGCTTCTTTGTAGCCTCCCTGCTCGTTGATAGATTTGTCTACTAGATGCATCTTCCAGCCCTTTTGTTCTGCGTATCTGGCGTATGATCGCATCAGCTCGGCCGCAAACAAACCCGCTTCATCTCCTCCGGCACCGGCTCTAATTTCTAAAATTACGTCACGCATATCACGCGGATCTCTGGCGATCAATACATCTTCTATCTGTTGTTTGACCTGCTTTTGCTTATCTTTCAATGTTGTTGCGTCATCCTCCGCCATTTTCTTCATTTCCATGTCCTTTTCCGTTTCTACTAATTGATCTGTTTCCGTGATCTCTGTCTCGATGTTTTTTAACTCCTGTCCCAGTCTTAACAGTTCCTCCTTCTGTTTATGCGTCGCCGTCAATTCTTTCATTTTAACTGGATCCAGGCTAATCCGAGGATTGGCCATCTCTTCCAGCAGACCATTAATTTCCTCCTGCAGTTGTTCGATTGTCGGCATGGCCATATAAAACAGCTCCTCAGTCTATTAAAAAATTTAGCTTCCGTCTCTATTCCTTTA
Source organism: Candidatus Andersenbacteria bacterium RIFCSPHIGHO2_02_FULL_46_16 (assembly GCA_001817065.1). Classification (GTDB taxonomy): domain Bacteria; phylum Patescibacteriota; class Andersenbacteria; order UBA10190; family UBA10190; genus UBA10190. The sequence continues at coordinate 28,626 of MHHQ01000020.1, forward strand.
GTTTAACGCATCAACCGCAGTTGAGTTAGCCCAGCTGTATTCGTTTAGTATCCCGATCTTTCTTTTTAGCGTTTTCTGCCTTTTTCCGTTTGACTCTCACTTTTTTAATTTTAACTTCCAGCTTCTCCGCTTCCTCAGCCCTTACCAGTCGTTTCTTGAACTGATCTACTCGCCCGGCCACATCCAATAATTTCTGTTTGCCGGTATAATAAGGATGGCAGTTTGAACAAACTTCAACTTCCATCGTTTTTTCTGTTGAACCAACTTGCCAGCTACCGCCACAAGCGCACGTCACGGTTGCTTTCTGTTGATATTCCGGGTGAATCTTTTTCTTCATACAATATATTAGACAAATGGTTAAGTTCGATGATTATAGACAAAAAGATTGATTTTTTCAAGTAACTTCTATATTATTTGCTTCATTATGCCTACAACTAAGATAATAGCCAAAATAAAGACGCCAAAGCCCCTCCTGGCCATTCCTAGCCTGGTCGACATGCTAGAGGCCGGTGTTCACTTCGGCCACGAGCGCAGTAAGAAAAATCCAAAAATGGACGGGAACATCTTCATGCTGCGTAATCGTATGGCCATTATTGACCTAGAAAAAACGCAATTAGCTCTCGTTAAAGCCTGTGATTTTATCTACCAAACCGCCTCCATAGCCGGTCGGGAAATCCTTTTCGTCGGTACCAAACGACAAACTAGAGAGATTATTAAGAAATACGCCGAAGCTACGAATATGCCCTATGTTACTCAGCGCTGGCTAGGTGGTATGTTGACCAACTTCTCCACGGTCCTAAAAAGCATTGAGAAACTGGAGGAATTTAAGAGCATGACGATGACCGAATCCACGATGGATAAAATGACCAAGAAAGAACGATCTGTGCACATGAAATCAATTGAACGGTTAGAAAGAGTCTTGGAAGGAACTAAAAACCTGAAAAAGCCGCCCGCCGCTCTCATCGTTGTTGGGTCCTATGACGAAAAACTAGCCGTCCGAGAAGCCGCTCGAGTGGGCATTCCCGTTGTTGGTATCACTGACACTAATGCTGACCCATCCCTGGTCGCCTACCCGATACCGGCTAATGACGACGCTATCCGAGCCATTGATCTTATTGTTAACACTCTCGCTGGCGCGATTCTAAAAGCACATGGTAAGCCCACCTCAGTCCTTACTAAATTACTAGTGACCAAGGTTAAGCCAGCCGAACCTACAGGGGTCATCACAGAGGTCCCGACTGACCTCCCAGCGGACGATGCCGCTCCAAGCGAGGAAAAATAAATTCTTAAAAAAATCTCTCTACCAAATTAAGCTATTTCACCAATATGGCAACAATGGAATTAATTAAAGACCTACGTGCCCGCACCGGCTGTGGCGTCCTTGATTGTAAAGAAGCGCTGCAGGAAGCAGGGGACAACATTGAGAAGGCTATCGTCATTTTGCGCAAAAAAGGCAAAGCTCAAGTGGCCAAAAAGACTGGCCGCGATACCCGCGAAGGTGTTGTTGTCTCTTATATTCACAGTAATAACAAGCTAGGTGTCATCGTCACAGTCCTTTGCGAAACAGACTTCGTCGCTCATAATGCCAAGTTCCAAGCTTTGGCACATAACATAGCTATGCATATTGCGGCTGCTGACCCTCTGGCTGTGGGTCCTGACGATATTGACGAAAAACTGCTTAACGCAGAGCAGCAACTAGCGCAAGAGCAAGCTGCTGAATCGGGCAAGTCAGCCGATATCCAAGCTAAGATGGTTGCCGGTAAACTTAACAAGTTCAAAGCAGAACGGGCTTTGTTAAAGCAACCATTTGTTAAAGATCCCACTAAAACTATTGAAGATCTCATCAACGAGACAGTCCAAGAAATCGGTGAAAACATTACGGTCAGCGAATTCACTCGACACATTATCTAGCTTTAGAAAAAAATAATCTACCATTGCTACCCCCGGATAGAAAAGGGGTATAAGATGTTAATAAGTCGGGCTCATTAGTCTTGGCTTAAAGAATACGTCTTGCTATGATATCAAAGATTAATTATTGGGATGCTATATAACGTCCTACCGCCACTCATTTTTTTCATGTCACTAGGGGGCATAATAATTGTCATATCTAGAATTGTTCTGCGGCTCCGTCAACAGCAACTAACTACTAACTTGCAATCACATGTCACCCGCGTTTCACGCACCAGGCTCAACAAAGTACAAGACTTAGCTGGACTGTTGGCACCGAACCATATTAGTGTTCACAGCTTTAAAAATCGCCTTTCCTTCCTCGTGCACAATATTAAAAATACTTGGCACAAAACATGGCAAGATATCACTGAATGGCAAGCCAATAAAGCCAAAGCAAAAACCTTGGTAAAAAAACAGCCACTCGCCTCAAGTGCTCCTACTGCAAGTGCCAAGTCAAGCTCTGGCCCCGCAGCCATCACTCCACCGAATTCATTCGTCCGAAATAAATTGGCGTCCATAGTCACTCGAGTTAAACAAGTACGCTTACCCAACACAGCCAAGTTTACACACCAGGCTGCCGCTATATTTAAGACAACCAAAGACAAGTTAATGTCCCTGACCGTGCACCCAAGTGTCCAAACTTCATCAAAATCAGTCAACAATCATCAAAACCTTGAAGAAATACTCGCTGATCCGATAGACAACGCATCCGCTCCAGACAAGACGAAACAAAGTCCCGTTCTTCGCATTGTTAATACCGATGAACAAAACACACCTAAGCCAGCGCCATCTCCTGTTATGACCAAAATGGGTCAATCAGTCAAAGCCAGCAGCCTCAGTCAGCTATTTAAAAAAGAATTAAAGAAGTCTCCGCTTCAGGAGGCAGCCGAGGCACTAGAGCAGCTGCAAACGAAGCGGGCGGAAGATTTATTAGTGCCGTACATCGTCAAGCATCCCAAGGATACTGATGCTTATATGATGCTGGGTAGAGCCGCGATTAGCCGGCACGCCTGGAGTGAAGCGACCGAAATATTTGAGCAGGTTATTAAGTTAAAGCCAGAGACGGAAGGTTGCTATGCTGCCCTTGGGCAAGCTGCTCTGGAAGCTGGCAATCTGACCAAAGCTATCGAAACACTGCAGCGCGCTCATGACCAAAATCCCCAAAACGTTTTCGTCATTACATGCCTTTTGCAGATCGCGCGTCGCATGGACAATCGACCTATGCAACAATCGCTTAACCTCGAGCTACAACAGTTGGAAAAATTACCAATCCCAAACTCCCAGTCAGTAAACTCGCCCCAATAACAATCCACGTACTAAGTTGAGCGCCAGTTTGTGCTGTCAGCGGGACCGCCAAGATGTCATCATTCTTAACTAGATTATCATTTTCTGTTTTCACGTCTATCGCTGCTTCCTCAGTAATAATTCCTTCAATCTGTGGCTCAGGGGCTAAAACATCGGCGTTGTTTACGTCGTTCTTTTTCTCACTAACTAGGATTTCTGGTGTAGCGCTCTCCGATACAACCGGTAAGGCGGCTGCTTCTTTGACTTCCACTGGCTCCGGTAAAGCTACTCGCAAATTATTGCGTAGTCCAATACGCTCGCTTTCATTCCCGGTGTAATAAACGCCTACACCAAGTAAAATCGATACTATCGCGAGCGCCACTAAAGAAAACTTCATCTCAAACATAATAGACAAATATATTGTTCATATGATATGTACTCTTAGCCGGTATACTTGTCAACCATGTTTCATCGTGACCAGGGCAAGGAAATATTAGGATATGACGTATCTAAAATAGAGTATAAACAACAGTCATGCGCCCGTATTAAAAGCGGACACCCTGTCCTTTGTTCACCCAGCCTAACCGTATTGTGTCGAATCTAAAGCATCACCCGCCCAGCAAATCCGCAAAAAACGCACCCGCGAAATTTACCTTCATTAACAAATAAAGTACTATTATTTTAAAAGGAAACATCGCTTACTACACAACATTTGTCTAAGTCTACCTGTTTAATGCCGGGGCTCATATTAGTAAATAGAAACTGCTAATACGAGCCAATAACACCAAAACCTTAAACTGTCCTTTGCCAAGGAGTAAACCATGGTTATGCACGCCAGTCCCGAAAATGAAGTTATCACTTGGGAGCAAATACCGCATCGAGCAATTTTTCAGCACAAGGGAGATTTATGGGTTAAACTATCGGAGAGATACATCAGTCGCGTTATCCAGACCGATGATGCCTGGCTTATAGCTAGTAAGACGGCGATCGAATACGAACCATCCTGGATATTTAAAGCTACTGCCGATACACCATACCGTATTAAACCCAATTGTAACGCCACTCTGCTCCGATCGCGCGCCAGCCCTTTCCTCTTCTGGCTGATCGTTGGTAGTTTATCTAGTATTTTAAGCCTTCTTCTCCTTCTCCGATCGCTCCGTTAATTAACCACGCCAAGACCACCACCCACCATGCCATCATTTAGATGGTATTTTTTCTTTATCAACTGACAACAGACCAATTAATAAAAAACCGCCTAATTTTAGGGAAATTCAGGCGGAAATAACATAGCTGGCAAAAAGAACGTGAGCTATGACGAGAAAACAGGCGTTAAAGGGCTTTGGCTGTCAGTAAACCCATACTTACAAGACTAACAATGGCATCCCACTGGTCCCGCATTACAAAACCAGCTTCATCCCGATAGGCGTGCAATAACCCTGAGAAAGCATCATTCAATGTTCTGCCCACTCCAGCACGAACGTGGAATTGCGCGTTCCAAGGCAAGCACTCTTTTGCATTTACACTGGAGCATCTTCTGGATAAATATTCAACGAAAATATGAGATGTCCGACAGCATCGATTCCCGATTATCGCGCCATCTCGCCAGTTTCCCAAAATCCTTACGCTCGGCTCCTTCTCTTCTGGCTGTATAGCTATGACTTCATCAATAAAACCAGCAAAACGTTTCTCGGCCGGCTCCACGATCAATTTTGATGCAGCTTACATTTCTGGGAAACAATACACCGCCACCTGGCAATAATTTACTTTTATACCAATCCCACTTGATTGCAACTATAATCAGCCGCGGTGTCAGCCGCGGGTGGCGCCACCCGGGGCCCCCGACAGCGCGGACATTTACGAGCACTGGCTGGGTGCAGGCGAGCGACAGAACCCGCGGCATGCTACAAGGTATCAAGTACGTTTGGTATAACTTTGTCTCTTTAGATAAATAACTCAACCGAGCCACTAATTATTGCACCAAACCAAGGCGCTGAAATCGAGTGCTTCACGTGCGTTTACCTGACATGCCGTCGGCGTTTCAGTTCGGCCACTTTTAACCGCGCTAAATTAAGTTCAATTAAAGCAGTCACATCAGCCAGGCTGACTTGATCGGCCGCGGTAGCACGCAGCTCTTGCGCTTTAGCCAAAGCCTCCTTAGCTTTAAGTTCATTGATATTTTCAGCGTGTTCAGCCGAATCAGTTAAAGCCCGGACACGATGGCCGCTAATTTCGGCCACACCGCCGGCACTAGCAAGATCTTCCAACTGTTCGTCTGAATCCTCGGCATGACGGCGTATCGAAATTACCCCTGGGCTAATAATTGTGATGAGCGGTCGGTGATTGGGAAGCACAGCGATCTGCCCTAGGGGAGTTGGTATCATAACTTCATAAGCCTGGCCAGAAAATTGCGGGCCATCGGGTGTGATCAATTCAAAAGTTAGCTCTTGATTCATGCTATCACTTGATCAATACTGCCTTTCATATAAAAAGCGTTTTCCGGTTTATCATCATGCCAACCCTCGATAATTTCCTTGAAGCCACGGATAGTCTCTTGACGAGAAACATAAACACCGGGCAGACCGGAGAAGACCTCGGCCACATGGAAAGGCTGGGAAAGGAAACGTTGCAGACGGCGTGCACGCGAGACGATTAGTTTATCTTCATCGGCCAGTTCCTCCATACCAAGAATCGCAATAATGTCCTGCAGATCGCGGTAACGCTGCAGGAGACGCTGAACTTCGCGTGCGACTCGATAATGTTCTTCTCCTACTATCTCGGATGAAAGAATTGTCGAAGCAGAATCAAGCGGATCAACGGCGGGATAAATGCCTAGTTCGGCGAGCGAGCGGGCTAAGACAATGGTCGAGTCAATATGAGAGAAAGTGGTGGCCGGAGCCGGGTCGGTATTATCGTCAGCCGGGACATAAACTGCCTGAACAGAGGTGACCGAACCTTGTTGGGTGGAAGTAATGCGTTCTTGGAGAGCGCCCATTTCCTGGGCGAGATTTGGTTGATAACCGACAGCCGAGGGCAAACGCCCTAAAAGAGCGGAAACTTCTGCTCCTGCCTGCGTAAAACGAAAAATGTTATCGATGAAGAGCAATACGTCTTGACCGGCGTCACGGAAATGTTCGGCGATGGTGAGTCCGGATAAACCGACGCGTTGACGAGCGCCAGGGGGTTCATTCATCTGACCAAAGACCAGAGCAGTTTTGGCTAAGACCCCAGACGCCTTCATTTCATGGTAGAGATCATTGCCTTCACGAGTCCGCTCCCCCACGCCGGCAAATACCGAAATACCGCTATGTTCCGAAGCGATATTATGAATTAATTCAGTGATCAGGACGGTTTTGCCGACTCCGGCACCGCCGAATAATCCCACTTTGCCACCCTTCGTGATTGGGGCGATTAAATCAATGACCTTGATGCCGGTTTCAAAGACTTCCACTACAGTATTTTGCGCGGCGAAGGAGGGAGCGGGCCGATGGATGGGAGAGTATTCTTTGAATTGTCCGCCCTGTCCATCAATGGGCTGGCCGATGACATTAAACATACGACCCAGGGTACGTTTGCCGACCGGTACAGAAATGCAGTGGCCGGTATCAGTCACAGTTTGCCCGCGCCGTAAGCCTTCGGTCGCACCCATGGCAACGGCTTTAACGGTATGAGTGGAAAGATGTTGAACGACTTCAAGTACTAGCTCGCGATCGGCTAAGTTGACGGTTAAGGCATTGTAAATAGCGGGTGGCTGGCCATCAAACCTCACATCAATCACCACACCAACGATTTGTTGAATTGTTCCGGTACGATCATCCATAGCTAAGTAAAAAATATAAATGTTAAAAATTAGCGAACGGCCTCAACGCCAGCAGAGATCTCCGCTAACTCTTGAGTAATCGCGCTTTGCCGAGCGCCATTATATGTTAATTCTAAAGCTTCCTGCAAATCCGCGGCGTTATCGGAGGCATTCTTCATTGCGACCATGCGCAGGGATTGTTCTGACGCGGCGGCTTCGAGACTGGTTTGATGCAGTTCAATATTGATGAGTCGCGGTACTAGGTAAGCCAACAGTTCAACGGGGCCAGGTTCAAATAAAGCATCCCGCAGGGAAGTACTGATCAGAGCGGGATCGGGAAAAACTTGCTCGGGCTGCACTGGCAAAAGCGGCCTGACTGTTGCGACCTGTTTAAAACTAGAAATGAAATCAGTGAAAATAACGGATACGGCGTCAACCTTTTTAGTAGTGAATTCCTCAATGATGGTTTGAGCAATCGGTTGAACGGTGACAGCCGTTGGTTCATCTGGCCAGTCAGTGTAAGCGCCGATAACCTCTATGGATCCAGACTGCTCTAGTTTGACGCAGAAACTGGCGCCTTTACGGCCAATCACAATGACGCGGGGAATAGCTTTATCAGATGCGGCCGCTTTAACCTCTGACAAAACGAAGCGATTAAGATTGCTATTGTAAGCGCCAGCCAATCCTCGATCGCTGCTAAAGACAACAAGGAGACGGCGTTTAAGACTACGCTGGTCGAATAAAGGATGAGCCGAGGGGTCAGTTAGCAAGAAAAGTTGAGCGAGGATTTCTCGCGAACTTATGGCATAAGAGCGTGAACGGAGGGCAGCTTGTTGGGCACGACGCATCTTGCTAGCCGCCACCCGTTCCATCGCTTTGGTAATCTGTTGAATTTTGCCGACTGATTTGATCCGGCGTTTAATTTTATGAATTTTTGCCATGGGATTTGCTAGTTGCGGGTAGGGGAGATTCGACCAGACTTTGCATGGCATTTTTGGCAGTCTGCAGAAGAGCCGCCTTATCATCAGCTGTGAGTTCGCCAGTTTGTCCAAGACGAGAGATGACGTCAGGTAAATCCTGACGGACGGCCAAGAGAATCTTGCTTTCCGCTGTTTTGACTTGATCAACTTCAATCGCATCATAGATGCCGGACGTAGCGGCGAGGAGTGTTATTACTTGCTCAGCCAGCGAGTATGGTTGGTACTGCCCTTGTTTAAGAACTTCAGTCAGACGTTTGCCGCGAGCTAGCCGTTGTTTGGTTGCGGGATCTAGATCGGTCGAAAACTGCGCAAAGGCAGCGAGCTCCCGATACTGAGCAAGTTCAAGACGAAGGGAAGGAGCGACGGCTTTCATCGCTTTGTTTTGTGCGGCTCCACCGACCCGAGAAACGGATAAACCAACGTTGACCGCGGGCCGAATACCTTGATAGAAAAGATCTGATTCTAAATAAATCTGCCCGTCCGTAATGGAGATGACATTTGTTGGAATATAAGCTGAAACATCATTACCCTGGGTTTCAATAATGGGCAACGCCGTGAGGGAACCGCCGCCATGTTCCGGGGATAATTTGGCAGCGCGTTCCAGCAAACGTGAATGCAAATAAAAAACATCTCCCGGATAAGCTTCACGACCAGGCGGTCGGCGTAAGAGAAGCGAAATTTGCCGGTACGCCCAAGCATGTTTGGAGAGATCGTCATACACCACGAGCGCGTCCTGACCGACGTCGCGGAAATATTCACCCATGGCGGTGCCAGCATAGGGGGCAATGTATTGCAGAGCGGCCGGATCAGAGGCGGACGTAGCCACGATAATAGTTTTAGCCATCGCGTCTTCCCGGCGCAAGCGGTCAACGAGGCGCGCAACGGTGCTCATCTTTTGGCCAATCGCGACATAAATACAAATGACGCCGCTCTCTGCACGGTGTTGGTTAATAATAGTATCGATCGCGATCGCGGTCTTACCTGTTTGCCGATCGCCAATAATGAGTTCCCGCTGACCGCGCCCAATTGGAATCATCGCATCAATGGCTTTAAGACCAGTCAAGAGGGGTTGATTAACGGACTGGCGAGTAATAACACCTGGGGCAATCTTTTCAACCTGTCCCTGTTGGGCGGTTATTATTTTTCCTAAACCGTCTAAAGGTCGACCCAGCGGATCAACCACGCGACCAAGCAGTTCAGGACCAACGGGGACTGATAAAACCTGGTGCGTTAGAGTGACTTTAGCGCCAGCTTTGACGTTGCGCTCGTCACCCAGCAGGACGGCGCCAATCTGGTCTTCTTCTAAATTAAGAGCGAAGGCCGGAACAGGATTGCGACTGTCGTCAGAAGCGATGGCGACCATTTCGTTGTAACCACAGTCATATAAACCAGTCAGCCAAGCGATGCCATCACCCACCCGCAAGACTGTTCCGACGTCAGTCATTTCAACCGGGCGCTTAACGTCGGCGATCGCCGCCCGCAGTTCACTTGATAATTGATCTAAAGAGAGTTCATTCATACGGCGGTAATTTGTTTAATAAGTCCGGTAATAGATAAATCTAATTCATAACCTGGAGTTCTAATCAGGCAGCCACCAAGCAAAGCCGGATCAGTGGTGACTTTCAGTTGAATAGAAGATGCTTCCGTGGCAGTAGTTAACAGTCGCTTGATTTGTTTCGTACTATCAGCCGTCAGAGGCCGAGCCAAGACTACTTCCGCTAACAACGTGTGACGCATGGATAGCAAGTGGCGAGCGATTTCGCCGACCACGTTATTAACATCTACCGTTCGATGATTAGCAACTAATTCTCGAGCCAGTGCTTGAATAAGCGACGGTAAGGGATATTTATCGTGCAGATGGACGAAGGCGCGAGCCAAGTCGCTGCGGGAATAACGAATCATCATCGTTGATCTTTTATCGCCTGCTCTGCTGCCACCACGGCCTTCATAATTATGCTTTCATCTTGGGCAGCATCTAGCCTAGTAGCGACAACGCGTTCCGTGGCCAGGGCGACGAGTTGCAACACTTCTTGTTTCAGATCACCTTTGACCTGTTCAACTTGCCGGGAGATACGCGCTTCAGCTTGCTTAAATAAACGGTCAGCTGTCTCTTGGCCGATGGTTTGAGCGTGTTGGCGAATTTCAGCTGCGCTTTTTTCGCCGCGACTGATAATGAATTCAGCCTGCTGGCGCGCGTCGGCCATGACAGAGCGTTCAGTACTTTCTAGCTCCGCTTTCGCTTGTTCAATGTCCCGGGCAGACTTAAGACTGTTGGCAATCGTCTGCCGTCGTTCTTCCAAAACCTTTAGCAACGGCCGATAGGCAAAGCGAGATAAAATCGCTAATAATAGACCGAAATTGATGATTTGAAAAATGAGCCCTTTACCATCAATACCGAGTGCGGCAAGGCCAGTGGATGATTCTTCAGCGGCAACAGCAGCAACCAAGAACATATCAATAAATCAAATCGGCTTAAACGAATTTAATGACGAGAGCCACCACCAAGGAATAGATCGCGATCGCTTCCGCGAAGGCGACGACTAGAATGAGAATGGTTTGCAGCTTGCCGGCCGCTTCCGGGTTGCGACCAATTGCTTCCATTGCCGCTCGCCCCATCCAACCAATGGCGATAGCTGGAAAAATACCGCCAATAGCGATAGTAACGCTCGGCATGATATCTTTGATGATCTCTGGATCAAGAGCCATAATATGTACTTTTAATAATAGATTAATGATTAATTAATAAGTTAGTTAACCAGTGAAGCGGAGGCCGGCGCGGAGTGAACATCCACAGTGTGCTCGCCGTGACTGGCGCTGGCTATTTCTAAAAATACAAGAGTTAGGGTGGTAAAGACAAGAGCTTGGATAAAGCCAACGAATAATTCTAAAAAGAAAAATGGCAAGGGAGCAACTAACGGAACTAAAAAACTAATGACGACCAAGAGAACTTCACCGGCAAAGATATTACCAAAGAGCCGAAAGGAGAAGGACAGTACCTTAGAGAATTCCGCGATAAATTCGAGTAATCCAACAAAAAGCAAAATGGGATTAAGGCTGAAATACTTGCCGAGATGAGTGAGCAAACCAAGATGACGGATGGCATAGATTTGCGTTAGTATGACGGAAATGATAGCTAGAGCGAAGGTTGTGTTAAGGTCGGCCGTGGCGCCACGAAGCAGCGGCATAGTGCCGTGCGGGGTGTTGATAACGATCGTACCGACACCTGGCAGCAGCCCTAACCAATTGTTGACGATGATAAAAAGAAACAGAGTGGCAAGAAACGGAAAATAAGTAAGGGCTCGCTGGTGATGATTAGTCACCCGTTCAATCATAGCTAATAAGGCTTCACCGCCAGCATCCAGAATGTTCACGGCTAGACCTTTTGGTTGGAGCGCGACGCGGCGGGTGACTAAGAGAGTTAAAGTAACAATGAAGACAGAAGCAACAACACTCGCGAGCATGGAATTGGTTATGACAAAGGAACCTATATTAATAACCGGCTCGGCCGCTAGACTGATGTGAAGAGCACTCATGGAGAAAAGTTAGGCGCCGTAAATAAATAACTTGGCCAGATCTCGTTCAATCTGCGCCAAGATACGGCTTTTTCGATTGAGCGAAATACGAAGCGTAGTTGAACTACGTTGAGTGTTTCGCGATTGAGAAAAAGCTGTAGATTGGTGCATAGTGGGCGAGAGATGGTAAAGTTATTTTTTTACGGTGACTATATTAATTTAATCGCTTTATTTTCCGAGCAATCGCGATGATAGAAACTGAAAACGAGACTAGTAAACCGATGATAATAAAAAGAGGAGTAGTGCCCGCCCAGCGATCAAGGCGAATGCCGATTAATATTAAGACCAGGAGCGGAATGACAATCAACAAGGCCAGTTCGCCAGCCAAAGACCAGACTTGAAGCAACGGAGCCGCAGGCTTATCTTCTTGAGAATTAGCTAACGTCATATACTTGTAATTATAAAGATACTTAACCTACCAACAAAAAAACAGTCCGTGTGGAGTGGAAATGACTATATTTCTGATATCGTAGTCGCGAAGCTAATCGATGTCAATAATTAGCACTATTGACTGGGTGGCAGATCTGTATTAAAGCGAGCCTTCGCGGCCTAAGTCCTGCGGCTTCCGACGGAGGCGCAATCCCGCACTGACCGGCCAGTCTTTGGTGTTGACGGATTTCCATCACCTAATTATACTGCGTGAGTTGTCAGGTGTGACAACCTTCAGGACTAACCCTAACCAACGTAAGGATTTAAATGTATGGCGGGACATGAAGTAAAAACCGTTGTTGTCTTCTGTTCAGACTTTCGTCAGAACCAGCAGGTTATTGCTCATTGTAAGGAAGCATATGGAGAATTCGATACCCTTTCTTTTCCAGGTGCCTGCTTACCCTTTTTAGCCGAAGAATCAAGCCAGGTAACCGGCCAGTGGCTCACCACTCTGCGTCAATTGCACGGTAATGAAAAGGTTGTAGTAATCGATCACCTTGACTGCGGCGCATACAAAGTAACCTACGCTGATGAACTTGCCGGTGCGCCTGTCCAACATGAAGACCATCTTCACCGAAAAAACTTCGTCGCTCTTCAGAAAAAATTCAACGAAGACCCAACTCTGCGCCTCCTGAAGCTAGAATTTGCTCTTTACAACATCCCGGATCAACGCCTAGAAGTGATTAAACTCTAGTACTTGATTCAGACCAAACACCCTTCGCCCAACCGCCATCAGCGGTTTTTTTCTGCTTATGCAATTAATAAACCCATCCTCAACTTTTCAGGCGTCCAACGGATAATGGGATAATGGGGTCAGCACCAATATATTTTATTTCCAAAAGGTAAGAGAGAATTGCCTTACCGTCCATAGCTTCAGCGACGGATAGGAACCAAACCAAGTCTCAAAAGAGAGCGCTTTGCTATGGGTTTTGATCATTCTCTAGCGAGAGCGGAAGCAGCCTGAAAGTAAAATCAGGCACTTATCATTTTCGCCAGAAAAAGTTTGGAACTGTGTATATTCGTCAAAAAAATCCCCGGTCGGCACGAAGCCTGTCGGGGTAAGGGAGGCTACAGTAGGGATCAGGGAAAGAATGCTTCCCTTCCCTCATAGCAAGTCTGCCGGATTACAACCCTTTTCTCTCCTACTGGCCACCGCAAAAGCCATAAAATATCGTTGTAGCTGTTGGGCGGAATACATATTTATTTCATCTGCCAGAATCTCTTTACAAACCTCGTCGCGCATTCGTGCTATTTCCCGGCGGCGTGGACCGGCCCATCTCGGATCGGATAACGACAAGTCAATTTGCTCCAAAGCTCTTGCTAGGGCGCCCTCAAGCATTTTTTGATTATCTTTTCTTTTCCAGTGCAATGCTCTCTCGTAATCACTGCCAATATTACCGAGCTGTTCAGCTAAAGTCATGTTATGCCAGTTGTCGTACATATCAGCCTAATCTGCAATCAACTTTGTTACTACAGCTGCAATGATTTCTCGAATCTTTTTATCTTCAACATTACGTGACAGATTGTTTTGCTTTGGGCGAATATTAATCATTGAATCGTATTCAATCATATCCGGCCCGTCTAACTCGTGATAGATATTTATTCCCCACAAATTTTCCTGTTTAGACCCTTGGTCTAGCAGCCAAGCTTCTTCATCCGCATGCAGGTCGCCGCCAAGTACCATTAACTCCTTTTCAATATCCACCACCGCTTTAACCATGTCACCAAAACCCTGCTTTGCAATTTGCTTTAATTTATTTCGGCTGATTGGCTGATCTACCAATCTTATATCTGTCATAGTCGAAAAAGTTTAAAACTTTCTAGAACAAGCTTATCACAGAAACTCAGCAATTTGCAGGGATTTATTCATCAAGTTATTGCCTTTTACTTAACCTTTTGCTTGTGTGCGATCGTGCGCAGGACGTGCGGGCCTGGTCCCCGCCAAGCATTAGCGCAAGGCAGAGCAGCATGTCCGAAGCCGAGCGTCCACTCGTCGCTGGGCGAGACGACGCGTGTCGCATAAAACAATAGGCGAGAGATTGTCCAAAAGGTCAGAGACAATTACCTGCCCGCCGTATTGGCGGGGAACCCTTCGTCAAACTCAAGGCAAACCAAATCAAGGGCGAAATTGAGCGCTTTGCGAGCATTTACGAACACTCTCAAAACCCATTTACTGCGGCATTAAAATCGGTTCTCTCTCAATGCCACTACAAATCATACCTTTTTCCGTAATGTTTCCGATTGTGCCCTTAGGACAATCACACTCCCTATCAGCGAACAGCGTAAACTCGGAATAATAAACTCCAATATCGCATTGCTTTGGCATGCATTTTTTGTCGATGCAAACAGCAAGTTTCGGAACAGGTTCACAGCTATATTTTACTAAGAAGTTTGAAGGGTGAAGCAAGTTAGAAATGCTAACCCAGGATTGTATCTTCTGCCCCCGGTTGCGGTTGACATAATTTCCGCACCCAAACGCGACACCATAATTAAAATTGACACAATCTTGATCTGCTTCGCAATAATTAGCGTCCGCCATCTGATCTTGAATCCGCGATGGAAGTGTAACGAACCACAATAACACTAGCACGCAAATTATAATAACGACGCAAGAATAAATAACAAACTTAGTCTTCACACAGCAATCTTAGCACAACCTCATCACAAAAAATAGCCGTTCAATTCTCGGTTTGTTTTACTAACTTTGGAAGTCACATTATGAAATGCCACAAATATAGTGACGGGCCCTGTCGGCGCTGCACCCCCACCCGACGGCTTCGGCCTGCCAGGCGGGCAGCCTGCAGGCGCTCGGTGGGGGTCCCCCGCGCCGCCACCCGTTTATTTAAGAGTGGCATTTCATAATGTGACATCTATTCTTACAGGTTTTCTAGTCAAAAGGGAAGAGCCAATTGCCTTGCCGTCCATAGCTCCAGCGACGGATGGGAACCAAATCAAGGCCGAAACATAGCACTTTGCTATGGTTTTTGATCGTTCTCTAGCGAGAGCGGAAGCAGCTTGAAAGTAAAATTAGGCTCTTATCATTTCCGCCAAATAAAAGTTTGGGACCGTTAAAAAAAGAGCGTGTCCACAATGAGACGCGCTCTCGCAATTTCAGATTCAACGAACACCCAGTGCGGCGCCGGCGTATTCGAGTGCTTTCGGAACAATGATGACTCTCTTATCATCGCCACGCTTCTCGATGTGGCCACCCACCCATGCCCTGACATCATGGCAGGCTGCCAGTTCAATCACGGTTTGAGCTTGATCCGGTCGCACATAAATGGCAAAACCAGCGCCCATATTGAGATTGCCATAGGCTTCTTCATCGCTGACTGGGCCATGTTCTTGAACGAACCCGAACAGTGCTTGTGGTTCACCGGGATTATCAATGACGTAGACGAACGGCTCGACAACCCGCATGAGCTTGCGCCAACCGTGACCAGTAATGTTGACGGTATAGTGCATCTCCACGTTGTGGGAGAGACACGCTTCAATCACTTTGACGTAAATCGTTGTGGGCTGAACCAGCGCAGCACCATACGTTTGTCCGTCAGCAAGCGGTGTCAGATAGCCTTGTGGCAGCTTGTCAGCGATCCGGCGAGCCATCGTGAGGCCATTGGCATGGATGCCAGAGCTAGCCAGTAGCACAATAGCGTCGCCATCCTGGATCCGTGGCACGATCAGCTTTTCTTTGGGCTTGATGAGGCCGATTGCCGAGCCACTCAACACCACCGTTTCCGGAGTGATCATGTCTTTGAGTGTTGGTGTCTCACCACCTGCCCAAGTGCAGCGCGCCAGATCGCAGCCTTCTTTCCAGCCGTAAATAAGATCGCGCACTCGCTGCTCATCCTTGAACCAGTCTCCATGTCCGGCCGCTAAGTGCATCGCCAATGAAATGGGCAATGCGCCGAGCGTGATCATGTCGTTGACGATCATGGCGATCGTATCGCGAGCCACATAATGGTAGTAGGAACGGCCAGTGAGCTTGTACATAGCGTCAGCCACCAAGTTCTTAGTGCCGAGACCTTCTTCGACGTGAGCCAAGTAGCAATCAGGCATCTCTATAAGATAGGCACTCTCGCCACGGCTCCACGGTACTTCCGAGAGATCGAACTCGCGCAGATAGTGCGCCGTTTTTTGCGCCGCTTCCTGTGCTTGCCGCTTGAAAGGATCCATCAGACTGTAATCAACGCCAGTACTGGCATAGGTCATGGGGTGACTCATTGCAATTCTCCTCAATTAGAAAAGATCAACTTACACCACAAAACAATTTTGTAGTGAGCTCATTATGATATCCACCAACAACTTATCAGGCAAATACAATTATAATTTTCTCTGAATGGTGGCGATGAGGGAGTATGAAGTTATTACCATGTGCACATTAATCATCAATACATCTTGTCCAAAAGGTTAGAGACATATGCCTTGCCGTCCATACCTTTCTTGACCACCGTAGCTTTAGCAAAGGTGATAGTTACGGGAACCAGATCAAGCAGGCAGGAACTGCTTTTGCGACTATTTATGATAGAAGCACTGTAAAAAATGAATTGTTTCAATATGAAAAAATTGTTTGGAACCGTGCTAAAATACCATATATGAGTAAACGGGAACGCGTCGCAATTTTCGTTGATGGTAGCAATATGTATCACTACGTCAAAGGACTTGGCCTTGAACCCAAGGTACAATTTGATTACACAAAGTTTGGTTTGTGGCTTGCGGGCGGCACATAATTTCTGCCACTTATTACATAGGCAAAATTTGTTCTAATCACGACGAAAAAAGCCAGCGCCTAAGATCAAACCAACAACGAATGATGGCGTGGCTTAACCAATGCGGTTGGAAAATCGAATTTGGTCACATGCTTAGAAATATGGGTATTTATCATGAAAAGGGTGTTGATGTGCACATGGCTGCTGATTTGTTGCGTGGCGCATATAAAAATTTGTACGATACAGCAATCCTTGTTAGTTCCGACACTGATCTTATTCCGGCCATCCAATATTTACGGGAAGAAGGTAAAAAATTGGAATATATTGGTTTTTCTCATCAGCCGTCTTACGGACTTATAAAATACTCCGATGTGCGAACTTTACTCAAAAAAGAGGATCTAGAGCCGTTCCAATCCACCAAAAAGCACCAAAAAACCCGCCGTAGCTTGCGCTAGGAACGGGTGGTTTTAGTAATTACTATAGTATTCGAAGTTACTTTTGCAGTCAATAGCGTTGTCAATATTATTGAAGTCGCTATCAATCATGACATCGAGCTCAATTTCATTATCGGCATCAAAAGGTAAGTTAATTATCAGGTTAATCCGCTTTTCCAGAAAAAGTTTGGAACCACCACCGGCCTCATGTGTTAGAGTATTGCAGCCGGGCTTAGTCCCTGATCTTGTGAGTTTTGTAAGTTTTTTAGCAATCCTTTGCCCATTTCATCCAACCAGCCATTTTGTTCAAGCCATTCAAGAATAGGGATGAACATAAATGCGTTTGTGTCATCTTGCCATTGGAGATGAGTTGCAAGGCTTATCGTCAGAGGTGCGGCATTTTGTGCTAGGTGTGAGATATTAACTCCTTTCCGCTTATCCCAGTAGTGGGCAATTCTAATTGGGGAGATAGGGGAATTAGTAACATATTGAAACTGTTCTGTGTAATAGGGCACTAGTTGGTGAAAACGCATGATATTAAGATAGTCAATTCTGATCCAAGCCCGCCAAATATCGATGGCTTTTGCTCTAAAACTTTCATCATTCATCAGCTCTTGGTTAAAGCTCAAAAAGGGCGCTCCAACATCAACAATCCAATTATCATGACCAGCATCATCTAATTTATGCTCAGCATCACTTGGGTCGCACGGAGTTTCGCTTTTAGGTTGGGAAGCAATGGTGATAGAAAAAGGATTATGGGCAATACCGGTTTTCAAAAAAACTAGCCACAGTCTTCGCAGTGAATACAAATCAACAGTTTTAAAAGAAGTATCAACTCGAGCCAAATAAAGGGGAGTGGTTAATGTTTTCAGCCAAATAATTTCATGTTCTGCCCATTTCTCATTCTTGAGTCCACCGTACTGCAGTGTTGCGCTACCACCCTTAACTTGGAGAGCGCACATTTCGGCTACGGTCTTTGTGGCTTTCCCGGATGCAATCAATGGCTGGCAATAAAAGTCTATTCCGAAATCCGCCTCGGAGGGCACTTTAACCATTGATGCCAAATGGCCTAGTAAGCTCTCGGCTGACTTTTCATAGCGCATCCCTCGCAAACCAACGTCATGTCTTTGTCCGCTCATGAGCTTAGAAGTGACTCTTTAATATCCTTGAAATGCACTGTCTTACTCTGATCTGGGGGGAATATCTCTCGCATAGAATATGGAAAATAGCCCTTGGTGCCTTGCTCCCACAGAGGAAGCGCATAATACCGGCCGTTTTGTAGGTATTGTGCAAAATCAGCCGGATCAGACGGATTGATTATGTAAAGGCTCAACCCATGATCCTTCATCGCTGTGAGCAAGATATTGTTAATATGCTCGTCGTTGAAGCCATAACCAATAATCAAGAGTCGCTTGTTGCCACTAAATAGAACTTCTTGAAATAGCTCGAAATACCATTTGAGGAGAGGCTCCTTATTAATCTGGTCAGCTTTGTTTTTTCCAATGACCATACGCTGCTCTTGGGTTGCTGATCGCCATCCATAAGATCCGTGCAACTTCACAAACAATGACCGAGGTTCCGCAGTCAGATTTTGCTTAGCTTTCTCAACTTCTTCCTCTGTTGGGATGGTGATGAAGTTTGATCTCTCCATCTTCCATCCTTTCACGTCGTAAATCTTGGCATCGGGAAATGAGGTCGTACCAAGTGAGCGGCGTTTATAGTCCCGTTCAAAGAGCAAATCCTGATTGAGAGTGAAAATGAAGCCCTTTTCAGTGGGTGACGTTCCGACGAAAAGGTTGAGCAGATCGGCCAGTCCATAGGTGTTGAAGGCCGTAGGGTTGTCGTTGTTAAAAGTCCACCCTTTAATCGCATTGTCCAAACCTTCATATGCCTGTTCAACCGCCGCTTTTATGGCTTCCTTATCATGTTGGTCATATCGTTCGGCATCCAAGATATTTGAATACACACACTCGTAGTCACTGGTGTTGCGTACCATCGCATCGCGCACATTTGGCCTCACCTGTACCATTTGGTGATTAAAGATTTTTGACCACATCTCTTTGGCCAAGAACCCTCCGTAGTTTTTGGTAAACCCCGCGCCGGTCAGCAGTACGAGATTGTGATATTCAATACCATCCGGCATATGTACTACACTAGTCCAACTCAAGATCACCCAAAGATGAGATCATGGGGAGCAAAATGGGGGCAGTTGCTCGAGTAAATGTCCCGATTTGTTTGTAGATTGTACCTTCCTCAACCTCGCCACTATCAGCATCACTCTGATGCTCGAAATGCTCCAATATAGCGATCCCAATCAGAACTAGACCAAACTTGAAGCGAGCCTCGAGTATTTTAGAGTCAATCTTAGTATTTACCTTAATCTCTGATTTAAGATGCACGTTATCCATATTGACGAAGAAGTCGTATCCACCTTGACCGTCATCCTTTACCTGCAAAGCAGTTCGCTCATCAAATCCTTGTCTTTCCCAATCGTCATGCCTGATTTCCACAATGTTTGGTAGAGCGAGCCGTGAAGGACTCTTGTGATCTTTGCCAGTTTGGTTGCTTGCTGGATCTTTCCTTTCTCCGGGTTCGCCACCGCCACCCTTTACCGGTGGAGCCACCCGAATAAAAAATGCCTCTCCCAATGGATCAACTTTTGAGATGTCACTTATTCCAGCTTCAACTTCTAAGACGGAACCTACACTTGATCCCTTTGGTAACTGTGCAGTCAGAGTGGCTGTGCCATTCCACAAATTAAGGGAATAATCTTCAACTATGGAGCCGTTGATGGTCAGAGAGAAGTCTCCCGGATCTTTGTCTCGGTTGAAATAGTCATTTTCAGCATCAGTCTCAAACTGCACCCGGAACTTCCGGTTTTGTGGACACTGTTTTGGGTTCTTTTCTGTATGACGCTTGGTCAGCTTGAAGTATGTTGGATACCTTTTCCCTTCGAAGTCGTCCTGCGCTGCAACATCAGTAAAGTTGAATGGATTTTTCAATCTAGTGCCAGTGACAAATAGTGAAGCAAGTGATGGAGATTTCTTGATGATATTCTCGAGCATCTCCGCCAGAGGTTTTTGATCCTGCAGTCTATTTTCCACTTCTTCCCGCCTCCGTCGCTCACGGAGATCACGCAGCCCTTGATGGTTTTTTATCAAATCCTCAAGCTGTCGCTCAATGTCTGCTTTGAGACTCCCTTCTCGCAAGCGATCACGGCTGTTCATAAACAAATCCTCTCTTGCTCGACCTTCAAAGTTGGAGCAGTCAATCATAATTAAAATGCTGTCTGATAGGTACGACATCCCGACTGATTTTCTATCAAAGAACTGGCTTGGAAGAAATCCGTGGGCTTGGCCATTAACGCTGAAAATAACTCCTTCATTCTTCGAGTAGTTCTCGCGCTGTCCTTTCCTGAATGCGTAAATACGCACATCCATTTTCTGGCCAAGAGCAGTGATTTCAGCAGAGCTTGGAAAGCCAGGCTCAAGATTATCTCTCTTGTCCTCATCTAGTCGTACAGACAAACCGGACAGCACAGCGTGTTGCGTATGTGCGGAATATCCTTCACGCCGCTCAAATAGAGTGACTGGCAAAGCAATGCCGGGTAGCAGTAGCGATAGGCGATAGTAGGGGTCGAGTTTGATTGTGGTTCTAAAGCCCTTGAGTTGATATTCGTACAGCTTAATAAGAGTGCCGTACTCCCACGTCTGCCCATAAGGATCGGGGTATTCACCGGGCAGTAGTGAAAGACTAGCGGCACTGAATGACATAATTTTTCCGCTGGGCGCCAAGTATCTAAACGTCGAGCTTCTCATACCACTTTTAGTATCGGGATCCTCACGGCGGACAACAGTAAAGCCCCACAGTTCTCTGTCGTCATCCTTCTCATTCCTAGCGATCCTTGGATCCCTCCGAGAAATTATGAGTTGCATGTTGTGGTTCTTGCTGCAAAATTGAAGCGCTCCCGTTCCCCCCATGTTGAACTTCCCCTGTACGAATGGGATCTTGAGCTTGTTAGACTTGTTAAGAGACAGTAGTGTTTCGGGCATCCTACTAGGCGATTGTCCCTCTCCATGATCAATGATGCTGTAACATGGGTCGCCTTTCTTTCCGGTTGCAACAACAAGTATTTTTTGCGCCAGATCTGCTCGCTGACTCGAACCAATGCTCGAAAGTTTCCCATCATATATTCCAAAAAAGTCACGCTGCGCTATCTCTATGGATCCCGGGGCATCCTTTCCATCCGCTTTAATACCTCGCCCAAGGCACTCTCTCATTAGGACAGCATCGACGGAGTTTACGATCTTTTCGACAAGAGCAGTGTCAGCGCTACTTTGCTGGTTGCCTATGGTTGAGAAGTTGTTCGGATTATTGCCATAATCCCTCCATGACGATGGATCATCCCAATAACCTGCCTTCTCCAAAATACTAACAACCTTTTTTTCACTCTCTGCTTGAGCGAGCGATATACAAAGCTGTTTGAGGGCGCTATTAGTCATCACAATCGGAACTCCTTATTCTCCGGGAAGTAAAACTTTGATTTTACTTCTTTCGTCTTGCGCTCAATTTCAGCAAAAATCTTTTGTATTTCATCCTCGGTATAGCCATACACGCTGCGGTTGGCACAGTTACCAAGTACCCGAAGGCGATTTAGAATATCGTTGGTTCGCTTGGTGGCGAGTCGCTTGAACCTTTCCTGCTTGGGACTCATATTTTTTGTCATCTTACTTTTTATGGTAAATAGTTAAACATATAATATATAATTCAACCTATTATTATAGTCAACAGTATTTATCATAATAGTCATTTTTCTACCAAAATCTGATATAATGCAGGATGGACTATGAACAGCAAACGCAAAAGAACTTCTAATGGGCTGTGAATTACGAAACTCCATTTTACTTACAAAATCTGCTAACATAACAAAAGACACCGTAAGGTGTCTTTTGTAAACAATGCATCCTTCAATATGCACTCACTAGTTTATGACAAGTTGAAGCACATTGTCACCCAATTATTCCAACAATTCAAGCTTACCTCACCAACGCCGGTAAGCGGTCGACCAAAAAAGATCTCTGACATTAATGCCGTCACCTTATCCCTGTACAAACAACACAGTACCCGCGCCACCAAGAAATCCGTCTACGATGACTTCAAAACCGAACTGAAATGTTCCTACAAAACCTTAGTCGTCGCCATCAACCGCGCCGCCTTGCTGACGCTCCGGATCCTGCTCATCCTGATGCGCCTTGGTAAGAAACAAGCCCACCCGGTCAAGTATACCGACGCCACCGACTTACCTGTCTGTTTGAAAAAGAATGCTGATGACCACCGTACGATGGCTGGCTTAGCGCAACTGGGAAAAAGCTCAAAAGGCTGGTTCTTTGGCCTAAAACTGACTATGACGCGCGATCACGCTGGCCGGCTGCTGGGCCTTGGATTCACTCAGCCAGGTGTTAATGACCGCGACATCTTCCGTTCCATCAACCAGGATATCTATGGCCTGATCATTGCGGACGCGGGGTACGTGTCCAAGCAGCTGGAGCGGGACATGCACATCGAGGGGAAACGATGGACGATGATCCGTCCCTACAAAACGATGAAGAAACTGGCGACAGACTGGCAGCTTAAGTTGTACGAAGGGCGCTTTAGGATTGAGTTTGACTTTCGTAACCTGAAACTTTTTCATGGGCTGATCACCTCGCTGCCCCGATCAGTTAACGGCTACCTGGCGAACTACCTGCACGCGCTGCTGTCGTACGTGCTAACGAAGTAAAAAGACAAACAAATAAAACTAACAGGCGTTGGATTGAGTGACAAATCGTGGGTCGTTGAAAAATTCCCAAAGACCGGGTGAGTTTGGTTATGGGTAAATAATATGAATAAATTTAGTTTCGTAATTCACAGCTAATGGGGTCAAAGGCACTGTTATTAAGAGGCATAGTAAGGTGCTGCAAAAAATGTCGGTAAATGTCGGCAAAAAGGGTAGAAACAGCATCTCTCAAGCTGCCCGGGATACCGGTTACTCTGAATCCTACGTTCGCTCCGGCCGGTTACAGAAAATAGAGGATATAAATAATTTATTTATAACCTACAATTCTTCTAATAAGTAATATTTGAGTTGCTTCTTAAGGAAACGCCTTCCGGCACCACTTTTAAGATAGCGTGCCCCGCAAAATGGCTGTGGCCATCGCGGAGCTGCGAAAAAATCTCTTGTACGGCCCGTCGCGTGAGATCTTGGCTTTGGCAAGATTTTACGCGGTCCGCCTTCGTGGAGCATGTTAGAATCTTATTACAGCAAGTAACTGGAGAACTGGCAATACCAACAATCGGAGGCACTAATATGATAAAATGAGATTATGGTTCACAAAAAGGATTTTGATAATTGGAATGAGAAAAAGAAACAACTTCATGCTACCAGTCCAAAGGTCTATTTTCACGAAAGGGAAGTGTGGTGGTGTTCGTTAGGTATTAATATTGGTTTTGAACAAGATGGAAAAAGTGATAAATTTTCTCGTCCAGTTGTCATTCTAAAGACGTACAGCATTAACGCCGCTTTGGTAGTCCCACTCACGACGAGAGACAAAAAGGGAGCCTACTATTTTGATCTAGGTAAGATAGGCGGAAAAGATGCGAAGGCAGTGCTTTCGCAAATACGCTTTATCGACAAACGGCGTTTAATCAAGAAGCTTGATGTAGTAAATAAGGACTTGTTTGAGAAACTTAAGTCGGCAATCATACAAATAAATCTTTCCTGAAAATAATTTGCCCCGCTAAAAGCGGGGCGAGGCCGAAGCCATTTGTAGTTACCATTATATACTCGCGCTGACACTTGTCAATAGTTATATGTGTAACCGCTCACCGGTTAAGGAAGTGGTAGAATAGAAGCAACGGTAAAAACAAACACTAAGACAAATATGACCCAGCGACTTTCAACA
>MHHQ01000021.1 GCA_001817065.1 Candidatus Andersenbacteria bacterium RIFCSPHIGHO2_02_FULL_46_16
CGGGGAAACTTTCTGCCGGCGCTGGCTAGACTGTGGCGTTGAAAAGCCCGCTTACCTTAACCGGTGAGCGGTTACCAACGTTATGAGTGGTAATGGTACTTAAATATGGCAAAAATTAGATCAGTTAGCGTTATAATCAGGAATGTTGATATCCCAGGCAATTCTTCTAAAACGGTCTTATTGTGTAGACACTGCGGGCCAACATCTGATAAGTTATAGCCGATACCAACACACAACAATCGTTCATTTGAAAGGATAAAAAATGTTTGAAGGATATCTAGGACAGGCGCTTTGTGTTGCTAGACTCTTGGAACAGTTAACTAAGGAAGAAGTTCTGAGTGAGCTAAACAAGCGGCTAGGGACCAGTTTGTCGTTGGAACTTTTCGACGGAATGGAACGAGATATTGAAGAGATCGACACG
Source organism: Candidatus Andersenbacteria bacterium RIFCSPHIGHO2_02_FULL_46_16 (assembly GCA_001817065.1). GTDB lineage: Bacteria > Patescibacteriota > Andersenbacteria > UBA10190 > UBA10190 > UBA10190. The sequence goes on from MHHQ01000021.1 coordinate 422, forward strand.
ATAACTTTCGATGCTTGGTGCGGACTCTTCAGGTGGAACAGAGAGAAAGTGTTCAAATGCGCTCAAAATCTTAAGCAGAATGCTCGTCGCTCGGATGAGGATATCAAGGAAAGCCTGGAGGAAGTTTTACAAGAACTTGATTACGAACAGTGGAGAGAAAGCCAAGATAATTAGTAGGACTGTAGCAGGGTTCACAAAAGTGCACCTTTTTTCATTCCGCAAGAATGGTCACTCTCAACAATGAGAATTAAAATAAGAAAAAACCGCACTGGAGGTAAAGTGCGGTAGGGCAGCAGGTTGATAAAGCGAACGTTAGCCGGCGATGATTGTTGCTTGAGGCGGCATCATGATTTCATCAATTACCGCGGTGCTCTGCAGAGCGTCGAGGACGCGCTGGGCTACATCGTCGACCGACAACATGGCTGGGGGCTGGTGCTGGCAACCTTGGTGAAAAGATGTGTCAACGGCAGCAGGGGCAAGACGGTGAACGAGAATGTTCCGATCTTTGATGTTAGGGTCTCGTCTGAACCAACGAACCAACTCGCATTGCGCTGCCTTGGCAGTGGCGTAATGGCCAGCGTGCAGCCAGGGAGGGCAGGTCTCGTCGGTGAGCCGAGTGATGGCAGAGCTGATCACGACGACATGCCCGGAAGGTTGAATCCGTGAATAAAGACTTCCCATGACATGCAACAAGCCAATAACTTGACGATTTAGTTCATCGGTTAAGACTTGGCCGTCTAAATAACAGAGGGGTATACTTACCTCATTATCGAATCCACCTGGCGGACAGTGACCGACGGCATAGACGATCGCGGAGAGCTGTTCGCGAGTCTGTGAGTGCAGTGCGACGCCATCCAATACGTTGGAAAAGACCACATTACAGTTAATCTCGCGCAACATTGCTTTTTCGTATGTACCTGTTAAATGAAACGCGTACTCTTCGGGGCGGGGATGGATACCACGGGTCATCGAAATAACTCGGTAGCCCTCGGCTAGCAGAGCGCGGCAGATAGGCCATCCGATCGAGCCGCTGCCACCAACCACGAGGACCTGACCTTTTGTTTGGGAAGAACTACTCATTACTGGATCCTTTCAGAACTAGGGGCTTTAGCTAACGGAACTGATATCTATATCATACTTTCTTGGTTGTGTCAAAGTAAAATTTTCCCAAGTTCAATTAGTAAATAAAAAACCGATTGAAAGCAATCGGTGGGTGGCAGTGGTTAAATTAGGCGTTTTGATTAGACATTGGTTATAAACTGTAAAAGGCTTTGTCCGATGTGAATCGTATCGCCATTTTCTAGCTTACGCGGGGAATTTCCTACCTTCTCACAGCTGACAAAGGTTCCGTTGGTGCTGCCATCGTCCGACAGAAATGCGCCGCATGGACTGATCTGGATGGTGCAGTGTCTTTTGGAAACCTGACAGTCACGAATAATAATGTCAGATTCATCAGTGCGGCCAATAATATTATTACCCGTTTTGAGATTTGCGATATGCTCCTTGTGGCCAAACGTGAAAATGAGTAATTGGAAATAAGCCTGGCACTTGTTGATAACAGTGTCGTCAGCACTATGGGGTCCCATTCGCGTATCCTCCATTGGCAAAAAACAGGGCCTGACTATCGATTCAAAATGGTAGTCTTGGCCCCGAGACTCGTCAAGGGGGGGGTCAGAAATGGATATACAGCAATTATTTGCCGTAGGTGATGACTATACGATCGTTGGGCTGGATAATATAGTTGTGGAATTTATCATTAGGCTGGTCGTTAACAGTCATCCTGAGCATGCCTGGTTCACTGGAGCAGTGGTTGAGAAGGCATTGCTGGTTGAACTGGCCGCCCCAAAGAACAAAGAAGTCACCGAGAGTGTAAGCGGTATCTTCTGGTGATTGGACACGAATGTCTCCATTTGGACTGGTGGAATTAAAGATATATTTCCCCGATTCTGATTGGCCATAGTTGGCTGGTATGGCCTGCGGTTGCCCATTTATAGTTAGGTGCAGGTTAAACGTGAAATCTACTGACAATGGCGTATCTGATTGGGTGAGCGTTTCTTTAATGGTGCGATTGTGAGCGGCAACTGCACTGGCGTCTTTTGACTGATTATTGGGAATGGCTGATAGCTGGGTGACTAAAAGAAATATTAACCAAACCGTCGCGCCTAAACCGGCGGTGACAGATAAGCTGACGCGGCGTTTGGTGATGAAATTTACCGCGGGGCGCAGATATTGCAGCGGTACGAAGGACAGGCGGGAAAGGTCGGGTTTAAAAATATGACGCAGAAGGCGCGGTTTAATTTTTTGCTGAGGACTGCGAACGTCGTCGAGCTGGGCCATATATCATCTAATTATTAATAAATGTTCTACCTTAGACCGCATCTTTTGGTACAGTATAAGGGGGTAGAGTTTTAATTAGTAATGACAGCATAGCATGGAAAAAATAATTTATTTAGGCGCGGACCATAATGGGTGGCAGTTGAAGAATGAGCTGCAGCTGTGGTTGCGCGATGAGGGTTATAAAGTTGTGGACCTGGGGCCGAAGGAGTTTGATAAATCAGATGATTACCCCGATTATGGATTCAAGGTAGCAACCGCAGTAGCGACCAATCCGACGAACGGATTGGGAATTCTGCTGTGCGGGTCCGGAGCGGGAATGGCGGTGGCGGCAGGTAAAGTAGCGGGGGTCCGAGCGGCTTTAATGCACGACCCTAAAGTAGCCCGGTCGGCGCGGCAGGATGATGATATTAATGTTTTAGCGCTGGGTGCTGGGTTTGTTGACCTGGCAACAGCAAAGGAAGTGATTAAGGCATGGCTGGAAACAGATTATTTAGGTGAAGCACGCCATGTCAGACGGTTAGATAAGATAAGAAATTACGAGCAAAGCCATAGCCAATGACAGATAACGTATAAGCGATTAGCCAAATTGATAATTTTATATTTATACTCATGACTGACCCAAAGGCGTTAGAGGTAGTGCCAGCAATATTGCGGAAAACATACGAAGCCCTGCTGGAGGACTGGCATAAGGTGTGCCGGTTTGCCGACCATGTGCAAATTGATATAACGGACGGCATTTTCGCGGGGAATGGAACTTTTCGAGAGATTAGAAGATTTAAGCAATTAGAGAATAGCCAAAAAATTGAGTTACACCTGATGGTGCATCAGCCAGCAGCATATGTGGATGATGTTTGCGATCTTAATCCAGCCCGCTGTATTTTGCATTTAGAATCATTTGCGGGAACTGGTGATTTGGCAGGAGTATTTGAAACACTAAGAAATGAAACCCAATCGGAATTAGCTCTCGCTGTTAATCCCCGTAGTCCACGAGAAAGATTAAATGAGTATTTAGGAATGATTGATTATGTAATGTTCCTAGCGGTTGATCCGGGGTACGCCAATCAGCCGTTTGACCAAAATATCTATCAACGCATCGGGGCGTTTCGAGAGCAGTATAAAGAATGGCCGATCGCGGTGGACGGCCATGTCAACAAGGAAACGATTGTCCCCTTGGTTAAGGCCGGAGCGACAATACTTTGCACTAATACCGCTATTTTTAGCCAAGGAGATCCAGTCGAAAACCTGACACAATTGAAACTGCTGGCTGAATCTGCAGAAAGTTAATAAGACGTTGGTTGAAACTTGAGGTATAATTAGAGGTGATGAAAAGGCTGACGGAACTGAAGGATTTAAGACGCATGGCGAGCACCCTGCGGCAAGATGTGATTGAGATGCTGGTGGAGGCCAAATCAGGCCATGCCGCGGGAGCTTTGGATTTGGCCGATATTGCTGCGGCACTTTATTTTAATGTTCTGGAAAATTTTGGTCCGCAAGAGATTACCAACCCGGATCGGGACAGGCTTTATATTTCGTGCGGACACACTAATCCGATTTGGTATGCCGCGATGGCCCGGTCAGGTTTTTTCCCAGTCGAAGAATTAAAAACATTGCGGAAGTTCGGAAGCCGACTACAGGGACACTTAGAACGTGGATCAGTGCCCGGTATCGAATCATCAGCGGCTAGTTTGGGACAAGGTTTGTCGATTAGTTGCGGCAGTGCGTATGCCGCATTTATAGACCAACAGAGGTATCAGACATATTGCGTGCTGTCTGATGGTGAACTGGATGAAGGGTCGGTTTGGGAGGCGGTTGGTTTTGCCGGGCATTATCGGCTGCAACATTTAACTGCGATCATTGATCGAAACAATATCCAAATTGATGGTTTTACTGAAGATGTTATGACGAAGGAGCCAATCGATCAGAAGTTTGAAGCGTTTGGTTGGCACGTGATTGATGTAGACGGTCATAATATCGAGCATGTGATAGATGCTTGCCGTGAAGCTAAGGCAATAATTGAAAAGCCGGTATGCATCATCGCGCATACGATCGCAGGTAAAGGAGTAGATTATATGGAATTTGATTATCGCTGGCATGGCGCCCCACCCGGGGGGGCCGAGACAGAACGCGCACCTAAACCAGAGGAGCAAGGCAAAGCAGCGCTTAAGCAACTTAGAACGCTGCACGGTAAGATTGATAATTCCGACTGTTGTTAGTAATTAAGCAAATGAGTTTATGGTGACTAAAGAAGCTAAATTGAAAAAAAACTACTTGGATAAGGACGTCGAGATGATATCCACGCGGGAAGGCTTTGGCCAAGGCTTAGTGGAATTAGGGGAAAAGAATGAGCAAATTGTTGTGCTTTGTGCGGACTTAACAGATTCAACTAAAACTAGTCCATTTCGCGAGCGTTTTCCTGAGCGTTTTATTCAAGTTGGCATTGCGGAACAGAACATGGCTAATATCGCAGTAGGCTTGTCCCTGCAGGGAAAAATTCCTTTTTTAGCCACCTATGCAGTTTTCTCACCTGGCAGGAATTGGGACCAAATCAGGATATCTGGTTGTTATAATCGAGCCAATGTGAAATACGCCGGAGCACATAGTGGACTGTCAGTAGGGCCGGACGGGGCGACGCACCAAGCATTGGAAGACATTGCTTTAACCAGAGTCTTGCCGCGTATGACGGTGCTCGTGCCATGTGATGCGGAAGAAACTAGGAAAGTAACACACGCGGCGGCAGATATAAATGGGCCAGTGTATTTCCGGTACGCGCGAGCGGCGACAGCGGCATTTACGACTGCCCAAACACCCTTTAAGATCGGACGCGCCCAAGTATTTCGTGACGGGGACGATGTAGCAATAATTGGTGCTGGTCCAATAGTGCACACAGCCTTAGTGGTAGCAGACCGCTTGGTGGAAAAAAATATTTCTTGCCGGGTAATAAACTCACCATCTATTAAACCACTAGATGGTGAAACCATCGAAAGGGCAGCACGAGAATGTAAGGCGCTCGTTACTTGTGAAGAACATCAGGTAACTGGGGGACTCGGCGGAGCGATAGCGGAATATACAAGCAAGACTTTCCCGGTGCCAATTAATTTTATTGGCATGCAAGATTCGTTTGGCGAGTCAGGTCAGCCGAATGAGCTTTTGAAAAAGTATAAAATGGATGCTGAGGCGATTGAGGCGGCAGTATTGGCGGTAGTAAAGCGCAAGCGGACGTAAGGTTTATTGGGCGGGGCACTTCAACGGCAACAACTAGCGTCGTGCAAGACAAGAACAGGAAATTAACGATCGTCGCGTTGCTGGGAGGTGTTTTAGTGTTGGGTCTGGTGGTGCTGGCTAGCTTGATTGGGTCAGGTGAGGAGACAAGTACTAAAACGTCGCCGAACGGAGTAGCTGAAGCTGTGCTGACCGACGCCAAGCAATTACTTAACGGGGGGGAGATAGAGGTTAAACAAGAGATTGTTTCAGAATGGCAATCATTGTGGGTAGCGGATTTTAAAGGAAACCGCATATTAGGTTTTAATCGCCAAGGTGCAGAGATCTGGCAACAACAAATGGCCAGCGCGCCTATACCGGCAAAAAGTTACAATACACACACAGAATATGTGACGGTGGCACCAAGTGGAAACTTAATTGTGGCCGATGGTGAGGGAATGATGGTGCAGGAGATAGACCGCAGCAGCCATAATTTGCTGTGGCAGTACGGAATAAAAGATAAGCAGGGGTCAGCGGATGGATTGTTACATCAACCAGATAAAGCATATAAAATAAATGATCATGAAGTCTTAGTTAACGACGGCAATAACCGGCGGGTAATTATTATTGATCAGCGCAGCAACGATATAGTCTGGCAATATGGCGAAACTTTACGAATGGGCAAGGGACCAGGACTACTGCGCGGAAACACGGCGGTTGTACCGGTGGACGGCGGACAAAAAATTGCGATAGTCGACACGCTAGAGAAAAAAATTATTGTGGTAGATCGCGTGACAAAAAATATTGTTTGGGAGTGGATGAAGAGTGACGCCAAGTGGCTGCAACACGCGTGGCCGATCGATGGGGGAGGGTTTGTGATGGAAGATCGGCAGAAGCATGAGGTATTTGCGGTCAATGTTGCAGGACAAATAGTGTGGCAGCTGAACAAATTGGCTGATGGCAGTTACCTTAAATACCCAACTGATGTCAGGGGTCTACCGAACGGGAATGTGTTGATAGCTGAGGCTGGCAGGGGACGGGTTATTGAAGTGGTCCCGATGACCGGTGAGATCGTGTCCACTTTCAGCGGTGTCGGTTTTGTCACTACCATAGACATAGAATAATGATTAAGCGACTGCGTTGGCTGACGGCGGGAGGAGTGGCAGGATTGGTTGTGATGACCGTAGTCTATTTCAGGCTGATTGAACAACAGCCCCCACAAACGAGTAAGGTTGCCCCCACGCCGCAAAAGGTCGCCCAGCAAAAACCAGCAGAGACAACTGCGTCACAACTAGAGGATAAAGACCAGCTAAGTATAGTTTTTGTCGGACCGCGCGATAATATTCCGGACGCCGCACCGATTGCTTATGGATTTTGGTCATTTGCCGTCCCCGTTACGGGAATCTTATCCCGGTCTGGCCAACCATTGATCGGCGAATTCGAATGGTTGGCGCAGCAGGGCTGGCAAGGGGTCGTTAATTTACGGGTGGACGGAGAAAGGGATGAGGTCGGCGACGATAGGAAACTGCCAGGTTTTAGTCAGCTTGGCATGAATTACTTAGCTTTACCGATGGTCGACGGCCATCCACCTAAGGAAGAGCAAGCCAAGCAATTTTTAAGTTTTGTATCCAACCCGGTCAACCAGCCGGTACATGTCCATTGCCGTGGAGGCATCGGCCGCGCAGGCACGATGGTGGCACTATATCGATATGCCGTGCAAGGGTGGCCGATGGATCAGGCAATTGAAGAATCACGGGCTTTCAAGGGCGGGGTCAGCAATTTGCAGGAAGTGTGGCTGAAGGGCTGGGCGCAGGAGAATACTGCCGGCAGTTATGCGAACTAGTTAGTAAGCCCTGGCAATTTTTGGTCTACCGCACTTATAAAAGGCGTGACAGGGCCTAATTGGGCTAGAGTGATAATGGGCCAGCTAAAGTGGAGAGAGTTTGCAGTTAAAAGGATGAGGATATGTTTTGCCAATACTGCGATAATTTCTGCTATAATTATATAAATTGTTAATAACTTTTATTATTAATCTTAAGAACGTAATATTATGGCAGCAACAATACTGGGAGAATTGGGGAATAAAATGAAAGACACTGTGGTCGGTGTCCTAAAAGGGGCTGATGAGGTGTATGATACACTTTTTAATACGGTCCGCGATAATGTGGTGGCCTTGTTAGAAGGAGCCGGCGACGTGACAACGACGGCTGTAGAGAATGTGCGTGATATCGTTGTGGGGGCATTAAAAGGAGCCGGGGATGTCGGATCAACAGGCACAGAAGCCGTCTCAGGGGTTGTGAAGGGCACATTAAAGGGTGTCAGTGAGGCAGGTGGCGACGTAGGAAGCTTAGTGAAACATACCGTCTCGTCGGCTGTAGTGGGAGCCAGTGAAGTGGGTGCTGATGTGACTGATGCAGCAGTAAAGGCAGTACAAGGTGCAATTGATGCAGTTAAAGAAGTTGGAGGCGATGCTGGCACAGCTACTACAGATGCGGTAACCGGGGCGATCGAGGCAGTAGGAGAAGTTGCTTCAGGTTCGGTTGAGACGGTGAAGGATGTATTAGGCACATCGGTAGATGGGGCCAAGGACGTAATTGAAAAGTTGTAATACTTCAAACAGTATATTTGAACAGCATCCGCACAGTGCGGATGCTGTTTTGAAAATAAGGAAAGATAAATTGTTTTATGGGGACATTAGGGATAATTGATTATGATCAGGCGAGTGCAGACAATGGCATAAATATTGGATTGGGCACGGGTTAATTTGGTTATTGTGTTGTTTGGAAAGGCTTTGAACAATCACTGCGACAATGGACAGGCAGGGCATGCATCACGCTAGAATTGATCGATGAGCGTAGTCGACACGGCTCATCAGATGAAATATGTTAAGCAAAGAACTTTATTATGACAAAAGCCTATAAGAATTGGTTGGGCTTGGTGGTTACTATTATTATTCCAGCCATCATACTGACAAAATTTAGTGGCGGTAGGTTAGGTCCGCTCGGGGCATTGCTATTGGCATTGGCTTGGCCGTTGGCTTGGGGGTGTTATGAATTTTATCTGGCTAAAAAAGCTAATTTTTTAGCTATCGTTGGGGTGGTAGGGGTACTGCTAACCGGCGGTATCGGATTGTTACAATTGAATGTCAGGTGGTTGGCCGCCAAGGAAGCGGCAATACCGACGATCATCGCCTTAGCCATTATACTGCTAGCTAAAACAAAATATTCGTTAGTGCAAACAGCTTTGCAGCAAATAGTTGATACTGATCAAATTCAAGCTAAACTCAACTCCGTCAAAGCTAAAGAAGGTTATCAGAAGATAATGGCACGAGTGACTCATTTGATGGCAGCTTCGTTTTTATTATCCGCGATATTAAATTTTATCCTAGCGACGGTTTTGGTGACTAGCCCATCCGGTACGGAAGAGTTTAATCGAGAACTGGCACGTTTAACATTAGTTAGTTATCCAGTAATCGTGTTTCCATCGATGGTTGTGCTAGTCGGGGCAATGGTTTATTTTATTAACCAGACCAGCAAACAAACTGGCCTGACAGTGGAAGAGATTTTAGGAAAAGTATGATAGTTAATTTCGTCACAACAAATAAACATAAATTTGAAGAAGCAAAATTGGCCTTGAGCCAATATCATATTGAAACAGTTCAGGTGAACATGAAGTATGAAGAAAACCATGACGAAAGCATGACTGATATAGTGAAGCAGGCAGCACGACGGATGGCTGAAGAGATAGAGCAAACGGTGGTAGTGGAAGATACTGGATTGTTTTTCACAGCCTGGCCTGGTTTTCCGGGAGCGTTACCAAAATTCGTTTGGCAAACAATTGGCTATAAGGGGATATTTAAACTGCTGGAGGGCACGGACCGCGGTGCTTACTTTAAAACTGTGTTGGGCCGGTGCCAACCCGGTGAAGAGCCTAAATTGTTTGCGGCGGTAATGCGAGGAGAAATCACAAAGAAGGTTTACGACAAAAATCGCAAGGTTATGCCGTATGACAGAATATTTATCCCTGCCGGGGAAAAAGTGACCATCTCTGATATGACGATGGAGAAAAAAAATAGTTTTTCTCAACGCGGCAAAGTGTTTAGAAAGTTGGGGAGATGGCTGGTTAGTCAGAAGATGGCGAATTAGCGTAGCTTTTGTATTGGCCAACTTTTTTATATGATCCGATGAGGAGTTAGCTCAGCACTGTCAATTGGCAGGTCTGCGTAAAGGTCGGTCAATTGATTAAGAGGACCGCGTAACACAATAAATCTCTGTTTAGGGTCTTTGGGGGGGAGACTTAAGGAATAGGGACCGCGCAGCAGGATGGATGAGGCTTGAGATGGAGGCAGTTGGTTGATGCGATCTTGGATGGTGGTGTAAATCTGTTGGCTTTTATGCGGAATTAAGTTGCTTTTGGTGGCGGATATTTTTAACCGTATTTGAGAGGCGAAGGGCGGTAGCAGAAGACGTTCGCGCAATTTTAAATCGTTAGTGCGCGCCAATAATGGATTCTGGAAGACTCGTTCGATCGGGGGTAGTTGTCGAGTGATTAAGTATACTGGGCTCACCGTGCTTTTAGATAACTGCTGCAAACGGGAAACCATAATTTGTGCATTTTCCACACTGCGGTAATCAGGAAAAGTGATTGATTGCTCCGGAAACAGCCAGATTAGACGGTCAAAGGATTGGTCGGTATGAGCGAAAATCCGACTAGTGGAGAGTTGGCAATAGGTTAATTGCTTGGCAGATAAATTTGCGCGCATAGTCGCCATAATTTTTTTGTTATCAAGTCGGTTATAAAGAAGCAGGATACTTTTTTTGGCGGAACTCCATACGCGCAATTTAAGTAATAGAGCATGTGGCAGAGAATATTTTTTTATTTTGTCAGTGAAGGAAAAGGACACATTAGTAGTGCAAAGCTTCATAGGGCGATTGATGGAAATTTCTATGTGTGATGACGCCACTTGAGCAGATAGTCGCCAGGAGGGAAAGGACGATGAGTACAAGATTGGACATCGGTGAATTTGTGCTAGTGCTTGGACAGCATCAATATTATCTAATCGCGGATACTGATCCCAGAGCTTATGGGCAGGATTTTGCTCTTCTTCCACAATAATTAATCCGAGCTGCTTAAAGGGCAGGAACAAAGCTTTTTGTGTACCCCGAATAGCCTTAACTTGGCCAGATTTTACCCCGTGCCACATGGCGTTGACGGTGGAAGGACGAAGCCCTGCCTGGTAGGCCAAACCGGGACCAGGCAGCAAGTTTTTTTCCGGAACGATAGTAAGTACTTGTTGCTGCTGCTGCGTATAATGGGCAACGATGGCGTGGGTAATTGCAGCACGCTGTTTTAGGCGATAATCGATAATTGCTACAGGGCCAGCGGATAAGTTCTGGAGTAAGGCTGTGTCGGGTGATGCGGTTGCTGGGGGCTGATATGAGGCTGGCTGCCGGCACGAAAGACTAGGAGGCTTGAATAGGCGTAAAGTATACCCCAGCCCCCCATGCATGGTTTTAGCTAACCAACGAGCAAAGAGGACTTGCTGGTGAGTTAGAGTAACGGATGAGGCGACTGCGATAGTTTTAACAGGGAAGGGCGGCCGTTTATTATGCAGGCGAGTGACAATGCCTGTTACCCGACGGTGCCCAAACGGGACAGTCACAATCATGTATTTGACCGGCGAGGTTGATGCATGAGCTGGCAAACGGTAAGTATAGGACTGGGGTCCGGTGGGGGACAGGGGTAAGGCGGGTGCTACTTCGGCATAGTTAGTCATAATATTGAACACCGAAACGATAAAGAGAGATTGCTTCTTGTCGCAAGTTGATGCCGGATTCGCGTAGTGCCGTGGCAAATTGGTCTTGGGCTGTTTCAATACCAGGTCGCTGCGGTAAAATGACGGATGTTTTACCTTGGTCGGATAGAAGATACAGTCCATAGCGATGGGGATCTAAGTGGTGATAGTCGTTGATTCGTTGAACCGCATCTAAGACGGCAACACTGTAGGAAATAGACGACAGATCAGCTCGGCGGATAGTGATATGCTTTGACTGAGAGATAGCGGCGATAGTGTTGGCGGTAATTTCTTGAGCTAGATTGTTGCATTGAGGGAGAGGTCGACCAAAGACAGCCCGCAAACGCTGACCGGGTTTTTGATAGAGATAAACGTAACAAGCGCGCTGTAATAATAATTCAGCGGGTTGTTGGCCGGATAAGTCAGGCGCGGTTTGCGTTTTGACGTAATACTCCGCCACCATCTTGGCTAATTTAGCAGGCGCATTCATTGGTGACAGTTAGGACAAAAAATAATAAGATAGAATAATTCAATTAGGTAACACGAGACGCTGGTCTTGCCGGAAAGGCAGGGCGTCTCATAAAGTTAAAACATGCAACTACAGAAAGCTACCACCCTGACAGATAAGATCAGTACTCAACCCGCTGGTGCGACTCGATTATTCGTCGCGGCGGAGATACCCGATGAAATAAAAATCGTACTAAACGAAAGGCTGAAGCAATATACCGGTTACATCAAACGACTGGTCAATCAAGATAACTGGCACATGACTTTTTTATATATTGGTATGGTCAATGACTTTGAAAGCCATCAAGAAGTATTAAGCAGTCGTTTATCACAAGCCTTCTTGCCAACTATAACATTGACCCATCTGGGTCATGGGTGCCAACCTGATCAACTGTGGGTTTATGCTAAACCAACAACATTGTTGCAGACTATTAAACAACAATTACTGGGACGCGTGGGGGGACAAGTGTCGAATTTTTCCCAAACGAACCAACCGGGAATTTTTGTCCCGCATATTAAATTAGCTGAACTGCGTGATCGATCAATTAGCAAATTTGTGGCGGATTGTCCGCTACTAGTGACATGGCCAGTAAAAAAGCTGTTTTTATATAACAGTAGGGTATACTTGGGTGAGACAAAATATGACGTTAAGGGGACGATCAATCTTTAAGGCTTATTCATAGTGTGATCAGGGAATCTATTAAGTTAGGCCAAGTGTCTTGTGATTATGTAGGAAAACAGGAGTGGTTGGATATCGGCCGCAGGTGGCTAAAAAGGGGCGGCTGGCATCATGTGGTTACCTTGAATCCGGAGATGGTTATACAGGCTGAAACCGATCCCATGTTTCGCCAGGCAGTAATGGACGCGGACCTGAGAGTACCTGATGGTGCCGGTTTAATCTGGGCCCGTTGGTATTTGCGTTCGAAGTTTTGGCCGTGGTTGCCGAGCCTGCTGGCTTTTTTGTGGCAGCCAGTGGAAAGAATTACCGGCGTTGATGCGGTGTTAGATTTAGCCAAACTTTGTGCTGAGACCAAGCAGCCGATCTGTTTATTGGGTGGTGAGGAGATAGCAGCACAAAGAGTAGCCGATTGGTTGAGGAAAAAATATTCGGGACTAGTGGTGCAAGTAGCGCCGCCTCATCAATTTGCGCAGGAGGGGCCCAAATTAGTACTCGACCACATCAATCACGCACAGCCAGCCGTTTTGCTGGTAGCATATGGTGCACCAAAACAGTCGGAGTGGATTAGTGCGCATAAGAATGATTTGAGTTCAGTCGTGATTGGCATAGGCGTGGGGGGAGCTTTTGATATATTAAGCGAGACACTGCCCCGAGCACCAAAATTTTTGCGACAGATAAATATGGAATGGTTATGGCGATTATATTTGGAGCCGGCGAGAGGCCCGAGAATTTGGCAAGCGGTAGTGCGATTTCCATTATTAGTCCGTAAACAAAAGAATAGCTGCTAGTAAAAGGGGGGCTTTTCCACAATTCGTACATTGACGCCACTGGTACCAAAAAGTAGGGTAATATGATGCAAATAACACATCACATACCTGCATTTAATAAGAAAAAACAGTGGGTTTGTCAGGTTGCCATGGTAGAGCAACCAGGTGAGTTATAGCCATCAACTTAGCTAACACGAGGAGGTGATGGGGGAGTATGGCAGATTATAACACGAAGGAAGAAGGGGGATTGATTGATCGAATCAAAGAGTCACCCAGAACGGTTTCAGCATTGATAATTATTCTAATCGTGGCGGCAGCAATCTATGCCTTCTCTGGTGAGAGCAATCCACAAAACAGACAAACACCGGATGGAGTGGCTGTTTCTGAAAATACAAATGATGGGGAGACTAATGAAAACGATGATCAGGCCATAGCAGGGGCGGACGCTGATAACGAGGGATCAGAATCGGAAGGCGCGAAAGTGGCCAGTGGCACAAACAAAACTGAAGGAACGACGGCTACAGGCGAAAAGACCGAGAGTAAACCAATAGCGGAGCCACAACGCACAGCTGGTAGTTTCATAGAAGTAGCTGAAGCAGGTGACGGTATCACTCATCTGGCAAGAAAAGCGAGCGCGCGATGGCTATCTGAGAACCAGGCTGGATACGCTGTTTCAGATGAACATCGTATCTATATTGAGGATTATATTCAAAATGACTTGGGAACAAAGGGATTAGAAATGGGTGAGCAGATGGAAATCAGTTTTGAACTTATCCAGGAAGCCGTGGCAGCGGCCAATGAACTGAATGAAGGTCAACTGAGCAATTTGAGCCAGTATACAAGTGTTCTGAAATAGAAGGATCTATCAGGAAAGAGTTACCACAGCCTCGCGGACGCGCGAGGCTGTTGTATAAGAAGAATTAAACTAACTTGCGGTCATTACCGCGCTATAACGAGCGAATGAGAAATCAACGAGGCTTTGCAGTAAATAATAAGCGGCCGGGTAGTCGGGAACAGTTGCGGCTGATATGATACTGACAATATGAATGAATACAATTTGGGGCTACATAAGCCTATGCCGACAGATGCTAAAAAGGTGTTTAAAGGCACGATCTTCTCGATTTGGCAATGGGATCAAAGACTATTTGATGGCACTAAGCAATTGTATGAAAGGGCGACTCGTGATGATGTAACGCATGCGGTTGGGGTTATGCCGGATGGGCGTATATTATTAACTGAGGACAGACAACCCCATCGCAATGCGGTTATTACACCACCAGGGGGTAAAGTGGAGCTGAGGGAGACGCCAGAGGATGCTGTCCGCCGCGAATTTATGGAAGAAACTGGATATGAGATAGGTAGGCTGTTACCGTGGCATCACTATAAACCAGCTAATGATAAAATTGAGTACACCTGCTGGGCATACGTGGCCCGAGACATTAGGAAAGTGGCAGAGCCGCAGCCAGAAGCAGGTGAAAAAATCAAAGTTTTGTTTTATTCTTGGGATGAGTTTTTAGCGTTGGGACAAAATCCAAAAATGCGCGACTTGGTAATACGGATTATATTATTGGAAGCGCAGGTGAATATGAATAAGATGAACCATTTAAAAAAGTTATTTTATGGCTAAGGAAATAAAACGTCAGATCAGAACGAGGATAGCCCCCAGCCCAACGGGCATGCTGCACGTTGGAACAGCTCGAGCAGCCCTATTTAATGAATTATTTGCGCGCAAGCAGGGAGGCGAATTTGTGTTAAGAATTGAAGATACAGATCGGCAGCGCAGCGAGAAAAAATTCGAACAAGACGTTTTAACCGGTCTGAAATGGTTAGGTCTGGAATGGGATGAAGGGCCGGATATTGGCGGTAAGTATGGACCGTATCGCCAATCAGAGCGAGGCGAGTTCTATCGGGCTGCACTACAACAATTAATTGATGACGAGCGGGCATACCAAGTTCCGCACGGCGAGGCGATAGTCTTTAGAGTGAGTGAGGAAGAAATTGTGTTTACTGACTTGATTCGCGGGACTGTTAAAGTACCGACCAGCAGTTGGGGAGGGGACTTTATAGTTGCCCGCTCTATGAACGATCCACTTTATCATTTAGCGGCTGTGGTGGATGACCAGTTAATGCAAATAAGTCATGTGATTAGGGGGGAGGATCACCTCACAAATACTGCCCGTCATATTTTGCTGCAGCGATCTTTAGCCTACGAAACACCACAATATGCTCATCTGCCTTTATTGTTAGACGAGGGTCGGCGAAAACTTTCAAAACGTGCGGGAGACGTCAGTCTGCTCAGCTATCGCGACAAGGGTTACTTAGCAGATGCGATGCTAAATTACTTGGCGCTGCTGGGTTGGAACCCGGGCGGACAAGAGGAATATTTCACACACGAGGAACTGGTACGTAGCTTTAATTTGAGCAAGGTGCAAAAGGGCGGGGCAATTTTTAACCAGGTGAAGCTGACCTCTATGAATAAGCATTACTTACAGGAACTTGATGAAGACAAATTGTTAGACTGGGGCAAGAAATATTTATTACTAGACCAGAAGAAAAACCATGAGTTGCTGGGTATGGAGGAGGGTCGTTTAAAGGCTGCCTTAAAAACCGAACAGGGAAGATTGTCTACTTATCATGAGTTGGAAGTATTGTTAGATTGGGCAAGGCCGTCCTGGGCGGGTGAATATAAGTCCGACTTATTAATTTGGCGAGAGAGTACTGCTGCCGACACTATTAATTATTTATCGGCGCTAGCTGAAGAATTCAAGCTAATGGGTAATAGTGATTGGGTGGAAGAAACATTAACACCCAGAATATTATCATGGATTAGAGCGCGGAACTGGCATAACGGCGCTGTACTGTGGCCGATGCGCGTAGCGTTGACCGGTCGCGAGAATTCTCCCGGACCATTTGCTGTGGCGGTGGTTGTCGGGAAGACAGAAACAGTCACGCGTCTGGAATTGGCACATAAGAAGTTACAAGATTCAATTTCAGGAGAATAAGAGGTTAGTCTATACTACAAAGTATGCGACGTAGACCTCTGTGGCAACGTATTTTGTATGTCGTAATTATCCTTCTGATTGGGATCAGCATGATCATGCTATCTTTTATCTAAGCAAGAATGATGAAACGATTATATTTTTACCGACTGTTGATGATCGGCCTGATTTTGTTGGCGGCGCCAGCTTTTTGGCAGGGGGCCACGGCTCAGACGATAGATGAATTGCGTGAAGAGTTAAGTAACCGGAAGGATACATTAAAGGAGGCGGAAGCCAAGATAAAAAGATTTAGAGAGGAGATTCAGTTAAAAAAGAGAGAGGCCAGGTCGCTGGAGGAACAGATCGGTATCATTGAGGATAATATTAACCAGATTAGTTTGAGTATAGAGGAGACGATCGCCGAGGTAGAAATAACCGGGGCGGAAATTAGTTTAGTGGAGAAAGAGATCGAAGAAAAAGAAGCAGAAATAAAACACCAGAAAGAATTATTGGCAGAGTTTATCCGTTCGATTTATTCGACCAATCAGCAGTCCAGCGTCGCTATATTCTTAAAATATGCAACGTTTTCTGAAGCGGTAAGTGAGGCGGAGACACTGCAAAATTTACAGGAAAGAAGCCATCAGGCATTGCTAGTAATAAAGGACTTACGAGAACAGTTAGAACAAAAACATACTGACCTTAAGCAATTTAAAGAAGCGTTAGAAAAGCTGCAGGCACGCCAAGCTCAGCAGCAAGCGACTTTGGTGGCTAATCGCCAATCAAAAGAACATGTTCTCGATTTGACCAAGGCGCAGGAATCGCAGTACCAATCACTGCTAAAAGAATCACAGAGGGCTCACCAGGAAGCGGAAGCGGAAATTAATAAATTGGATTCGTTAATCAGAGAGGAACTCAGGAAGCAGGGGGTTAATAAACTGCCTTCAGTAGGCGTTTTTGACTGGCCTGTGGAAGCTATCTTCGGCATATCTTGCGTGTTCCATTGTACGGATTATCCGTATGCTTATTTAATCGGCCCACACTCGGGAATGGATATACCAACCTATGTTGGCACACCTGTGCTAGCTCCAGCGGACGGCTACGTGGGGCGCGTGCGTAATGCAGGCGGGCCGGGTTACAATTATATTTTGTTGTTACACGGTGACGGTGTATCCACTGTGTTTGGGCACTTATCTGGTTTTGCCGTTAATGAAGGCCAGATGGTTAGTAGGGGCACAGTAATTGGCTATACTGGTGGGGCTCCAGGCACTAACGGGGCTGGGCTTTCTTCTGGGCCGCATCTACACTTTGAGGTGAGAGTAAACAATGTGGCAGTTGATCCGAACAAATACTTATAAATTATTATGGGATTAAATCCGGATGATACTATTGAAAAGTGGGTGATGCTCTTGGTGCCTCTATGGGGTCCTTTTTATGCTTTGTACTATCTGATACGTTTGATGTGGAAAGAAATTATTCGGGGCGGTGATTAAAAGAGGCGGCAGTCAATTGATAAATTGTTAATAGTTAGAGTTGAACAGGCATGATCGAAGTGAGTGATGTGGCAAAATTCTTTTTACAGTTGGAAGGTCCATACCGTTGGTATGTGATTGGTTCAATTATGGTGGTTTTAACAGCAATTATCACCCGCTTTATTTTTAAAACAATAAAGTGGTTTTTAGTAATAGCTTTAGCGGTCATCATGGGGTTGACTATCGTGCATTATTTTACGTCGATTGATTTGCTGACGCTGCTGGAAAATATTTAGTGAAGCGATACCCATATGACAACAGGGCAGGGGACTGATGGTTAAGATATTTTTGGATGGCGCCTAAGTATAAATATACTGTTGTTTAATTAGAGGCTAGGGGCATTAATTAATGCTGTAAATGAATTCATGGAAGAATGATACACTAGATCTAGTTGGCAGTCAGTCTAAAGGAGCGATGCGTTGACGAATGGGTAATACTATTGTGCGACGTTACATGAAGATATTTGAAGAACCATCAGTAAGCCCACATAAGCGCTGCAGTTTGGATGTGTTTAATTTGTTACGGAGAGGCAGGCCGGAGGCTGTCGTGGTACATAAAGATTATAAATTTATTTTGTAGGAACAGTGCAGATATTCCAAATACCGGCTTGTAGTTAAGTTGGGGGGACTGCTATGGTCACCTCACATGAGACGTAATGTTTTTAAACTGACTACAGGTATGTACATACCCTTGAATCGTTATAGGTCATTTAAATGGGCTAAATTTGATTGATTATGCAATAAGCCCAGACAACAAATAGAGGTGTATAACCAAGCACAATAGAGTAAATAAATAGTTACCCCGCCGGGGGGTCCGATCAGATCAGGTGAAGTGTTAACACTAAAGATGAGTGCGTGGTAAGTGTGTGTATATGTGTCGGAGAACAGGCTTAAAAAGTCTATGAATAACGTCGCGCAATGTATCTTTTACGACGCTAACGCCTAAGTTCCCCGCAAATGTTTATCCACAGGTACGGCGAACAATTTACATACACGTCAAGATTTTGTGAAGGATTCATCTTTCTAACAAATGGATGATCGCTATTAAGCTTGTTTGCGCATAGTGTTCTCCCCCACCCGGTGCTATGGGGCGGCTAAAAGTGGATTGACGGATATTACTAATATATGCGAACTAATGAGACTTATTTGTGTGGCTTGTTCTTTGTATTGTGAGCAGTTACTAACGCAGCCTGCAAACAGCTGCGTTGTGGTGACCACCACATAGTTTCCTGTCCGGCCACTATCTTGATATATATGGAAGTCACATTATGAAATGCCACAAATATAGTGACGGGCCCTGTCGGCGCTGCACCCCCACCCGACGGCTTCGGCCTG
>MHHQ01000022.1 GCA_001817065.1 Candidatus Andersenbacteria bacterium RIFCSPHIGHO2_02_FULL_46_16
ATTGAATACAAATTAGTCGCCGAGCGAAGCGAGGCGAACCCCACTTACTTGCAATTTCCTACGTGGTGCACCTAATAGTGGCACGGTGGAACCCGCTAGTCCAGCAGATGAGGCGTTTGGCGGCCATTGAGGAGCCTGTTGTAGCATAGCGATCAAGGGTGGAGGGGTGGTCGAGTTTTTTTATTACAAGTTGTCGAACCCGCCAGTCCCAAAAACGGGACTCTTTATAGGTGGTAGAGGAAACAAAAAGGAACCCCTGATTTATCGCGCAGACACCCCTACCCCAAAAAGTCGAGAGTCCCTGAAATTAAGAGGGTGGTCTGGCCCACAAAATAATTTCCAATAAAATAACCAGCCACCATAAGGCTGCGAGCCAAGGCTGGAAGTTATACAAACCAAGCAAGCATTACTCTGGGAAGAGATAACTTTTTGCCTGATTCGATTCCAGTGTTTTGACTCAACAGCCTTATAGCGGTTGACTGTTTATTCCATCTACTTGAACCTACAAACCTTATAAGCTCAAAGAATGGGGGAAGTTTGTGTTAGGCACTTCCCTGTAGCCTATTGTGGAGAAGCCACTCCACCTAAAGAACTATTTACTTTGTCAGCGGGCGACGGTGGGGATGATAGTCGGTCTCGAAGACTTGCCCAGCGGTGTATCCGTCGTCGCTGATGTCTTCGAGGATTTCCTCCGTCCACGCCACCGCGAGTCCGGTGACATCATCCAAGAGCTTCATGCTCTTGTATTCGTCGTGGTTGTAGGCACTGACAACACCCACCCCGTCGATGCTCCACCGAACGTCACGCTCGCCGAGGGTCGTCTTGACTTTGGCGATACGCTTGGACTCCGGCGCGGCTTCCATGTTGGCGACGGTGGTCTTCACGACCTCATCGAACGTCGCAGGGCTCACGGGCAGGTACTTCGCCAGCCACTTCTCGACGGTACTCCAGCCGCCGAGGAGCTCACGCAGCCGTCCCGCGCGGTCCGCTTCCTGGCGGTAGCGCTCCGGATACTTGCTGCCGGTCATCCAGCAGTGGAGCAGTGTGACGCCGACTTCCTTTAGCTGTTCGACGGTCGGGCTCGGGAGCGGAGCCGTGTGCGTGATGCCGACCGATTCGTACTCGGTGTTACGGTACACGCGGTGGCCGTGGTCTTCCTTGCTCGCCCAGATCGTCCGCGACTTGTCGCTGCAGCGCAGGTAAGCCGTCCAGCGGCTCACGGTGATGCGCCCACTCTCGTCGGCGGTGACCGAGTTCGGGAAGGTGAGCCACGGCTGGATCGTGAACGTGACCTCATCGTCCATCGTGCCCGCCAGTTGGCCCGCATCGATGGCCTGCTTCAGCGCCGCCATGTGGCGCTCGCAGACCGCCGTGAGGTCTTCCAGCGGACGGACGAAGCGCGTACGCTTCGACTCGCCGACGACCTCGACGCGGTACATTCGATCAGCCACGATGCCACGGCCCTGGCGGTGATCCGGTACGTACCAGTTGCCATCGGTGCCGTTGTAGGCCTCGATGCCCTTCCGTCCCACCTTGAAGGACAGACTGGTGATGTTCTCGGACATGATCTTTTCTCCTGGTTGAGTTCATTTACTTTGGTTCACCAAACACCATGTTTGATGCTCCAAAGAAATGAGCGATTACCGTCCTGGTAATCGCTCGATTTGTGCTAGGAGCCTAGGAAACCATCCATGTAGGCTCGATGAAAGAACGTTAGCTGCGGCGCGCGAGCGTGACGCAGCCTTCCCGCTGCATGTTTACCACGAGGCCAACCTCGCAGCCCTCAGAGAGGTGCACCAACATGCACGCCTGCTGGGATGTGGTTCCGCCGTTGAGGACGAAGACATCGTTCTCGTGTATCGGCGGTTGGTGAACTGGCGAGCCGTCGAGACGGACTTCGATGACGTCTACACCGTCGGGTAGCTTGATTTCGTTCAGAAGCCGGTCGCCTTCAAGTGCCAAAACGTACACCTTGCGGTCCTCTCCGAACATTTCCTTGGCTTCTGCCAGGATGCCGGTTCCATCGTCACGACACGTGTTACGACCGAGATTGACGAACAGTTGCATTTCACAACTCCTTGAGAAAATGGGTTTACCTCAACTCGAGATCATTGACACCATATCAATGACCTTGAGAAAAGTGGCAGTTATAGAAAACGAACCGCATCTGGTAACTGCCGGAAATCAGAGGGGTTCGCGTCGTGCAAACCCCTCAAATTGAAATGTGCTAAGCCTCGTCAATCATGATTCGGTAGAGATCATGGTATTTCATTTCAGATCGGAAAAATGTAGGTAGTGCCGTCCTGGGCGTCGAAGCAAGCGCATCCTTTGGGAGCCCATTCGTAATGGATGCATTCCCAGTGCTCCCTAGCTGCGCGTCGAAGTAGCTGTTGTGCTTCGTCGAGCGAAGCGTCGGGAGTGAGACCGTAGATGCCTTCGGCAATTGCGACCCGTAGACATTTCTCCCGGTTACGCAGGTGAGTTAATGCGCACCAACCTTCCTCCAGAAGATCAACGTGTTTCGGCTTCGCTGGTTGAGTCTTCATTGCTTCTCCTTGTTCGGAATTACGGCTTCCGAGTTACCGCCCTAAAAGGGGCTAAAAAGGACAGGTGTAATATTCCCATCTCAAATCTGAAGTATATTCAGAATTGAGATGAGTGCCCCAGCGATAGAATCGTTCTATTGCTGGGGCGAGTTTTTCAGAAAGAACTACACAACGGGTCTGTAGAAGCTGCGCCAGTCGAACCCCTGCATCTTGTAGACAGTGATGGTCGGGTTGGGCTCGTTCCAATCCCAGCCCTCATCGCTCGCCTCAACCACGTACTGCACGTCGCGATTGAGCTTGATGAGCTGAGCTCCGATCTGGTCAGCCACTTCGTTGACCCGCGTCCCGTGAGGAACCCGAGTCGTGTGTTGGCCTGCTTCGAGCTTGACCAGCTCTCCGGAAGCCACGCACCAGAAGTGGCGGTAGCTGCTGTGTTCCCCAGCCGAGCCACCGTCGTGGCACCAGCCACCGGGCTTGACCTCGAGGAGGTTGCGGTCACCTTTCTTCACGAGAACGTCGTTGACGTTGCCAGTGAAGACAGGCAGACCAGCGATGACCTGCTTGAGGAACTGGAACTCGCGGACGAACTGCGTGAACTTGCTGCTATCCATGACTTACTCCTTCTCCCTTTCCCAGGGAATAAAGGTTCTTTGCCGCTTTCCAAGCACCGCTTGGCACGAGGGCAACTGTCGTGAGGGATGCAGAAAACGCTTTTCTGCGATTCTCCCATTACTGGCAACTAATATCACATGGACACTAATCGCCAATGTATGGGAATCCAACGAGTGCTATCACAGCACCCGTTAGACTCGGGGCAAAGTCCGTCACTGTACCCTACTGCATGAGTGGCAGGTCGCGGGGTGTCAGTGCCTTTGCTATTTATTTGTGAAAGTCCGTACCGTTATCAGGGCAGAGTTCTGAAATCTCTATTCTGATAAAATAAGAAGCGGTCAGGTGATAAATCTATGGGAAGATATCAGCTAACCGCTTCGTACCAGCTCTCATATGGCGTCTGGCATTGCCTCTCTTCCCAGAGATTTATTGCTTGTAGTGTAAGAAAAGTGCAGGTACTTGTCTGATCTATTTCTATCGTAACGCTGCATGATACTCCTTTCTAAGTGAAATGTCAAGGGTCATTTTAGCGTGAGAGTAATATATTAGCTTTATTTAGCCAAGTATATCCTAACTATTGGCTTATATAAGCCATATATACGCTTTCACGACGATGTTATACTGCGAATATGGCGAATGGATTTCTTAAGGACATCCAAATCATCAAGTGGTGCTCATGCTGCGGCCAAGAATGGCACCCCGCCCGTTACTCATGGCAAGATCGCAAATGTATCGGTACTGATTGCGCTAGTGACGAAATTGTGGAGGAAACAAAGTCTAAGTGTTTACGCCGAGAGAGGCCCCAGGGCTGAAAGCACGGCCGAGTCGAAGTGCAACAAACGGGTCTCGAAGCGACCCTGATAAGACCATTGTGTCCCCCTTTAGGAATACCGACAAATGGTTTTGAGGCAAGTGGGTCAGAGCTCAAATGTTACAAATGTTATACTTTTCAAAATCAAAAAATTGCTGCATGAATAATCACTTGACGGTCAATTTGTATTGAGTATCCTAGTACTTAGATCCCTGCCGTCGGCCTCCGAGCCGACAACCTGGTAGGGTTCTTTTATTTATACACCGGATAAATTGTTAGAAGCTGCTTTTTCCCCGTTTTTCTGTCTTGATGAATGATTACTGCAAAACGTTGATTATTTGGAGTAAGTCCGTCAAAACGATGCTTAATAACGCCCGGGGTTTTACCCTCCACGAAAGTTAATGGATTATGTCTACTTTTCCTCATTACTTCAAGTGCGCATGGAAAAAACTTTAGGCGACGACTCCGATCTGAGGGTAGTTTTCCCCAGGGCTTACGCTAAATACACATTAAAGGAAGGGACGCTTGAAGAACGACGGGAATTGCTCGGGTGCTTGAAAAGTAAGCTTTATCTGGATGGGCAGACGCTGGTGATTAAGTGACGAAGAGATTGCCGCGCCTGCTTGAGCAGGCTCGCAATGACAATTGACGATGACAAAACGTGCGCCGGAAGGCGATTTTTAATTGACTCTATCGCCTATTCGACGCACTTGAGGGAAGTGGGTCAATTTGGCACAAATCTACTTGGTGCACCCACCAGGAATCGAACCTGGAACCGTTGGCTTAAAAGGCCACTGCTCTGCCAGTTGAGCTATGGGTGCTTGCTAGTGTTTATAATGTATTTTGGGAAAAGAATAAAATTGATTGCTACCTCAAAAGTGCAGCGGTGCCACTCCCCCACCAATTCGGCGGGTAACTCTGCCCGTTCTGCTTCAGGTGCTTGGTTCTTTGTTTACTATAAATGAATCAAATTGTGAAGGGAACAACGGACTAAATAAACTTTAACAAAACACAAACTATAAAAAACACAAGCAAACTGTACAAACTGTTCAAAACTTTACAAACCGCTTATAGACGCCCACGGGCTTACGCACATGGATCTGTCGCTAGATTAGATAAAGAACCAAAACAGACACGATTGCAGACGAAAAAGTTGGTCTGGTGTATACTTTAAGGAATAAGGAATGGATTGTCGGCAGGAAAAACATATATGTGGTATACTATGAAAAGATATAATTCAAATATAATTTAAATATGAATAAAACATTATCAACATTACTGGGGGTTGTAGGAGTGTTAGTGGTGACACTAATGGTTTTAGTTGGCGGCGACAGCAAGGCGGCCGATATAGTGTTTACAGGACGAGGCATAGTAAAATCCGGGGGCGCGTCAAACAGTATTAACGTTTATTGGACTGTCGTACCAGATGCAGTAGAGAGAATTAGAGGTGTGCGTAGCGACGTGAACACAAGCAACGCTAAGAAATACAAGTGGGAGGTAGCGGGAGGGAGTTTGATTAAAAGAAGGACAACCAGCCAAGCAACTCCCGGTAAAGAAGTAGTAATAAAAGGAACACTGCGCAGCGACGATAGAGTGACAGGTGTATGGGTAGTACAAAATTATCGACAATTTAAACTTGAAGGAAAAATTCAAGGAAGAACTTTGGATACAGGGAAAACGGATGAAGGATGGTTGACGGTTAACGTGACTAGCTCAAAATTGAACAATTTAACAGCGACCACTAAATTTAAGGAATCAACTGTAAAAGGAAAAGACTTACGGATAAAAGTGAATGGGCAGACCAGTATAACAGCACTAGGTAAATCCAAAAACTTTGATGAAGTTACAGCCGGACAACAGAACGTAACCATAGAAGGAGAAGTCATTGATGAAGATTCCTGGGTGGCCAGCAAAGTAAACGAGAGAAGTTAAATTTAAGGCGACAAAAATTCACCTCCACCGAGCGAGGTGAATTTTTTTAACTAAAAATGCCGTGCCGTGATTTAGTTTCGCGATATTGTTGCAATAGTTTTTTTTGGTTGCGTGACAGTTTTTTAGGGATGACGACATTCACCTGAATGCGCTGATCGCCACGGCGACCACTATGCAGTGAGGGGAAACCAAGTCCCGTTAAGGCAATGACGCCTCCGGGCTGAGTACCAGCAGGGATAGCTACATCGCGGCGACCTGATAATGTGTCAACTGCGACAGTAGCACCAAGAGCGGCATCAACAAAAGAAATATCCATAGAGCAAATAATATTATCGCCATCTCGCTGTAACGTACGATGAGGACGGACGTGGACAGTCACAAAGAGATCACCCGGTGAACCAGCGACTGAAGGCGCCTCTCCTTTGCCGGACAAACGGATTGTTTGGCCGTTGGCAATGCCAGCCGGAACGGTGACGGATAAGGTTCTTTCTCTTAGTTCTCGGCCGGCGCCATGGCACTTGGTGCAGGGAGTAGACGGGGTACTGCCTTCACCCCCACAAATGGGACAGGATATATTTTGAGCGAAGACACCCAGCATAGTTGACCGAGATTTGGAGGTGAATCCCTGGCCATTACATTTCGTACATTTTTTAATTGGGGTTCCCGGTTCGGCTTTATTACCGTGGCAACGGTCGCATGTAAGATAAAGCCGGTGCGTCATCTCTCTAGTAGTACCGGCGGCTGACTCGGCAAAATCTATAGTTAAATCAATTTGTACATCACGGCCACGCGCTTCTACGTTTGAGCGGCGCCGAGTACTACCGCCAAAGAATTGATCAAAGATGGAACCGAGATCGGCAAAATCATCCATGTTAACATTGAAACCGCCTCCAAACGGTCCGGCTCCGCCCGCGTTGTCAAAGGTCTGGCCGAATTGATCGTATTGTGCTCTTTTCTCTTGATCGCTTAAGATTTGATAGGCGGTGTTGACTTCTTTGAATTTTTCTTCGTCACCGCCCGCTTTATCCGGATGATACTTATGCGCTAATCGGCGATAAGCTTTTTTTATGTCCTCGATAGTGGCATTGCGATCAACTCCTAAAGTGGTGTAATAATTTTCCATAGGTAATTAAGTTATAGGAATATAATATATAATATAATGTCTTATGTGTCAACAAGTAATGGTAATGAGGTGATTTGTGGTTAGGGTGGACGGAACAGTTAGATGATGGCAACACTAGGAGAAGAGTGGCAATAAATGGGAAGCGACATAAT
The DNA here is from genome assembly GCA_001817065.1 of Candidatus Andersenbacteria bacterium RIFCSPHIGHO2_02_FULL_46_16. Classification (GTDB taxonomy): domain Bacteria; phylum Patescibacteriota; class Andersenbacteria; order UBA10190; family UBA10190; genus UBA10190. Next base: position 7,177 of record MHHQ01000022.1, read on the forward strand.
AAACGTGAACGTAATAACAGATTTCTTGGTGACGAAGATATAGACAGTTCGGTATCCGGATAAGAAAAATAACCAGGGACCGGACCGATTAGAGCTCAAGTTTTTCCACTGATTTAGACAAGGAAAGAAGTTTAAACAAGTTTATTTTACGAGCAGCCCAGATTAGCAAGGCAATTAGCAGCAACGGGGGTTGGGCTAGCCACGCCGCGGCAATACGTGTGGCAATGATTGCTAAGAGAAAGATAAAAATTGGGGTAATGGCTGGATTAGCCCGTGAGTACAAGCGTATTTTGTTGTTAATAACTTCGGTAATTATAGTCACGATGTTTTCGGTACTAGGCTTATTTTGGGTCAGCTGCTGAGTGATTTGCCGGGTATATAGCTGACGCTGCTCTTCTGACAGGCCACTAACACTAGGCCGTGCATCGAGTTCATTGGCTATTATATCGACTGAGATGGACGCGGGCAGCTCCGGGGATATAACGTCTTGGAGGTAGGGCTGATATGGCCTTAGCAGGAGACGGATTAATGATTCTGGTACTACCTCATCTTTGGTAACCAGGGTCTCGGTAATGTATGGAGTCGCAACTCCCATCAACAAAACCGCGGAACCCATAATTATGTATTTAATACCAGAATAAAAAACTGAGCGAGTACTATATTCAATTCGGCTGTCTAATTCTCTTAGTATTACCTGGCGGGCAGTAAGTGACAGCAGAAGAAATAGCGTGGCGCCGATAATGGCCGTAACTTGGCCACGGGTAAGGAGAATATATATGCCGACTATTGCTAGCAGATTGATCCACGCAAATGATCGGGAGACGAGTGCTAAGTTAATAGCTAAAAGGCAGACCCAAAGCAGGAAGAGGATAATAAGCGCTAGCAATACAACTGGCTGGGTAGGGCTGATAGCTTTAGCGGTGAAGAGAGTAAATAGACTGGTACTGAGTAGTAGTAAACCAGCCGTTAAACCAAATTCTTTTTTAACTATTGGTTCCATAAAGCATATTATAGCATGGACCAGGCACAGATGACGGTCTGCTGTGTAGCAAGGCTAGGCACGATGGCGACGAGTGGGGTTTATGCTTGATTGTTGCGACAGAGTGGTAATTGATGTTACTCCCCTATCAGTTGGTTAACTATTTCTTATCGTCGGGGTGAGGTTTTTCTTCGGCTTGCCCTTCAACGACAGTGGTGCTGTCTGCCTCTGTTTTGGGTGAGGCGGATTGGTCGGGTGAAGCATTTTTATACATCTGCTCACCAATTTTTTGCGTTGTCTGGGATAGTTCGGCGGTGGCTTTCTTGATAGCCTCTATATCATTCCCGTCTTTGACCTTTTTTAGATCAGCGATTTTATCTGCAATGGTTTTCTTCACATCGGCTGGCACTTTATTGTCTAGTTCAGTTAATGTTTTCTCGGTCGTGAAAATCATCTGGTCGGCAAGGTTTTTTGTTTCAACTGCCTCTTTCTTCTTTTTGTCCTCGGCGGCATGGAGACTGGCGTCTTGCTTCATTTTCTCCACTTCTTCCTTAGATAATCCAGACGATCCCTCGATGCGAATGCTCTGTTCTTTGTTAGTAGCTTTGTCCTTAGCCGATACATTCAATATGCCATTAGCGTCTATGTCGAAGGTAACCTCTACTTGAGGAACACCGCGAGGAGCTGGCGGAATACCGTCGAGAACGAAGCGACCTAAAGTCTTGTTATCGCTGGCCATTTCCCGCTCTCCTTGCAGCACATGTATTTCCACCTGAGGCTGATTATCTGCGGCAGTAGAGAATGTTTGTGACTTCTTCGTCGGGATAGTTGTATTTTTATCAATTAGCGGTGTGCGTACTCCACCGAGCGTTTCCAGCCCTAGGGTCAAGGGTGTAACATCGAGCAATAAGACATCCTTCACATCCCCTTGCATAATGCCTCCTTGAATAGCTGCACCTAGTGCGACAACTTCATCGGGATTAATACTCTTGTTGGGGTCACGGTGGAAAAGATTTTTTACCTCTTCGTAAATTTTGGGCATCCTGGTCTGACCGCCAACCAGTATAACCTCGTTAATGTCACTAGCTTGCATTTTTGCGTTTGCTAAAGCTTCTTTAGTCAACTCGATGGAGTGGTCGATATAATCACTGACTAACTCTTCTAGCTTGGCACGGGTAAGGGTCATAGTAAGGTGCTTCGGACCGCTGGAGTCAGTGGTGATGAAAGGCTGGTTGATCTCGGTTGAACTGGAGCTAGATAACTCGTGTTTGGCTTTCTCAGACGCTTCTTTCAACCGCTGCAAAGCCATCTGATCCTTAGACAGATCAATACCGCTCTGACTCTTAAATTCTGCCACAATCCAATCAATGATGCGTTGGTCGAAGTCATCGCCACCTAAGTGCGTATCGCCATGCGTGCCGATAACTTCGATTGTGTCTTCCGATACTTCCAGGATAGAAATATCAAAAGTGCCTCCACCGAAATCAAAAACGACAATTTTTTCATTCTTTTTCTTATCAAACCCATAGGCCAAAGCAGCGGCCGTTGGTTCATTGATAATGCGACGAACCTTCAAGCCGGCAATCTCACCAGCATCTTTGGTGGCTTTGCGCTGTGCGTCATCGAAATAGGCTGGTACGGTTATGACAGCTTCTTCAATCGTATGGCCAATTTTTGCTTCCGCGTCTGCTTTGATTTTTTGCAAAACCATAGCGGAGATTTGCGCTGGCCGGACAAATTTATCGCCGAACTTGATTTGCACACCACCATCACTGGCTTCACCAATTTCATAAGGAGTTAATTCTTTATCTTTAGCAATCGTTGCATCATTAAAGCGGCGACCGATTAAACGTTTAGCCGAAAATATTGTGTTGTGTGGGTTAACTACGGCTTGCCGCTTGGCTAATACACCGACTAGGCGCTCCCCTGTCTTACTGAGAGCGACCACTGACGGGGTAGTACGATTGCCTTCGCTGTTTTCTATGATAAATGGTTGGCCGCCTTCAATGTGAGCAAAGGCTGAATTGGTTGTCCCTAGATCTATTCCGATGATATTTGACATATGTTTAATTGAAATAATTAATGTTTTAGTTTATTGGCAAAAGATTACTTGGCGACTTTAACTTTAGCCGGACGAATAACTTGGTCCCCTATCCGATACCCTGTCTGCATTACTTCGACAACCGACCCACTACTGACGGCGTCGTCCTTGACTGTAGCGACTGCTTCGTGAAGAATTGGATTGAAGGGCTGACCAGATTCGTTAATGGGAACCACCTCATATTGGTGCAGCAATTGTTCCAGCTGGCGAGCAACATGCAGAACGCCTTGTGCCCAGACGTTGTCCTTTAAGTCAGCTGGCAGATGGATCGTAATTGCTCGAAAGTTATCAATCAGCGGCATAAGATCGTAGATCAGGCGTCGCTTGACCTGAGCGTTTTGTTGATGTTGTTCTTGATGAACGCGACGGCGGTAATTGTCCAGATCCGCTTGTGCGCGCTGCCACCCCGACAGATATTCGCTGGCTTTGCTAATACTATGGATTTCGGATGAATGTAACATATAAATTAAATAACATTTGATAACTCATTGATTAGAGACAAGTTTTGTCGGTAAGGCATTCTTTTTGGTCCAACCAGAATAATTACTGAGCGCTGACCGGATTTATGAACGACCGGCCTAAGCAAGAGACTGATATGGTTGGAGTTAAAATAGGGATTTTCATGACCAATGTAAACGGTGGTCTCGTCGTCATTAAGCTGGGTCATCTGCTCCAGATAATGATGGATGTGATCAAGTAAGAACGAGGTTTCTTGCATTAAGTCTACCTGATCAGGTGAATCGTCGCGAAAAAGCATAGAAATACCAGACTGCTCATATTTGTAGGTGTTAGTTTCGCTGACGAGCGCCAATAAGTGAGATATCTTAGCCAGCGTTTCGGCCGCGGCTTGATGCCGGGATTGGTAGTGGGCTGTTAGGAGCCGAAAACGTGTGATGAGATTGCTTTTGGTCCTCTTGGCTAAGGGGCTAATAGTCAAATGATCCAAGTAATAGCGGTAGCCAAAGTCAGTCGGAATCCTGCCAGCCGAGGTATAGGGCTGATAGATAAACCCAGCCTCATCTAAGTCGTGCATGATCCAGCGGATACTGGCGGGGCTCATATTGATCGAGGCGAAGGAAGATAAATTTTTTGAGCTGACTGGTCGGCCAGTGGCTATATACTCAGAAACCAAACAGCTCAGGACTTGTAAATGGAGAGGTTGCATAAGATAAGTGTTTAGCACTCTAAGCTTAAGAGTGCTAACGAAACATTAACAATCAAGCATGTGCTTGTCAAGAAATTTAAAGAGTTGCTTTTATATCAATGGAGCGACCAAACGAGCGGATAAATGAATTAGGATTTAACCGGACTGGTGATCAGAATAACGCGGGCTGCATTTTGGGGATTAATGGATATGTCGGTAATAAGATGGTTAGGCAGCTCTAAGGAAAGCGCATTCCAGTTTTGTCCTCCATCTTCGGAGCGATAAATAATACTATTAACAGTCACCAATAAACGATCCGGATTGGACGGGCTAACCCGAATTACAGCATTTTTGATCGGCTGGGATTTACTGATGGGAACTTTTAACTCCACCCAGTTTTCTCCATAGTCTCGCGAGATAAACATGCCACCGGTGGTACTAATAAATAATGCGTTAGGGAATTGACTAATGTACACCGCGTCAATCACTTGGCCTGGCGGACTTTTAAGCCGGGTGGTTTCTTCATTATTAGCTCTAATCAGGTCACCATCAGTACCAACTAATAAGAGGTCATTAGCCTTGTGAGGAGAGGGAATGACCTTGCGCACAGGTGCATCGGATCGACCGGTATAGGGATTGGATTTGGCGGACTGGAGACGAACCGTCGAGTGCCACACTTTGCCGGATTCTTCGCCAGTTAAGATTTCCCCGGTACTGGTGGTCGCATAGACACGCTCATTATTAAATGGATCGGGAACGAGATTAGCCACAAAAATGGCGGGCGGTGGAGGGGGTTTAATGATCTGAAAAAACTGACCTTTTTCAACAGTGGCAGCCGGGATAGTTAGTACCTTTGCCCAGCTTTGTCCTGTATCAAGGCTACGCATGACTATGCCCTCATTGTCTTGGTTGGTGCCTGAGACTAACCAGACATCGTTAGGCAGGTGCACGAAGGCGGTAACCTGGCTAAGCGGAGTGGAAAGGGAACGCCATGACTCCCCATCATTAGAGGAAACAAAAAGCCCATTACCACCGGCGATCAGATAAATAGTCGCCTGCAGATGGGCTGGGCGATGAATATTATAAAACGATAAGGTATCGATGTAGCCCTGCAATTGGTCTTCATCGTCAACTAAATTGACCGATTGGTTAAAGGAGGCTCCCCCACTAGTCGACAAGTAGACACCACCCGGTTGAGCGGGAGGAATTTCAGTGGACTGGCAGCTAACCAGCTGAAAAGCACCAACGAAAAGCACTGGTAGAGCGATAGTCAGGAAAGGCCTAGTCATGGTATGTTTAAAACAGGATATGGTATTAAGGATAACATGAAGCACAGTCTATCATCAAAGGGGCTTACATGGACTAATGTACAAAGCCCGACCGTGGAAGAACTCGCGGAATTCATTCGAGCGGCTTCGCTGAGTGTTAATGACGCAGAGTTTGTCGCACAAAAATATCACCGGCCGAGTGTCAGCCTGGGAGCAGGGTACTTATTATTATTGATTCAAGTGCCCGTATTCGACCGCACGCTGAGACTAACAAAAGGGGTGTCATTGTTTTTTATTGTTAAGGAGAAGCAAGTACTCAGCTTGCATTATGAACCGATAGTTGTGCTGGACAAGATTAGACGTGATTTCGAAACAACCCCGGACAAAGCGCAAGAATATATGGGTGATCAACCGTTGGCTTTTGTCTTAGATCTGGTGGCTTTGTTGAACGACAGTGCATTTAATAAATTAGAACGACTAAGTAAGCATATCGATATCGCGGAGGACGCCGTTTTTCAGGGCAATGAACGAAAGATGGTAGAAGAGATTTCATATTTAGCGAGAGACGTGATGGATTTCCGTAAGGTAGTGCGCCCGCAGACCAGTTTATTTGCGAACCTGCCGCCTAGCTCGCTGGTAAACAATGAGATTGAAGTACGATGGCAGCGTGTGCATGGCCAACTACTCCGAATGTGGGAGATGTTGGAAAGTTTATTTGAAAGTACAAAGGAGCTGTCCGCGACAAATTTTACTCTGCTGCAGCATAAACAAAATGAGCTGCTGCGATTATTTACTGTTTACTCAATTGTCGTGATCCCGATGTTAATCTTGACTGATCCATACTTCTCACCGAACGCAGCAGGAACGAGAACCGTCGATAAGGCAGTGTTCTGGATTGTTTTGGCAACATTAGTTATTACATTGACATACATTTTTTGGCGTTTTAAAAGAAAAAATAGTGCTTAAGAGCACTATTAGGGAGACTACCAGGATGCGGACAAGAGTTCGGTAATTTCCTGCCAAGCTTCGGTGCATATCTGATAGTAGTTTTCACAGGACGCGCCAGGACTACTTGATGATTCAGCATCCAGTATAACTACATTGCTTTTGGCGCTAACCAGGCGTTTGGTTGGTTTAGGAAACAAGATTGCCACAGCTGAAGTTTCGCGGGCGATACGCTGTAATAATGGGTAGTCGTCGTCAATGACAAAATCAGGTGCGATTTTTTTGGTCAGGGTTACCTTGTCGTTATGAACGTTAAAGTGATAGTCATGAAAAGGGCCAAAGTGCTCGATAATGAATTGGCGGGTAACTTCGGATAAGGCATGTCCGCGGGCTGTGGCTAGATAGCGGCAGTGGGTCGGGATAGCGGCGAGGGCTAAAGCGGCGCCGGGGGTGGGCTGGAGTCCTGGATAATCGGATGTCCGCACAAATTCCTGGAATAGTTTAGTTATCTCAAGTAGCGACGCTCCGGTAGCTTCTGCCCAATCCCCTGTCTGGATTAACACTTCGTAACGCCATGGGGTTTTAACGGTTGGCTGATTGTTAGCCCAGGAGAAAAATTCCCTTTCAAAACACAGGGCGAGGGGTCCATCAAAGTCAAATATGGTAATACACATAGTTAGCTCCTATAGTAATGAAAAGAACTTCGATTTTTTAGAATTCACAGTAGTATTAAATTATGTCACATAGCATTGTGTTCTACAATTCCTGGTCAAAGGAAAAGGAAGTGTTTAAACCAAACACACCGGGTTTGGTAAGAATTTATAATTGCGGACCGACCGTGTATAAAAGACCGCATTTGGGTAATTTGCGACGGTTTTTGTTTGCTGATATTCTCCGGCGCACTTTAGAAATACACGGCTTTAAGGTTAAAGAAATTACTAACATTACAGACGTCGGTCACCTGACACAAGATGAATTAGAGGCCGGTGAGGATAAGCTGGAGAAAGAAGCTAGAACGCAAAAAGTAACTGTAAAGGCGATCGCCGATCGCGAGACGAAGAATTTCATGGATGATCTAAAGGCCTTAAATATTCAAATGGCTGACAATTATCCTCGAGCCTCGGAGCACATAAAGGAGATGATTGATATAATTCAAATATTGCTAGATAAGGGGTTTGCCTACGAGACCAAAGTGGGCGTGTTTTTTGAGGTAGATAAATTCAAAACTTATGGTAAATTGTCAGGAAACACAGTCGATAAATTGGCCGAGGGAGCGCGGCTGGCGGTACGCAAAGAAAAGAAGCAAGCAGCTGATTTCGCGTTATGGCTGACTGATGACCCCGACCATTTGCAGCAATGGGACGCACCATGGGGAAGAGGCTATCCGGGATGGCACATAGAATGTTCAGCGATGAGTTTAAAGTACTTAGATAGCAAGATTGATATTCATACCGGCGGTGAAGACAATAAATTCCCGCACCACGAAAATGAAATTGCTCAGTCGGAAGCAGCCACGGGCAATAGATTCGTCAATTACTGGATGCACAACGCTCATTTGCAAATTGATGGAGAAAAGTTAGCCAAGAGTGGCGGGCAGCAAATTACGCTTGATACTGTTCGGGACAAGGGGTTCTCGCCATTAGTTTTGCGGTGGTTGGTGCTGTCGAGTCATTATCGGTCGAAGATTGATTTTAGCTGGGAAAGAATGAAAGAGATGCAGATGAATTTAGATAAGATTAAGACGTTACTGCGGCGGTTGATAGAAAATGGCGCCCTCAAGAACAATGCGCAACAAATTGATACAGCGGTGTTCGAAAATTTTACACAAGCATTAGGTGATGACTTGAATACGCCGGGCTGTTTGGCAGTGCTTAATGAGTATATGGGAGAGGTTAATCATAAATTGACAGAAAACACCACTCAAAATGGCGAACTAGGCCGAGTTTATGCCACCGTAACGGAAATGGATCGAGTATTAGGAGTGGTCGCAGGACTAAGGGAGGAAATCGAACAAGAAGTAATCCCGGAAGGTATTGCTAGGCAAGGAGAGGCCCGAGAGCAGGCACGACAACGAAAAGATTGGACAACGGCCGATCGTCTCAAGCAGGAAATAATGGCGGCTGGTTTTAGTGTAGAAGACACTAAGGACGGTTATCGCTTATTGAAAAGATAATCAGTTCTCTTGCGGCTGATGAGTTCGAACAGCGCGGACGTTAGAGCGCGAGAGAATGCACACGTTATCCACTCCCCCACCGGTGAGGGCGAATGTATAATAGTGGGATTAATTAATGAGGTCGTATGTCCCTGCTTGGCAAATGTTTGGCACGAACAATGAGACAAGACCTATAACTGATTTATGGCGTTATGGGAACACGAACAAATAAAAATAAGATGAGTGTCAATTTAGGCATTAGAGTACCGCCCCATAGCTATGAAGCGGAGGAGTCAGTATTAGGCTGTTTATTAATTGATAAGGACGCATTGGTGAAGGTGGGAGACTTTTTAAGCGCCGATGATTTTTATAAAGAAGCCAACCGCAAGATATACGATATTTGCGTAGAGCTCTTCAACAAAGGTATTACGATTGATGTAGTTTCGGTGGTTAATCGCTTAAAGGAAAAAAAACTATTAGTAGCGGTAGAAGGAGAGGCTCACATCGCCCATTTAGCAACGGTAGTGCCGACAGCAGGCAGCGTGGTGCACTACGCGCGCATTGTGCAGAAATATGGTTCGTTGCGACGCTTAATAACGGCAGCCGCATCAATCAACGAGCTGGGGTTTAATGAAGCAAATGAGATCGAACAAACATTAGATGATGCCGAGCGATTGCTGTTTGGTGTTTCGCGTGAGCACAGCTACCAACAGTTCTCAAAAATTTCTGATGCTTTGGAGGCAGCATTTGAGCGGATCGATAAACTGCACAAGGGAGACAAAGATTTACGGGGTATAACGACGGGTATACCGCAGTTAGATCTTAAATTAGCGGGATGGCAAAAGTCAGACTTAATAATTTTAGCTGCTCGTCCATCAATGGGTAAAACTGCGTTAGCATTAGATTTTGCCCGCCACGCCGCGTTATCGGGAGTACCGGTAGGTATTTTTAGCTTAGAAATGTCCCAAGAACAATTAGTCGATCGCATGCTGGCGGCGCACGCCCATGTTGATTTATGGCGCATGAGGACAGGCAAATTGGAGACGGACGGTGAATACGATGATTTTTCCCGTTTAGGTGAGGCAATGAGTGAACTGTCGGAAGCGCCGATTTATATTGATGACCACGCCTCTAATAACGTGATGGGTATCCGGACAATGGCACGACGCTTACAGGCAGAGCATGGTTTAGGTTTATTGATTATTGATTACCTCCAGTTAATGGAGTCCAACCGATATAAAGATAACCGAGTGCAAGAAGTGTCAGATATTTCCAGAAGCTTGAAGAAATTGGCATTGGAATTAAACGTGCCGGTTTTAGCTTTATCTCAATTGTCACGGGCGGTGGAGCTACGCGGCGACCAAAGACCAAGACTATCCGACTTAAGAGAAAGCGGCAGCATTGAGCAAGACGCTGATGTGGTGCTTTTTATTCATCGCACAACCACGGATACCGATGAACAAAGATATAAAACGGAAGTGGTTGATATATCGTTGTTGATAGAAAAACATCGCAATGGACCGACCGGGGAGATACCACTGAGATTTCATAATAAATATGTCACCATGCTACCACCGGAAAATTCTTATCAAGACGATTTGGATGGCGACGTTAAGAATGAAAGCATTGAGCGAGTAGCGGTATAAATTGTTTTGAGGTAAAGTATAGGGCGACCATATGAAATCTATCTTACCTAAAGCGGTGCGCGATTTAAGCACGGAATTAAACCGCTTACCAGGGATTGGTCCAAAGACCGCCAGAAGATTGGCTATTCACTTATTGCGGCAGCCAAGAAGTGTAGTCTCTCGACTGGGTGACACATTAAAAAATTTGCATGCCAATGTGAAAGTTTGCCGACGTTGTTATAATTTATCGGAACAAGAAGTTTGTGCGATTTGCCAAGATACGAGCCGGGACCAAAGCCAACTGTGTATAGTGGAAAATCCCTTAGACGTAGAAGCAATCTGGCGGACTGGCTCTTATAACGGGATCTTCCATGTACTAGGCGGTGCGCTATCTCCTCTGGAAGGGATTGGGCCGGAGGAGCTGACCATTAGTGAATTGATGATACGACTTGGGAAAGAAGAAATTAAAGAAATTATTTTTGCACTGAATCCCACCCTTGAGGGTGAAGCAACGACCAGACATATTAGCCGCCAAATTGAAGATAGACCGATAAATACCACTAAACTTGGCCGAGGCCTGCCCACGGGGGGGGACATTGAATTTGCTGATAATGTAACAATTGCCGCAGCGTTTGAAGGACGCAGGCAAGTGCAGAAAATTGATACCTAGTACCTATAAACATTAAATTAAAATACTGATATACTACTCATAATCTTTCTTTACCTTTTATCAACACAAACACTATGAAAA
>MHHQ01000023.1:0-30471 GCA_001817065.1 Candidatus Andersenbacteria bacterium RIFCSPHIGHO2_02_FULL_46_16
ACTTCATTATCGTTGCAATCGCGTAAGTTTGGCGCTAGTTTACACAAAGCGCTCGATTCCGCTAAGGATCGTGCGCTTTTGTATTTTTGTATTAACAGATAGGTCTATCTCTTAAATATTTTTTGCAGGCGATATACAATTTTGCCGAATCATAATTAACTAAAAACTCCAAGCGGAGAACACAAAACAACAACTTAAACCTAAAAATAATAACTAGTTCCGTTTTTAAGTACTTTAAGTTTTACATTGTTATTTTTCACTTTACCCCCACACCCAGAAAGCGCCGGCCTTTAAGGCCGGTGATGAATGGTTTTTATATTAGCTCCACTGAAAAGCCCTAGCCTTAAGGCCAGGGTGTAGGGGTTTACTCATTTCGTTTTACTTTTTTGAACTGGATCGAATCAGTAGATCTGTTTTTGGTTAGCAATTTTATATACACTTGCATTATGCTTTTAATTCCCACTGAATTCATTTTGGCTATCAACGCCGCTTTACTGCTCATTGCTGGCATGCTGACTATGCTTCTGCTGCGCACTGGTGTCCATTACGCCCGCAGTATCGGGGATTCACCCGTTCAAGAAAAGCAAAAGGAATTAATCCTGGTGCTCATTATGTTGTTATTTATGATTAGCTTGCTGGCCGCTGCATTTAATATCCTCATCTCCGCTTTCTGAAAGTGTAGGATGAGAATGATTGTCCCCGATTATAAGTAACTTGTTCCTTGTTACTCATCCCCCCAATAAAAAAAGCCCAAGAGTAACTCTCAGGCTTTCAAAGAACTAACCAACGAACAACAACTCACTCACTCTCTGCGTCCGCTACCGGGAAAAACATTTCCCAGTATACTAACGCTTGCGTTGGCGGTTGGAAATGAACTTCCGCCAGCTCAACTTGTTTCTCCGGATTTCTTTCCCAGAACCTCCTCACTTCGGTCGACGTGATAGTGAAACTATCCCGTGTTGGACTCTCTTTAGCCGGAAATAAAGGCCGGAGTTCTTTTCTGAACACACACATAGTGTCCATACTTTCTTTAAGTGCTTCTGGGCTCGAATTGTCCAGAATATCGTTCTCGTGTAGCAACCACAACCTCGGCTGTTGTGTATCATAGAAACCCGGGACAGTAATTGTCTCTTTGAGTTCCCATGCGCCTGGTGCCACTGGTTCCGACGGGATAAAAGTTATCCGCATTGTCCAGTCCACACCTTCTCCATCTACACTGAATGGCACTAAACCCGGAGCCTGGTGGGAGTTGGCTGTGCATGTGCTATACGAGCCTACCCACAAGCCAGCGTTAGATGGAAGCTTGGAGACAGTAGCGGAACATTCTAGGCCACTAAAACCAATCCTTTCACCGAAAATAGGTTGTTGCGGTATGCCAATCAAATCTCTCACCTCTAAAAACAAGGCCACTACGTCGCTACCAATACTACTTTCCCCTCTGGCACTCTGAACTCGCTCGTGGTCCTGTCTTATAACCTTCCAAGCAGGAGAACAGGGTAACGTTCTACCGCTCAGTTGGATTTCTACTTTAACACCCGGTAATAGAGGGCCAATTGGTAGAGGAAGATATCCATGTTTATCAACCTCTCCTGACCAACGCCTTCGCATCAGATTCCATCCCGTCTCCGGTCCCGCCATGGACTTAAGCATCCATTCATTAATCCGGTCGGGCGATACATTGGATACCACTTCCTTCGGTCCGCCGACAATCGTTCCTTTCGGTTCATCCTCGGCGGTGGGGGAGACAACGTGTGCCTCCTTCCCTATGCTCATTTCCGTTGTCTTGTTGCTGGATTTATTGCCAGATGGTTCGTCACTACATCCTTTCGGGAAGAATATCCAAGACAGAACCGATAAAAGGATGACTGTCGTGAGTACGGGATGGCGTTTAGTCCATCCTAGCACACTCGATAAGGCCCCTTGCCCAAGTCCGGGGCTTAGTACACCGAACGCTCTGGCCATCCTCATCAACAAGCTCACGATGAATAAAGCGCATATCACGGCGGTGATATGTAGTATCACACTCATCCTATCTCTCCTTTAGGAATTTTCTTTTTTCAGGAATCCTTCAATGGCTGATAGCACATCCGCTGCGTCTTTCACGTTTATGGCGGACAGCTTTATTTCGCCTGCCTTGCTGCGAATCACATCCATCAAGAAAGCTTTCTGTCGGTCGTCTGCCAGACCCAGCTTTGCTGCCAGTGCTTCAATACCTTCCGCTTCACCAATGCGACGCAATCTTTCGATCGCCTGTAGTTTTAAGCCTTCCTGATGGCCAATAAAACTTAGATCAATCGCTCTGGATGCCTCAGCATCGTCTTTGGAAGCAGGTTGAAGCTGAATTTTCTCAACTACGATATTGCACACTAGCAGAGAATCACCGGTCTCAACTGTATCCTCATCAGGAGTACGTCCAGGAATACGTCTAAGCAGCTTGCCCTGAATGAAGATGGTGTCATCGTCTTCGGTAAGCGCTTTACGCACTTTCCTCTCAAATTCTCCTCTATTTCTGATTATATCAGTGTCTTTAGCAACTTTCTCTTCCCCTTCCTCTTCCTCTCTTATTCTGATTATGTCGGTATCCTTAACAACTTTCGTTTTCGCTGCCGGAAACACAGAAAAAGTGAAGAAAGTGGCCGCTTCTCGCATAGCTTCCTTCATTGGCTTATTTACTACCCGGAACAATTGCTTAGCAATTCGTTTTACTGACTCTTCCACCCCATTCTCCTGAATGAGCACCTCGTGGTTAGTCAAATCCCTCGCACTCTTTGATAGGTAGTAATTCAGATCCTGCTTAAAGAGGGAAAAAACTATCCCCAGATGAACTGGATTTTCTGACAAGCGGATTTGAAGGGTGGCATCTCCTTCGACTCTGACTCTGGGATACTTCGGATTTGATGAATCTGTGTACATCATTGAGGCATGAATAGGAACCTCAAACTGATCAGTCGGTACGCGGTAGCCTAGTTCAAACGGCCACAAGCCGAAAGCCCAACTGCCCTTCCAAAATGCCAACTTAACAGTATCTTGGTCAGGCACCTTAGCTCGGTTGCTGACGTTTTGGTCGCCGGCCCATGATGCGTCCCAATAGGAACGACCCAGCACCGTTCTCATATACTGACCAAAACGGTAAAACACAACCTTTTCATTAGCCCTCAGCATGTAAAGCGACTGGTAGATAATCTCAGCCGGAATCATTGCCAAAGCCAACCCCACAATAGCCAATTCCACGATCGTTAACGTGTCCATCTCTTAACTCCCGTTCGTTAGATTGTCAACGAGCTGCCAAAACAGCCCCAAATCACACAAAAACCGCAACGCCTTACTATATGTCAAATAATTATAAATGTCAAGTTTTTGTATTGTAACTGCTCACAGGTTAAGGGTGGATTACTAGGTTAAGCCATATTTAGAGCCAGAAAAAGAAGGTTTTCTTAAAAGTGAAAAATTATAACGTCTTATCTTAGCCAATAGTCTTCCTCGACCAGTGAGCAGTTACGACTACCAAAAAATTTAGAAACACAACACTATCCCACATATTTAGCTCAAAGAGCCCCAATCATTTTGCATTTTACGCTGTTATTTTTCGCTTTTCGTTTTACGGTTTACTTTTTTGGTGCGGATGAGAGGACTCGAACCTCCAAGGGTTTCCCCACATGGTCCTAAGCCATGCGCGTATACCAGTTCCGCCACATCCGCGTACTGATTATTCTACTTTAAACCAATGCTACAGTACCAATATAATAACAAGCTTCCCTATCTTCTTAGCACTTTTCGTCCACGCAGTTTGTAAAGTTTGTTACCGATTTGTTATGGTTTGGAAAGTTTGCGATAACTTGTGTTTTGTTTGGGCTTTGTGCTTTTGGGGTTTTGTACAAGTTTCGTCTATTACGCTTTCTTAGTCACTAACTTTGCCCGCGCTGAATCCAGCCACACCGGTCGTAATAGGGGATAATGATATAACTCCACATACTCCGGTAACACCCGCTGCCAGGTAAAATGCGCTCGTGCTCTCTTCTGCGCCTGTCGGCCAAGAGATGTGGAATTGTCGGCTAATGTCAGTGTCTTAATTGCCGTCGCAAGTCCATTCACATCGCCTGTCCTGACCATCAATGCAGCCACGCCTAACACTTCCTGATAACCCACAGAAGTGGTAGCCACAATCCCTTTTCCTTTATCCATTACGGACAATACAGTATTGAGCGTCGTCTGGTCTCCTTCCATAATAACCATGCCCGCTCGTTCCATCATTGACTGTTGGGCTCGCTCGCCCAATTCTCCGGAAAAATGTAAAAATGGAAAGTTTTGCTTCAGCCGCTTGAAAGGGCCTTGCCACTCTCCCGTTACCACTAACTTGCGTCTCATTCCTGCCTTTTTATAAGCTAAGGCTACATTTCTAACATCCGCAAAGCTGCTCGCTGTCGTTAAGCTAAATCCCTGCGTTTTAATTCCAAATTTAGTCAGACCAAGTGGAGGCCAGTTCTCGCTAGTATAACCATCTGGTATATAGATCGCCCGTATCTGTAAGTAATGTAATATCTTGTGCTGCAACTCTCTGGACGGTGTAGTAATAACATCAAACAGTCCATCCACTAGTCTGGCTACCCCTCTCACAATAAACAATTTGCGTGTTGGCCAATCGTCTATGGTCCATATATAGGTTGCCTGCGGTCGTAGCACCACCGCCAAAGGAGCCAGAACTGCCACTCTCCACCCATTCATGTGCACGACAGCCGGCTTAAACTTTACCATGCTTATAACCGACAACAAGTCATATAACCATCCGCCCGCCACATCCGGGTAAAACGAAGGAAGATGTCTTAACAACACTCCGTTAAACTTTCTTAAACTTTTCGGTGTATAAGGCCTGGCGCAAGTAACTATTACTCTATGCCCCTTTTTGGCTAACAACGTAGCCAATGCTTCCACCCGTCTTTCTCGACCAGTTTTATCATCTGGCGTAATACAGGGGATACCCTTTTGTCCGAGAAATAATATTTTCATAACCGCTTACCTTAGCATAAGCAGTAAATCTTGACAAGTACCTATATATATTGATATATATAAGAATCGTTATTGATCGCACGTTGACAATCCAAGTAAAACTCACAGTTAACCCCCATTCTTCCCGAAAAAGGAGAACCACATGGCTACGTCGAAAAGAGACAGGCTCATCAATGCCAATGCTGAAAAGGCAGCATTGTTAGCGGAACGAAACATCCCGCACAGTCCATTGCTTGGCGAGTCGGCCAACAACGCCGCCCATCGCCGTCAGCGCGACGAGTATGATCGTCTGCTTGGAAACGTTCCGTCAGAAGAAGAGGATCCAGACGAAGAGAACCATGATCAACCAACACCATCACCAGTTGATCCGCGGCCGGTCGATCCACCGACCAATCCAAGTGATCCAGTCGACAAGCCGTCAGGAAAGGTTGATAACTCTACGACAGAAAACGAGGCAGACGACACGTCGCCTAAGCCGATTCTTGTTATCAGCAACCGTCGCGAAACATCATCGAACCCCGCTCCCTTTCCTGCCAGCCCAACATCCGACACCGAGAGAGAGGCAAGACAGGCATTGAAAGAAGCTCAAGACATGAACACGGAGGCAAACAGCCTTATCAATGAGCTCCAGCAACAACTTGTCAATCAGGAGACGAAAGACAAGGAGCTGGCCATCTTGCGAAAAAAAATCGCCGATTATCAGGTGTCTGAAAAAGCGGCGGTCGAAAAGCAACACGTACTGCAGAAAGAGCAAGCCGACCTGAAGAAACAGATCGTCGGTCACCAACTGCCAGACGATCCCAAACAAGTCGTTTGTCTACTAAGGAAGGATCATGACCAGAAATTCGTCGAGCGCACCACCCAGATCAATCCTTGGTGGCGCTGGGCTTGCCTCATCTGCGGCGCCGCGCTCCTCGTCACTGTAATTTGGTTGATTGTTATTGGTATAAGATCAACCAACACAGCCGAAACACCCGATAAAGGTGGCCTGAAAATGAACTTCCCAACTCTTCGAGAACTCAAATGACAGGCCATAACCGTTACTTCTTCAACCAACCTCAATATCTAGGAGATATTCCATGTACCGACTTGTTTTAATCGCCACAATCGTACTGTGCGGATGCGACCCTGAGGCTGGTTCGTCCTATGTGTCGCAGGAACAAGGTCAGCAACTGTCTGATTCTCTGGCTACATGTCTTACGAGAGCCGACGAGCTGACAAAAATCGCGAACGATCACGAAACACGCATCTCTGCTATCGAAACCCAGATTGGTGCACAATCAAGTGGAGGTATGGCCCGGCACTTGCTCAACCCCAACGCCAGTAACGCCATCCCCTGCGCCAACCCCCCGGCTTATATCAGCCAACCGCCATCACAACCGCCATCCCAACCACCGGCAACCAGTGCTCCGAGCGCATCTTCTGCTAATTTTCCAAACGCGTTGCCCCCTAATGACTTAGCCATCAAGTTCGGAGAATTCAAGGAAAAAACGCAAACGCGCCTAACCGCCCTCGATGATGGTCAAAAGAAATTGGCGACCAAACAGGCTGAACAAGCTGCCGAACTAGAAAAAATCAAAGAACGCGTGCATAGTCTCGACCAAAGGACAGAAGAGCTGAAACGCGACGTGAAAGAACTTAAGCCATCACCACCCGTTGCTGAAGCTCCAAAGTCCAATCCTACCTAACCACAAACTCCGATAAGCCGTTTTGTACCCTTAGCACCTCGTGTTTATACACCTGGTGCTTTTTCTTTTTCACCGCCAAGAGTGAGCCATGCGTAGCAGGGCTACGGTTTGGCGAGTGAAAAAGAACCCTTCCGTCTACGCGGAGCATAGCACCGTGAATAACTAGCCATGTTTAGTGCTGGGGTAGATAATCGCCCAAATGAGTGAAGCCCCGTGATCGCGAAGCGATTTTACAGGGCGAAGGAGGGTCATTTGAATTTTGACATTTGACATTGATTTGGCATTCGGATTTTGAAATTTGTAATTATCTATTTTCTATATTTCTATTTTCTGTCTTTAGTCATTAGGATTTAGTTATTGATTGGTCATTGGTCATTGAGCAGTAGTCATTTTACAAAGTCTTTTCCCTTGACACTGCCACTCAACACTGGAAAAGTATCAAGACAACAATTATACTAAAAGTCAAACACAACTAATTTACTTACTAACTGACATGACCAATATAAAAAGCGCCACGCGGCGCACCCTCCAAGCGGATTCCGAGGTTTTTTTGGCTTGGTCCCTGAGCTTGTCGAAGGACAAAAAAACCGAGGCCTCGCAGCCCCGCCATCGGCGGGGCGAGAATGAGCAAGGAGGGTGGTGCCAAGTGGCACGTTCACAGAAATGAACAATTAACTAATTTTCTATTTTCCAACAACTATGACCTGTGATCGCTGCCAAACTAGACCCGCTGCTATCCGTGTCCAACGTACTGTTGGCGGACAAACCATTATCAATAACCTATGTAACACGTGTGCGACTGAATTAGGTATTGCGACTGGCAACTCCTCTAATCCCTTTGCTGCTTTCCCGGGTTTTAATGATCCCTTCGCGGATTCATTCTTTGGCCGAGGGCGGCATGAGCACACCGGAATTCCCTCTTCGCCCGGACAAGTTGGCGGCTCCAGTATGCGTCCGCCCTCGTCAGAATCAGTTAACATCCTCGACGCTTTTTCTGACCGTGCCAAAGGGGTCATCCAAACCGCTGCTGAAACTGCCATCCAGCACCAGTCGCCTGCCCTCGACACCGAGCACTTATTGATCGGTGTGGCCAAAGAAACAGAAATTGGCCGGCAAATCTTAAGCAACTTAGATATTAATCCTGACGAGCTGATCGGCTACCTAGTTGAGAACATGACTAAAAACGCCAAGCAATATGCTGACGGCATTGCCCCAGATCTCTCTCCCCGGGCTAAAAAATCCCTGGAGCTTTCCTGGCATGCCGCCCGCAACCTGCAGCACAACTATGTCGGCTCCGAACATCTTCTGCTTGGTTTATTCCTTGAGGACGAAGGTTTGGCCGCCCAAACACTGAAGAAATATGGCATCACCGAAACCAAACTTCGCCAGGCAGTCCTTTCGGCGGTAGGGGAGAAAGGCAAGAAAACTGGCCGCGCCAAGAAAAAAAGTCAAACTCCTACCCTCGATCAATACAGTCGTGATCTGACTGAACTGGCTCGTGCTAACAAGCTTGACCCGGTCATCGGCCGCAGTGCTGAAGTGCAACGGGTTATTCAGATTCTGTCGCGCCGCACCAAAAACAATCCTGTTTTAATTGGTGAACCCGGTACCGGCAAAACCGCTATTGTGGAAGGACTAGCTACTCGCATTATCAATCAACATGTACCTGAAGCCTTGTTCAACAAACGCGTTGTCGCCCTGGATATGGCTGGCTTAGTTTCTGGCACCAAGTTCCGCGGTGAGTTCGAAGAACGAATAAAAAAAGTGATCGATGAAGTTACGAAAGCTAAAGGACAGATAATTCTTTTCCTCGATGAGCTGCACACTCTCGTTGGTGCTGGCGGTACCGGCGTAGGCACGCTTGATGCGTCCAATATGTTAAAACCATCGCTCTCCCGCGGCGAATTACAGGTTGTGGGCGCTACTACCTTACAGGAGTATAAGAAGTACATTGAGAAGGATGGCGCCCTAGAACGCCGTTTCCAGCCCATTAAAGTCAACGAGCCAAACCTGACGGACGCTATCGAAATACTGCGAGGCCTCAAAGATAGATATGAAGCGCACCACAAAGTGATGATCACCGACGAGGCCATTCAAGCCGCCGTCCATCTGTCTAACAAATATGTTCGTGATCGTTTCCTGCCGGATAAGGCCATTGATCTTATGGACGAAGGTGCAGCCAAAGTTAGGCTTTACTCTTTAGAAAAACCAGCTGAGCTGGTGAGCCAAACCGATCAACTTAAAGAACTAACCAAGGAATTATCCGCCGCTCAACGCGCTAAGAACACTGCTAAAGTTA
Organism: Candidatus Andersenbacteria bacterium RIFCSPHIGHO2_02_FULL_46_16; assembly: GCA_001817065.1. Taxonomy (GTDB): domain Bacteria; phylum Patescibacteriota; class Andersenbacteria; order UBA10190; family UBA10190; genus UBA10190. The sequence goes on from MHHQ01000023.1 coordinate 8,992, forward strand.
AGAAATTAAACAGCCAAATAAAAAAACTCGAAGAAAAAATAAAACAGATGGAAGAGACCTGGCAGAAAAGCCATGCGAAAGCCGCTCCATCCTTAACCGCGGCCGACATTGAATCAATTGTCTCGGTCTGGACCGGAATTCCTGTTACCAAGCTAACCACAGCCGAAGCTGGGCTATTGATGCAGTTAGAAGAAGAGCTTCACCATCGGGTAATTGCCCAGGACGAAGCCGTCAGCGCCGTCAGTGCTGCCATTCGCCGCACCCGCGCCGGGCTAAAGGATCCCAAGCGACCGCAAGGCTCCTTCCTGTTTCTTGGCCCGACAGGTGTCGGAAAGACTGAACTGACGAAGGCATTAGCCGAGATTTTATTTGGTTCCGAAAAAGCCTTAATCCGGCTCGATATGTCTGAATATATGGAAAAACATGCGATATCCCGGATGATTGGGTCTCCGCCAGGATATGTGGGCTATGAAGAAGGCGGCCAGCTAACCGAAACTGTGCGCCGACAGCCATATTCTGTCATTTTGTTAGACGAGATTGAAAAAGCCCATCCTGATGTCTTCAATCTCCTTCTTCAGGTGCTCGAGGATGGCCAGTTGACCGACGGACAGGGGAAAGTGGTCGACTTCAAAAACACCTTAATCATTATGACCAGCAATATTGGCAGCGACATGATCCAGCAGGCCACCGCCCGCCGCGCCACCGGCCAGGACTGGGAAGACCTGAAATCCCTATTGCGGGACAAGCTTAAAACTGTCTTCCGGCCAGAATTCATTAATCGCATTGACGATATTATCGTTTTTCACGCTTTAACCAAAGAGCATGTCCAGCGCATTACTGATTTAATGCTGGAAGAGGTGAAGCGGCGCGTCTCTGCTCAAGGGTTAACCTTGCTAATATCTGAAGAAGTCCGCAATCGCATCGCCCAGGACGGTTTTGACCCCCAGTTTGGTGCCCGACCTCTCCGCTACCAAATTCAGCAGCTCCTGGAGAATAAATTGGCCACAGCCCTTCTAACCGGCGAATTTCCCCAAGGATCGACCATTAAAGCCACCCTTAAAGGCGACGCCGTCTCCTTCACTCAAGTCGGCATATCTCGCAAGGGTAAAACCCATACCAAAATCAGCGCCTAATATGTTAGGTGGGGGACATAACTCACATACTAGCAATCTATTTTCATTCTAGTTTTGTGTTTTTAGTTTTTTGGTTTGTTTAGCCTGCCTGCCAGTAGGCAGGGATTTCTTCAGTTTCCCACCGCCATCAGGCGGGGTCCCGCCCGAGGCGGGAGGATTTCGGATTTATTGCTTCTGCCCTTAGCCATTGACTCTGAAGAGATCTCCGAAGGGCCATTTTAATTTTGACATTTGGATTTCAAGTCGTGAGTTTGTAAAGTTCGTTACCGATTTGTAATGGTTTGGTAAGTTTGTGTCATTGTGCTTTATTTGGGTTTTGTGTCTTTGTGTTTTGTGCTTTCCTCGCCCTTCCATATACGATTTTCTATTTTCTGATTTCTATTTTCTATCTTCCGATCTTGGTTATTTGGGCTTAGACATTCATTGGTCATTGGACATTGGTCATTCAATCCACATTTCCCCTGTTCTTTTTCCTTTAACCCTTTACTCTTTACTATATAGCCATGCTAATCTACATAAATACATGCAAAAGCACCGTATTATAACCGTCGCGCCACCCACCTATAAGAACCTACAGGCGCTCTGTACTCTCAGCGATTCGCCGCAAGCCATCAATCCGCAATCCATCACCAAATTGATGCAGGAGGCGCCTGATCCGACCACTGCTGTCCGAGCTGTTATAAATTCTATGCCGGAGGCTTCCGAGGTGCTCCAATCTAAGTGGCGTAAAATGATCATTAATATATGGTCCGATCAGCACCAGCACCTTCCTGAATTACTTACGCTGCCTATCGCAGGCAGCGATATCTCCAATAGCCACGCTATCAGCGATGCCTTAGTGTACCTTGATATCATTAATCAGCACCCGGCTCCGATGGTCTTCGAAAACAAGGAATGGTTAATCTCGGCCGATTACACTTATAATCTAGCCAGCCAAATGCCTAGTCAGCAAGGCCAGCCGATCCTTCCCCTGGAAAATGAATGGCAGAATCTAAACCTCCATCGTCTTCGTTTGACCCTGCAGTCCCTTCGTCTCGTGCGTCGTTTCAGAAACCAGCTTGTTATCGTCACCTCGCGTTATCAAAAGTTTCTATCATTGCCGATGATCCAACAATATTATCTCCTCTGGCACGCTGATGCTTATCATGTCGAGTGGCATGACTACGCCGGAATATGGGGAGATTACCTTAAAATAGTACAGGAATACCTGCCCTTACTATGGAGCATTAGCCGTCATGCTATGCCTGACATGACTTATGACATCCGGCAATGGAATCAAGAGGTTCTCATGACCTTCCAACCGCTGTGGCAGCGGGCTGGCTTATTTGACCGGCAGCCGCCCAAAACAGCCCTCTTCGCCTTAGTGCGGCTTCAGTCTCTGCCCACTGCCTTAACTCAAGTCATCCTCCAGGACCTCTTCGTTAAATACGGTATAGTCGGCGGTGGAGGCATTATGTTCGCGTATACAACACCCGGCCTCAAGCTTCTTCATTCTGAACACGCTAAAGACTTACCCTGCCATCTTGATCTGCTCTAAAAACCTCTCCCAATTCTTACACACCTGGTGTGTAAGAATTGGGTGTATATATTTACCACACACCAAGTATAAAAAAAGCCCAAAATTGATTGGGCTAAGCCGCTTCGACACCTTCAAAAGAGTTAATCACTTAGTGGAAAGACCAGCACGAGGAGTCCCTTTTCTATCGTTACAGACATTCCCGACAACAGCTTATTGGTACCTGATCGTAAAAACATCATAGATAGGTGCTTTAATGGATCACATTCAACCGATAAACCTCGTTGCTGGAAAAATGAATCTAAAATATTGGCCACAGCTTCCAATGTAATTGGCTGGTCGGTCTCTGGGGGAAGTCTCATCTGAAGCAAGCCATCTTTCGCACTGTGTCCATTGTTAGCAAACTGCACATTTAAAGTCGTTTGTAGCAGTTGACCAATTTCACGCAGCTGTGCTGTTTCCATGATCATCGTATGTGTACCTCAAGTTATAAGGAGGAGTTACTAATATAGAGAACAATCCCAAGCCCAGACCATACCTAAGAAGCTAAAAAATATCAAGAGGAATTTGTCAATACAGCATCAAAATTAGCCATAAAATACAGCCAAAAGGCTTTTTCCGTTCATTCTAATAGATTTATAAAAATACGGATTTTAACCCAAAACAGACCGTTTATGCCTTATTCTTTCTGTGATATTTATCATGCACTTCCTTCAGTCTGACATCTGTCAAATGAGTATAGACTTGCGTGGTAGTAATGGAAGCGTGGCCCAGTAGTTGCTGCACTTGGCGTACATCTGCCCCATTGGTCAATAAATCAGTGGCAAATGAATGCCTGAGCGTATGCGGTGTTATTACTTTAGTCAGTCCGGCTGCCCGGGCGTACTTTTTAATCATCCGCTGCACGCTTCGCGTGGTGAGTCGCATCGACTCGCCCAACTTAGCATTCGGGCTATGCCGTATAAATAAAGCTGGATCCATGTCGTGCCGCACTTGTAAATACCTAGCGACCGCCTCTCGAGCTGCATTAGACAAAAAAACTACCCGCACCTTATTGCCTTTGCCCCTTACCGCTAGTTCAGACCTCACGTCTGCCGCGTCATGGATCGGTCCGCTGCCCTTACTCTTCATATCATCCCGGTCTAAACGAACCACTTCTGCCACTCGTACACCAGTTGAATACAATACTTCTAGTAAGGCGGAGTCTCTTTTGCCCAATATGTCCTTGTTAGCTCGCGCGCTATAACTCTCATTACTGTCACCCGTACGCGTTTCCTGCCTTTGGTCCCTGGCCGTTGCCAGCAGGGCATCCATTTCTTCCGGATACAATACATCAATATCTCGTTCACCCAACTTCGCGAGGCCAATCTTATCAGGGGATAGGGCAGAGACATCTCTCTTGGCCAGATATTTTAAGAATTGTCGCAGCGCTATGAAATGATAGTTCTGGGTAGCTAGTCCAACTCCTTTATTGTCGTGATACGGCGCTAACTCGTTCAAGTAACGTCTAAAGGCCCGCACTGCATCGCTCGTTATATCTGCTACCTTCTGTACGCCCTGCTGCGTAAAAAACCGCTTCAAATATCGATCATAATTTTCGACTGTCTTCGGTGATCGTCCTTGCCCAATCTCCAGGTCTTCCAAAAAGTCCGCATACAACTTTGTTATAAATAAGGACATATAAACCTAGCTTAGGCTCCAGCCCTGAAGTGAAAATTGATGTTCGGTTGGGGGAAACTCTGCATACCAACGAAACTGATTCCCAGACCCATATCTCTTCATATACCAGAAACAGAAGAACCTTATCAATTTTCTACTTACGGGGACAATCTCTAAATCCTCTAAAAAGTCATTATACAGCGGCGTAATATTCATGCTCTCAGCTTACCCCAGATTTCAAGTTTTATGGAGCCACACGGGCTGACATCCGTGGCTCCTGCCAAAGCCACGTGCTCCACCGCAGGCAGGCTTGCCTACCGCAGGTAGGGCGGCAAAATCCCGCGTAGCCCGCCATCCACCTCCGCCATCTGGCGGAGGTGGATGGCGGAGGAGGAGGCGAAGGCAGACGAAGTAGGATAAATCAACGAGTTGTCTCCATCTAATCCAATCGACTTCTTCGTTCCGTATATTGCCGTACCTTATGCAATGTTGTATGTTTTGAAAGCCCTGTGTTCAATCAATGTGTTCTTTCCATCAACGCCAAGGAGCCCATTATGATTCAGTACGTTTTGCGTTATTGGGTCCGTATTGGTGACAAGTCCAGTGTGCGTATGAAAAAGTTCAGTGCCTCAAATGACCGCGCTGCTTGCCACCTTGCTTCAACCCTGTGGCGAGAGTTAAGAAAGCACGCCACTGTGCCTCGCCAATCCGTGCTCTTTGGGCCTAGGCTACTCCGTGACAGCCATGCCATTTCAGTCACTTTCAGTGACGGCGACTAGCCTTTCTTTTTCTTTCTCCCTGTAACTTTGCTCCTTGCCTCAACCTGCCATACCCGCAGGTTTTTTTCTGCCCGCCAGCGTTCTTGCGTCATGAAGTATTCCATACACGCCTCTTATTCCTAAATCCTTATTAAAAGGAAACACGTACATCCCTGGCACCGTCCTCCCTAAGCCTGTGACGGGGGATAGGGGGCTATAGTGAATTTATTGCCTAAAAATCAACTCTGTAAATTCGTCCATAAAAAAACTGGTAATTCTTAAAAATCACCAGCATATACTACCCACACCAATCTTTCTGCCACCCCAAGCTATGTCCAGCCATGCGTGTCCAATCACTTGTGTCGAATCACTATTGTGTTCTTCATAGCTCGGTAATCACTAGAATGGAATATCCTCCTGGTTAACCACTCTTGGCTGCTTACTGCGCTTCATATTAACCTCTTTCTCTGTCTTTTGTTGCAAGCAATAGTCACAATACCAGCGCTTTTTTCCAGGACTGCCAATTTCCCGCCAGCCGTCTTCTCGAAGCTGCTTGATAATATCCCTTTTGGTCTTACACTCCGCAGCCGGCAAGATCTCTGTACAACAACCACAATCGGAACAAATAACTTGTGCTGATAGCAGCAATCTGCCGCTATAACCATCACGGCCTTTTCTCGCCACCACTTGGTCCCTCCTCAAAAATTCTTTGTGCAAAGAGCGTTCAAAACCGCTTCATCGGACGGGCCCTTCCGTAGGTTCACCACATAATCCCTCACAGGCACCCACGTAATATGATGGGGGCTAAGAGCCCTATAGCAACCACAATCACCACGATAACAGGCATAGGCCCTTCGCTATCTCCTCTCATGACTTTATCCCTTTCAAGGAACAGGCAATCATTTTAATCCTCAGGCACTGAACTATCAAATATAATCGCTCGTTAAGTGCTGTCAAGCAACAGCAATAGAGGGAAACCATCAGGAAAATACCTATAAAAAAGCTGGCAATCTAGTAGTAAAATCACCAGCCGGCGATGCATTAAAAAGTCCAGTCCGGACTAAGGCTTGGGTGGATTAGCCTCTGCTTCCATTGTTGGTGATGCTTCCGGTGGGTTTAGTAGGAATTTCTCTACCTGCTCATACGGCACCACCGCAATACTGGAGCTGTTGTATTCAGATATGTAGGCAAAACACAGACCAGTCCTAGGCTCATATATATACCGAATCTCTCCCACTGTGCAATTAGCCCACTCCATGTCTCCGCTAGCCAAGTCTTTCTCTTTACTAACCGGAGTCTCTCTTGTTGCAACAAATACCGGTATTATCAGAACCAAAATCAATACTACAAGTAAAACACACTCCCTATCAGCTTTCATCACTTATCCCTTTCAAAGTACAGGCAATCATTTCAATTCTCAGGCACTGAACTATCAAATATAGTCTCTCATCACACGCTGTCAAGACGCAATCAAGAGTGGCAAATTAGTGAGTTATGCCAAACGACGTTGATTACTTCCCCCTGATAAGGGGCCTGCCTGCCGGTAGGCAGGGATTCAGAGGTTTTCTTAGTGATGTAACCCCTCCCGGCCTCCCCTTATCAGGGGAGGGGCACTAAACCACTGTCGGTTGGTATTGGACATGAAAACTGGTTTCCCGTCAGGGCATACCCACGCAAAGTGCACGAACGCGCATTGAAGCCTATCAAACAAACATTGATCAATTCTATTATCGTATCAATCAGCAAAAAGACAGAAATAATCCCATAAAATTTGCGTTTTCTTCTCATTTGCGTTATTGTGGGCGGTACCTTTTACCAGTATAATTTGAATAGCCAAACATATTCATTTCTATACCTCATTTATATTATTTAAATCCCTAACCCATATGTCGAAAGTCGATCTGAGCAAAGATAAAATCATCGCTAAATACAAGATGCACAAACAGGACACTGGCTCTCCAGAGGTTCAGATTGCCATTTTTACGGATAAAATTGATGTTCTCTCCGACCACCTCAAGCGCAACCGCAAAGATAACCACAGCCGCCGCGGCCTCTTGGGCATGGTTAGCAAACGCAAACGATTACTGAGCTATCTAAAGAATCAGGACGAAAAAAGATTCAAGTCACTGGTAAAAAAGCTAGGTATTAAAGCTAATTAAGGTCGTCTATCGTCCGGTTTTACCAGAACTGAAATTCAGCCTTAAAGCTTACCCCCTGTCCTATATATCTTCTACTTACATCCTCATTTGAAAATTGGTTATTGTGATTTATTTGAACATTGCCGTAGGTCCCGCAAAGCCCAAAGAGCGAAGTGGGAAAAATTGGAAATTGAAAATTAGCCATAATCCAGTACCCTATACTTTGGATTTTGGCATTTATCATTGATTTGTAATTTATCATTTGTAATTTGGATTTAATATGCTCTCTTCTCCCATCACCTCCCATCAGCGCGTCGGCGTCTTTATTGACATTCAGAACATGTATTACTCCGGCCGTGCTCTATATAACAAAAAAGTAAACTTCAAGAATATCCTAGAAACTGCCACCTCTGGCCGCCCTTTAGTGCGTGCCATCGCTTACGGTATCACGACCGAAGAGGCTCACGAGGGAGAATTCCATAGTGCTCTAGCCAAACAAGGTTTCGAAGTTAAGACTAAACCGCTGCAACAATTCGTCGGCGGCCACAAGAAAGGGGACTGGGATGTTGGTATTGCTATGGACGTGCTTCGTCTCGAGCCCAAAATAGACGTAGCCGTACTCGTTTCCGGCGACGGTGATTTTATTCCCTTAGTCCAATTCTCCCAAGAAAGAGGCTTACGCTTCGAAGTTATGGGTTTTCGCTCCAGCACCTCGAGCGCTTTAATCGAAGTCGTCGATAACTTCACCGATTTATCCGAAAATCCCCGCCGTTTCCTCATTAGCGATCGTCGTAAATCCCATCCTACTGCCCCGATCAAACGTCCCGGACCTCGTATCGTCTAGATTTTAACCCATGTTCCCATGTCCACCCCGAAGGTGGACAGAAGAGAAAAGATATTTGCTCGCCCACACACAAAAGTAATAGATTTCGCGTGATCCAAGATGAATCCCTCCACGCTCAAGAGAGTGTTCGTGAATTCGGACATGTGTTACACTATTAATATAGCCGTCAAAGTCATGTCCAAATATCAAATCCATACATGGTTAATAATAGTAGCCCTAGGCGTTTTCTTTACAATTTTGTGGCTGGTACTGCAAGTTTCCAGCGATAATCTTTCTGCCAGTATTTATAACGGACCGCCATCTATGCCCAAATGGCAATGCCAACTTCGATGCCAATGTGAAGAAAAACCCCCCAACAATGAGTCAAGAGATATAGCCAAGACCGTTGGTGCCGTAGATGTCTGCGCCAACTATGACATAAGCAACGGTAACTTAAGTCCTCGTTCCGGATACAGCCTCACGCCTGTAACTGACACCCTTACTTGTTATGAAGCATGTAAAGGCAAAGGAGGAATTTTCAATGGTCACACGGAAAACAGCGGTAGCTGTAAAAAGATTGGCATTTGCCAGACCAGTGCTCAAAATCCCTATAAACCAATTACTCCCAGCAACTCACCTAAGCCTAGCGCTACTACTTTTCTTTAAAGGAGCGTCGGCAATATAGCAGTGTTACGGGCAAGGCTGTAGTGACACCACTAAGCTCTATAACACCCACTCCTATGAGGTTATTTTATCAAGATTATAACTAGCACTAAACCACGTATCGCCCTGTCTTCTCCATATCAAATTATTAACCCATGTCCACCCCAGAGGTAGACATGGGGGAACTTCAATCAATGTGCCCATCTTTACACGTCCGGTGTGTAAAGATGGGAAAATGGCCCACCAAGAATTATCCCGCCACATAAAACTATGCTATAATTTCATTATGCCTAGCAAACATATGTCTAAACGTCGACTCTCCGCTTGGTATATCCCTGTCGCATTAGTCATCTTCTTTGTTGTTTTATGGCTGGTGCTGCAACAGGTGTCCAGCAATTACCTGTCCGCCAATATTCCTCGATCATCAACTATGCCCAAATGGTCTTGCAACGCTATATGTGAGTGTAAATTAATGGACTGGAACAATAAAGTGACAATTCTAGGAAAGGCTGAAACAAACATGAACATATGCGCATATGCTAATATCCGCTTTGGCCAACTTCCTCCAGAAGATCAGTACTATGCTGATGATCCTTGCGAACATGCCTGTGACCTACAATACTCCATTGGACCAAGGCGAGGCACAGTATATTCTACTGATTTTCAAGTAACTAAATGTATAAGCAATGGCGTTTGCCTTTTAACTCCTTCCGGATTACCCATCATTAAACAAACCCCAACACCATCTTCTACTCCCATCGGAGCAATGTAAAATGTCTGTTGAGCTAATTATACAGTGTCTGATTACTGCTGATTAAAAAGGGCTTAAAGCATTTGGCTCAACTTAGAGTTCACTCTTTTTTGTGAGTAAGCACCCATTCTCATTGACTAACCGTTAAAAACCGCTTATTTTTATACTATTATCCGTTCATTAATATCATTAATTGCCGTCCATTCTGCTAACTGTAGTCTTTAGGCTAGCGTTGCTTTTATAACCGCACATACCGCGGTAAAGCGCCGGTAGTCTGAAGATAGCGGGTCAGCAGGCAGCGGCCACACAATTTATATGTCAAAACAACCAAATGTCGTGCGTATCTGCACGAGTCCTATCGGTCAACAGGAGATATGTTTAACCACTGGCGAGCTAGCTAAACAGGCTGGCGGAGCTGTCTTAGTCCAACTAGGGGAAACAGTCGTTCTTGGTACGGCCACCGTCGGCCGTCCCTTTACTCCTGATGCCGACTTTATGCCCCTTTTGGTGGATTACGAGGAAAAATTCTATGCTGCCGGCAAAATAAAAGGCAGCCGCTATATTAAACGAGAAGGCCGTCCAACCGACGAAGCCATTCTCAATGCCCGTTTGATCGACCGGTCCATCCGTCCGCTTTTCCCAGACAACATGATCAATGATATTCAAATCGTCATTACCGTTTTATCCTATGACGGTGTGAATAATCCAGACGTTCCGGCAATGATCGCCACTAGCGCTGCATTAATGGTCTCTGACGTACCCTGGCAGGGCCCATTAGCCGGTGTGCGTGTGGCTCAAGTGGAGGGTAAATTCATCATCAACCCAACCGTGGCCGAATTAGAAAAGAGTACACTAGACTTGTTCGTATCAGGCACCGGTGACCGCATTACTATGATTGAAGCCGATGGAAACGAAGTTCCGGAGGATACTATGCTGGATGCCTTAGAAGAAGCACAGAAAGCCTTAAGCAAGATCACCTCTGCTTTAGAGGAAATGCAGCAAAAAGCGGGCAAAGAAAAAGTAACGCCTATATTGATGAAATCAGCCGACACAAAGGCAATCGAGCGTGTCCGTGATATAGCCCGTAATCCATTAATTGAGGGTTTGAAAACCGGCCGCACTAAAAAAGAAATCGGCCAGGCCGAGCGCGATGCCTTTGCTGCTGTAACCGAGGTCCTCACCGACGAAGAAAAAACTAACATTCCCGAAAAACTTATCCGCCAAATCATTCACGACTTGCACGCGGACTACTTTCGTGAACAAGTGTTAGCCAAAGACTGGCGATCCGATGGCCGCCGTTTAGATCAGGTCCGGGATTTATATATCAAAGTCGGACTTCTGCCACGCACGCATGGCTCCGGTCTATTCCAGCGCGGGGAAACTCAAGTGCTAACCGCCTTAACTCTTGGTGGTCCATCTGATGTGCTGTTGCTTGATACCATGGAAATTGAAGCAAAGAAGCGTTACATCCATTATTACAATTTTCCCGCTTTCTCCGTCGGTGAAATAAGACCTAATCGAGGTCCCGGTCGCCGCGACATCGGGCACGGCGCTCTCGCTGAACGCGCCTTGTTACCTGTACTCCCGCCACTAGAACAATGGCCATATACCACCATGAACGTCTCCGAAGTGCTGGAATCACACGGTTCCTCTTCGATGGCCTCTGTTTGTGGTTCAACTCTAGCTCTCATGGACGGTGGCGTACCTATTAAAGCACCGGTTGCCGGTATCGCCATGGGATTAGTTACGCAGCAGGACGACCAAGGACAGATCACCAACTTTAAGGTCCTTACTGACATTGCCGGCATAGAAGATGAAAAAGGTGATATGGACTTCAAGATTGCCGGTACCAAAGACGGCATCACCGCCATCCAAATGGACGTCAAAGTAAGCGGATTAACGCGCAGTATCCTGTCTGCTGCCTTATTACAAGCCAAACAAGCTCGTATCCAGATTCTAGCAGCCATGGCCGAGGTTATAGCCGAGCCGCGGCCAGAATTAAGCCCCTACGCTCCGCGCGTTGAAACCATCAGAATCCCCGTGGAGAAGATTGGTGACCTCATTGGTCCTAAAGGGAAGTATATTAACGAAATCATCGAACAAACCGGCGTGGAAATTGACATCGAGGATGATGGCTTAGTTTCTATCACTTCGACCAACGGCGAGGCTATGATCAAAGCCAAAGAATGGGTCCATCGCATGACCCGGGAGATACTGCCCGGCGAGCGATTTGAAGGTAAAGTCACCCGGCTTATGAACTTCGGCGCTTTCGTAGAGTTAATGCCTGGCGTTGAGGGCATGGTCCACATCTCCGAATTCCGCGATGAACGCGTTAACAAGATCGAAGATGTAACCAAAGTAGGGGATATCATTTCGGTTGTCGTTATTGAAAAAGACCGCATGGGTCGCATTAACCTTTCGCACAAAGCCGCAGTGCAAGGCATTGATCCAACAATCGATCGTCCAGAATCCGCTGGCCATCGCAGCGATAAACCGCATCGCAAACCCAAAAGCTCATTCAATCCCTTCCGCGCCCCCAAACCACCTCGCTAACCCATCAACAAATCTATTGTCCCTCTTTACACCCCAGGTGTGTGAAAGAGGGAGTTGTTGGATGTATAGACATCACATCATGAAATGTGAAATGTCACTGCAGAATAAGCGGGTGGCGGCGCGGGGGTCCCCCACCGAGCGCCAGCAGCCCTGAGCTTGTCGAAGGGCGATGCCGTCGGGTGGGGGGAGCAGCGCCGACAGGCCTGCCAGCCGAAGCCATAGCTAAGGCTGGACCCGTTTCTTGTCTGGTGACTTTTCATGATGTGACACCTGTAGGCATATAAACAAGATGGATGTAAGATCGATATCTCAACTGCTGGCGACTTGTTGTATAATTAAAAGGTGAATACCTCTCAACCTCTCTCAGAGTCATCGTCATCGCCCCCTCCACCACCACTGCGCATCCATACTATGCAGCAGGATTTAGCAGCCGCTGCACCTCCATCGCGTTTTGACATCCGCCACCGCCGGTCATTACCAAAAAGCCAGCGGATGGAGGATCTACGTCAGAAACCGCCCGAGGAAACACTCTCTCTGCCTTTACATGCCAACAAAACACTCACACCACCCGTCCTTTCCAGCCATAATACCACCTCACCTATATTTGTCTGGATAGCGGGACTTGTCTTGGCTTTAATTCTGTTTATCATCATCATCGCAATATTCATTACCGTATAGTAACCATCGGCCATGTTCATTTTGGCCACTGACGCACCCGCAATAAATTGCCAACCACCAGAGGCCAAACCGATCTCACGCACCTTAATACTGTGACCAACCCCAACATGAGAGTGAAGGAGTTGAGCCATTATTAAATACCGGCTGGTTGACATCATTTATTAATAAACCTGACAATAAAGCACATGTCCGTAAAACCATTTTTATATGTGCTTATACCGCTGGTCTTGGTCCCAGCTGTTGCCATATGGATTCATCTGTCCATTTGGTTCCTTTGGTCCCTTTTGCCGGATGGCAACACCAAAATTGCTCTTAATTTCACAGAGCCCGGCACTGGCCTCATTACCGACCTCTTAGCATTATCACCGCTGCGTGAGGATCTTGAGCCCGTGATGAATCACGCTCGTCGTTTTTCCTATGTGCAAAATAACGATTCTTCCGTTATTGCCATCATCCCCAAAAACATTGTGTTATTTCGCGAACGCAGCCAAATAACCCAGCAATTGCTGGCCAACGGATGGCGCCCTCAGAACTACGGCCTCATTATCGTGGGGCTAAAAGGGCAGTCTTCCCTAAACCCTCTTTCTTTCACGTTGCGCCAAGCCTTCGGGAAACTATATTCTCGCCGATACCCCTATCAGCCGACCGTGATTGCTGTCAATCAGTCCGAAGCTTTTGTTTCTAAGGTCACCCCAATGGCTGTATTTGGCGTTTCCGCTAATCAGGAACGAGAAATCAAGTTTATTTCCGCTAAAACACTCGCCGACTTGCCCGTCTTTTCTATCGCCAGACCTTCTTTACCCAGTAGTGAAGATTATCTGTCCCTAAATTTGTCAGGTGCAACCATTCAGTTGATTACTAATCAATTCAATGCGCAGTGGAATGATATTATCCAGTCTAAACTTGGCCTAAGTAAGACTAAGCCGCCAATTACAGCCTTATTAGCCGCGCAACAAACTATCAGTCTCACCTTGTCTGGCGCAGAAGCTTCCATCGCCATAATAGGGGATCCAACTGCCTTAAAAACCACTCTCAGCAACTGGCTTAGCAACGAAGAGGCCTTCTCCCGGCCTCAAAAAAGTGCGTTCAAGCTGCCCGATGGCACCATTGGTTACGAGCTAGTCAAAGGCGAGCTTCAGACTGTACTATCCGATCCCGATCAAGAAGGATGTCAGGCCCCCGTCACTGCGTCTGTCACCTTATGGCTCTGCCAAAACAACCAGGGCATCTCTTTTGGCACCGGACGCAGCCTCGCCCAGCAAGCTCTCACTAACATCAATCCCAACCATAATTCTATCTCCATCGGCCGCCAATATCTTAGCCAACTAGAATTTCCCATTATAAACCGTATCAACTCCCTTGTTCTATTCGATTCTGACCCCTATACCGTTCTTACCGTGAAATTACGATAAAATATTTTTCCCGATACTTCAGGGCTAATGTCGCCATTATTTTAAATTCCCATTGTTGTTTTTAGTTATTAGCTTTGCGTTTTACATTTTCCCGATTCCTTATTCCTGATTCCAAGATACTGATTACTATTTACTGATAATTGATACCAAGTCCATCTGATTCGTGTAGTTCCCCTCCCTGCCTGCCCTCTCGAAGCCCCGCCATCGGCGCGAGGGCGAAGTAGGGTCATTAGGATTTGGGATTTGATTGGGAATTGGTCATTAGGATTTAGGCGTTAGGATTTCCCCAGTTTAGGATTTCGGATTTTCTCAACTTGGTCATTGATTAGTCATTTAGATTTTGACATTAGGGTTTTTTATCTTGTTGTTTGAAAATTGTAAAGTGTACCCTGAAACTCATCCCTGTGTTTTGTATGTGTTTCTCGTCATATGTACACTTATCTCAATGAAAACCACCCCCACTAATAAAAAGTTTCCTTCCACCCTCGTCGGGATCGATGTCGAAACCACCTCCCTTGACCCCAAAACAGGGGAGATCATCGAAGTTGCCGCCATCCGTTTTGATACCAAAACAGGCCGTGTTATTGACCGGTACGTTGAACTCTGCCAGTCCAGAGCACCTCTATCCTCGGAAATCACTGCCATTACTCATATCACCAACGAAATGCTTACGGACAAGCCGCCGTTCTCGTCCTACCTCAAACCGCTTAAAAAATTTATCGGTCGCGACACTGTTTTCGCCCACAATGCCACTTTTGATATCAGCTACCTTGCCTATCATGGCTTGCCAATCACCAATCCGGTCTGGGATACCTTTGCCTTAGCCAGCATCGCCTGGCCGGAAACAGAAAGCTATAACCTTGGTTTGCTTTATAGCACCTATGTTGAGCCCGCGGCCGTACCAGTAAATAAACCAAAGAAACAATTACGCCTTAAGGCAGCTGCTAAGCAATCCTCACCCAAAGACACAGAACCAGGCCAAGAGCATCGCGCTGGTTACGATGTGCTCCTCACGTGGCGCTTGCTTCAAACTATCCGTCAGAAGCTGGCTGTCTCAAAGTCGTCTTATCCGAAAATCAAACATGTCCTGGAGTCAGCTGAGTTAAGGCATTATTTACCCATATTTACGATTCAATCAGCCCCCCAAACAAAAACCCCGCCCGCTCCTCCTGCCCAGCCAAACAAGAGTTCGGACCCTTCAAGCCTCACAGTCGAAAATATTCTGGGTCCACAAGGCCTGCTTACCAAACAGCCACACTTTGTTTATCGCGAGCAACAGCTAGCACTTGCCCAGTCGGTAATGAACGTCTTTAATAACGATGAAATAGCCCTAATTGAAGCCGGCACCGGCACCGGCAAGACCTATGGCTATTTAGTCCCGCTCCTTCTGCGCATTATTCAAGACAAGCCCCCAGCGTCGCCTACTGCCTCTCGCTCTGTCTCCATCATCTCGACTTACACCAAGCACCTGCAGGATCAATTATTTGATCATGACATTCCGCAGCTACTACGGCTTCTTAATGTGGACTTAAAAGTAGCCGTGCTCAAGGGTCGCCGCAATTATCTCTGCACCGGTCGCCTCGCACAAACCCTGCAAAAAACTAAATTTAGCACCGAAGAAGCACTATTCCTCATCAAGCTAATCGTCTGGTTAGAACAAACTTTCTCCGGTGACTTAGAACGCCTTAATCTGTCTCATCAAGCAGCCCGTTATACTTATCATTTACATGCAGATGCAGTCTCCTGCCGTCACAACTGTCCTTCCCACAACCCTACCTGTCCCTACAACGTAGCGCGATATCTGGCGAGGCAAGCTGACTTAGTCATAGTTAACCACGCTTTATTGGTGCAGCTAGGTTCAGACGATTCGATCTTTGCTCTAGACCGGACAGTCATAGACGAAGCCCACCACCTCGAAGATGCTGCCCGTGACGCCACCACCCGCGATTTAAGCGCCCACATGCTGGCCGAGGTCATGGCTCCCTTTGTCCAATTGACCAAGAAGAAGGACAGCCCCTCCCATCAGCACATCGTTCAGGAAGCACAATCTATTATTGATGAATACCAGCAGCTATTCTCTGCCGTCGCCAAGTTCTTAACTGACCAGGCACGCATCAACATCCTTCGTCTTAATCCTTCCGTTCGTCGCAGCACCAAGTGGCAAAGAATAGTCGAACAGGGGACCGGCTGGCGCAGTCGTTTACAATTCATAATTGGCTTATTACAGGGCATGGCAACTAAATCATCTGAAGAAAATAAGCGCCGGGAAGCAATATCAGAGGCTGAAAAGTTCAGTCGCAACTTTGAAGCATTTCTGCACGGCGATCCCAACCGTATTCAATGGCTTGAATTATCTACTTGGTCTCCCAACCCTACCGATCATGCCGTTTACCTGCACGATGTATCCCTTTCTGTTCAGCCATCATTGGCCAACCTGTTTACCAGTACTAAAAGCGCTGTCTTAACTTCTGCCACTCTAACCATAGGTGGCAATTATGACTATATAAAGAGGCGCTTAGGAATAAATACAGCCCAAGAATTTATCTATGGCTCGTCTTTTGATTATAAAAAACAAATGCTAATTTATATTGTTGATGATGCCCCTAATCCCTACGACCCCAGCTACCAAAAATTTCTCACCAAGCAATTTATTAGCTTATCAAAGCTAACTTCCGGACGCTTATTAGGCTTATTTACATCTCATCAAGCAGTTAAAGACGTCTATGGTGGTACTAATAAGGAGCTAAACAAAGCTAATATTAAACTATTAGCCCAAAAAATAACCGGGGGCCGCCACAATATGATAAAAAAGTTTCAGCAAACTCACGCCAGCATCCTCCTCGGTACTTACAGTTTTTGGGAGGGTATCGATATTCCGGGTGAGAGTCTATCATCAGTTGTCATAGTTAAGCTGCCGTTCAGTCCGCCGCATGATCCGGTCATCGACGCGATAGCCGAGGATGAAAAAATTTCTACCTTCACCAGCTTGAGTGTGCCGACTATGATACTTCGGCTTCGTCAGGGGATAGGTCGGTTGATCCGATCGCAAAATGACTTCGGTGTCGTGGTCATTCTTGATCCCAGATTTTTACAGCAAGTTTATGGTCAGCAAGTGATTAGCTCACTGCCGCCCGCGACGGTTCATATCGGATCAACCGACGACCTGCTTCCCACCATAAAAAATTGGTTCGGTGAGAAGCAACTCGAACAGTGGAAAAGTGATCTGACCAAACGCTGATAATAAAGCTGCAGTGTATTTATTAGACCAAAATAACTTGCAGAACTTAAATAGAACCACTCAATAGAAGTTACTGGGGGTGAACAAGAGATGTGTGCAAAAAAGTATCCCACAGCTTTGACCAGAGGGCAACGTAATGCTATACTAACACGTAGAGCATTAGCTCATTGCTGGGATAAAGCCGCAGAGATGCGGTTAAACACAAAAAACCAAACAAACATAAACAGTTCCAGTGAGGACGATCGCGAGCAGCATCTGGAACTGCAAATAACGTATAGATCCTTCACAACCATTACACTAGCCATCATTTTGTGATGGGAAGCACCACTAGGGAGAATTTCCCCCTATTCTCCCTATTTGTACTTCCTGTCTTTTTGATGGAAAGTGCGCCCCTCACTTTGAGGACGTGCCCACCACTTGCATCCCAGTCCCCGTTTGACACCGCACCCGAGAGACAAAATGTATGTTTTGTGAACAACATTTATCCTCGGTATATCCACACAGTTATACACACTAAAGTGTTAACTGGATATACAAATAGGGACTGGGAATGGGCCACATAAATAAAAATAAACATGCGTTAAACAAGGTTGTTCTTTTGTACGCTACGCGGTGATCCATACACCACTTATTAAAAAAATTATAGGAGTATGAGGAACCGCAATTAAGGTGAGGGATAATCCGGGAGAAGCAGTAGATCTCCGGGTTGATCAAAAGCTCACAATAAAGGAATTGTGATGGACCGCTGTTTTTTGTATGTTAGCCGATTATTGCCTGCAACATTAGTGGCTGAACCCAGAAATCAGCGGTACCACCACCCACATTGCGAGCTCGAAGCCCGTCCGGGTTTTAAATCTTCATTTTTACCTGACGACGGGCTTTTTATTTTTGCCCAAAAATAAGCGAGATTGACGTAGTCAAGCCACGCATTATTAGGCAAAAATAACCCTTCCGAAGCCCTGAGCGAAGCCCAAAGGGCGAAGGAGGGTCTGTTACCTTCCGCAATGCCTAACCAATGTCCTGGGACACATATTTTGAGAGAAAAATAACCCTTCCATAGTCCGCCAATCTGGCGGACGAAGGAGAATGCATAGCTTTTCATGTACTTGATCCACTCACCCGGCCATGAATTTTGAGCGAAATAATAATCCGCCTCTGGTGGATTTCCATTCTGATCGAAATAATAACCCCACCTGTTTGGTCATCTATTAGTTCTCTCGGTTTGTAAACCCCGCTCAGTTTGTTATAGTTTATATAGCTTTCTAGACTCGATATGCCGTCTAGATATGAGCCCTTTGTGCTTTCTGTTTTTTGTATTAAACTACACACCATATGACCCAATACACCTCCCAATTCATTGCTGAGATGAAACAGAAGCTAGCCGAGGAAAAAACGCGCCTAGAAGCTGATTTAAACATCATTACTAGCAAGAAAGGAGCAAAATTTCCCGACTATGGCCGCAGCGACGAGGATAACGCCACAGAAATAGGGGATTATACCGCTACTGCTGCCACTGAGACTGCCTTAACCGAACGCCTTCGTTCTGTAGACGAAGCCTTACAGCGCATTGAAGACAATACATATGGTATTACTGCCGAAGGAGAATTGATCCCCCAAGACCGCTTAAAAGCTAATCCTGCCGCCACTACGCTTGTCATACAGTAATCCTGCTACCTACTTTTAATCATATAGCCCAGCATTCCAGCCTTCTCCCGCTTCTCAGTAGATGTAACAGTGAAAAATTCAGCCTCCCCACCTCGCCATTTACTTCTAGAATTGGTTTTTGTTTACGGTCTGGTAGCGATTGATTTAGCCGTAAAGACATTAGCTTCCAGTCCCTACTCCAATTATCACTTCGCGTTTTCCCTGCCATTGCCCCCCAGGAGTTTTATTAGTATCGCCTTAGTATTAATCACCCTAGCCACTATCTGGCTTTACCTGACGCCACGTGAGCGCTTCTTACGACGAGTGGCTTTAGTGCTAGTGATATCAGGCGGCACCGCTAACACTCTTGAGCGGGTCTGCAGAGGCTTTGTAACTGACATAATCCAAATAACTCAAGCCTCAATTAATTTAGCTGACGTATATATCGCGGTTGGAGTTATCGCCTTGCTCGTAAGTGCTTTTTTCCGTTCCAAGGAAAATTACCCATCAAACACCAACTGAACGATCATTGAGTACCACATTAATAGCTAAACAAAGAACATATAAATCACACCATCTAATGGTTTCAAGCTTTGACGTTTGCCATTGAATTGTCATCTTCACCATACTCGGGTGTGCTCCCGCTCGGCGCCGGTCGATTTTTAGCATTAGGATTTGGTCATTGACTGGTCATTGGGCATTAGTCATTTATTTATCATTTGCAGTCCACCGCTTTCACATACCCGCTGCTAACCGCTTCTTCCTCGCTGCAGAGCCACTTTCCGCCTTTGTATAACAGAACAACCATATCCTTATAACCCGCACATGATGATGTGCGATATATCTTATCGCCATTAGATATGATTACCCCTTTTATATTACACTCCTCCACCGTCTGCGTATTAAGCAAGCCGCTTTCATTATCTTGGCTTATCTCGCATTGTCCCCACAATCCACGTTTAGTCGCGCTGCTATAGCGAGCTGCAGAAGATAATCTATCGTAATACATCATTTCCTTGCCCAGCAGGGGAAAGCCTAGACCCATTTCAATTATCCGCTCCGATACTAAATATTCCTTTATTTTTTCTTCTTCAACACCTTTTTCTTCACTATTTGCCTCATTATCCCCATTTAGTGGCTCTGGCACCACTCCTTCCATCATTCCTGCCGTGTCTCCTGCTTGCGCATCCCCCAATTTCTCACTCACATTCTCGCCAGCATTACCCGACTCGTCTGGCAACACTGCTTCATCCTTATTATTTACATTTACTGGCTCTCCGCCAGAATCTCCACTATCATTATTACCCTTTGGTGTCGTTGGTTCGCCACTTACCTTAGGAGAACTTAACGGCTCGGTTAAGCCAGGCACAGGCATTCCATTTAGTGCCATGGCATAAGCCTCTTGGGATTTATCATCATCCGGGACCCACACATATCTAATCGACGCTCCATCTCTAGCACGCACCAACACGGGATCCTCCTCCAGTCTAACTGTCTTACCGAGCATTGATTCATTTGCCTGGACAGATTCCTTGCCAAAGCATTCGACCCGATCCAAAGTAGCCGGCGTACTAACTCCTAAATATCTGACCAGATATGCATCATCAATAATTATTGTCAGAGAATCAACCACATCAGTGACAATACCAAACTGTGGTGGGGGATCATTTTTTAGACGCGGTGATTGTTTTAATGTTTCATACTGTTTATCAGCATTGCTATCACCATTCTCAGTTTTTCTTCGACCTGCATCCTGCCACAAAAACCACCCGGTCCAAATCAAGATCACACAAAAAAACACAATAAACACAACTTGCTTTTTCGTTGCATCAATAATCTTCATATCTAATCACTATTATATAAGGGATTTTAGTCATTGATAATACCTGCCTATGCACATTTTTTCTTCCCCTTATCTATGAAACAAAATATTTTATGATGTGAAACAATAAATTCATCGGCAATTTCATGCCTTCACCTTCACGACGTAAGTAAAATAACTGCAATATTTACAACCTATTCAACGAATGACAGCCCTAGCATACATGACAAGGTTTGCCTGCGTATTTGATTTCTCATCTATTCATGCCATGTTTCATATCCCCAACGATAGTAAAATTTATTTCTTTTTATCATATCAGTAAACATCAACGTCTAGTCTGCATACGCACGGCCTACCAGCCATATCTATGCATCAGCATTGCATGTCCAATGCATAGGTAAATAACATCTTATAGACTTATATAAGCCATTATATTTCAACCATCTTTAACTACTTGGTCTCAACGTTTTAACGCAACGAGTTGATTAAAAACTTCATTTGGCTTCTTCCATCCTATCACCACCGGCATACTGACGCGACGACCGATGGGAGAACTCAAATATATAAAGGCTTAGGAAAGCCAATAATACTATTCATCAAACTTGAAAACGTCTTTTTTAAACGTACTGCTGAAATATATCACTGCTCGTAGTAAATAATTCCCTTATTTTACCAACTTCCACACCCCCTTA
>MHHQ01000023.1:30491-33682 GCA_001817065.1 Candidatus Andersenbacteria bacterium RIFCSPHIGHO2_02_FULL_46_16
AATACTTCATTATAATACTTCATTTTTTTGTCATCACCACCGCGAACCTTACCAGACGTGAGCATGACTTTTCACCTGTGCATAGTCTTCCACAAATTGAAAAAAGTGAGAAAAATATTTGGAATATATACTATCCTTATCATGTGCATGAGATTCATACTTTTCCACATGTTGTTTCCGTTTTTTTGTCTTGGTATGCGTGAATTTAAAAAACATCACGAACAAAAATGTTGACTATTATTCACCTCTGCGCCAATTAACTCTAGCATATAGTGCCTAGGCCACAATTATACCCACTATTAAGTCTATAATTATAAGTTAATTATTACCTAGGCACGGCCTTGCGCGTTATGCTGCCCATTTTTCGCCAATATTTTGCTTACGTACCGCTTGTCACTAAAAAATGCTATAATTGAAATACCAGCAGTTGCCTAAGCATTGCATAACCACTGCCTAGGTAAAAAGAGCTTAAATAGCTTATCAAAGCAATCCTTCAATGAGCCTAATTTCCAAGTCATATTCTAGGGTAAAGGAAGTCTATTGCACTTATCCTTTTTTGTGCTCATTTCTGATCGATTTATTACTATCAGCCGGGCGACATTTTCGGCTTGTTCAAACAACTCCTGATAACTCATGCCCACATGCAAACTTTCATCACCAAAAATTCACGTCAATATTTTTTTGGAACTACCATTCCATTAAATTTAGACAGGTACAAAAAGGTTTCAAAAAACGTTATGCGTCACATACAGCCGGTCCTTTCTCTTCTTCACTATCGGTCGCATGGAGCCAATGCCTTATTTCGTCAAAGCCGATAATGGCTTTAAACAACCCCCTGACAACGCTTGCCAACTATGAAAGCCGATGCATAGATGACAGAAACGTAAAACATCAAATACTAAATGCAATACAAAAACATGAAATTCAAAGAATGCACTATAAAACGCTATATCGGTTCCAGCGTCTTAACCCTCAAGGGGAAGAAGAAGTTTTAAATTTTTAGTTGTTATTTTTCGTTTTTCTCTTTTCGTTTTTCACTTTTATGTCCTCCGACGATCTCAACCCCAATAATAAGGCCAAACTCGTTCCCATCGGCGAAGCAGCCGAGATTCTGGGCGTTTCCATCGATACCATTCGTCGCTGGGACAAGAAAGGTAAGCTGCATTCCACCCGCCCCGATGGCAAAAACCGCTTTTTCTCTATCACTGAGCTGGAAAAGATTAAACTCTCCAAGCCTCTTACCATATCACAAGTTGCGGCCAAACTGAGCGTATCTCCTTCCACACTCCGTCGTTTGGAAGAAAAAGGGCTCATCAAACCTGAACGCAACGAACGTGACGAACGCATCTATACCCAAGACGTCCTCCAGTCCTATCTGGATTCCCAGTATTTCATGCGGCAAAAGAAAGTGCAGGAAGAAATTCTGGAACCTCTCAAAGAGCCAGCCCCTAAGCCAATTGGTCCGTCGCCCGAAGTGCAAGCCGCTCCAACCGTCGCTGAAACAACGCTTTCCAGTGCCGCGAATGACACCAACGTACCTATTTCACCAGAGCCAAAAGACAGCTCCCAACCATCAATTACCCCATCCGCTGAGCCAGAACAACCAAAACCAGCCCAAACTAAGGCCCAACTCAAAAAAGAAGTAAAGGACATTCAAAACACAGACATCACACATCGCGTCTATGACTTTGTCCTCGCGGAAAATCAGCGCCATATCGATCGTTTAATCACCTTCCGCCGCACCTTCTATGGTGCATCAAGCTTTTTAGTCACACTATTTTTCATTGTTGTGGCCTCTATAACCATCGCATTCCTCCTCTTCCCGAGTGAAACGGGAGAATTCTTTGGTTATAAACGCATTATGCCGCGGCTCATCGCCCGCAATCTTGGGCAAGGACAAGTTGCCCCAGTCACGGGTACCACACCTTCTCAACTAGCCAATAAAACACTCTCCAATGGTGGGCGCGTGCTTGGCACTACTTGGCCTGGACCATGGGCAGAGCGCTCGGCTGCCGCTAAAGCTTTACGACCATTCAGTCGCATATCTCTGCAATTAGTGAAAATTCTTGACCCCGAAGCCTACGAGACAGCCGTCACTCAACGCATTATTCCTGATGTGAACGATGTCTTTACCATTGATGAGACAGGTGCCATTACCGCCATGTATAACTTTACCTTTCCCGATACTTCCTACCTGAAAATCCCCGACAAAGAACTTATTACTAACCTAAACGCTGACTATTTGCGCGGTCGTGTACCTGGCTTACTTCCTGGTAATTTACTTTACCTTGATAACAATGGCGACTTATTCCTGCCTGGCACCATCTCCTCACAATCCATCGCCACGGAATCCATCCAGGACGAAGCTATAGTCAGCGAAAAAATTGCGGAAGAGGCCGTTGCTTCAGTACACCTAGGCAAAGACTCTGTCCTATCAAGGCACATTAAAGATGGGGAAGTTAAAGAGGAAGATCTGGCGGACGGTTCGGTCACCACTATCAAAATCGCCGACCAGACTATTATTACCGCCGACCTGGCCAACAACGCCGTAACTTCTGAAATAATCAAAGACGGTGAAGTGAAGGAGCAAGATCTGGCTAATGGCGCCGTTACCACCAAAAAAATAGGGGACAGTGCTGTCACCACTAGTAAAATTGCTGAAAACGCTATTTCTACCGACAAAATAAATGACCAGGCTGTTACTTCCGAGAAAATTGCCGATGGCACTATTCAAACCATTGATATCAAAGACGGCGTACTGACAGCCGTTAAAATTGCCAACGACTCTCTTGACTTTGATCAATTTCAGCAAACTCTTGACCTCGACGAATCCACCGATCTCACACTCGGTGCTTACAACCTTACATTCAACTTGGACTCATCCGGAGATCTTATTATTGCCGACGCTGGTGTGGCTAAGCATGTCTTTTATGATGACGGTACTATCGTCTTCAACGAACCAGGATCCTCTAGCGCCGATTTCCGCATTGAAGGCAATACCGACACCGCCGTCTTCTTCTTTGACGCATCTGCCAACAGTATCGGCATCGGTACCACCGATCCTTCCTCATTCAAACTTCAAGTAGCTGGTAACGTTGGTCCAAACCAAGATTCCGCTTACGACTTAGGCAGTAGCACCTTCCGTTGGGACGCCCTCTACGTCGGTAGCATTAACGCGGAAGGCCACATCG
>MHHQ01000024.1 GCA_001817065.1 Candidatus Andersenbacteria bacterium RIFCSPHIGHO2_02_FULL_46_16
TATAGCAAGCGCAAAACAAAATGTAACTTTTCTGCTACCCTTTAGGGTAGCGTGACAAACACAAACATCACAAAAGAAGAAAAGGAGATACTAAAAAGACATCTGAAAACCTCACCTCTGCTGCTGGTGCGACTGAAGAGTTATGCTCTGCTGATGCGGGACAAAGACGTAACGGTTAAAGATATCGCTGATATTGTTTCCCATAACGAAAAAACCGTCAGCCGCTGGTTAAGGGACTGGCATCATCAGCGTCTGGGCAGTATCTTTACCGGCCACGCCGGTAACAAAAACGCTGGCAAGTTAACCGCTGAGCAGAAAGAAGTCATCAAAGTGGCTTTACGAGAACCGCCCAGCGCCTACGGTATCCCGCAAGACTTCTGGGACGTGCCAGCCCTCAGAGAATACACGCGGGTAAAGTTCGCCGTCGTTTACGAATCCGTCCGCTCCTACCATTATCTACTCACTTTCAGTAACTTGAGTTTCAAGCGCCCTGATACTTTTGACCGCCACCGGGACGAGACGCGAATAGGCCAAAGAATGGCTGAAATCAGGGTTGAAATCAGTCCCCTGCTCAAAGATCCCGCCTGGGAAGTATTCGCCGCGGACGAAGTCCGGATGGAGCTGGAAGCCTTCACCCGCCGGGCCTGGCTCAAGCGTGGTGAGCGTACGATTCTTAAGGTGGAGCGCCGGCGCGAGTCTCAAAGTTATCTGGGATTGTTAAACCAGAAAAGCTGGCGCTGTCACATGGAAGAATTAAGCTGGCAGAATCAGGCGGAGGTAATTAAAGGCCTGACCCGGTTCCTTAAGAAGTATCCCCGGAAGAAAGTCGCTATCGTCTGGGACAATGCCGCCTTTCATAAAGGCAAGGAAGTTAAAGCGGCGCTGGGCCGGGGACAAGCTTTAGCCGGCATCCATCTCATTCCTTTACCGCCCTACGCACCGGACAAGAATCCGATTGAACACGTCTGGAATACCGCCAAAGGATCCCTGGCCAATATTCAGAAAGATGATTTCCGTCAAACAAAATCAGCTTTTACCGGTTACATCAGACGCCGGAAATTCAAATATCAAATCTGACATTTTGTTTTGCGCTTGCTATAATACATAATAAGAAAATGCTTCTGTAAAAATTTGCTACATTTACTTATATGGACCCGGAAAAGATAAAATCTAATTTGTCTAGTGGTGAAAGCCAAAATGATAGCGAAGTTAGTGACGAGGAAGCGTCTATGATAGAACGTGTGAAAAATATGCTAAACGAAGCACCGCCCGACGTGACTAAGCAAGAATATTTTGTAAATAAATTACATGAAAAAGTTACTAGAAACTACAGTGGGGTTGAGAAAAAGTTCGATCGTTTCTTTCAAGCTATGTCCGAGGGAAAGTTTGAGAATGATGACGAGATGATAACCTATGGTATCAGAGAATGGAGGAAAGTGCTTAGGGATCAAATATCATCTCAAGATTGGGAAGAACTGAACCGTTTAGGAAGACGCGAAGGAACTAGTTTAACGAAGGATGGGTCAATTTACTATCATTTAGACGAGGAGAGCTTGTTCTTACATGTGGGTGCAGGTAAACCCCTGGAAGCATTATCTGAAGCCCAGAAGATCATATTATTGCGAGAAGGTATGGGCAGCCTAGTCCATGAGTTACGAAATAACGACAAATTGCAAGATATTACGACGATTAAAGCAGTTTCTTGGATTGTGGCTAGAAGAGGAGGGCAAAAAATACTGAAAAGATATGGTTTTGAGATAGATGGACCAATCGATGACGAAACACGCCAACGTCATTTTCGCTACGAAAACAGAGAAGTTTGGTCAGCCCATGTTGACAAAGATGAATTTTTACGAAGATTTGACGATATCTAGGAAGCTACAAAGCGCCCTCATTTCTAAACGGTACCCAAGGCTCTCTCGGTAAGACATGCATTTTACGTCAGTGCCTCTTCCAACTACTCTGCTAAGATGTCAAACAAAACGCTTTTTATCTATGTTTTTCTCGGATTAGCCTTCGCCGTCATTTTATTCGCCGGGGGCCGATATTATTTTCAGCCGGTCCGCATCGAATCTTCCGCTTCACCCTCAGTCGCCCCAAAACAGCTCGCCCCGATTCCGGACTTTACCATCACAGCGCTGCAGACATCGCCCAATGATCGGCGGGTCATCAATTGCCAGAATAATCGCTGCTCTCCGCTGCCTGCCGTTAGTGCATCTATCGCCGGAGCAGTCACCGACGGCCAAAGCTGGTATCACTACCAGGAAACAAAGGAAGGTAAAACAGCGCAGACTGTTCTGCAATTGAAACGCACCTGGATCAATGAAAATAAAAGCGATCTTATTATTGAGCAGACAAAACTAGTTAAACCCCGCGGATTATACATTAGTCCAGACACTAAAAAGGTTGCCTTTTGGCTGGATAATACGAGCGAACCCAGTAAAAAACTTACCGAACTATGGCTTTATGATTCTGCCAGCATGAGCACCAAGCTTATCGCTGAAAAGATTAACGCCAGCAGTATCATCACAGAGCCGCGGTGGAATCGTGCTTCGACCCATCTTTGGTTTCTCGGCGATACGATATCCGCGGATAACCAACCATCCACCGGTCTCCACGCAGTAACCGTCCAGTCCCCGTCCCTTGGCATCCGGTTTGGTAATATCAACTGGACGGACTTAACGCAGATCGTTCAAACGGAACCAATGGACATCGACCCGGCCGGTGACGCCATTGCCTACGCTGAACCGAATGGCAATAAGACTATATTACATATCAATCATGAGAATACACCTGCGGAAGCCGCCACCGTTTCCGGCACAGTCCCGTATATCCAATGGTTGCCGGACGATAGCTTATTGTATGTTGCACAAAGCAAATTTTCCTTCACCTTCTGGCAGGTAAAAGGCTCCGTTCATAAACACATTGCTAAATACCAGGGTGTTTTTCAGTCAGCTCGGGCAGACTCTGCCGGACAATATGTCCTATTTAATACACAGCCTATCTCGTATGTCAGCCACGCTTATGCGCTGGAATTATCCACTGGTCGGATTGCCCACCAGACATTATTTCCAGGCTATGGCGACCAAACGTTCTTGATTCATTTTCAATTAGACGCCAACAGCCAAAACCCTGACACGAATATCACCGCTCCCGTCGATGACGAACAGATCGCTGCTTTTTTGGATAAAAACCTAAAATCCATCGCTGACCCAAACGCTGTCCCTCAACGTTTCATCACGACCGACCAGCTCAATACTATCTGGTTCGACTACAGTCTAGAGTCTGGTGCGAAAAAGCGCCTCCTGCTCACTATTAAGGACGCTACTCATACCGAGTGGTCAATCAGTGCCCGGTATCGGGAATCAGCGGGAGAGTGGTTGCTAGAGCAGGGGAACGTGCCTAAACCGCCCCAACCTGTCCATGTCTATGAATGGGAGGATGCACCTCAGCAATGGATATTAAAAGAAACGATCGACAATAAGTCTCTCTAACTAAAATTTACCATCTTCACTGAGGACAAAATAGCCACTGTTCATATAGTTACGAAAAGGCGGCCGCGCTGGACGCGAAGCCCCTATACTTTCACAAAATTTTGACAAGAGACCATATTTCAGTTTAAATGGAGAAACTAACCAATACTATTAAATACCTCACATTGTATGAGCCAAGACACATTAATTCGCCTGCAGTGCACCGAGTGCAAATCATTCAATTATCACACGCATCGTAACCTTAAGCGCCAGGACAGCCTGAAGCTTGAATTGAACAAGTTCTGCAAAAAGTGCCGCAAACACCAAGCCCATAAAGAAAAAGGCAAGAAATAACACTGCCCAAAATTTCCTCACTACTGGGAACCGGCAGATCATAGCTCATTTGCGAAGCGGGGAATTTAAGTTCTCCCCCCCTGTCAAAAAAACCAATAAAACATTAATATTCCTACTACGGGGGTATGGTGAAATGGCTATCATTACGGTCTCCAAAACCGTCGTTTCAGGTTCGAGTCCTGATACCCCTGCAGCCAATATTTTTTATCGGCAGACCTTGGCGGTCAGTTTATTTCGTAACTTAGAAAGCGGGAACCATGAAAGAAATAGTTGTTCTAGGAATCATCTTCTTGGCTAGTTTGTGTTTGGGGATTATTAAATACCAGACTGTACTAAAAGAGGGTGAATGGAAATGGCAAAGAAAATTTGCAGAGGGGTGGAATAATTTTGTTAATTTCTTTATTGCAGGATTGGTAGGATATTACTTCATGCTCGTAAGATGGCCTCTGTTGGCTAAAGGCGCCAATATTGAAACAAGCGACTTCTTGCTTTTTGCCATCCTTACGATGGGAGTATTCGGACACCTTAACGTTCTATCCTATAACATTACGAAAGGCGTTGAGGCTATTCTTGATAGAGTGTTGAAAAAGTAAATGCCTTATTTGATTACTACCGTCTTTCTTGCCACCACCAACCTCGACTTAAAACACCCCAACAACTCCCGCTTTTCCTCATTCGTCCCGTCCTTCAGAATGTATTGGGCATAGGTAGTAAGGTTGATGTCTTCGTGCTTGGTGGAATTACCTTTCATCCCCAGCACTCCACGGTTGAATTTGTTGTAACGCCTCAGCTCCTCCTCGAATTTTATCCGCACGGCGGTTCGGTTAAGGTCAATCTGGCCAAGTAGCTGCGACAACTGGTTAACCAAGTCTTCTTCTCGCAGATACGGATTCCGGCACGACCGGTCCCGCGACCGGCAGCAGCCGTAGTAAATATATTTGGTAACCGTCCCATCCTTGCGCATCTTGTATTTCTCCTCGGCAGATATACTTGAGCCACACAGACCACACACCATCAGTTTAGTGAAGGCGAACTCATGACTGCCTCGAATCAGATTGTCTCGCTTTAGCTGCTCGTTGGCTTGGTCATATAACTCTTTCGTGATTATCGGCGTGTGCTTACCTTGGTACCAGTTGCCACTATTCTTTGGATACTCGAATGTCCCGTAGTAAAAGGTGTTTTGCAACAGCCGATATATATTGCTCAACGCAAGGTGGTGGTTGCCAGTGGTGCGGAAATTCAGCTCGAATTTGAGCCAGTTGTATATATTTCGGCCGGACCACTGTTCATAAGCCATTTTCTCAAATATCTTCTTTACCACTGGTGCTCGCTGCGGATCAAGGACAACTTGGCATTTTTTATCCATTTCTTTTTGATTGAGGTAACCGACTGGGGCAATCCCGGGCCATAATCCCATCTCAACCCTGGTGCGCAGCCCACGCTTCACGTTTATGCCGCGGTTGTCGTTTTCCAGTTTGGCTTGTGATCCCAAGATCATTAGCAGAAACTTCTCATTCGGGTTATCGGTAAAATGCTGGCTGTGGGTTCGTATCTCCAGCAAATGTTTCTGATCCATAAGATCGACAATCGCTCCGAGGTCGCCGGCATTGCGTGATAGGCGATCTGGCGCCCAGGTCAGGATACCGTTGAATCTTCCGGATCGTATGTCACCAAGAAGCTCATTGAAGACCGGGCGCTCGCCAGTAGATTTTGCTGAATGTGACTCTCGACGAATCTCTACCACATTTATGTTCTCTTGGGCTGCTAGCTCCAGCATCTCCTTAATCTGGCTGTCGATAGACAGTACCTGTCGTTCCTCACTCTCGGTACTTTTACGGGCGTAGAGGCAGTAGTTCAGTTTTGGATCCACTTCTTCCATCAGCCATAAGGAAGCCGCGGAGATAATAGAAAGTCTAGGCGCTAACTGTAGGTAACTTTCTTCCATGAAAAAACCTCACGTTATAGAAAACATGAGGTTTGAGTGCTGTGGTCTCAGCAGATTTATACACGGCTATTACCTCGCGACTTCCTCTGCCTTTCCCACTCACGTCAGGTGTGCCGTTCAGCACTTGGAGAAACCTGGTGGACATGCCCGGGGAGTCCCCGGCGGACGACACGTATTAGTGCGTGCAGTTCGCGCGCAATCTGTGTGACCACCCACTGAAAAACTCTCGGACCGTACCAACGGGACTGCTCCCAGGTCGCGCGCAGCAGGTATACTTGCACCAGAATCAGCGCACGAGCGACGAACAGCCTGCCATCACGTCCGCCAACGATCTGTGACCAAGTCAGGATAAGGGCGGTGAAGACCCATACGTCGAACGCAAACCTTAAACCAAACTCTAACATCACGGTTTATTCTCCACTGTTTCGACATGTCGCTTATCCAGCAACTTACTGAATCTACGGCATACTGGGTGCAAAGAACATTCTTCCATCCGAGCATCGGAAACGATTTCCGGTGCTGGGAGAGAAGCCCGATTATTGATTTGTATCGGGCGGTGAAACTCCTTTCTGAAGGACTAAGTCCTCCATTGAGGCGGTAAGGAACATAATCCTGTCCTTCCAACAGGCTTGCGTGGCTTGCTGATGTCCACATGCTCTCGCATGATGGCCATTTCCTCGATTTACTCCAGGAACCACCGACTTGGGGTAGCGACTCCCAATTTGGCGCAGACCCACACTCACAACGCCCTGTATATTCATATACTTGACGCTGCCAAAGAGGGTAACAAGTTGGCTCACATGATGATGAACGCATCACTGATCATCTCACCTACGTAGTTGTAGTAGTTCCATCCATTTTTAAGCACTCCTCGAGGGCCAGTGATGTCCCAGATCCATCCCTTCAACTCTCCGCAAGCATCAAACTGTGCGTACTTGTGACCACGACGGTATCCTGCCTGCCTAAGAGTGCGCTCGGCATCCTCTTTCGACGGGAAGGGTGTTAATCTCGCAATGGTTTCCCCCCAATTCGTGAACTCAACTCCATCGTCCGTCAGTGTAGGCTGCTCGTTCCGCAGGGTCTGAAATACCCAGCATTGAGACATTGGCATTTCCTTTCTTCCATTTCGACTACCCGCTACAGCAGCCAGGAATCTGCGACAATCCTGCTTGCACAGAATTATCTAGGTGTTGTAAAAGAACTTTCTTTTCCTCGTCCGAGCATCGAAATAGATTCGGTGCTGGGAGAGAAGGGCGACGAGTCCGTGTCGCCCGATAAAGTCCCCAAAGGTTCAAGTGATTTCCGCCACGATGGCACG
The DNA here is from genome assembly GCA_001817065.1 of Candidatus Andersenbacteria bacterium RIFCSPHIGHO2_02_FULL_46_16. GTDB lineage: Bacteria > Patescibacteriota > Andersenbacteria > UBA10190 > UBA10190 > UBA10190. The sequence goes on from MHHQ01000024.1 coordinate 7,091, forward strand.
AAAGTTGTAATAGGAATTGCTACCTATGATCCGCCAGTACGACATCGCCTTACATTTGCCTCCCAAAGCTTTCAGAAACTCTTCTCTGTATTCACCGACAGGACAGAAATCAAACCAATCAGCTTTTTCGTACGACGCTTCCAGAGATTTTTCCGCATCCTGCACAGAATCAAAGGGCGTGATACGAACGTAACTTCCATGTCCGCTATCCACGTCAGTGACTTCTCCCGATGCTCCGGTAAGCCTGATGCCATGACTATCGACTTCGATGACTACGATGCGTGCCATTTGTTATCTCCTGGGTTGAAAGGAACTTTTTCGTTTCAACACGATCAACTCGATCGTGACTACGCAATATAACGCAATAAGATTAAAGTGTCAACACTATTGACGACTATCAATATTTACACTATAATGGCCGTATATGGCTAAAAAAGAAGCATCTGGTCAGCCGAATATGACTTTGGAGCAGCGTCTGGAGGCGCTGGGGTTGGATCCAAATGAGGCCAAAGTGTACCTATCTGCCCTAAAAGTGGGTGAAACTACTATTGGCGACTTAGTGCGGGAAAGTGGTCTACACAAGCAGCTCGTCTACAATGCAACGGAAAAGCTCCAATCCGAGGGGCTCATGACAATTAGCCTGATTCGAGGCCGTAAGCGATTTCAAGCCGCCGATCCATCTATTCTTGAGCAGCGAATTGAGGAGCGACTGGGAGCTGTCCGGGGACTCCTGCCCGCTCTCTATGAGGTGGCCAGCACTAAAAAAGAAAAGGACTTGGTGCGGACATATTCTGGCTTGGCTGCTGTTCAGCAGTACTATCAGCAGTCCATGCGTTCACAGCCAGAGGGCAAGCGTGCTCTGGTTACGGGAGTAGGTGGGCAACGGTTCTTCGAATTGTGGGGGCTTGATAACCCGCACTTTCGCCGGTTTGAAGAGGCGCGACTGGAACGCAACATACCACTGCAGCTTATCTTTTTCCTCACACCACAACAAAATGAATCGGATATACCAGGCATAGCCAACCGGCAGCAGCTTGAGATTAGAGTTATTAAGGAAGCTTCGCAAGCCCCGATGGATATTGTTGTATGGCACGCTCATGTGGGGCTGCTAATTTATGGCAAGCAACCGCACGTAATTGATCTGGCTGGTGAGCAGATAGTGAAGACGTTCCGAACATACTTTAAAATCATGTGGGATCAGGCAACGGTAGTTTCTAATAAAGCGACATAAGCCAGCTCGCTAAGCGATAAGAAATGAGACACGAGACAGCTATTTTTTATAGTGTCTCAAACTGTCTCATTTTTTTCGGGAAATGTTACAGCTCTGATTCCTTTTTATGGTGTCACATCCTGTAACATTTCTTGTGTTGCAACTCAAAATGTTACAGCCACCAACTCCCCAAAATCTGTAACATTTGTAACATTTTTCCCCGACCTGGAGGCCTCAAGTTGACTATTGAAACGATCCTCGAATAAAGCCTCAACACACTATATGATGGGGGTACTTAACCCTGACTGCCTGCTCTTCAATCCATTCTGCCTACGGCAGGATGTTTTTTTAAATAAAACCTTCCTTGTATTGAAGGACTCTGAGGCATGCCCGCCCGAAGCGGACTGGACCGAAGCCGCACAGCAGGGCGAGCCTCGCCTGCAGGCGGGAGCTACCTCAACGCAGTATCAGCCCGCTGGATGAACTTATTTTTTACCCATCAACAAAGTAGATATTTGGGGTAGGTTATCCTATAGCAAAGTCGAAGGAGGAGCAATGACGCTCGAACGTGATATACTTTTAATATGCCTAATCAATTCGAAAATATAGAAAGTAACGAGCCGCAAGCCTTTAGATTAGATAAGGATAATTTTGAAAAACACTTCCCACAGGGAACAATCCAAGAAATTGATGAAAGTGTTCTATCAAAAGATACCAATCACTACTTATATGTTGAGATAAAAAAATACGCAGACGAAGGAAAATTGGCTTCTCTTTATCTAATAAAACACGAGTCGGGGGATGAAATATTTGTGGCACTGACGAGTGGAAGGCATCCTTCCGAAAAAGGCATGCATTATTATGAAGAAATTGAGCTATACGAAAAAAGAGGCGATAAAACTTTAGGGAATGGTAAGGTCGTTAGAGCCTACGTAGAAAAGCCTAGTCAGCCCTTTGTCGGCTGGACTAGTACTGAGGAAAAATTTACAAATCAAGGTCTGGCAACCAGAAGATTACAAACAATGAACGCACTTGCACTGGCTACGTGGCAACAACCACTAAGATCAGGAAATTTTGAACCTGGCGATTATACGGAAAAAGCATGGGAAAGATTAGTTAAACAACATGAAGTTGAGCGAATAGACACCAAGGGTAGACAATATTATCAGTTCATTTTAGAAAGCTAGCGAGATTAGGTATTACTATCCTCCTGTCAAAATACTTTAAATAGGTTCTAGCTTGATCCCAAATGCTACCTTGTCCTAATGGACCGATACAAAAAAACACCAATAAAACCAGCTTTACAGAGCGCAAAATATGCCACTATTTGAAAGCTATTGTCAGGGACAATGCTAACTAAATCAAACCGCTTAAAACTCAAGACCTTGGAAACGCTCAGGGGGTGTTTGAAAGTTTAATCCCAGACGCACCCGCTCCTAATTGTAGTATCGCAGGTAGTCGGGTAACACCCGCCGGATTTCGACTACATTGATATTTTCCTTAGCAGCTAGCTCCAGCATTTCCTTCACCTGACTCTCGACAGACAGTACTTGTCGCTCCTCACTTTCGGTGCTTTTACGAGCGTAGAGGCAATAGTTAAGTTTTGGCTCTATTTCTTCCATTATTCAAAGGAAGCCGTAAGGGTGGTAGGAAGTCCAGGCGGTAGCTGTAGACAACTCTAAATTAGGACGTTAGTGCCTTTCCTTGCTTCCAAAGCACTTTGAAATACTGACGAAATCCATCCGCTGTTTGCTGCCCCATGATGTCGAGTACATATGGTTCTGCGCCATAGAACAGCATACCTACATGGTCGTGCCAAATCATGATATCCATCGGTCCCTGCACAGCTTCTTGAAGTAATCGCAAATCAATAGTGAAACGATTCTTGTTTAATTCTATTTCTTTCTCTTCTGCACCAAAGAGCAGCAAATTTAATTTGATGTTACGTTCGATCCGAGAGTTTTCGAATCGCTCATAAGCCATGCTATCTTTCACAAAAATTTCGAAGTACCTCTCGCTGTTTACTCCGAGAATATACACTTCTGATTTTTCCGGTTGGCGGCGGATACTTTCTAAGTAGTACTGCTGCACTCCCTTTACATCGCGATAGGTGCGTACTTTATCGGCTGAACGTTTTTTATTGGCTCGATCAAATAGGTGGGGTACTAACTCCTGAGCTTTTTCCAAACGTGCGCGGGCGTGTTCTTCCAGGGCAGCTGGGTTGCTGACACTAAACCGTTTTCGCCCACGAATTTCATGGATACTAATCAGACCCTTTTCCTGTAGGGAAGAGGCAGCATTATAAATCAGTTGCTTATGGAGGGCCGTTTGCCTCTCAATATCGCCTACAGCAGGCTCGCCTAGCTCAAGGGCTGCAATATAGACTTTTATCTCATTTTCCTTTAGGCCCAGTTGAGCCAGTTCTTGTTCTAAAGTCATAGTTTTGGTGACTAGCAGTTAAATATTGGCTATACACAGCAGTATAGCATACAAATATAGAATAATCAAATATTGTTGACTATAGTACAACAATATGATAGCATTGGCAATACTATTTATGAAATATATTAGTCACAACGGAAAATTGGTTAACCCAGAACAGGCGACTATTCCTGTCCTCAGCAAGGCGATGTTTTTTAATTTCGCAGTGTATGAATCCATAAAAGTAGTTGCCGGGAAGGGGTTCTTTACTGAATACCATATTGACCGGTTGCTTCATTCAGCAAGTCTGATTGGCTTGGAACACAGTTTTAGTAAGAAAAATATCCTGCGTTGGATAGATGATCTTTCAAAGAATAGTGAAAATAAGGATCTCTTGATTCGTATTCTTCTAATGGGGGCAGGAGATGAAAATGAGGAACCACAACTATTTATGTTTCCACTTGGCCTCACTTTCTATCCTGATAAGTTTTATCGTCGCGGGGTAAAGGTCATTACATATGAGGGTGAGCGGATGCTGCCGCAAGCCAAGTCGAAAGATCTACTTCTTAACTTTCTTGCGCATCGTGTAGCGGTCAAGAGCGATGCTCTCGATGCCATTCTAGTAGACCGTGGGGGAAATATGCGGGAAGGAACACGCACCAACTTATTTGCCATTAAAGGTAATAGCCTTGTTACTTCACCAGTCGATAAAGTTTTAGACGGGATTACTCGTCGGATTTTATTCGAGGCGGTTAGGGGTGATGAAAAATTATCAGTGGTAGAAGAAGATATTCCATTGAAAGATATCGAGAACTACGACGGATTTTTCCTGACGAGTACCAGCATGAATGTCATGCCTATTCGTCAAATTGATGACGTTGTTATTGCCAAAGAAGTACATCCAAAGATTAAAGAGATCGCAAAACGGTTTAAACAATATTCTCAGAGCCATACGTAATACTTATGAAAAAACAGTTTAAAATTAACGCTCCGAAAAATTGGTATAATGCTGTGCCCTTTATCAAGCGCGAGCTAGGCTTTGATATCCCACCTCTGCTTGATCCGCACACCGCTAAGCCAATGAACTGGCAAGAATTGGCCAAGACATTGCCGACCGAACTGGCAAAGCAGGAACTCGGAGTTGGCATATACGAAACTGATGAATATATTCCTGTTCCAAAAGAGATACATGATTTATACAAAACGTACCGCCCCACACCGCTTGTTCGCGCTCATGGTTTAGAGAAAGCGCTAGGCATAGAGAAGGTGAAAATATTCTACAAGCGTGAGGATGTAAATAAGATCGGGAGCTATAAACTGAACTCATCTTACGTTCAGGCCTATTACGCAAAGCAAGATGGGGTAAAAGAATTCATCGGCGATACGGGGCCTGGTAATTGGGGTATGGGAATGGCGGTAGCAGCTCAAGAGTTTGGTATACCCGCTGTTATCTATATGGAAAAGGCTAACTATGATGCCAAGATCGATAAGGTGCGCGTCATGGAAAAGTATGGGGCAATCGTGAAGCCCATTACGACTAAGGAGGGAACAATAGCAGCGAGCATTAGCGTTGCTCTTAAGCACGTCAACGCTGATCCACGCAATAAGTTGTCGCTTGGATGTCTCACTGCGTACTCGGCCCTGCATAACTCAGTTATTGGTCTTGAGCTGCAAGACCAATTGAAAGCATTGGGCATTAAACCGGATGCAATCATTGGCGTTGTCGGAGGCGGTAGTAGTTTTTCTGGGTTAGTCTTTCCGCTCCTCAGAGAGTATCGCCGAATCACGGATTTTATCGCTGTAGAATCAGCGAGTGTACCGAGCTTCACAAAGGGCGAATACCGTTACGAAAACCCCGACACTGTTGGCCTGATGCCAAGAGCAAAAATGTTCACATTGGGTAATATGTTTGTACCTAAGAAACTTGGGGCCAGCGGTCTTAATTACCACGGTAAAAATCCATTACTTTCACTGTTAGTTCATGAAGGAGTTGTTAAGGCTGTTGCTTATCCTAATGAAGAGGTTGATGCCTTGCAGGAGCTTTTTGAAAAGACGGAAGGAATAAAGCCTGCTGCTGAATCTTGCTACGCAATTAAAGGTGCGATTGAAAAAGCAAAGGAATGGAACGGACAGGAAAAGACCATAGTTTTTAGCCTGACCGGGAATGCTCATCCCCTCGAAGTATAACGAAGCATATGTGTGGCGTTGCTGGCGCAATAAATTTCAAGAGGGAGCTTGATTCGAAGACGACCAATATTGAGGCGATGACTCAAGCGGTTCATCACCGCGGGCCTGACGCAATTGCTTACTATCATTCTCCTAATAAGCACGTTATTTTTGGACATAATCGGCTTTGCATCACGGGAGTTACGAATCAGCCAACGATTATGGCCTTGAATAAGAAGGGCACGAAATCTCAAATAGCAATTGTATTTAATGGTGAGATTTACAATTTCCGGGAGCTAAAGGAAGAACTGATTGTGAAGGGATACAAATTCATCTCACCTTCTGATTTCGAGGTTATTGTTCATGGGTGGCACGAATGGGGAAAAAAATGTGTTGATCGACTTGATGGTGAGTTTGCCTTTGTTGTTTACGATGAGGAAACAAACCAAGTCTTAATAGGACGAGATCGCACAGGCGTTAAGCCCATGTTTTATAGCTTTGCTGCTAACGGAGATTTTGTATTCGGTTCAGAGCCCAAGGCTGTTTTGCAACATCCTAACGTCAAAAAAGTTATCGATAAGCATGCATTGGCTGAGTTTATTCTTGAGGCACATACATTCGCAGGAGGAATTCATGATCCAGGGTCATCTTTCTACAAGAATGTTAAACAGTTGAAGGCAGGCTTCTTTGCTACGTTGGATGAAGTTAGAGGATTCCGAATTAAAAGATATTGGGACATAACATTTCCGACTATGCCGGATAACTATAATCATGTGGCGGCTGTTCGTAAGGCGGTGAAAGAGTCCGTTGAGTTACGGGTACCCACTGAAGTGCCGACGAGTATTGGTTTAAGTGGTGGAGTTGATTCAAGTATTGTAGCTGCGGTTGCTAAGAATTCGCCGCAAACAAAAGACATACTAGCTTCTTGTGTGCAATACGCGGACGCTGATAACGAAGACTATGAACACGCTAAGATCGTTTCTGAAAAGCTTAGCATTACATTAGTTAGTCCAAACCTGACGCCAGAGAAGATGATGGAGTATATTGATCGATGCGTTATTGCTATGGACGGGCCCTTTGATTCAATTCGCCGAATTGGAATGTTAGCTAACTATGAGACGCTTGCGCAGAAGGGGTATAAGGTAACACTGATTGGCGAGGGATCAGATGAGTTTAATTTGGGGTACTATCATACATTTCCTGGACTTAAATTAGATCAAGATAAATGTCGTTCTTCTGAAGATCTAAAAAATCTTTACGGCTCCCGAGCTGATTTTGTAGTTAAGTTTTTCAATGCCAACTTCCTGTCCCGTGTAAATTACAAAGGCATTATCGATCACGTCGTTGAAGAATATTACGAGCACTGCGCCGAATCTGATCCTCTTAAGAAAATGCAGTATTTCTATGCCAAACGTTTTCTGCAGTTCTTGGAAGATTCAAATGATAGAGTTGCAGCGGCCAATGCAATTGAGGCCCGATTACCCTTTGTTAGTCCTGCTGTGATTGAAGCATGCTTGGCCGTGCCAAAGGAAAAAAATGTTACCAAAGATAGTGAGAAGAGAATTTTGCGAGAGGCTTTCCGTGATTTACTGCCAGCTGAGGTGTATGATCGTCCGAAATCACCGTTTCCAGCTAACGAGAATCTCAAATTACACAAAATGATTCAGCGGCTGTTTGAAAAGAATATTTCTGAAGCTCAGGAATCAATTTGGCAAATGCTCAATAAGGACGAACAACAGAAATTGAATGATGGTTACTATCGGAGTATTCAAAGACTTGAAAAGAGTGGCAAGGGCGGGCAAAAACTAAACACTTGGATACCTGTCAGTAAATCAATCGAAGTTCGTACTTACCACGTATTCACTTTCTTAACCCTTCTCCGTTGGTACAAATTGAATTTTTAACGCACGCGGAGCTATTGATCGTAAGTCAAGAATGAGACACGAGATGTAACATTCTGTAACATTTTGTCAGACTAAGAAAGGTGGAAAATATCAAACAGAACAGTGCTGCAACTCTTTTTATAGTGTCCCCTTTGTTCCGTTTACCCCTGACCCGGAGGCCTCAAATCGATTGCTGAAACGACCCTCGAATAAAGCCTCAACACGCTATATGATGGGGGTAGTTAACCTTGAGTGCCTGCTCTTCAATCTAACATTGCCTCACAGCCGCTCACCAGTCCGCATAAATAATAAAAAAAGAGCTGGTCGGGCTCTAGAAGAAATTATTATGACCTCTTTATTGACGGAATTATTGGACCTACTTCTATCAGATTATTCACCCGTATTCTGGGACGGCGCCAAGCTAACGACCGGGTAACGTTATGGCTGCAGCCAATAAAAAGCAATCCAATACTTCCTTCCGGTAGATCACGGTGAATCCTGCTGGCGATAGCTCTGTCTCGCTGCACATTGCATTTATTGAGGGTGGCCAATACTAATTTTTGGGCGAGTACGCAATGGCAGATATGTCCTTGCGTAACATCTAACAGTTGTTGACTTTCTGTTTCTCTGACCTTAGCCCCTAAACCAAGTAATCTATTCAAAACAAGAAATGCCGGATTATTGTCTCTTGCCCCAATTTTAATTTGCATATTAATGTCTATTTCATCGCTGCCGTAAGCAAGCGACTCGCAATAGACATAAAGCCTTGAGCCATTTGTCATGGCAGATAAAAAATTGTTGCGCATCAACTCTTCCTCCACCAGGATCCAGAAATTATCAACCACGGTCCACGGACTTTGTTGATTACCGGAAAGCAATTTGCCGTTAACCATCAAGCCCGCTCGAAGCACTTTTTCTGAACCGTCTATAATTTCATCTCGAATAGCGCTCGGGTAACGGGATTGGTCGTGAAGCGAATGTACCATTTGTATAATGTATAGCCTTCTCACGTTTCTGATCCTTTTTCTAATTTTAAATTGTCCAACGAACAATCAAACACCTCCTCTATCTCAGATTCAACGAACCATCCAAAATAGTCTGATCCAGACCCCTTTATATAACTACCATAAATATTAAAGACAAGAGCAATGAGGTTAATAATTCTCATTGGCAAAGAAACTTTTCTTTTTAGCATTTCGCGTTCTTCTGAAATTATTGGCAGCCAATCCTAGCAGTGGTTTTACCCAATTTATTTATGGCATCACCGCCCCGCTGGCCGTTCCTTTCCTCGGTGTTATTACCAGCAGCACCGTGAGGCGATCCGTCCTCGAATGGTCAACGTTGTTAGCTATGATTGTGTACCTAGTCGTTGCTTATGGTATTGCTAAATTAATCCAATTCATTAAACCCGCTACTCCAGAGGAAGTGGAACGAACAATCGATACAGAAGTGTAATAGCTGACGGTTGGTACCCGCAATATCGCCGTCATTTGTTATTCCTCGCTGCTCATAAGAAGTGATGCCGCTCCGCAGGTTGTTTATGCACCTGCCAAGGCTCCAAAGTGAATAAAAAACCTTGTAATGCCTCAATTATTCTGCATATTTTTAACATATCATTAAACATTTTTTGCCTATGCCAAACTTATTATGGACGATCATTGTCGGATTAATCTCCGGCTGGTTAGCTGGTTACCTTATGCAAGGCAGGGGATTCGGCCTTCTCGGTAATATTGGGGTAGGTATCGTTGGCGCGGTGCTAGGCGGTTTCATCTTCAGCACGCTTGGTATCGCCGTGGAAAGTACCCTGGTCGAAATCATAATGGCCACCATCGGAGCTGTTGTCCTATTGGTTATCATCGGTTTAATCCGGCGTGGTCCCGCCGTCACCGCGCCATAATTGATCGCACTTCTTTTAAAATATTTCCGAAGGAGGTGAAGCAGCATGGCAGATCAGCAAGTAACTAGCGTGCCCGCCCAAGGGGACAGCGGCATGGGTACCGGTTTAATCATAGGTATAATCGTGGTGGTCCTAATTATCGTTGGACTATTCATTGTGCTAGGTCAAAATAATGGGAACCCAGTTCCCGACGCTGCTCCTGTTCCTAATACCGGTGGAGCTGGAGGTGCTGGCGGAGAAGTTGACGTAAACATTCCGCCTAATCTCGACATAGACATTAATGCCAATGACGGCCAACCACCGACGAATCCTAATCCATAGCAGAAAAATTCTGATCCATAACCCTTAATTTTAATAAGAAAAAAGCGCCAATCTCATCGATTCGGCGCTTAATAAATAAATTACAACCCACCCCTATATCCTTCAACGACCTTCGCGATCCTCACCGCCGCTCCCGGTTCCAATAAAGAAACAAGTGGCCGCGACTGTAAAAAGCATTGGGTCAATAGTTTCTCCCAACTATCATATTCCTGCCATATACCAGCCAAGATACTCAGTAAATAAACCAGCTGAGGTCCGCTTTCTGCCGATAATACTGCTCCGCACGTTACAACCATTGGTACACCCCCAGGTAAGCCGCGGGCTGTTAGTCTGGCATAATCATCTGGAAAGCGGGTAATAATAGTTGGAATGCCCATCAAGGCACCCATCATTGCCTCCGTACAACCTGCATCACACACCATGACATCGGCTGCTGCATTAACTGTATCGGCTTCCGTGCTATGCCAACTAAACGTCTCAGCCTTGCCCGTGCGCGCATACTCGATCAGCCTCGCCTGTGTACCGGCTCCCCAACGATCAAGCTTAGGATGGATACGTGGAGCTAAAACCATTCTTGCCATCCCCAGCCTGACGTCTCGCAGTGCTGCTAATTGCTTTTCAACGCGTTCAATTGTTTCACCGCCTGACCAGTAGACTACCACGAAATCATGCTCATCGACGCCCAGGGTGCCACGCGCCTGCATGCGCAAAGAAGTAACAGGTCCTGTCATGTCTGCGCGCGATTCAAATGACGGTTTGCCAACAACGTGTATAGGCACAAGCGGGCGAATCTGGCGGGCAATATCTGCTGCCGCTTCATTAATAACCATTAGTGTGTCAGGCTGCAAACTTCGCACTGCCTCCACGTGGGCTGTGCCGGGAAAGTCCTCGTACCAAACTACCGGCTTAGCGCACACTCTGCCATAACAGGTCCAGACGTGTTGGGCACGAACCGCCGTCGCGCTGGTCAGAACAAGAATCAGATCAAATTTGTCTCTTGGCGTGGCATCATCATAAAGCTCATACTCTAATTGTCGTTTCTCTAAAATCTTTCTGCCTTCTCCTTCCTGATCCATAATCCAACGAACAGAGTGACCTCTTTTTCTTAATTCATCAACAATCGGTATACCTTCCGCCGCCGTAGCCGCATCACCACCCACAACCACAATAGCCAGTTTCGACATCGCTATACTCCTCTTCGAGAAAGTCAAAATAAATTGTAAACGTTCAAAGAGCCATGATATGGTAGGTGAGCTCAACTGTTCAGTCAATTTTACTTTACAACTGATCTAAAGTAACTCCCTTCTTCCCACAGAAAAGCGCTAAACTAAGAGCACAAGCACATCCGATGTTTGTGCTCTTTAATT
>MHHQ01000025.1 GCA_001817065.1 Candidatus Andersenbacteria bacterium RIFCSPHIGHO2_02_FULL_46_16
CCAAGGTAACCTAAAACAACCCTGGCGGGCTGTTTTCAGTTAGGGGGCTTTCCTTGACCTGTGAGCGATTACAATTTTTCGAGCATTATGCCGCGCACATATACACTCTTTCGGCCACTACAAGTGTATACCAACAGGCTTGCTTAAAGAGACAATTAATTAGGTTTGCGCCAGCTCGTTACATAGATCTATATGCCGATGAAATTAATAAAAAAATGCCTGGCTTTAATATCGGGAAGAACTCGGTCTATTTATCCGTTTATGACCACCTTTGCGCAACATTAAGCTGGGATGGTTTGTCGCTCAAAAAGCATCGAGTTCCAGTTATCCATCAGGAAACCGATGAAAGCTTATATATCACCAGCGATCAGCTCGATCAAAAAACCCTCCAGCACTTACGGCAGGTTTTCGCCGAGTCAATCTGGGCTACTATGCAGTATTTTGATCTCAACTAGCCTTAATAATTTAGAGGAACAGCGGAGCTAGAGCCAAAGTAAGTGTAGATAGAAGTTTAATCAGAACGTGCAGAGAAGGACCTGCCGTATCTTTGAATGGATCCCCCACAGTGTCGCCAGTAACCGCTGCCTGGTGAGCTGGTGATTTCTTTCCGCCAAGATTGCCAGATTCAATCCATTTCTTAGCATTATCCCATGCTCCGCCGCTGTTATTCATTAGAGTTGCCATTAGGATACCCGCAATTGTGCCGACCATTATCAAACCTGCTTCAGCTTCTGCCTTAAGTGTCATACCTACGACTACAGGTACGACTACAGCCAGTAAGCCGGGCAAAACCATTTGTCGCAGTGCTCCTTGCGTAGTGATGTCCACTGCTCTCGAATAATCTGGCTTTTCTGTTCCCTGCATAATTCCAGGATGCTCTTTGAACTGTCGTCGCACTTCATTAATAATCGAATAGGCAGCTTTACTGACCGCTCGGATAGCCAGTGACGAAAATACGAAAACTAGAGTAGCGCCAATTAAAGCCCCCACAAATACTTCCACTTTAGCCAGATCCACTACTTCAAGATGTACTTCTTCTAAATATGCTGAAAACAGCAAGAATGCCGCTAAGGCAGCCGAACCAATCGCATAACCCTTGGTTAACGCTTTAGTGGTGTTTCCTGCCGAATCTAATTTGTCCATGATTTCGCGTGTTTTGCCACTTTCACCTGCCATCTCCACGATACCGGCTCCATTATCCACAATCGGTCCAAAAGTATCCATCGCCAAAATATAAGCCGCCGTCGCCAACATACCCATCGTAGCCACAGCTGTGCCGTAAAGTCCTCCGCCCGGAACATTAGCAAGTCCTCCTAAATAGTACGAAACAAGTAACGCTCCACAAATTACTGCCACTGTTGCTCCAGTTGATTCTAGGCCTACCGCATAGCCGCTAATAATATTAGTCGCATGACCAGTCTGTGACGCTTCGGCAATCTCTCTCACCGGGCGATACTTAGCCTCAGTATAGTATTGCGTAATGTAAATGAAGATGATGCTGGTAATGATGCCAACCAGACCACACCAAAAAAACCACATATTTCCCAACATCTGTTGTGTGACAAAATAGAAAGCTACTGTAGCCAAGCCTGCTGTCACGAAATATCCACGGTTGAGAGCTGTCATCGGATCATCACTCTCCTTAGCGTTCGCAAATAATATTCCAACCATTGAAGCTAGTAGTCCAAAAGCACGCAGCACCAAAGGAAAGAAAATGCCGGATACCCCAAAAACAGGAAATAGAGCCACCCCTAAAATCATTGCCCCAATGTTTTCTGCGGCAGTTGATTCAAATAAGTCGGCTCCGCGCCCGGCACAATCCCCAACGTTATCTCCCACTAAATCCGCTATGACTGCAGGATTGCGTGGATCGTCTTCCGGAATTCCCGCTTCGATTTTACCCACCAAGTCTGCACCTACATCAGCCGCTTTAGTATAAATACCGCCACCCAGTTGCGCGAATAGCGCTACCAGTGACGCCCCAAAGCCGTATCCGACAATTAGGGCTGGTATCTCCTGAGGGGTATAGCCCAATAAACCATAGATTGCGAACAACACCACGATTCCCACCAGACTCAACGATACAATTGTCATGCCTGATACTGCTCCACCGCGCAGCGCTACCGTTAATGCCTGATTAAAACTTTCCCTGGCGGCTGCCGCAGAACGCACATTTGTTCGTACAGCAATAGACATGCCAATGATGCCAGACAGGGCAGAGGACACAGCACCAAAAATAAATGCCACTGCCGTTTGCCATCCCAGGGTAACCTCCCCGATCATGCCATACATCACCACTAAACCAGCCGCTACCAAAAAAGTAATTACGCCAATTGTCCGATACTGACGCTTTAAGAAAGCACGCGCCCCCTCTTGAATAGCCTGTGCTACCTTTTTCATTTCGGACGTACCCTGGTCTTTTTTCAATATCCAATCTACTAACCAGGCCGCATACGCTAAACCTAAGATAGATATGCCAAACGAAACTATAAGTGGACTCATATTAATTTGATAAATAAATAAAATAAGTTATAAATCACTACTAATTACTTTAACTTGTCTGCTTATGCTTCATGTTTGCTATTACTTTATCGCTTGGAGAACTGCGGTGCTCGTCTGGCTCTTTTCAAACCTGGCTTTTTTCGTTCTTTTACTCTAGCATCCCTTGTCAGCATCCCGTTACTTTTTAATTGAATCCTCCATTCCGCGTTTGCAGCCAGTAATGCTCGTGCTAATCCATGCCTTACCGCATCCGCTTGCGCGTGCTTCCCTCCACCTTTAACCTTCACGGTCATGCCATATTGTTCTGCCGTCGAAGTTAAATCCATCGGAGCCAATGCAATCTTCTGCATATCAACCGTCGTAAAATACTCTTCGAATTTTTCTCCATTAACAATCTTTTCCGCTGCTTTATCAGTCAGCTTTACCTGCGCTACCGCTGATTTACGTCGGCCCACACCAAACAATTTACTTCTCGCCGCTGCTTCTTTTTGTTTATCTTCCATAATATATATTAATAAATTTCTCTCTAGTCTAATAAGGATGTTCTTTCCCTTTAAAAAGCAATAAATTAGTCATCATGCGCGCTCGCAACTTATTCTTGGGCAGCATCCCGAATACAGCTTGTTCGATGATGACTCTTGAATCTCGCTTTCTCTGCTCGGCTACGTTCCTTGATTTGATGCCGCTCGGATAACCGCTATAGTGCCGATACACTTTTGTCATCTCTTTATTTCCTGTTAGCGCCACGCCGTCCGTATTCATCACCACGACCTTGATATCCATTAACTTGTTATTCCTATTCCCTACGACTCCTTTACCCATCAGTAGGCTGGCTACCTGTGTGGCCAATCTGCCCAATATCTTATCCTGTGCATCAATCACGACGTACTTGCTTGATTTCGAGCTGATTTTTTCTGCTGTTTTCATAACGGTCTATTCAATTATCTCTACCCGAACTTTTTTAGCACCATCGCTGCTAGTTACTGGTAATTTGGCTAAACGCAAAAACCCGCTCTGGCGCTTAGTCTGCTTAGTTGCCCGCGTGATTAATTCCTCAGCCCTGGCATTACTTCCTAATTCGCTGATTAAATCCCGTCGTACCGCCAATGTCATTTTTTGTTTGGCCTTGGTTACTAGTGGTTCAAAGTACTTTCTAAGTTCTTTTCCTTTCGCCTCGCTGGTTACTACATAACCGCTCTTCACTAAACTCACGCACATGTTCCGAAACATCGACTTTCGCGCGCTCTTATTTCGACTCAATGTCCTAAATCTTTTCTTATGCCGCATACGAATATCCCCCTTTGCTTTACTTGTTATCTTCTGCCTCTGGGTGAGTCTTCGCGTACTTATCGCTAGCTTCAATAATGTCATGTACCGCCTTTTCGCCCAGCCCCGGTATATCCTGAATCTGTTCTTCCGACAAATCAATTACCTGCTCGACTGCCGTAATGCCAACTCTTTCGAGGGCATTGTGGACGCGCGATGGCAACTGCAGTAAGTTCAGCGTATTTTCAGTCTGCATTTCCTCTTCGCTTTCTTCTGCTTTCTCTTCCACAACTTCTGGCCTCTCGCCCGTCAGTTTATCTGCAAAATCACCCGTTAATTCCTTGAAATGATCAGTTAGAATTGACGCAGCCTGATTAAGAGCATCCTTTGGTGTGATCGTCCCGTCAGTTTCGATGTGCAATAGTAATTTATGATAGTCCGTTGCTTGACCCACCCGCACATTTTCCACTTTAAAACTAACTCGTACCACTGGTGTAAAGATCGCATCAAGTACTATCGTGCCAATTGGTTCTTGCTCCGTATTCTGCAACTCCAGCGGCTTATATCCTCGTCCTTGTTCCACCGTACAACGCAGTTCCAATAAGGCTTTTTTATCCGTTAAGGTGGCGATCGGTGCTGTCTCGTTCCCGATACTAACCTCCGGGGGTAATTCAAAGTCACTGGCGGTAACTTTCTTATCTCCTTGCACCTTCAGTCTAATAACAATCGGTTCTGCGCTAGTCGAGGATAGTCGAACTCTCTTTAAATTCAACGTCAGGCCGATCATATCTTCCTTAATGCCTGGCAAAGTCGTGAATTCATGGTCCACCCCTTCAATTTTTACCTTCGTGATAGCCGCTCCGGGCAGAGATGATAATAGCACCCGTCGCAACGCATTGCCTACCGTCGGACCGTATCCAGGATAATAAGGATAAATACTGAAAGTCGCGCTATTCTTATCTTCTTCCTCGGTGTTTATTTGTTCTGGTAGGTAAATGGGTTCCATAATGTAATTTAAAATTTAAGTTCTTATCTAGACAAAAATTCGACGATCTCCTGAATGGCCACGCCAATCCCCGCCCGATCAACTGATGGTTTGCCAATCACTTTAAAACCATAATTTTCTACATCTAATACTAACCAATCCGCTACCTGCGCATTTTGCATCCGCTTATCAAAATTTGTGAAGTATGACTTTTTGCGTTTGCTTTTCTTCACCTGCACTTCATCGCCTTGGCTTAATATAATAGACGCAATATTGACTGATCGTCCGTTGACACTAAATAATCCATGACTGGCCATTTGTCTCGCTTGCGCTCTCGTAGTAGCAAAACTTGCCCGATAGATCGCGTTGTCTAATCGTCGTTCTAATCGTTCGATCAGTGCTGCTCCTGTCTCGTCGGTGGATTTCTTCGCGGCCTTGTAATAATTCTTTAGTTGCGCTTCTGCAATGCCATAAATTTCCTTCAGATTCTGCTTTTCTTCTAGCTGCGCTCCGAAACGACTTTTTGGCTTACGTCGACCCCTAGATTGTTGTTGTGCTCCTGCTGTCATGGTCGTAGTTTAAACCCGGCGTTTTTTAGGCGCTCTCACACCATTGTGAGGAATAGGGGTTATGTCTTTAATTAAAGTCAATGTTAACCCCGCTACGTTCAGTGATCTAATCGCTGCTTCACGGGCGCTGCCAATTCCTTTAACGAAAACCGATGCTTCCTGCACGTTGTATGGCTTCAATTTATTCATTACATCAGATACTGCTTGTTGGGCAGCATAAGGCGTGGCTTTCCTTGTCCCGCTAAAACCAACATGCCCGGCGCTGCTTTGTGCCAAAACATTTCCCTGCACATCGGTAGCTGAAATCAATGTATTGTTATAGCTGGATTTTATATATATCCTGGCTTGTCTCACCGTCGCTACTTTTTTATTCTTTTTGCTTGGTTTTGCTTTATTACCGCTCATATAATGCTAATTATTTTTCTCTATGTTAAACATGCCAGACTAACTATATTAGGTCTTTTCCGCTGAGGCTTTGCGACCGCTGCCCGCCGTCTTCCTGACGTTGCCCCTGACTGTTCTTGAATTTGTTTTTGTTCGCTGGCCTCGCACTGGTAAATTTTTGCTATGCCGCAGACCCCGGTAAGTTCCTACATCCTTCTGGTGTTTGATGTCCTGCATAACAGACCGTCTCAAGTCTCCTTCTACTTGGACATGCTCTTCTATATAATCCCGCAACATCTTTTCTTCTTCTGGACCTAGCTCTTTGGTCTTTAAGCTTTCATTAATCCTAAGTTGACCAAGAATCTTGCTGCTTAGCGATTTACCAATGCCATAAATACTCATTAGGCTAATGACGATTCTCTTATTATCCGGCAAATTTACTCCACTAATACGAATTGGCATATAAATTAATAAATCATTAACTATACTTCCTTAGCCCTGTCTTTGCTTGTGACGAGGGTTCTCGCACAATACCCGCACTCGTCCCTTTCGCCTCACCACAGTGCACTTAGCACATATTTTTTTTACCGATGATTTTACTTTCATATTTATTCCATTCGCTGAACAATGCGTCCTTTGGTCAGGTCGTAAGGTGACATTTCTACCCTAACCCTATCGCCTGGTAATATCCTTATTCGATGGACTCTCATTCTACCGCTTAGGTGAGCCATGATTTCTTGACCGCTATCCAATGTTACCTGGAATTGCGTATTCGGAAGACTTTTCTCCACCTCTCCCTCCACGCTCACAGAATCTTGTTTAGACAATTTGCTTTATTTAAAAAATAATCCCTCGCTCGATAAAACTTGGGACTATCAGCTGCTCTTCTATACTGCACCTGCTTACCCAAAGTCCTGTCGTGCGATTTCCATATCTTAGTATAAACATACCATTTCTGTCAACCACGCATGCTTGTACGAGCTCACAAGACTGAAATGACGCCTGGCACAGCCGGCCCTATTCGCTCATTCTCTCTTCTCTCTCGCCCCAGCGGCTCGTTGAGAGGAGTTCGGCCTGGTTGCCACGCCTGCGCATACAGCCTACCGTCCGGCAGGCAGGCTTCGGCGGGGACCAGGCCGAAAAGACCTCACAATTCGCTCCTAGCACTGGCTGTGCGATGCTGGGCTAGCTAGGTTACTCGGGCTGGTGATTAGATACGCTTAGACTATACAAGGCTCATAGCGTATAAATTGCCAATTTTTACCGTTCTTGATCTTTATCTCAATTCAATCCTTTGACTTGGGTAGCGAGTGGAAATTTGGATGTTGTCATTTAGGGTATAATTATTTTATATTTTCTTTTCTGATTCTAGTTGAATATCCACCCGTTTCTCTATGCGAGGTATCGATTTAACCCAGAAGGGCCAAAGCTGTATGTCTGTCGATCTTACTCCTGGCAGCCCTTCCAGGTATTCCCTAGCTTCCTCCAAGGATCGTCCGGCTAATTTTTGTCTTAGTGTATCGACGGACAAGTTAGGTACGGTACTGTGTATTACCCGTACTGCCACAGTTGCCTGTGCATCGTCCCAATTAATTTCTTTTACTGTAACGCTAAAAGAAATCGGTCCTGGGAAAAGCATATAATCCTTATCGAGCCGTTCTTCCAGTTTTTTCTTCATCTCCTTGTCAAATATCTCTTTTTCAAAACCAATAACCCGCACGACCACCTGACTTTGCCAATCAAATACCGGAAGTTTCTCCCCTTCCTTGCTGGCCGCCTCAAAGCTTACGATTTCTGTATTCCAGCTTTCTTCTAATAGCTCCCATCCTTCTGGTAGTTCATCTTTAATCTGCTGCTCTGCTTGCTGACGAGCTTGATTACCTGCCTCTTGTCTGGCTGCTGTTAAGTCTGCCGCGCCCACCACTGCCACTGATTCTCCACTCCCGCCGGTCAGTTTTTGTTTAGCGTCGGCCCAAACCACCTGTTTCGATTGCTCATCAAAAACAACGAAATCAAGTCGTTGCGGCTCAATGTTCCCAGCATCTCCTTCCTCGGCCGCTAGTACCTCCACCTGCATCCGCCCATTCGGTGACACTATAGCGTGTTTTTGCATGTAAAATAAAATTCCGTCTTTAGTCTCTAGGCGGCTAAATTCCTTAATCTTTTGTTCGGTTGACGTATTGTTCACAACTTCCACTATCCCGCTGCTTTTACTGCCAATTACTTCACGATTTTGGACTTGCCAACTCCCCTTCGTTGCAATTTCCCGATAAAAACTAGTACCTGGTATCACCTTATTATTATCATTAGCCTGACCGATCAAGACTTCCTCATCGGCCAGTAGCGGAGCCGTTCTAAGCTTCAAACTGATAGTGGTCGTCGGTAAAAAAATAATACTCGATATCAGCGCCGCAATAATTACTAACCCGATTAGGCCGATCATTATTTTACGTTCCCCTTTTCCCATCCAAACATGCTGTTTCTTAACTAGCGGAGACTTGGCAAACAGCGGCCTACTTTCCTCTTTTTTGACCTCCTCGGATTCTTTAATGTCTGATACTGGTTCCTCAGTTTTTACGTTTGCCAGTGGCACAGTTTTACCGCCCAGATCCATGACTTTTTTCCGCTCAGACCTACCTGCCTTAGCCTGATTTGTGTTAATCTGCTTAATCCTTTCTTTGCTTGCCTGGCTTGCCTCAAATAATTCGATTTCCTCCACCTGACCCATGTCCAGTGGGGGTAAGCTAGCCTTCTTATTATTACCACTGCTACGCTTAATATCTCGCATCATTCTCACTTTGCCTTATTGTATTTACCTCTCAATATTCTACCTCAAATTTTAAACAAATTCAGTTTTCCCCAGCGCCTCTGTCTGCCTCATTACTCCCGCAAACCAAACCAGACCGTTTAATATATACTACGTCCCCGACATCGCCTGGTTTATTCTATTTGGACCTCTCTTAAGTCCTCTTGTCCAACAAATATAGCTTAGAATGTTCTAAACTCCAATAACATCGCTCTTCTGGCTTTACTGCTCCACCTGCTTGGTTTCATAACCCCTCCTGCCAGGTTCTAGTATCGCCTTGATCCGTCTTGTCCCAGCGGCCGTCGCTTCCTCTTTTATTATCTTAAACCGGCCCAAATCACCAGTATTCTTCACGTGTGGTCCGCCACATATTTCCATAGAAAAGTTGCCTATCTTATATACGCTAACCTTGTCTCCATACTTTTCCTTGAATAATCCCACCGCTCCTATTTGTCGAGCATGATCTACTGTCGTTTCTGTCCGCTCCACATCAAGTCTATCTTCAATGGCCCTGTTTACCATCTCTTCAAGCTTACTGATTTCACCCTTCGTCAGCTTGCGGTCATAATTAAAATCGAACCGTAATCGCTCGGTTGTAATATTGCTGCCTTTTTGACTCACCTGTTCTCCCAAGAGTTTGCGCAATGCTGCGTGTAATAAATGCGTTGCCGTATGATATTGCTGTGCTGTTACGCTTTGATCCATCAGTCCCCCTTTAAACTTTTTTATCGATCCTGCTCGTGACCTCGTCTGGTGCTCAGCAAACTTGCGTCGAAATCCCGGTAAGTCCACTCCCTTCCCTTTTTCCCGAGCCATCTCAGTCGTAATCTCTACGGGAAAACCAAAGCTTTGTAGCAATAACAATAAATCACCCCCGCTAATCTTTTCCGAACTTTTTTGCTCTATCTCCGCAAACTTTTTCATCCCCCGATTTAACGATCCTTCAAATTTAATAATTTCTTGCTCAACGGCCGTTTGGGCTGCCGGCAAATTGCCTCTCATCAGCTCGTAGACCGATTCATATTGTAACACCACCGTCTCCATTCCTTCCCGGAATAATCTCGCAAAGTCTC
The DNA here is from genome assembly GCA_001817065.1 of Candidatus Andersenbacteria bacterium RIFCSPHIGHO2_02_FULL_46_16. GTDB lineage: Bacteria > Patescibacteriota > Andersenbacteria > UBA10190 > UBA10190 > UBA10190. The sequence continues at coordinate 9,586 of MHHQ01000025.1, forward strand.
TCGCTCCAAGGCCCTGGGCCGTCACGACCGTTCGTCTGATCAAGCGGCGTATCACATACCCTTGCTCAGCGTTACTCGGTGTAACGTTATTTTCATCCGTCATTACAAAAGTTACGGCCTTAATATGGTCTGCGATGATTCTCAATTTCTTATCTTCAATATCTTTATCCTGAAAATAATCAGTCCTTAACCATTTCATTAAAGGCAGATACGTATCGATGTCATAAATACTGTTCATCCCGTTTAACGCCATCACTATCCTCTCTAAGCCCATGCCAGTATCCACATTCTTTTGCTGCAGTGGCGTTAAATTGCCTGATTCCGCGTGGATAAATTCCATGAAGACGTTATTCCATATTTCCATCCATCGTTTATTCTTTGGGTCAAAAGTTACCGGGGCCGCGTCTTCACCCGTCCAATAAAATATTTCTGTATCTGGGCCTTGCGGTCCGCTATCATTCCCTCCTGCCGGCCACCAGTTCTCCTGGTTATCTAAGTAGGCGATTCGCTCCAGCGGAAGTCCCATCATTTGCCATACTTGCGCCGCGGTCTCGTCTCGGGGCGAATTATTATCGCCTGCGAACACGCTCACGGCGATTCTTGCCGGCGAGAGGCTCAACCATTTTTTTTCTGTTAAGAATTGCCAACTTAATTTTATTGCTTCTTCCTTGCCATAATCTCCAAGCGACCAATTGCCTAACATCTCAAAGACAGTGGCATGCGTGGCGTCTCCCACCTCTTCAATATCAGTTGTTCGCAAACAACGTTGTACGTTCGTTAGTTTCTTGCCCTGAGGATGAGGCTGACCTTGCAGGTAAGGCACTAAAGGGTGCATTCCGGCTGTTGTGAATAAGACAGACGGATCGTTTTCCGGCACTAATGAACTGCCTATAATTTGCTTGTGACCATGCTTTACAAAGAAAGCTTGGTACTTTTCCCTTAACTCATTACTGGTTATTTTTTCCATAACCTTATCCTGCCACCGACTCTACCCTGCCGCAACTATCTACCCCGTTACCTAAAAATATTTTCTTTCTCTTGATTTCTGGACAATAGCCACCGCTTCTGCCGCACTGTTAACGATGCTATAAACCTGTAAATCCTCGCTATGAATGGTTCTGTACTGTTCCAATAATTTGGTCCTGATCCAGTTATCCAACTCTTCCCAGTATTCTCTCCCGACGCAAATAATCGGTACATCTTCCATCTTCTTGGTTTGCACCAGCGTCACCATTTCAAAGAATTCATCTAGCGTGCCAAATCCCCCAGGAAAAAAAATATAAGCTTGTGCCGAAGCCGACAACATTACCTTGCGCGTAAAAAAATAATGGAATCCAATTCCTTTATTGACGTACATATTACGTCGCTGCTTCGTGGGCAGCTCGATATCCAAACCGACCGACATACCATTGCCTTCTACTGCCCCCCGATTTGCCGCCTCCATAATGCCTGACCCCCCGCCAGTAATAATAGTGAATCCTTGCTCTGCTAGCCGCTTGGCCATTTTTCTCGCTTCCTCATACCACTGGGAACCAGGACTCATTAATGCTGATCCAAATACGGTTACTTCTCGACGCAGTGGATATAAAAACTCAAATCCATCGACGAACTCCGCCATGATTCTAAAAATTCGCCAATTCGCATCTTCCGCAAAATCAAACGGTTTATCTATGCTAACCTTTTGTCCTTCTTTTGCTGTGTCCTTCATTCCTTTAATTATATCAAGCTAAAACTAAATAGAAACTCCATTACCTAATTTGCGGTGGCAGTGGTCTATCCACTTTTTTATTAGTAATCGTCGGCATAGCGCTTACCTTTTCTGCTGCGCCTAGCAGTTTCCTGCTCTCTACTTGTCGGTCGGCTTTTACTTTTTCGTAGCATTCCCGGCAATAAACCGGCTGCCCTGCCTTCGGTTCAAATGGCACGTCTGTGTCCCGCCCGCAACGATCACATTTCACATGGACTAATTTGGGTCGTAACAAACTAGATAAGTCTGTAATTTCTTCTTTGCTCTTTTCCATCTTCATTTCCTCAAATTCTTTTTCTGCTTTGCTCGGGGCGGGAAGTGCCGGCCGCCTCGCTTGTCGTTCGCGTGGCTGGCTGCTGGGCGGCTGGCGACGGGCGGTCTTTTGGGTAGCCGCTGCATTAAATACTACACCACTCCATCGGGCAATTTTATCTTCTACAATAGCCCGCGGTCGACCATATCTTTCCCTTGATACGCTAATAACCGTTTCCTTCTTGCCGTAACCCTCTTTGGTGGGAGCCACAGTTTGCATGCTAAACGCCTTGCTAGTTACACCATCAATCATCAGTTTGATATATGCATTGTGTTTATCTAAGTTCACCAAGTCTGTTTCCATAAATGTCGGCTCAAACTCCTTCTCGAGAAATTCAGCATCCTCTGCCCCTACTCTGAAACACACGATTGTACCAGCGTTACCAAACACTGCTCCCCTCACCATCTCATCTTCCATTTGTTCAATGTATTGATGCGCCATCGTCAGGTTCAGCCGATACTTGCGCGCCTCTGACAATATGCTTGCAAACGATTCGGTAGCAAAGTTTTGGAATTCATCAACATATAAATAAAAGTCCTTTCGTTTTTCCTCGGCTATTTTTGCCCGATCCATAGCGGCCAGCTGTAGTCGTGTAATTAACATAGCGCCTAGTAGCGAGGAGTTATCCTCACCAATCCGACCTTTGCTCGCGTTGATCAATAAAATCTTCTGATTATCCATCACATCACTCATATCGATCGTGCTCTTTGGTTGGGCGACAATGTTACGGATGATCGATGAGGTCAAAAACTGCCCTACTTTATTTTGAATAGGTGATATGGCCTCTGCTCGGAATCGCTCATTATAATTAGAAAACTCATTAAGCCAGAATGACTTGACTACTGGATCCTGTATTTTTTCAATTACTTTCTTTCGATACTGATTATCCCCCAACATCCTCAAGATCCCCAGCATCGTGCTGGAGGGATAATCCAGCAAAGCTAAAATTGTATTACGCAAGATGTACTCTAACCGTGGTCCCCACGAGTCAGCCCAGATTTTTTTTAGTGAACCAATCAACCCTGATGACACTAGGTACTTATACTGCGGATCAACGGCTTCCAGCACATTAAAACCGACGGGATATTCCACATCAGACGGATCAAAATAAATCACATCATTAATTCTTTCCGGTGGAATAAAATCTAGTAATCCTTCGGCCATATCGCCATGTGGATCAACCAAGGCCACTCCCTTGCCTCGCAATATGTCCTGTTTGATCATGCCTTCCATTAAGGTAGTTTTTCCCACGCCAGTTTTTCCAATAATGTAGACGTGCTGTCGGCGGTCATCACTATAAATACCAAACTGACGTTCTTGGCCGCGAAACTTCGTTACTCCCATTACTGTTATGTCTTGGTCCTCAGTCATAAACTTGTCTTACTCTTAATGTTGCTATTCCAGCCCTTATACATAAGGCACATTCTCTGGTGCTCCGCCTACCCCCGCCTTCGCACGTTCGAAAGCTGGTGCCTTTGAATACTTGGTCGGGAAGTGATATAGCGTCGCCAATTCCTCGTCGCTCATCATGTATCCTTCATCGTATCCCCAAAAATCACGCCATTGGTATGCCAGAAAAATTTCTCTTTTACGTCGATACCGGCGCGTTTGCTTCATTACATAATTTGGTCCGTTAGTTTTTGTAGTAGGGTCGGGCTTGAAACTATTCAAATTATATGTGTTGAATTGTTTAAAGCCGCCAATTGCCCGCGATATATTAGGTTTGGTCAGTTGCCCTAGCGGAGCGACATACAAGACGCGAATTTTTACGCGATACCCACCCATAGAAATTTTTCGCAGGATACCATCCATCTTAGCTGTATCCCCGGCGCTAATTTTAGGGAAATCTAGGCTAGATCTAGTTACTGCCTTGCCCGCTTCTAGCGGACCATTCACGCTGGCTTTTATTGCATCGGCTGGCAGTTGGCTTATTACCTCGATGAATTTGCTAAAAATACCGCGGCTTTTCTTGGTTTCTTTGCCCGCCAATTTATCTATTTGTTCTCCACCCTTATCTGCCCACTTCCTGATGTCTTTTCCATCAATTGGCCTGATGAGTATTTGTATCCAGAATTGCTCATTTTCATTGACATTAGTATAGGCTTCCACTAGGGCTTGATGCGGGTCGATAAACTTTTCTTCCTCCGCAAAAACATCCTCGTAATTATGGTATGTCTTCACTGGATAGATATCGTCCTCAGTTAATACTATTTCTGAGCCATACAAGTCGAACGTCTTATCAATCTCCTTGTAATCATAAACTTGCGTGTAATCTTGCGTTTCTACCACCTCTGCTTCCGGGTATTGCCCATAAACTACTCCCTCGAAGAAAGTTTTATGCACCGTCGGCACCACCAATACATATTTGGCTCGCCCTTTACTGCAGACGAGTTCGCAACTGTACCACGCCTCTAAATAGCCTTCGAAATATCTTTCTACTAAATCCGGGTTTTTATGAATACCGTCCAGCACCGCGAAAATATTCTCCATAGCTTTAGGAGTTTGTTCTGAATCCTCCGGTATCGTGACTTGTAAGAATGTCCAACTAATTGCCGACACATAATCAACCATTTTGATATATAGATAAACTTTCCATATCACCCAGAGCATCAAATATACAACCACTAGCCAACCCCATCCGAATATTAAATTAGTGCCCGCTTTAAAAGTCGACGCAAAACCAACCGCCATCATACCGGATTTGATCTCATCAAATTTTAACCGTTTCATAATCTTATTATACGTAAAGCTCACCTTAACCGCGAACCTTTACGATGAATTCGTCATCTTTCTGTCTTTAGATCATCCTCTGTCCAATACAAAGTGTTCATTAAAGCATAAATATTATCCTGGGCAGACAAACAATGTGTGTCTCCAAAGGATGTAATCTCAACCACATAAATGAGTTTCCAGCTTTTTCCGGCTTTCCTCTGTGTTCTGTCTCCAGGTCTATTCCTCGACCAAGCTATTTTTGTACCTGACTGTACCGCAACAAGAGCCACCCCAATAAAGCAGCCCTTACTTAAGGGCTGCTTTCCTCTCGTAGATTATTCCTTTACCTTATTTGATGTCTGACAAGTTAGCGTTTTTTAATGTGTACTGATCATCTTCTACCCTGGCAAACTTATCATTATTTTGCAGCCCAAGGATGATGGTTGTCCGTTTGACCATTCTTTGCTTCATTACCTCGGCTAATAATTCATCTTTTTTCATGGGCTTGCCGGCCTTACTCAAAATCGCTTCCAGTACATCGGCCACGGTACCAGGTAAAAATCCCCAATCACTTAAGCCATACATGCCTCGTCCCACCAATACGAACCGATTATCTTTGATCAACTCATTATGTACCGTCTGTTCATGAGCTTTCTTGTGATCGAACTTTACTTCATTGATTTGTGCCGCAATGTCACGGAAGTGCATTGGCTCACCATTGCGGCGCAGGACGATATAAGCTTTGTCGCCCACCCCGCGTGGAGAGGTTTCCACCCAATCACGCAATCCCCATTCTCCAAAGACCGTTCGTTTAAGTTCTTTACTGGCCTCCAATAATGCCTTAACACAAGCATCAGGCAGTATTTCCTCCGCTACGGCAACTTGTTCACGTATTTTTAATAACATCTCCTTCTCCATGATTGGATTTTTTGTTTTGCGTAATATACTATCAGCCGTTGTCACTACTTGCTCAACGTATTCGTGATGCAACTGGGGATGCGACCAATGCGGTCTGAACTTCTCAGACCGTGTCACCCGTTCGTAGTCCGGCAATATATCCAAGAAAAACATGACCATCGTCGCTCCCGGAGCATCGGTAAATCGTTTGCGAAGGACTAACATTAAAAAGTCGTCCGTTAAAATTCCTCCGTGCTGAGCAAACACCTCTTCTAGCATGCTGGCAATATTCCGCAATGCGTCTTCGCGTCGCGCTAGCATCTTTTTCGCTTGGGCCTCTATCTGCCTTACGCGTTCCCTGGTTATGCCGTATTCTTGACCAATACTATCTAATGTCTCAATTTGACCTGATTCCAAGCCGTAACGTCGTCTTATAATATCCTGGGATCTCAAATCTAATATGCTTAAAAGCACTCGCACAATCTCGTTGAGTTCACTCGCCTTGCTTATTCTTCTTTCTTGCTCCATAAGTTAAAAAATTGCCTATAACATTAAATATAAATCGCGTTTTTTACCCTATGCTTACAATATAGACCTTACTTGACCATATGTCAAGTTTTTGTGCCGGTAGTTTCCTGCACAACCTCACACTATAGTGAACGCCTAATAAATTGTCCAGTAGCACTTACTGATATTATGTCAAAGCGTTCTGACAGTTATCTATATGTGCCATAAGCTTCTTAGCGCTCGATCCAAATCACCCGCGCTGAAAGCGATTGCAACAGCAAACTTATCGGCGGCTTTTGTTAAGATATTCATAATATCATCGTCTTTGCTCAACTGCTTAATGAACTTTTTCTCATCCCGTAACCCGGCTAGCAGTTCCGCACAGATCTCATTTCCCTTCTCCGGGCTCTTTTCTCTCCCTCGCGGTATAAAAACAGGTAACAATATTACGCCGTCAGCCTTTTTCAAGGCGTCAATAAACCCCGGTAAAAACCTTTTTAGTCTTTCCTGAGTGTGTGGTTCAAACAAAACAACGATCTTTTTTGTTGGGTATTTCTCTCTCGCCCCTTGTATAGTGCTGCTAATCTCCGTGGGATGGTGCCCATAATCACTAATCACATCCATCCCACGCCACTCTCCCAGTTTCTCAAATCGTCGTTTGATTCCAGAATAGGACGCTAACCAACCAGCCACCTTTTTTTCTCCAGCCCCCGCTTCCATTGCTACTCTCATGGCAATTAAACCATTAGTCTTCATGTGATCTCCCGGTACACTAAGAAACAAATTGTTGGCCGTTTGATCCTCTAGGGCAACTGTCTCCTCTGGCCAGTCGATGGCGGCATGCTGATCTTGCACTGATTTCAACGTAATGACGCAGCCCCGCCCGTTTCTTCTCCTGATAAATTTGCTGTAGGCTGACTCCATGTGCTCAAGCGAGGTAAAATAATCTGGGTGGTCGAAATCAATGGACGTTATGGCGATAACGTCCGGATTTAGGGTCAAGAAATGCTCCCGGTATTCATCTGCCTCCAGCAGTAGTATATCGCTTTTCCCCATTCTGGCGTGCCCTCCTCCCCATTCCCGCATGGCTGCACCGATTAAAACGGTCGGATCTAACCCTGCCGCCACCATAATGTGTGCTGCCATCGCACACGTTGAAGATTTCCCGTGTGTGCCGGTGATCGCGAACACGTGATATCCGCGCGCAAAATTACCTACTGCTGTTTGGTAATTAATTTCCCTTGAGTTTTTTCGTGCTGCTAGACGGACAAGGTGATTGTCGGGCACCGCATCAGAAAAAATCACCTCATCGTAACTGTTAAGTTGCTCCAGCAGCAGCTCTTCATTAAGTAGCACAAAAGGCTCATCCTTTAGTATTTTTTGCGTTGCTTCTAGCTCCGCATCAGTACCATAGACACTTACACCTGTCTGGCTTAAGAGGTATGCTAAACCTCTCATTCCGCTTCCGCCGATTCCTACCATCCCTACCTTTTTGCCTGAATTATCTATTTTCATGCTCCGCGCTGCTAATCTTTCCCGCATTAATATCTTTTTCGTCCTGTTGTATCGATTGAAATGGCACCATACCGCGGGCTAGCTTGAATGTTAACTGTGCAATCTCTCTGGCGGCATTGGGGTAATCAAAACGTGCAATATTTTGCTTTAGTACTTCCCGAATCTCTTGATCATTTAAAAGATTATAGATATTTTGTAACAAAATATTACGTCCTAAGTTTTCTTGGCTGATCACTCGCACCGCTTCCGCCACCTCCATCAACTGAGCGTTGGCTCTTTGATGGTCTTGAGCTGCCAGTGCCAACGGAATAATTATGGCGGGCTTTCTCAATCGTGCTAGCTCCGCTAAAGATGTCGCCCCAGCCCGTGACACTACTAAGTCCGCTGCCATCAGCGCTGCCCCCATATGATCTGTTAATGTCCCAAACAGTTTATAAGCATGCTGTCGGCCAGCTGATTGGATTATTCGATCCGCTCCCGATTTAACCGTAGCCAAATTATTTACACCGGCCAAATGTATAATCCCGGCTTTCTTTATTAACTCCGGTAAAATCTGCAATGTTAATTCATTTACCTTCTCGGCTCCTTGACTGCCTCCCATAATCAAAACTACCGGTTCATTCTCGCCAAAACCGAACAATCTCTTGGCTCCGGAGCTGTTTTCCCTAGCCAGTCCTTGGCGGACCGGTGTACCGGTGACAATAGTTTTTCGCTTGTGGTATCCCATTCCATGCCGGGTTGCCGCAAAACCCACCGTAATAACTTGCGCCCAGTTGGCCATCAATTTATTGGCTAAGCCCATTACCGCATCTGATTCATGTAGTAATAGAGGTACCCGAAAAATAAAGGCTGCCAAACCAACCGGCACGCTGCCATAACCACCCTTGCTAATCACGACGTCTGGCATTATTCGCCACATGTGCCACATTGCCATAATAATACCTACAGGCATACGCCACAGCACGTCTGTCACTGTTTGCATCGCTAGGTAACGTCGTAATTTACCAGCTAGTATATTAGTGGTTTTCAACCCCAATCGTTCACAAAACTCTTTACTTTGGCTATCCATTACTCCCAGAAAATATAAATCTAATTTGTTTCGTTCAATCCAAACCGGCAAATTATCTTTTGTTTCCAGGTGCACTCGTCTCAACATTTCTACTAAGGGTTCAAAGGGAATCATGTGCCCTCCCGTCCCGGCACCTGTCAATACTATACGCATAATAATATATCTATAAAACTTAACTCTAAATATAACATTTTATCGCTTTACTCGCTTCCATATATCTTCACAGATTAAAAACGAACCATTGCCATCTCGCTGCGTATTCTTCTAAAGTGAGCCTCCGCGGACTAAAGTCCGCGGCTTCTAGCGGAGGCGAAACCCCGCACCGAAAGCCCAACGACGACCATTCATCCCCGGAATAAATTCTGGGGCCTTCTGGTGCTGGGGTAACTTTAATCACGGCTGTATTGGCTGATATTCAGCAGTACGCCTGATGCGAATAGTAGTGTCGCAAGCGCTGAGCCGCCGTAACTAATAAACGGTAGTGGAATACCAGTTAAAGGTGTGATCGCTAAAATAGACCCGATATTTATAAATGCCTGTAATAAAATCCACGCTGTAATACCAGTCGCTAATAGTCTGCCGAATACATCAGGTGCCTGCCTGGCTATTTGCCAGCCCCGCCAACCGATTAGCGCAAATACCAGTATCACCAACACAGACCGGACCAATCCGAACTCCTCCGCAATAACAGCAAAAATTGCATCGCCCGCTGGTTCCGGTAAGTAATAGTATTTCTGCCGGCTGCGTCCAAATCCCAGTCCCCACAATCCTCCCGTGCCCACCGCCAATAACGCTTGATTAATTTGATAACCAATGCCTTGTGGATCTAGCTCTGGATGCAAATAAACCATAATGCGTTCTAAGCGATAACGTGCTGTGTTTAAAAATAAACCAAAAACAGCTAAGCTGCCTAAGCCAATTATCATTAAGTGCCTTAATTTAAAACCGGCCACAAAAATCATGCTGGCTGCAACTAACGTAATGAGCAGCAACGTGCCCATGTCAGGTTGCATCATGATTAGCGTACCAATTATCGCCAGAATTATTAAAAACGGAATGACACTTTTTTTAAAATCCTTTACATCTTCACCTTTCTTTTCTAACAAGGCAGCTAAATATAAAATAAACGCTAATTTTGCCACCTCGGAAGGCTGTAAGGTAATAGGACCTATACCGATCCAGCGTGATGCTCCACCCGATGAAACCTGCAAACCTGGCACAAATACTAATATCAGCAAGAACAGCGCTAGGGCAATTGCGGGAAAGGCTAATTTCCGCCAATATCGATAGGGTACAAAATAGCCTAATAAGAATAAACTAAAACCGATTAAACCACCGTATAGCATCTGATGCTTCACAAAATAAAAGGCATCATTAAAATACCTTTGGGCCAAAACAGAAGACGCTGATGCCAGCATTAACCAGCCGAATAAAGTTATCCCTGCTATCGCCAGCAGCAGCAGGTGATCTCCGGCGTGCTTTTGTAATTGTTTTAGCTGATTAGGCATAGGTGTACTTAAACGCAGTTGCTAATTTCCTGACAAATCATGGACTGCAGCCTTGAACCGATTGCCTCTATCAAATTCATTTTTAAATGATCCAAAACTAGTTGCACCGGGCGACAATAACACCACTTCGCCTGCTTGTGCTATTGCTGCCGCCCGTTTCACCGCTTCCGTCATATCTTTAACCTTTTCACTTGTCTGCGTTCCGCCAGCTGCCTGATAAGCCTGTCTCATTTTATCCGACGCATTTCCAGGCAACCAAATCATCGCTTTGATATTGGCTTGGGTTTCTCTTTCCGCCCACTGCCCAAACTCCAGATCCTTGTCATTACCTCCTAATATATGAATCAGCTGTTTTGAGCTTAGCGCATCCAATGCTGCTATGGTTGCGTCCGGCATAGTCGCCGCTGAATCGTTGATATACTCGACGGCGTCGATAACCGCTACTTTCTCCATGCGATGCGGGAGCAATCGGACTTTTTGCACCCTTGCTCTAATTAGTTCTTTCGACATTCCTTGCTGCCAGGCTAACAAGATAGCCGGGAGCAGATTGCGTACCTCATGCGCATGTCGTACCGGCAGGTCTTGAACGGCCATAACAATTTCTTCCTTGTCTGACCAACGCACGACCACCTGATCGTTCTCGATAAATATCCCCTTGGTTTGATAATCCTTCAAGGAATAACTGCCTACTCGACCAACTAAATCCTTAGCCCAATCCCGCAAAATTTTATCGTCGAAGTTTAATAAAGCAAGATCATCCGCCCCTTGGTATTTTACCAGCGTTTTTTTTGTGTCAATGTATTGTGCCCAAGAATCATAGGTGTTCAAATGGTCGCGATAAATTGAGGTAACCACTGCTATTCCGGGGCTCATTTCTCGCCTGTCTAGCGGCTCCAAGCGCCAGCTGGATAGCTCAAATACCACCTGCTCATCATTGCCCAATTGATCTAAACCAGCTAGTGGTGCTGTTCCCTCTACACCAATAATTTTTACATCTAGTACCTGTCCTATAGCCGCTGTAGTTGTAGATTTACCCTTTGATCCAGTGACTCCAATAATTCTTTTTTTATCAAACCATTGAAAGAACAAACTGCTATCCATCTCAATCTTAACACCCCTGCCTCTAGCTAATTCTAAATATGGCGAGCGGCGGCTCACGGCCGGATTCATAATCACTAAATCTGTCTCTGTAAAATCTTTCTCGCGATGTTTGCCCAGTACCCATTCAATGCCTGGGTCACCGCCAAGCTGTTCTATACTCCCCTGTAAATCTACTCGGCTCTTCAGGTCGGTCACGATTAGCTGCGCCCCATGCTCGCGTAACCATTTGATATTACCCAGTGCCCCACCGTGTTCTCCTAAGCCCATCACGGTAATCCTTGTTCCCTTCAAGTCTGCCACTTCCCGCACTGCTTTATGTTGCTCGTCGTTATTCATTCTCACAAGCGCAATTCTTATTTAGTCGTAGCCTTTACGCGATATCTACATGCCTAGCAAACCGACCAGTAGGCCGATTGCTGCACTTACTGCGGCGATTATCCAAAAACGCATGGTTACTTTTGTTTCCGGCCAGCCCACCGCTTCAAAGTGATGGTGTAAGGGGGCCGATAAAAACACTTTCTTGCCTCGCCATTTCTTAGAAGCGACCTGAATAATAACTGACGCTGACTCCAACACCAACGGAAAAGCAATAATCGGCAAAACTAAGGCCGAGTTTGTCAGCATTGCAATAATACCCAGCGTTGTTCCCAGGCTCATTGCCCCTGTATCGCCCATAAAAAATCGCGCTGGATGCACGTTAAACCATAAAAAGGCTAACAGTCCTCCCCCGATTGCTGAACAGAACACGGCCAACTCCATTCTCTCCATCCCAAAAGATAAGGCGGCGTAAGCGCTGTAGCAGAACAATAATATCCCGCCCGCCAAACCGTCTAATCCATCTGATTCATTTACTGAAAAAGCGGTAGCCACAATGACAAACAAAAACAGCGGGATATACCATAAACCTATTTCATAGTCTCCAAAATAGGGCACGTGCAATACGCTCCAATTCAATTTGAAATAAAACCACCAAGCCCCAATTGCTGCCACCGCCGTGTATAACAATAACCGGTGCTTCATGTTCAGTCCCCCGCCGGCTGGCCCAATTTTTTTTACGTTTAAGTAGTCATCCACTAAGCCAACCATCGCTGATCCCAACAAAGCACCTAACGGTAACAACGTTTGTGCTCGACTTAAAAAATTTAGTTGCGTTGTAATCCAGGAGGGCCAGATTATATGGATCAGCCAAAAGAATCCTGCCATAATTACCACCGATCCCCACACTATGATCCCTCCGCCAACCGGTGTGCCTGCCTTACCAGCGTGAAGTTTGGAATAAATTGGTGTTTGGCCGGTAGCCCGGATGTTTTTTCCAAAATGATATTTATATAAATAATGCGTCAGCAGAGGCGTCATACCAAAAGCCACTATAAAAGTAATGGTTCCCACGATGACGATACGGCCAACGTTGATTACTAACTCCAAATTTTCAAACTCATGCATATACATATCTTAATACAAAATTCCATCCACATCTTTTCTCTTAAACATAACCAGCTGCCATTGGTTTACGGCCACACATAGCTTCGCTGTACCCATTCCACTACTGTTTTAATATCTTGAAACCGATCCTCACTCCCGAGCACCACCGCACCTATCCTTTGTCCCTTATCCCCATATGTCATAACGACCAGGTTTTCACCTGCCTCATTCGTATACCCTGTTTTTGCCGCTAACACTGGGAAATAAGTCCCGAGTAGCTTATTAGTAGATTTATATTTACGGCTGCTGCCGCCCTGTGTAGTTAATACACTATCTTCCGATACTAAAAAATTACGTAACACCTTATCACGATAAGCCAGCCTGAACAACTCCTTAATGTCTCGGGCCGTGGAATATTGTTCACCGCCTGCCAAACCCGTAGCATTGCTAATCTTCGTTGAATAGATTCCGTTCCGTTTAATAAAATCATTCGCTGTCCGGACAAATTCATCTTCTGACCCCGATAAACCTATCGCTAAACTCACCATCGCATCATTAGCCGACGAAATAAGTCCCGCTGCCAACAAATCATATGCCGTTGCCGCATCTCCTGCTGGCAGTTTAATATTAGCACCCAACCTTTGTGCCCTAAGCACCTCTAGTGGTATTATCACCAATGTATCGAGCGGTAAATATTTCCTCACCGTTAAGGCGGATACCAGTTTACTCAAACTAGCTACCGGACGGCTATCGTCCGGATTCTTTTCGTAAAGTATGGTACCTGTTTCCTCGTCCCATACCAGCGCCGCCTTGGCGGAAAGCAAGACGTCAATTGATTCTCCTGTTTTGATCGGATATATTCGTTCACCAGCTATTCCGGCCACCGCACCCGCATTGGCTAGCACCATTTTTTCCTTCAAGCAATCATCACTTTGGTTGCTCGCCAAAAGACAACCCACAAAAATGGCAGCTAGGCTAATTATCGACATAGTTGTGCTGATTTATTGCGGTCCGCCCAGTGGCCTGGTTGCGGTACTTGTAGAAATATTTCACTGCTGACCAAATGTGTTCCCGCATCACCCAGTTGGTCGCGAGGCCCCAAAAACCGCCATGCTCGCTGGTCCTTTGGTGGTAATGCGAAAATTTGACGGCTGGTAAATATAATACCTTCCAACCCCTCAACCAAAACCTTCGGCACCAATCTACGTCCTCGAAGTATAAGAAAAACCTTTCATCCATTCCGCCGACTTGCTCCAATGCCTTTTCGTTCACCATCAAACACGCTCCCATCAACCAATCAACTTCGGCAGCAACTTTATGGTCATAATCCTTCATCAAAAATTTTCGCACCGCTTTCCTCCCTTGTTTCGTTTTGCCTAACCACGTGCGCCGATAAACTATCGTCATCGGTCGATAGAATTCATAACAGGAATATTGCAACCGGCCATTAGGTGACAACAACTTGCCGCCTGCTATGCCGACAGGGGGATTAGCTTCCATATAGTTGACCATCGTCGTAATTGCGCCGTCTAGTACTATAATGTCTGGATTTAATACTAATCTAAATTGTCCAGTTGTTTCTTTTAATCCAATATTCACTCCCCCGGCTAGTCCGACGTTAGTCGCATTGCTAATTATTTTAATTTCCGGCCACTCAGATTGTAATAATTCCACACTCTCATCTGATGATGCATTATCCACCACCACGATTTCGAATGACCAGGGAAGCGACTGCCCAAAGATAGACTTTACACACGCCCGCGTCAGCTGCCCAGTATTGTAGTTAACTATAATTATTGATAATTTATTTTTCATCTCTTTACTGTCTAGCTTCTATCTTCACTTATTGTCGGCCTCCTGTTTGGTCGACCCTTTTTCTCATTATTTTCGGTACGCCCTTAATAATTTCTATCCATAACCCCAGCAACGGCCAGTATACCGTGCCGAGTAGCACAAAACCAAATATGCGCATATCAACAAACAGCTCATGTTTTAACGCGTCTTTAACGGATGAGTTCTTCAGTATCATCCAAATCCAGTTACGCAAGCTATACCTAGTTCTTTGGTCAGTAACCTTTACTACTAAATAAACCATTTTCTCGGGTAAACTGTCTGTTCTTTTTTGGCCAAAACCGCGCGGATGAATGCCTTGTAGGACGGGAATATACTTGCATACCCACCCTGCATGGCGCAGCCGCCAGCCCAAATCCACATCTTCTTTGTAAGCGAAAAAATCCTCATCAAAGATTTGCCCGTTTATATCTCTGATATTATGCAATGCTGCCATCCGATAGCACCCCGCCGCCCCAGTGACAGCCGCCACCTCAATGCTCTGATTATACTGCCTTACGTCAATTTCTCCCTCGCCGCGATCTGCTCCGTTCAGCGCTAAGGTCATGACCACCCCCGTGGAATCAATAATATCTTTTCCCTGACTATTTCGTCCTTTTAAAATCTTGCCCTGCACTGCTCCCACCCTTGCTTCTTCAAACACCCCAGTTAACTGGGGTAAACTATCGAGATCCAATACCAGGTCTGGATTATGCAGCATCACCAACGACGTGGTGCAATGCTTAAACCCAAGATTGTGTGCGGCTGCAAAACCGGTATTACGATCCAATTCAATAACCTGTGCGGCAGGTAACATCTTCTTTACCGTTTCCACTGATCGGTCAGCCGAGTTATTATCGATATATCTAATAATTATTTCTTTTGGGCACAGCTTTAATCGGTCTAGCGCTGCGGGCAAAGCAGCTGCACTATTCCAACCGACTATTTGAACTGTTAGTGATTGATCCATATTAGTTTCTTGAGCCACTTCTTAATACTATATGACCTTGCTAAAATTACGTCACTTCACTACTTATAAGTCATAACTTGTTTAATCCAACGTAACGTATATACCCCATCTATCCCTAAAATACAATTATGGACGTGATTACCCCATTCAGTTTTTTATTTGCCACTCCGACGATTATATTTTCGTGTTTGTCGCAAATCTACTTATGGCAACTTAAAGAATATCGCTGGGATCGCCTGCGCGTCGCGCTAGGTGATCGCCCCCTTTCCTTGCCTCTGGTTTTCTTGTATTCCGCTTATGCATTAACTCTAGCCGCTTGGTTGTTTGATCTGCCTCTCTTGGCATTGGTTGCTATCATGCAATTTTTCCTCCTCTACCTCTGGCGTACTTTTACGCTTGGTATTTATCGTCCGCAGTGGACGACTAAAGCCCGTCTGATTGGACTCGTGGATGCGGTTTATTTGCTCCTCCTCTGGGCATTCACCCTTTTGTCGGCCCACAGTCCATCTGTCAAACTAGCCCTATTAATCGTTTTGGTTGTTCCGTTAACTGCTTTAAGTGTTGGCTTAGTTAATCTACTGACCCATTCCCTCAAGCAGCGGACGATAGCACGCAGTAAAGACTTGCGTCAGTCGCTCGGCCAGCTGACTGTCATCGGCATCACCGGCAGTTATGGAAAAACTACTACCAAACATATTCTGTCTCACTTAATACCATCAGCCACCGTTTCTCTTGAACATCGCAATTCCGCGTACGTTATAGCGCTAGATATGCTGCAGCAATTAACTAGCGCCACTAAAATTTATATCGTGGAAATGAGTGCCTACCGACCAGGCGAGATAGCAAAACTAGCTGCTTTAACTAAACCCACCCTTGGCACCATCACGCATTTAGGCAACCAACATTTAGCTTTATTCGGATCAGTGACTAGCTTAGTTAGAACTAAATGGGAACTAATCACTGCTTTGCCTAAGAATGGTATTGCCGTTCTCAATGCGGATGATCCCCGGCAAGTGGCGCAAGCAAGGTCCTTTAAAGGATTAACGCGTTGGTACTCCACCTCTCAGCCGGCCGATGTCTACGCCGATCAGATATCTATCCTGCCAGACAAAATAAACTTCTGTCTGCATTTATCATCTCATTCCTTCCCGGTTTCTATACCATTGCTTAGCGAAGCTTACCTTTCCAGTGTCCTGGCAGCCCTTGCCACCGCCAGTGCTATCGGTCTATCAGCTGATGACATTGTTAGCCGCCTTTCCTCCATCACTCCCTACCCTCGTACTATGGAATTAGTCGCCGGCCGAAGCGGTGCCTCAATCATTGATGACAGTTATTCGGCCAATGAGCAATCAGTGCTAAATGCCATCCGCCACTTGCAGCGATTTCCCCAGACTGACCGACGGATAATCATGGTTCCTTTAATTGAACTAGGCGGAAGCTCCCGAGCAGTCCATCAGCGCCTGGGACAAGCTCTAAAAGATTCGGGGGCGCAAGTTTTCGTCTACGGCCAGGCTCGGCACAATGATCTTAAGCAGCCCTACTTTACTAATCCTGATTTAATTATTAAACTCGCTTGTCAGAACTTAACGGCCAATACCGTCATTTTACTGGAGGGACGCATTCCGCACGCGATCCGTCATGCGCTAATAAACAAAGATCCAAATTTATTTAAGTAGACACATGCCCATCACTATTTCTCTTTCGCCCAACATGCAGCCAGACGATCTTTTCATTGTCTTTAAGACATTGTTTTCGCCCTGGCGCTGGTCCGATGGACTAATTAATCGTAAAATTGTCCGCCTCATTTCTTCTCGTTTAGCTAATCGCCCTACGGCCCTGGTTAGTTCCGGCCGTACCGCTATCTATCGTACGTTGGAAGCACTGAACATTGGTCCAGGCGATGAAGTTATTGTGCAAGCGTTTACTTGTTTAGCCGTACCGGCTCCAATTATTTGGCGTAAAGCAAAGCCTATCTTTGCTGATATTAATCTTTCCACTTATAATTTTAATCTGGTCGATGTGGCAAAAAAAATTAGCCCCCGTACCAAAGCCATTATTGTGCAACATACTTTCGGACTCGCTGGACCGGTCAAAGAATTGCGCCAGCTGGCTGACCAGCATCACCTTACTTTAATAGAAGATCTCTCTCACTGTTTTGGTGCCAGCTTAAAGGATCAAGCCCTGGGCACGTTCGGCCATGTGGCTATCTTAAGTTTTGGTCGGGATAAGACTATCTCCTGTGTCTTTGGTGGAGCGGTGGCAAGTTTCGATGCCGCTTTTATCCAACGAGTCGAACAAAAGCAAGCGCAACTGCCCAGTCCGCCTGCCTGGTGGGTTGTCCAGCAACTATTGCATCCCCTATTAATGGCCATTATTATCCCTCTCTATTTTGTCGGCAGCCTCGGTAAAGTATTATTGGTTGCCGCCCAAAAAATGAAATTATTAAGCATGGCAGTGACTAAAGCGGAAAAGCAAGGACACCAGCCGCCTTTTATTGATTGGCAATTTTCTTCCGCCTTAGGTTTTTTGTTGCTCAATCAGCTGCGTAAACTAAGCCAGTTTACCACCCGGCGCCAAACCATTGCCCAACGTTATTTCAATCGCCTGCCTATTAGCAAGCAAATAAGTCCCCTCAATAAACCAAATTGGTTGCGCGTACCTGTCCGCGTGAAAAATCGTTCATCGTTGTTATCGCGTGCCAAGCAACAGCACGTCTTATTAGGTAATTGGTATGACCATCCAATAACTCCTGTCACAGCTAAGTCGTCTAACTTCATTGGTTATGTAGTCGGGTCTTGTCCACAAGCTGAATTAGCTGCCGCCAGGACCATTAACTTGCCCACTCATCCCAATCTCACCGATGAACAAGTTGACCAAATTGCCTCCATTATGTCTACGGCTCGCTGGGCACGCATCTAAATATTTATTCTATAAAATATGGCTCTAACTATTCGACCGATTACGAACCAGACGCGATGGAACAACTTCGTCACCTCCTGTCCCGTGCAGACTTTCCTGCACTCCTGGCAATGGGGTCAGGTACAGCAGCAAATGGGCGAGCCAGTGCAGTACTTGGGAATATTTTCCCATGATCAATTAATTGGTGCCGCTTTGGTAATCACCGTTCAGGCGCGTCGTGGCTGGCATTATTTAATTCCTCACGGTCCATTAGCCGCGGATGACGCCACTATTTATCGTATTATTCCCGCCTTAATTCACCACTTGCAACATCAAGTCCCTCATCGGATTGCCGCCATTCGCATCGCTCCCTTGTTAGTTTCCTCACCAGTTACCGACGATTTCTTTCCGCGTCACAGCTTCATCTCTGCTCCCTTGCATGTCCATGCTGAACTAACTTTGGTTTTAGACATTAATCATTCTGATGAAGCGCTGCTAGCTGGCATGCGTAAAACCACTCGTCAGTCGATTCGCAAAGCCCAAGCGCAAAACGTTACCACCTCCATCGTCACCAATGATTCCGCCCTGTCCAATTTCTGGCAGCTATATCAACAAACCAAACAGCGCCATCACTTTATTCCCTGGTCATATGACATGCTCGCCGCCCAACTTAAAACCTTCTCCTCCACCAACAGTGTTTTCACTATCACCGCCCAGCACCAAAACCGCACTGTGGCCGCGGCCATACTCATCCACTTCGGCTCAACCGTTTATTATTATCACGGCGCCTCAGTCAAGTTACCCAGCTCCATTCCGGCCAGTCAGTTGATTCAATGGCGTGCGATTCAGGCTGCGCGGGCACGGCAAGCCACCCTCTATAATTTTTGGGGAATTGCCCCGGATGATCAGCCTCATCACCCTTTTTCCGGGATCACAACCTTTAAGAAAGGATTCGGCGGACGCTCGATCAATTATGCGCACGCTCAAGACCTTCCCCTTAATTGGCGCTACTGGCCCCTTTGGAGTGTGGAGAAGTATCGGCAACTGAAAAAAGGATTTTAAAAAAAGGACCGGCAACAGTCCTTACGCTTCTACTAATACTTTGTCTCTTTGGAGATCTATCGAAATATCTCCGCTGGTCAGTATTCCCGATACCACTAATCGTCGCGACGTTGGTTCTTCATCGATTAATCGTCCGCATATCCCGCATAATGGCCCTGACGATACTTTCACCAGCTGCCCCAATCGAGTATTACTCTCTAGTCTTATTGACCGTTGGCTTTGCATAAATTGCCAGGTCATACAAAGCCGTCCCAGCAGCGTCCCTTTATCAATAACTGGATTCATACAGACTACATGCGAGCTGGGAAATACATAGTGTGGGGTATCTTCATCACCGGCGATAAATATGTAACCCGGATAAAGCGGTATGTTGCAGGTTATTTTTCTTCCTCGGATCTTCTTTTCAATGACCATAATAGGCAAGAAAAATTTTTCTCCCTTACTCGTTAACTCTTTTGCCACTGCTTTTTCTGCCCGGGACCTTATCCTGGCTAACCACCATTTGAAACTGATCGCTGTTTCTTTATTTGACAGTAAATCTTGCGGATTAATGACAGTTTCTATATCAACGTAAACCATTCTATACCCCTTATTCCTGGTTTGTGTGTGAAAAGAGCATTTTGCTAAGTTACGAATATTCCTCTTGATAGCTTATTTCTTTTCATTTATCAAAACCATTTGCGAGCTTGCCCCTACCAAACCAGCCACAATCCAAAACATTGCATTGGTCGGCCAGATGTCCCAGATATCGATAAAAAATGCCTGTACCACAAAAGCTGCCAAAAAACCCACACCCCACAAACTTATTATCTTTCCTTCGCGCCCCATCTTTTTCATATCAACTGCACCCGTCCGCAAAAAACGCCAATATATCCAGCCATAAAGCAGCAATCCCGTTAAACCCATCTCTACCCCAGTCTTTAGGTACTGGTTATCCACCAAAGTACGATTTTTAGTTAACTGCACATCGCGGCTATTGCCCACGGCTATATCGTATAGCTCAATGTCATTTTGTCGGAAATTTTGTACCAACACATCTCCTAAACCCTGGCCAACCATTGCTTCCCAGTTAGTCATTGGTGCAATCAAGCGCGCCATAAACTCAAGCCGCTCCCGATTACTAGCGTAGCGGGGATCAACAAACGAGCGCACATACAGACCAATCGGCGTAAAGCGGCTTGCACCAATAACCCCTACCACGCCAACTACTCCCAAACCGATCACGATTTTAAGCATTGTTCTTTTCGATATTTTTTTAGCCACCCCTGTTGCCCCCCAGTTAGTCACCATTACACCAATACCAACTACCAATCCTATCCAAACTGCCCGAGAATAGGTTAGCCAGATAAACGGCAAGCTCATCAGCCAAAGTAGTAACCAACCCGCCCTCTTCCCCGCCGGTTTGCTATAGGCAGCCAACGCTGCCACCAATAAACTAATACTTACCGCATACTGTCCAAAAATGCTGGGATGAGCCAGTGTACTTGAAATCCTCGGGATCCATATCTGCCGTACCGGATCAAATCTTAGTACCGCACTATCCATTGCCCACCACCACTGATAAACGCCTTGCAAATAAACTACTAAGGAGGTCGCTAGCAGCCAATATAAACGTTGCTTCATTAGTTTTTTACTATGGGGCAGATACAGCACGCCAAAATATAATAAAACATATAAAATAATATCCCGCGCTCTCAGCACTCCTAGCAGCAGCCCATTGTCCGCCCTCACCATCTCGATTATTGTCCATATTACTAACCAAACGATTGGAGCTGTTAAAGCTGCCCGCCGATAAGGCAAAGTTTGTTTAATCAACGGCCACAGAAATTGCCTCATAAACAGAGTTAAAATAATCACATCCTTAATTAATGTAGCCGTCCCGATGGTCTGTGTAATTTTTAACATCGGCAATAATGGCGCCAGCACGATTAAGAGCCAAAATCCTGGCTCGGGATTATCCCACACCCACCACGCTGTCGCCATAAACAACAAGCAAAAAAATCCTAGCTGCCAGCTAAAAAACAGCGCGATAAAGGCCGCGACCAACCCGCCAATTATTATCCAAGCCAAGCTTGCTTGCACTTCCCTTTGCCACCAAGACTTTATACTCATAGCTGCTCTGTTTTTATTTTATGCTGCCATTGCTTAACCGAGGCCGGTATCCACAGTAATACATTGATTACGCTCATTATGTATAAGCCCATCACTACCGGTGTGCTTAGATGCTTGCGTGCGTAGTGCAGTATACTCTTTAGCCACGGCCAATTTTTTCGTATACCCACCACTTGCCGAAAACTTACCCCGCCCAAATGAATTCCACATGCTCTAGGCGTGTACCACACCTGCCAGCCGAGGTCGTAGGCGTGTCTGCAATAATCCACTTCCTCAAACCAGACAAAATATCCTTCATCTAGTTGGCCGACTTGCTGCCAACACTCCCGTCTGATGAGGAAAAACGCTCCCATCACTTGTGGTACAACTTGCTCTTGGCCATAATCAATTTTTGCCTCCTTAACCTGCGATCCCAGCTTGAGCATGTATAATGCTATTTCTTTCCCCCCGGGAAAGTTCCGTACTGATGGCTGCAAAGTCTGGTCAGCGTTTAATATCCTTGGCCCCACAATACCAATTCGCTCCGATTTTTTAAATACTTCCAGCATCCCTAATAACAACCCCGGCAACGCTACTGTGTCAGGATTAAGCAGCAACGCATGCGCCTGCGAGCCTCGCTGCTCCAGACGCCGTAACCCAATATTATTCGCGGCAGCAAACCCTGCATTCCTTTTATTCATAATAAAGCGCACAGCTGGCTGATTGCCCGTATCTGACACTGCTAGTTTGGCCACTGCGATTGAACGGTCGCTAGAGGCATTGTCGATTACTGTCACTTCTTCAATTAAATCTTTCTCCGGCAAATCCGCCAACGAGTGCAAACAATCCGCCAAGCATTGGCCGGTATTCCAATTCACAATAATAATCGCAATTTTTTGCTCCTGCACAGTCAATGATTTAAACTAGTAAAAACTTAGTCTTTCTCCTACTTTATATCTAATGACCGATTTACAACAAATTAAAACTTATTTGGATGAATATCTGGCGCTCGCCGAGTTTGCGGATGACTCTTGGAATGGTTTGCAGTATGCCGGATCTCCTCAAGTAAGCAAAATTGCTTCCGCGGTTGACGCGAGCGCCAAGTCGTTTGCTGCCGCGGCAAGTCATGGCGCGAACTTTCTGCTCGTCCATCATGGACACTTTTGGCGGCAGGCCAATCCATCATTGGTAGATTGGCAAAGAGATCGTCTTTCCTTGCTCAGTAACCATAATTTATCCCTTTATGCGGCTCATTTACCCCTCGATCAACATCCCGTTGTTAGTAACAATGCCCAGATTCTTAACTTGCTTAAAGCTAAACCG
This sequence comes from Candidatus Andersenbacteria bacterium RIFCSPHIGHO2_02_FULL_46_16, assembly GCA_001817065.1. GTDB lineage: Bacteria > Patescibacteriota > Andersenbacteria > UBA10190 > UBA10190 > UBA10190. The sequence goes on from MHHQ01000025.1 coordinate 32,551, forward strand.
ACTCGTGGGTTTTATCCTCATGCCAATATTAATATCGGCTGGATTGGTCGCATTAAACCCACTCCTTTATCGTCTATCGCCGACCAATTAAGCCGAAGTCTAGCGACGGCCTGTCGGGTCTTGCCATTCGGCAAAAAACTTGTGACAACCATAGCCGTCTGTTCCGGTGGCGGATCCTACGCTGGTTTCTTTTCAGCATTAGCCGCTGGCGTGGACCTCTACATTAGCGGTGATCCAGTTTATATCGATCCCACTGCACAGGAAGCCAAGATGAATGTCATATTTGCCGGACACTATGCTACTGAAACACTTGGCGTACAAGCCTTAGCAGCGCACCTGTCACAGCAATATTCGCTTGAGCATATCTTTATTGACTTGCCGCCTATTAATTAATTTCGCCGGATCATATCTGCCTAATATCCGGCTGAAATAAAAAACAGAAGGCAAATTATAGATAATCTACCTTCCATGTGTGCTTCCCATTAGACTTAGTGCTATATCAAATCGCTTGGATGACAACATTCGCTGATGGAGCGCCGAAACCAGGATAACGAGCAATCTTACTACGACTGGCAATCATTATTGTGTCATTATTTCCTTGCAAAGAAATCATATTGCCGAGACTGTCACATGACCTGACAATGTCCAGGCTGTGGTGCCACAGAACAAATGGGAATACACAGCAATGGACTATTGCTTCCCAACTGTTATAACCGATCCTTCCTTCCTTTCGTATCTGCTCATCTGCGGTAGCCGGGTCTAGTCCCAATCTCGCCCGTCCATCTTCTACGTCTAACAATAAGTGCGCGTCACAAATAGGTGCATCCATACTCGCTCGCAGCCACTTCCCACTAACGGTGCACACATTTCTGTCACCAAATATTTCCATCCGCGGCATGTTCCCCGCAATGTGAATTTTCGACGGCAGCCTCGGCACAATCAGGAAAAAGCTTCCCTGCTCATTCGGAATCCATCGGCATAGCTCGTCGACCTCATTGGACATTAACACAAACCCCATATACCGCAGCCTTTTTACTTGATAACAGAATAGCTGCTCCGAGGTCATATAAACAACAGGTTCAAAATAAGCATGATACATTGCGGGCGAAACCGTTAACATCGTCTCGTTCATAACAACCTCCAATCTTGTTTATGCAAAGATCAAATGTACAACTGCCCTATACTAAAACAATAGGTTCCCAGCTGTCAAAAACATACCTCCGCCTGGTCGGTTCGTCCCCAAGGCATCGGTTTTCAACTCAAGATACTCCAAAAAAAAGCCGATCAGATAGATCAGCTGCCGGCGATAGATGCTAAAATTGATTCCTTAATGAACTGATCATTCAACTCCTTTTCCCTCTGCAATATTTTCTCGATCCAACCTTCATCTAACCGATCCATCAAATCTCTCTGTAGCAGAATACTTTCATCACTTACGGCAAGCAACAGGCCGCCATATGTCTGAATGTTCTTGAGCAAGCTTACTCTGAATTTACAGCACGCTCCATGTTGATCATGACATCTCAAAATAGTTTTCGCCTGTATATGAAGCATTATGTTTTCCGGCCAATGAAACACCATGATTCCTTTCCCGCAGCGGCAATAACCAGTATTGCGAAGATTATTGCATGGCAGTGCAGCAAGGGGGTCCCAGCCAACTGTGTCCAGTAGATCCGGTTTGCCTTCCCTGTTCCCCTTCGGCCACATTATCCCGTCATCTTCTCCGAACAAAATAAAGGGAATCAACACATTACTCATCACCATCCTCCACTTGATAAAAAGAACTTTTTTAACTGCGCTTCTCTAATCACATAATAAACTAAACTCCTCAATCCTCAATTATCGCTAGGGTTTGCGCAGCTGTGCTTTCCCAACTGATATCCTTTATGCGCTCTAACCCTTTTTGCCGCAATGCTTCGCGCCTTTCCATTGCTTCCAAAATGCCTTGCTTAATATTGCTCACCTCTGTGGCCTTTACCAAGATCGCTGCGTCGCCTGCCACTTCAGGCAGTGATGAATTATCACTTGTGACTACAGGGCATCCGCAGCTCATCGCTTCTAAAATCGGCATACCAAACCCTTCATACAAGCTAGGTAGGACAAATACAGCTGCTCCCCAATATAAAGCCCGCAGCGTATGATCATCTACTCTACCGAGTTGTTGAATCCGCTCCTTTACTGGCGATTCATTAATGGCGTCATCAATTGATTTTCTCATCCACCCATGGCTACCAGCTAGTATTAACTGACATGTTTTATTTTCTGCCGCGATTAAATCAAAAGCATTAATCAGCCTAACTAAGTTTTTACGGGGTTGAATCTGTCCGACATATAAAATATAAGGCTGGCTATTATCAAAACGTTGACGAACCACATCACGCCCATCTTCTGCCTCATGCGTATCTCTTGGTAGCCGAAACTTATCTTTATCTAAACCGTGTCCGACAACTACGACATTCTTTGTTCTTCCGTAGTACCTAGCTATGTCCGCAGCGGTAGCCTTCGATACGGCTATAATTTTAGTTGCCTGTTGGCTGACTTGTGCGCTAAAAATATGCAGCAGCAGCCAATCCTTATAGGTAAATTGTCGGGGAAATTTATGCACGGCTAAATCATGTATCACAGCGATCGTTTGCATTCTTTTCGGCCGCCATATTGGCAATTGTTGAATAGGCATGAATAAACGGTCTGGCCGGTATCGATATAGTTCCCAGGGCAACCGGCACTGTGTCCAATACTTAGGCCACGGCGACCTTAAAATTTTAACGTTGCTAGCTGTTATTTCTTGCTCAATTTCTTTCGACAATGACGGACAAAAGTACAGCCATTCATGTTGCCTGCCTAATTTAGGTAACCGCTTAGCTAACTCCATTGTGTATCTAGTCGTACCGTCCGCACGATTGCTAGCTAAATCAGATACATCAAAACCAATTTTCATAGTGTTAGCGTAACAAAACTTTGCTCTGGTATCGGGCTGCCCCTTGTCTTCTTTCTGGCCATAGTTCTCCCGCGCCTCGCCCCATAGTTCGCTCTCGTTTCATGTCTATAAGTCGTTGATCAATTTAATCAGCTTGGCCACTCGATTATCCCAGTCGTGATAGCTGGCTTCCTTGATTCTTTCTGCACGCCCTTTATCTGGTGCTCGTAAACCCTTCTCAATTTTACCGATAAAATCCCGCTCGCTTTTTGCATAACCGATTAATTTATTATATTCCCTGAGCTCCGGCACTCCCGTCACCACGGTCGGCTTCCCTGTGGCCATAAATTCCCAGAATTTTAAGGGAAAGCTAGCTGCATTATATTTATTGGACCGGTATGGTATCAGGCACACATCAAAACAATACACATACTGTGGTACTTGCGCCTTGGCGATTGTGCCCAGCAAATGCACATTCTTTAATTGCGCGAATTTTTTTAACAGTTTCTTCTTTCGATCTACGACCGGCGCACCGATAAACACAAAATTCCAGCCAGGTTTTTTTTGCGCAACTTTGTACAACAATTCAAAATCAACCTTATATTCGTCCAACGCTCCGACCGATCCGATGATCGGTTTACGTATACTCATTAATTCCTTTGGACAAATCGTTGACGGATGGCTGAATAGTTTTGTATTTCCGGCATTTAGCACCAATCTTACGTTGCGGCCTGGCTTTCTTTTAGTATTGAATAGACGTTTTGATGTCACTGTAATTAAATCAGCTCGTGCCATGATCTGCTCCTCTTCGTCTTCTACCCGTTCTGCATTTCTGTCTACACCGGCTTGGGCTGCGTGGTCATCCACACAATCATAAACCACGCTGTCATTTTTAAACGCCGATAAAAATTCCACTGCTTCAGTATCATAAATCCATATAATCCTCTCGCCTGGGCGCCAACCCAGCACTGCAGCCCAACCTAAAACATTATATCTATTTAACAAATGGTTGATCTTCGCAATCGCGCTAAATTCCCGTGATCCGGGAATTAAGTTAAATTGTGCTTTAACCCATATATTCTCATTTATTTTTTCGTACCAAAATAAACGCTTGGCATAAGACATAAGTTTTAATGGCCTGCCTATATTTCTTCCAATATATTTTACAATCCACACCCTAGGCTCAATATAAAATACTGGCATTTTCTCACTTATTCTGGACATAACATTTTGGCGGTTTGTCCATGTATTTGATTTATATTCTGCCCCGGCAAAACAGATAATCTTTATTGGTCCATCAGACACTCGCCCGATCTCCTTACCTCGACTAACCAGACTGAATTCCTTTACGCTTGGGATTAACTGACTTTTTCTCGCTCCCCACCAGACAAAGCCGCCAAGCAAGACAAATATTATTAATCGCCAAATCAAAGACGGATCAAATAGCAACCAGCCAAAGCTGCCCCCAAGGAGCAGCAAAAACACGAACAATTGCCTAGTTAACACACTCACGCCAAACTTAATCTTGGCTATCGCCACCATTAATATATAGGCTATTATAGCTCCGGCTAACACTGCCCAAGCGGATAGCAATGGATTGGGATTCAAGAACAACAACCCCAGCATGATAATTCCGGTTACGCCCGTCATCGACAGATAAGTATAAGCACGCAGTCTTGGTGCGTCAGCCGGCACAAACACACTGCTCGTCCCGATATCAACTAAGGTATACAAGAAGAAACCCAGAGTCATCACTAATATTATTTTATGGGCTGCCAGGTATTCTACTCCAATAACATAGTTCAAAATTTCTGGAGTAAAGAACAATAGTATCAGCGCAATACCCATCATCAGTATCAGCACGCGCTGCATATTCCGTGTTACAATTCTAGCGAACTCGTCCCTTTGCTTAGTGTACAAGGAGCTCATCCAGGACAGATTCACCTCCGATAGTGCCATAGCGATAATGGTCAATTTTGAGCCGAAGGTTTGTGATACATTAAGGTAACCTAGCTGATCGGCCGACAAGACACCACCTAGCATTAATATTGGTAATCGTTGCCAAAGAATAAAAAATATCCTCGCCGCATACATGTAGGCTCCTATTCGCATCACTCGCCAGCCGTATTTCTTTATATCCGACCAATTGGGCAATTCTAGATTTTCCTTCAGCATGCGCATTATTAAGAGAAATAATAATGCCACCATTAATAAGGTAGTTAACACAATCGCCCAGAAGAAGCCGGCTACGCCAAAGCGCCACACCATCCAACCAAACACCGCTACATTTATCGCTGCTGTTATAATTTGCACCACGTATAGCTCGACAAACTTTTTCATGCCTGTCAGAGTTGCACCCATTACGTCCTGTAATCCTTGTAATACCAGCACACCCGTAAAAACTTCCAGGAATGTCTGTATTTCCGGCCGGCCATAAACTCGGCCCGCTATCAATCCGGCGGTCAGCAATAAACCAACCGATAAAGGTATCGTCACCATTTGCCGTACCAAATGAGATACCCAAAACACCTTGCCGATTTCTCGTTTATTATCGAGCACCGCGATTTCTCTAATTGCTCCATCCACGATGCCCAGATGCTGCGAAACACCAATTACTCCTCCAATGGACATGACTAGTCCTACCAAACCGTACTCGGCCGGTGAAAACAGCCTAATGACAATAATACTCTGCACAATACCCAACACCGTGGTGACTGCCTTAGCCCCGATCGAAATTATTTGAATTCTGCCTAATTTTGTTGGCATGCCACTTATTTTATTAAATAGTACATCATGATCCACGCTTTCCCTGCACTCGTCAATCGTCATGGTACACGATTTACATAGACTCAACTTGACAGCAATAACTCTTGATAGTACTACACAACTATAGATGTCACATTATGAAATGCCACTCTTAAATAAACGGGTGGCGGCGCGGGGGACCCCCACCGAGCGCCTGCAGGCTGCCCGCCTGGCAGGCCGAAGCCGTCGGGTGGGGGTGCAGCGCCGACAGGGCCCGTCACTATATTTGTGGCATTTCATAATGTGACTTCCATAGTTCTCTTCACTTGGGTTTATGTGTCGTACGTTTGTCACATACTCAACATATTCCCGCAATAACGAAAGGACTTGTTATGACCAAGTCCGCCCTACTTCAAGGCGCTCGAATCTTGGAACTTTTCGCGAGGTTAAGATGTACCTCACAGCAAGTGGACCGCTTATTAGACAGCGGCATTCTAGAAACATTTTTAGAGATCGCCGATGCACCAGAATTTGCCAGGCTCGATCGGGAAACATTGCGCGCTAAATTTAGTCTTCCCAGCCAGTCATGCGAATACAGAATTACCCATCTCGGCGAGGTGACAATCGCTGACCACGAAACGCTTGCCAGCATGGCTCTAACGGCAGACTACGGTGGATTTCAGACGCACATTGATGCTATCTGCCGGCACAAAGTCACAGTACGCGGTTCTCGCCGGCTGCACTTAGTTCAACCGATCACCCGCATGGATACCAGCGAAGCGCTGCAGGCTCTATCCAAAGAAGACAGCGTTGAGCTCGCGCAAGTGGAGGACCTGATGGCAGTAGGCATGCATCCAAAATTTAAGCATGTTGTCTGTCAAGGAGAAGTAATCAGTTTGGCCTCCCCAATCATTCACGAGGGAAAAAAGTGTGCGCCACGTCTCATTGACCTAAATGGTAGAATATGGCTCGACTTTGCTATCTTTAACCGGGTATGGTCCAGCTCCAGTACCTTTCTGCTCGTCGAGAAAAGGTCAGCCACTCAATCTCCCGCAGCCGCCACTTCAACTTCAGCTGTTTAAAAACAGAACTGTAATCTGTTACGAGCATGGCTTGCCCTCTCTAATCGACCTTCCTGCTTAATAAAACTCCGTGAACGCTCATCTCACCGGCTGAGCAGAAAATTTACCAGCCAAGTCCCCGACTCAATTGCTCCTTCTCCCTCCTGAAGACCACGATCTTCTTGAGGGATTTTTTATTACACCTACGCAAAACTGCGGGCGTAAGCCCGTAGATGGAGACCAGCTGCTGTCTTCTCTGGTATGTTTAGAGCATGGACTATCGAAGACAGAACCACGCGGTGTATTACACCAGGTACCACCTCATATTCACGACCAAATTTCGTCGCAAGCTACTCAAGGGCGGTATGGGCGCATACCTAACATACTTAATACGAGGAGTTCAGCGTCATTGTCCAGAGATACAGATCATTGATATTAATACAGACCAAGATCATGTGCACATACTGTTGTCGATAGCACCTAAGCTGGCAATTGCAGACGCTGTTCGAAGCATCAAAGCTAATACCGCCCGTCAGATGAAGAGAAAATTCCCTTTCTTAGAACAAGGATACTTCGATAACAGATCAATTTGGTCGATTGGGTACTTTGTATCAACTGTCGGAATCAATGAGTCGGTGATCAGAAAGTACATTGAATTACAAGGCAGAGAAGACAGCGGCCAAGCTGTGCTTGTGTTAAAAGATGCTACGGGCGTAAGCCCGTAGAGTTTCACTATTTCGCCCGAATGAATGAGCGCGCCTCTAGCGCGCCATGAATTCTGAGCGAAATAATAACCCTGCCTACCGGCAGGCAGGCCCGCCTTGCCCGCCGTAGTCCTGAGCTTGTCGAAGGACGTAGGCTAGCAACAACATTGCCCGCTCCCATACTCATTCTTGTGCGATGTCTTGAATTATATGTTTCTGATAATACTCTTCATTTCTCTTTTTTCGGCTACTCGGCAGATTACTATTGCCATCATCAACTAATGTTTATGCCTTTTTAGCCATCCTTTGTATTCCCTTTTCAATCACCAAAATTCGCTCACCCCAGGCAAACTTTTGTCTGGCTCTGCTCTTCGCTGCTTCACCTAATTTTTCCCTAAACTTTTTATCCAGAATAATTTTAGCCATCGCATTCTTGACTGCCCCTGCATCCTCTGGCTCAACCAAGATTCCTGTTCCTCCATCTACCACCGCCTCAGGCACTCCGCCGGTTTTCGTCCCCACTGCCGGTGTTCCTTGGGCGGCTGCCTCCAGGTAAACCAAACCAAAACCCTCAATGTCCCCAGCTAACTCCCGCGGTGTCATCGCAAATACCATTGCCCCTGCATACAAAGCAGGCAGATCCTCATTGGGCACCTCGGGTAAAAACAAAACTGACAAATCAATCAATTCGCTTTCCACGCCATTTTGCAATGCGGCTAATTGTGGGCCATCGCCGACAATAACTAATTGCTGGTTGCCAAACTGCGTTTGGTCTAGCTTAGCGAATGCCTCAATCAATACATCAAATCCTTTGCGGGCAATTAATCTCCCGACGCTGATTACATACGGCCGTCTTATCTCGTATTTCTTTAATACTCCTAAAATGTCTTCCTCAGTTATCTGTTTAAACATCGCCTCGTCTACTCCCGGCCACGCTTTAATAATTTTCTTTTCGTCTATCCCTAAACTAACCAAACTATCTTTCGTCAGGTCGTTTATGCAAAAAACAATACTAGCTCCCTGGGTTACTTTGTATAGCTTCCTCTTCTCGCGCCAGCTCTTCTTCCAGCTCTCAATTTCCATGCCATACGTGAATATGGCATACGGAATACCCCATTTTCTTTTAAGCAAGTATCCAACCAGCCCTTCAAACAACCCTTTACCGCAAAGCACAGCATCATATCTTTCTTTACCTGCCAGCTTGCTAATCCGTCGGTACAATCCCCACCATCGTGGCCGCAATAAATGTCTATAAAATCTCTTTTTTATAACTTTCACCCCTTTACCGCCAGTGCTTTTCTGGAAAGTTACGCTCGACCAAGAGCTGTCTATCTGTCCCGCAGCTTCCGCTTTATCCCGATTAGCCCTTTCTTTCCTGCCTCCTTTGGGTGCGATAACAGTTACCTCATGTCCTTTCAGCGCTAAAAAATGCGCTATATGCCAAAGATAGTTTTCAATCCCTCCCACTTGCGGCGCCCAATTTTCTGCTAACAACAACAACTTCATACCTATACTTCCATTCTATCACGCTGCTTTCCTTAATACTCAATTCATTACTGCTGTCTGGTCACAACTTAAAATCCAACTGAAGCACCCTGTCATATTTGGCGTTTTTGTTATTTCGGATTTTTTTAGGATTTATGATTTTGGATTTCGTTTAATATGCTTTAACCAGTTTCACGCCCTGATAAAAATACTTTAGTATCTTCTGGTAACTCCACCCGTCTTTATTGGCAAAACCATACGCCCCTTGCGCACTCATTCCCACACAATGCCCACGGCATGAACTAGCTATGTGGTGGGGATCCGCCACTGACTTCTGTAAATGCGGAAAACGATCCGTATTCCATGCCTCCTTGGCCGATCTAGTTCTTCCATCTGAATCGGAGAAGTATACGGTCGATACTGGACTGTCTCCCTCACCGTCCGCAACAATAATACCTTTTACTTTATTAAATACGCTTGCCATTCTTGGAGTTATAATTTCATATTCATAACCCCTGTACAATTGGTCATCAGCCGTTTTTCCTATGTCATACCCCTTATTAATACTTCTTCCGCCAGTTACTGCTTTGTGATACAGGACATATGTTCGCGCTGCGATGCTTAATGCCTTCAGATATTCCTCTGGTCCCTCTCCTGACGTTTCAGCGAGACCTCTTAAGTAATATTCAGTCCGAAGCTCATTTATCGCCCATAATTCACCGCATCCGTCACATTTACGTATCTCAATTATTCCTCTGAACTTATTATAGTTTTTACCAGGTATTGTGGCGGATGGATCAGAATAACTCTTTATTTGCATCACTGCCTGGTCTAAAGGCACCAATCTGATCTTATTGGTGGTGTCAAAACTCACCCCGCTGCCCCGCACGTGATACTTACTATCCGACCAACTTACTTGGACAACATCGTCCTTGCCTAGTGTGCCAAGTATCTTGCTGCCCCCTTCTCTGATCTGATAACTACCGCTGCTGGTTACGCTTATAGCAGATCCATTTGTACCATAGATACCAATCCTAACCTGATCTCCCATCGGATGATTACTAAGCCCCGCCACTGTTTTAGTAGTTACTCCTGTAGCAGCGGCACTTCTGCTTGTCTGACCACATATTGTATCCCTTCCCATTCTAACCTTTTTTTGCCGATGAAACTGCATAGAACTAATCAACGCATTTTCTGTCTTAATTTCATTACAGCTAATGCGTTTGCGCCACCATGCTTTTTCCGCATTACTGGGATTATTACCGAATATCTTAATGAACAATGGCAGCACATCCTTTATTATTTGCTGCTTATTATCCGTTTTAGTCACAGCCTTACTGCCAGCTTTAGTGCTTGTCTTTCTCGTTCCAACCGACAATCCCTGACCCTTTTGGTAGAACATGGCTCCTAATAATGCGTTCCAATCCTTTTTTTCTCCACTGGTGACCCTGCCTGCCCAATAACTATTCTCGTTAACATTCGGATTTCTACCGTAAACAACTCTAAATGCTGCATTCACGCGACTTACCAAATCCTGAGCATGTACGGGTCTTACTACCGCGACATTAGCCCCAATAATTAGCCCAATTATTAACAATTGTTTTACATTTATCATGCCATTTTATCCTACCCTACATTGCATCGTTTGTTAACTAATCAATACAGTATAACCGCTCCAATTTTAACGTTATAGAGCCCCTCCTCACCCCCTGAACGGGGTGGCGGAATCCCGCGTAGCAGCCAACTGTCTACCCCGCTTTGTTCCGCTATCGGCGGAGCTACGAGCGGTTATCCCATTCGCACCTTGTCGACCAAAGCCTTGGTGACGACTGATTCATCCACCCCCGCCACCGGCGGGGTGGTTTTCTGCGCCGTGGGATAAACATTACTGCCGATTACCTACTTGACCATGATATACTAAATCTGACGGGAAAATAATTAAATTTGACATATTTGCAATTTACAAGCATTATATCCCCTTGTTTGATCAATTAAATGCCAGCCAATCAACACCCTAACGCCCCCTCTATACTTACCCATAATGTTATGCTGTCTCAAATCCACCAAGATGCTCTTCAGACGGATGTTAAGTGCCGGTTAGCTATCATCCTTCCGGCCTTAAATGAAGCCAAAACCATTAGCGTTGTTATCCGTGGCATACCGCAGGCCATTTCCGGTATTACTGATATAGATATTTTTGTCATTAATGACGGATCAACCGATGACACGGCATCCATTGCTCGCGCCAGTGGTGCGCATGTTGTTTCTCATGATTCTAACAAGGGAGTCGGCGCGGCCTTTCATACTGGCTTGCGTTCTGCCTTAGCCTCTGGTGCCGATATAATCGTTAACATAGACGCGGACGGCCAGTTCAATCCGACTGATATAACCCACCTGATTAAGCCCATTCAATTAGGTAAGGCCGACTTTGTTACGGCTAGCCGTTTCGCCGATCCAGCTCTCACTCCTCAAATGCCTGCCATCAAGCTTCTCGGCAACCGTCTAATGACTAGCATGATCAATTTCATTACTAAGAAAAAGTTCACCGACGTTTCATGCGGTTTTCGCGCCTATTCTCGCGAGGCCGCCTTGCGCTTAACGCTGTTTGGTTACTTCACCTATACCCAAGAAACTTTTATCGACTTAGCATTCAAGCAAATTAGAATGGTTGAAATGCCGCTGGCTATACGCGGTGTCAGGCAGCATGGCCATTCCCGCGTGGCTGATAACCTTTGGCGTTATGGTTTAAAAACGTCCACCATTATTTTTCGCGCGGCGCGTGACTATCGACCGCACTATTTCTTCGGTTTGCCCGGCTTGCTCATTTTCGGCAGCGGCATCGGCAGCGGCTTATTCTTGTTGCAGCATTTTTTGCGTACCGGCCAAACCTTTCCTTACCGCTCCTTGGTTCAGCTTTCTGGCGTGCTGATTATTGTCGGCATTCTGCTGCTATTTCTCTCCCTGCTTGCTGACATGATGTATCGCAATCGCATTATTGTTGAAGAGGCCGTTTATCACGCCCGTAAAGCTTCCTACAATAATCGTCCCCAGTCTTAACTATTTTTGCCTCCTTATAATTCCTAACTCGTCTCCTGTGTCAGACCGTCCTCAAGCCCCGCTCAAAGTTTTAATAATCTCGCGCGCCTGCCGACTATCCGGTGGCGGGATGGAACGATTCGGTCATGATTTTATCCAGGCATTCCAACAGCATCCCGCGCTTTTGGTGGAAACAATCTGTCATCGTGGATCCCGCTCAACTTCCCCTCTTTTCTCGTTGTTAGTTATACCGCGCGCTTTTTGGCAGTCCCGGCAAGTTGATGTTGTTCATCTCGGCGACCCCATGCTGTCCTTAGCTGGCTGGTTAATTAAGACAATCTGGCGGAAAAAAATTGCGGTTACAGTCCACGGACTAGATATCACCTATCCTAATGCCTTCTACCAGATTTATCTCCGCCTGTTCCTTCGCTCTTTTGATTACTACTTCCCGATTAGTGCTGCTGTTGCCAATTGCCTGCAGCCGTTTCGCGTTTCCGGCCAAGCTAAAGTCATTAACCCTCCCTTGTCCGTCGACTATTTCGACCCCTCCATAAAGCGCGAGCAACTTTACCAGCTGCTGGGTCGTTACAACCTAAACCAAGCTAGTCCGCCGGCCTTACTTGCCCCGGCGTATTTATTAACTACCGGTCGCTTGGTAACCCGAAAAGGCCACGCCTGGTTCATTAGCCATGTTATGCCCTTACTGCCTTCTCATGTTCATTATTTAGTGGCCGGCACTGGCCCCGCGGAATCTTCTTTACGCCACCTTATCCAAACCCACCATTTAAATGACCGCGTCCATCTCTTAGGTCGTGTATCCGATGACGCCCTGCGCATTCTGTACAATACCGTAGACGCGTATGTCCAACCCAACGTCCCGGTAAAAAATGACCTCGAGGGATTTGGTTTAGTCGTGATAGAAGCTGCCGCCTGTCAGTTGCCAGTATTTTCTGCTGCGGTTGATGGTTTGCCAGACGCTATCATACCTGGGAAAAACGGTCAGTTGTTACCACCCAACAATGCCACTGCTTGGCAGGCCGCTTTGCAGCCCCTGATTGCTAGCCCCCAGCCATCCCCCCTTGCCCGTAAGTTTACTCTGCGGCACTATACCTGGTCGGCATATCTGCGATCCTGGCTGGACACGTTAAGTAACACCGCGACGCCGCACCGTCGTTAAAAAATCCTTTACCTCTTCCGCTCGTCCGGTATCTAATCTTCGCCGATAAGAGGGCAACATTAACATCTCATAGGTGCATCGTCCGTCATAATATATTTTATTGGGGTGTATATCCCAATCATTAAAAAAATATTGTAAGGCCACCTTGAGCGAGAGATAAATTGACCCGTGGTGCCAATGCGTCGCCCGGCCAAAACGTAACCGAAATCGCCGTAACATATACTCTTCGCGTAAGAAACTAAAATGATACTCACATATATGCGGCCCGACATATATATAGTCGATTTCTTTCGGTTCCAGATAATTAAGGACATTATCCATCTGACCATTTACCAGTGTCTTACGGCTGACGTGCAAAGCGATTGCCTTATTTTCCGTCAAAATAATAACTGGCGCGCAGTCGGCCGTACTAATGCCGGCAATTATGCCGCTTTCGTTAGTTATCAAAATCCCGTCTGCCTCTGTCTCTCCGGGCACAACTTGCTCCGCTTTACCAATATTGCCCCCATGTATCTGCTTAACGGTTAATATTTTCTCTTTAATTGTCGGACTAATTATCTCGTCAATCCGCCATTTTCCAAAATCCTTGCCGTTTTCCTCTTGATGCTCAGTCTTTCCTGCCTCCTGTTTTATAGAGGGCCATTTTTCCATTGTGAAATACCTTTTCATAATCATCTAGTTTCCAATTATCAATCTCATCCTGCCTAATTAACAAATATTCTGCTTGCTGTAAAGTTTTCATCTGAGCATCTGTATCTCCAGCAAACGCCTTCTTAACGTCTTCTAATAGGTCATCCTGGGGCGCCAACCAGTAATCTGCCCTAACCTGCGCTCGTCCCGTAAACATCGGTACATTCCATGGCGCTTCGCTGCGCGTTAATATAACATCGGAAGCAATGGTGTTATCTCGGATAAAATCTAATGCCTCTTGCTCCGCTAGATCGACTCGTTGTTCATCTTGCCTCATTAAATGGTCATGCGTCCTGGCTCCGCTGATCAAAACTGGCAACAGCACTATCAGCACCAAGGCTAGGCTTGCTCCACTACGGGCTAACCAGCGCAAGGCACTGCCTGATTCATGCCATAGTCTTTGCCAATCGAAATACCAGCTGATGATCGGCGCTAATAATAGCGGGAAGCCAACCATTAAAGCATGGTAAATGAATCTTTCGCTGTTGGCCACGATAATGCTTCTTTGTGATACTAAAAATATCAACAGCGCCATACCCATTAAACCGACGATACAAAGCTCCACCCAATCGCTATTTTCTTGCTGCTTTAAGACGGCCAATCCCAAAATAATTATCACCGGTGCCAGCCGCATGATCGACTCGGCCGCTGTATACGAAAAGTGCGGCCAGCCTAACAACACATCGCCCGCCGAGAAGGACTGGAACAAAGAAACCCAGCCAATAATTCCAGCTAACCATAACATTCTACCCATAACTCCCTGCCTGGTTTCCATCAATCGTTTTGTGTAGTACACAATTGTGACTGCCACAACAGCCGCTCCAGTCACGGCGTTAACTAGTAGTAGCACCAGCGTCACTAAGGCGCTAGTTCCCACCCACCAATATTCCCGACTGCTTGTTTCCTGCCCTGCCCTGACCAGCAAGCTTGCGGCGAGCAGCCACATGCCCATGATAAAAAAATGTGTTTGCGGATAAATATAACTATCCCAAGAAACCGCTAAAACATATCCGATAATTCCCGCTTGAACAAGCAAAATACCCCATCGCGAACTTATTCCTAACCACATGATTTCCTTATTAGTCGGCTCCGGCCACCAAGCGTCCATCAACAAGAAAAACATCGGTATAGTAAAAATAATTTGCAGATAGGTTAATGTCGGCAAGAAATGCATCCAGTCCATATTTATCCCGAACGCGTTTAACAGTGTGGCCAGACCACCATGCCATAAAGATGGATATTCCAGATACTCATTCGCACTAAAAGGATTCTCGCTAACCAACCCTTTATCCAGCATTGATCTTTGCACGAGCGTGATCATGATCATCGTGTCTCCGTTATAAAACCCATGCATCACCCATTCGCTATTGTGAAATCCGTTCCGCAGCTGCACTAACCACGCCGCACTGATTACTCCTATCAGTAATACTAAGACTGCTAAATCACTTCTCCCGCTACCGGGTGATCGATAAGGCCACGACCATTCTTTTATCCCGATCAACCACGGCACCAAGCCAATCAAAGCACCGGCCAGGAAAATTAATTCTGTGTTGCCATTTGGCCAGACTGTACGATTGATCAGCGTCAACACTAACCACTGTGCTTCCCAAAATGTTCCGGCACATGCGATGAATGTCAGCAACCTTTGCTGCCGAAATAATATACCGGCCATTAATAACGAACTTATTGTCAGCACTACCATTGCGGGTATCATAAGATCCATCATCTATCATCTACTGTTAAATTTCCAGCTCTTGCCTCTTAAATATTAATGCGTCAATTTTGTCCTTTGTTTGTTTCTTGCCTAAAATTCCATTAATTTAATAACTATGCCTACCCAATCATCTTCTTTGAGTCTAGTCATCCCTGCTTATAACGAAGCAGCACGATTACCTGCTTTCTTTGCCAGTATAGTTGCGTTTCATCGAGAGCATCCTTTACTCATGAATGAAATTATTTTAGTGGACGATGGCAGCACTGATGCCACTTCTGATATAGCTCGCCAATATGCTGCTCAGCTGCCGTTAAAATTAAACAGATTATCAGTCAATCAGGGCAAAGGGGCCGCTGTTCAAGCCGGAGTCAAGCAGGCCGGCGGTGATTACATAGTTTTTATAGATGCCGATGGTGCGACTGATATCTCTGAATTGCCAAAAATGATCTCTGCCCTACAAAGCTCTGATATTGCTATTGGCAATCGGTGGTTGCCTGGCTCCCACACCGAGCGCCACTCTCTCCTACGTCGACTTTCTGGCTGGGCTTACCGGCGCTATATGAGTTTGTTTGGGCTAGGACAAATTGACACTATGTGCGGATTTAAAGGATATCGGCAGCCAGTCGCACAAACTCTTTTCACCGAACTTATTGAGCCGCGGTGGTTGTTCGATACTGAAGTCGTGTTCAAGGCCGTGCGGGCTGGTTACAAAATTACTAATTTTCCCATTCATTGGGAGTCGAAAGACGGCAGCAAACTCAGTACGTTCACTCTCTTTAAATCCGCTCTCGGTATCTATCCGCTGATAGCAAAAATTAAAAAATCCTCGCAATTGAATTAATTAGCTTCTTTAATAACCAGGTTCTGTCTATCTTTATCCCACTGCGCAGAAAACCACCCCGCCGGTGGCGGGGGTGGTTGAATCAGCCGTCGCCAAGGCTTTGGTCGACCAGGTGCGAATAGGATAACCATCCGCTGCCATTCAAAGCTCCGTGAGCAAGGGAGCGTAGCTCCACCGATAGCGGAGCAAAGTGGGGTTGACAAGTTGGCTGCTACACGGGATTCCGCCATCCCGTTCAGGGGGCGGGATAGGGCTCCATAAATTTGTGATTTTTAAATTTAATTAGGATTTAATAATTTACCACCGCCATCAGGCGGGGTCCCGCCCGAGGCGGGTGAATTTAGTATTTTAAACCTACTTATACCAAGTCCATCTGATTCGTGCAGTTCCTCTCCCTGCCTGCCCTCTCGAAGCCCCGCCATCAGCGCGAGGGCGAAGTGGGGATAAGGGAGAGTTAGGGTGGGTTTAAACGTAGCTGACGCCAAACCCCCTGTTTCCTCCTGGTCAGCCGGATTACTAGCTTGTCACGAATTAAGTGGACTTGGTATTACTTAAAGGATCCATAAGATTTTTGTCCGACATGCTAACAAATTAGTATCCCGAATTTTTCTTCAGATACTAACTTGCATACAGCCAAATATTGCGCTATATGTCATACTTCATATTAACGTATCCATTTAAGTTACATCCGTTCCCATCTTCAATTTATGACCATCGCTTTTGCTACAACACAATCAGCTAGCGGCTCCACGCTCATTGGCCGCACTATACCGATTGCTAAGCATTTAGCCAAGAAGCATGATGTACACCTTCTAGCCTTCACCCCTTTGCCGAAAATCACCCGGATAACTTGCCACCCATCAGGTCACAATCCTTTTATTCGCACCCCGTCCGGCAAAAAACGTCTGCGCTCGTTTTCTCTTCTGGCTAATATGCTAAATTCCGCATTCATTATCAACTGGCATCTCTGGCGCATTAACCCCGACTTAGTGGTTATTGTTAAAACCATGCCGCATAACGTTCTAGGCGTTCGTCTTTGGCACTTATTCCATCCCAGCCGCAAGATCATTGTGGACGTTGATGACTTTGAATTAACCGCCAATCAGTTGACATCTTTATGGCAAAGAGCGGCGATTCACTGGGCACAACGCTGCTCCGCACGCATAGCTAGCCATATTATTACCGCCACTCCTTTTTTGTTCGATTATTTTTCCAATCTGCGTCCTCAGTCTAAAGTCTCGCTAATCCCTACTGGTATCTATCCTCATCCCATTCCTCAATATTCCACTGCGCCTACCCTGACTTATCTAGGCAGTGTTTCAGTTTCCTCCGGTCATCGGGTTGATTTTTTGCCTTCCGTTATGGCTCATCTAATTAAATCCTACCCCCATGCTAAACTTATTATCGCTGGCACCGGCGATGACGAAAACAAACTCAAGCAAGCATTTGCCGCCCGCCATTTATCCTGCTCGGTAGTTTGGCACGGCCGCTTTACAAACGATGATCTGGCTATGCTCCTAACGAATACTTCCATCATTATTGATCCAATCGATTCCTCCATTGCCAATCGTGCTAAAAGCAGTTTTCGAGTGGCTTTAGCGGTTAGTGTTGGCCTGCCAGTAGTCACCAGCAATATTGGTTTGCGTCCCTGGTTAATTCCTCCCCAATTACATCATCGTTTTTTTGCTCAGCCCGATTCCACAGAACTAGCCAAGACCATCACTGCTTTATTAGCCCGTCCATTATCATCCGCTGACCGGCTCAGCCTGATCTCCCATGCCCGCCGCTTTTATTGGTCAAAGCTGGCCGCCGATTATCAATCTATCATTACCTCATGAATTTATTTGCCGCCACATTGCCTGCCCTCATCCCATTGGCCGCCACACTCCTGCCCGGCTTATTTATGGTCCGCTGGACGAAGCAAGCAACCACATTTATTCCGCAGCTCGCGCGAGCCATTTTATGGAGCATCGCTATTAACTCCATGTTTGCCTTGCTTTTATCTGCCTTGTCGCTGCCGCCCGCTTTAACTTTTCTGATTAGCCCTTTAATATTTTTTCTTTTTATTCCCCGAAGACTTGGCCAATTCGATCAACGAACGACTATGATAGTCCTTACTTCGCTGCTTTTATTTTTAGTAGCTTATGGCGCCTTCAGCCTACCGTTTCTAACTTTTCATAGCGGCCTTCCTACCGGTGATTCACAAAAATCCATTTATTGGGCTACCTCTATTTTGGCACACCAGGCCTTACCTGATTACGCCAGCTCGATCGCTCAGCTTAACCGTGATCCGGTTGATTTTTATACGCCCGCATTACATGCGCTGACAGCAGCTGTCATGCAAACAACCCTCTCCTTTTCTGATCCGCTGACCGCTTATATTAGTGTGGGTTTTTTGGCAATCGCCTTATCACTGTCTGTCGTCATCATCGCCCAAGCCACTGTCACTACCATAGCCACTAAACCAGTTCTCCCTCTCGCCTTGTTTATTACTCCCGTCATTCTGCTGACCCATCTGCGATTTCTGCGGTATTTACGCGAGCCCGGTTATCATTTACAGAACGTGGCCGGCGAACTACTGATCTTTGGTGGTTTATTTCTGCTCCTCTCGCTTTTACGTAAACCGCGTCATAGCGATTTTTTCTTGTTGATTTTAGTGCTAACGACCTTATTTTTAACGCACCAATTCTCGGCTTTCTTAGCAGCTTTTGTTCTCCTCCCGCCGTCCGTTGCCCTCGTCTACAGTAATTGGGGGAAAATAAAATCCTCCATGCATTTACGGCATTCATCCTCGTTGTTTTTTTTGCTTGCCCTAAGTATATTCATTCTCGGCTGGGCGCTAAAACTGTTGCAAAAAATACCCCACCTATTCAATGCCGAGCCGCATTTACTCTCTCTCACCCCGCAGATCTCGGACTACTTTAACTTAATGGGCTTCATTTGGTTAACCAGCGGTTTGCTTGGCCTCGTCTATGTCTATTACTCCAGCCGGACGATAATCGCTAAATCATTTGTTGTTTCTACTCTACTGCTGCTGTTTTTATCGCAAGCACCTCGTTTATTTATTGATATTCCTCCGGTGCGTACTCTCTTTTACGCTATCGTGCCTCTCAGTATCGCCTTCGCCCTTCTTTTCGCCTGGGTGATGCAGCGTCTATATCGCCTTCACACTAGCCTCTCCCTGACCACCGCGACACTTCTGATTTTATTGGTTGGATTACCCATGTTCTTCTCCATAGATCGAGCATTTACCTTATCCCATTCTGTTCGCACCAATTCTACTTTATTGCCCGAGCACTGGCCTCTTATATCTTTTCTGCAGACACAGACTGACGGAGCGGCTGTTCTATATGACGATTATAATCGTCGATCATCTTCCTGGCTTATCATGTCTAAGCATCCCGCCTTCGCTCGTTTATCTTCTGACTTAAAAGTACAAATGCAGGAAGCTAAACAGTCTAGAGTCCGACAAGATCTATATTTAAAACAGCTTGATTTTGAAAAAATTTATATGCTTGGTAGTCACCCCGCCATCGCTGCCTTGCTCGCCAAACATAATATTAAATGGTTAATTGGCGTCAACAATAGTTCGGCTGGAGGTTTAACGAAAAATCCCGTCTTGCAGCCTGTTTTACCCGGTTCTGATCTGACGCTCTTCACTGTTCCTTTAGCGTCCTCGGAAACAATATCAAATTTATCCGATCATTCTCATTGGCTCATTCGACCTACTACCCTCGTAAATGATATTGGCGATTCCGAAGATACATTTTTACATTTGCCCGCTAGTCTACGCTCGACCAGACTATCTCCTGCTCAAACTAACAATAACGCTACTTACCGCACAACCACCGCTCCTCTTATTCCTCTCTTCTTTAATGTCCGCGACTATGTCTCTGTCCTGTGGGATCAGGATGACGATGGTTATGCCGATAACTCGATTCAATTATCCATTAAGACCATTGATTCTATCGGCCAACTTAATATCTCCTACGGTGATAACCATTCTCGCCAGATCCTGGCCGATGGCACTCAGGTGACTATCCCTGCGCCAGAGCTTCCCCTGTCTGCCGCCTACGTAGTCATTACGATCGATAATCCTGCTGAGCAGCCGATCGATCTTGATCTTGTAGCTCTGGGTTTGTCTCGCACTCCTTAATATGTTAAATATTCAACCAGCCGTTCACAAATTTGTCTTTTTACGATATGAGCCAATCACGTTTTAGCGGAGCAGTCTCTCTTTTTATCGCCCAAGCTGTTGTTCTGTTGCTTGGCTGGATTGCCCACCCTTTAATCGGTCGTATTCTTGGACCAGGACCTTATGGAATTTATGGTGTGGTTTTATCTATCCAGACAATTTTTGGTTTGTTTCTCGCCTTGGGTGTTCCTATGGCCATCTCCCGTTTCGTGGCTCAAGACCCCCAGCATGCGCGCAGTATATTAATGCAAGCCTTGCGTATCCAATTAATCATTGCCGTTTCATTAGGCGTGATCACTTTTTTGGTCAGTCCCTTGATTGCTTATTCCTTAAACGACGCATCGCTTACTTCTTACTTGCGCTTCGTGGCGATTGTCCTCTTTCTCCAAGCTGGTTATCCTATATTTGTCCAATTCCTCAGTGGCTTACACCTCTTTAATCGTCAAGCTTTGCTGACTGCCTTCTATGCCGTTATTAAACTAACTGGTGCGCTTTCCCTAATTTTTGTTTGGCATGTTTATGGCGCTTTTGCCGGCTTTGCCATCGGCGGCCTAGCAGCAGCTCTACTAGGCTGGCATTGGACCAAGAATATTGGTCTCAGCAATCATATAAAATTACCTCTAAGAAACTTCCTGTCCTTCGCTGGTATTTATGTGCTGATCTCTGTCGGCCTGCAATTATTAATTAGCCTCGACCTGTTTATGGTCAAAGCCATTCTCAAGGACAATATTATCGCTGGCTACTACAATGCTGCCGTGACCCTATCTCGTATTTCATTTATGCTGCTCCAAAGTTTGACTTTCGTTTTGTTGCCTAGTGTTTCGGCTTTGACTAAACCCAGCGCTGATCGCGCCCAAGCCGCCGCCTTTATTAGTGACAGTCTGCGCTACTTAATCATGCTGATACTTCCGGGTGCCGCCTTAGCTGCCACCACCAGCCGCTCTCTACTGCGTCTCTTTTATTCAGCACAGTACGATCAAGCCGCTGCGCCATTATCGATCCTCATGATTGGCTTGGCCGCTATTGCATTTTTTCTTTTATTGGCCAATATCGTCTCCGGTGCCGGCCGTGCAAAAGTAGCTCTGTTTGCCACTATGGTTATGTTGGTAATAAGTCCTTTGCTCGGTTTAGCGTTAATACCGACCTACGGCCTGATCGGTGCTGCATGGCAAACCACCATTGCTGGCTTGATCGGTTTAGTCGGTTTAGCTGTTTATACTTTTCGGACTTTTCGGCTGCCCGTGCCGTACCAAAGTATTCTTAACATTATTATCGCATCAGTAATCGCGGTACTGCCTACCTATTTCTGGCGTGTCTCGTCTTTGATATTACCTCTGCAATATGTTGCCTTGCTATGTGTCTACTTGCTCACCTTGTTCATCTTACGGGAAATTAAGCTGCGCGATCGGCAGCTGATAGCCGGTTTACATCCCATTCTTAAATGGATTTCGCAATGATGAATCGACTTATATTAACAATCTATCTAGTCTGCCTCTTCATTGTTCTCTTGCTACTAGCTAGTTCTTTTCGCCCTACCCAAGTCGCCATTGGGTCACTTGAAAATATTGATGGCATCCCCTTCCCGCTAGTTGCTAACCAACCTCTCGTCACGGAAAAGTTAGCTCATACCGATCTCTATCTTAAACATTCTCGTCTTGCCCGAAGCTTGTCGCTCACAATTACTTTCACGCCCATGGCTATTACAGCCCTAGACATTGGAGTGCGGGAAAATTCATTCTGGCTCAGCTATAATAAAGTAAATATTTGCTGTTCATCTGAAGAATTAGCCAATCCATCCACTCCCGTCACTAAAACAATCGCTATTCCTATTACAGATAAATTAGCCGATCAAGACGGTTCCCTAGATCTAATGTTTTTTGCTACCAACCCAACTAACCAAACCACTGAAGATGAGGGTGTTAACGACCGTACTAAGTGGCTGTTAAACGAACTATCCATCGTCAGTCATCCTGCTGTGCCCGACCTGGCCAGCATGCGCGATTATCTCCGTTCGACCTTAACTCGAGAACGGGCCTTATGAAAACAATCTACCGCCTATTTCTAATCGCTGTTTTTTTATTAGCGGCTGTCGCTCTGTTCTTTGTAAATTCTGATCGGGAGTTCGTCAGCTTCCCGCCTCTAGAAGGAGAGCCAGCCGGCGTTATTCTGCGCTCTGATACAGCCTATCAGCAAACACTTACCATCGACCGTCATTCTATTAGCCGCTTATCCCTCTTTTTACGACCCGTCACTGACCAGCCCCTTCCGGCTGACGTCCTTGAGATTACCGTATCTTCACCCCATGCCATATTAACTAAGAAGATTATCCCGGTTTCTTTTTTAAATCGCGACGGCGTCACCCAAATCAATTTCACTCCTGCCTTAGCCACAGAGCCCGGTGATCCAATTACTTTTGTTTTATTAATCCCGCCTAAGTTGTCCGGCCTGCTTCGAGCGCAAACTATCGACTTGGCAAATGATCCCGATCTATCAGACATTTCTTTTATGGCGGCCGCTGCCGCACAGCCAACTCCGCTAGCTTTTCAGCTTTATTATAATTATCGCCCGCCCCTAGCCTACCAATTGGCTATTTATTTACTTTTTCTGGTTTTTCTACTCGCCTCTCGTCGTTCATTACTGCACCCGTCGGTTCTCATGGCTTACGTTGTCTTTAGCACCGTTGCTTTTCTCAGTCCGGCGGCCATGCTTGGTTATTACTCATGGTCATTAACATTAGCTTTTATCGCCTCGCTTAGCGGCACAATTTTGCTTTTACAATCATATAGCTTGACGCCATCAGCCATCTTTTTAGGTGCCAATGCGTTTGCCTTTTCAACCTATTTCGCTTTGCATGCTCAAGCTGGACGGGATCAACTCTTAGTATTTTCGTTTATTCCCTTAGTTTTATGGTTTATTCATATTAAAATAAGACCCAATTATCGATGGGCGCTTGCCTTAGTGCTGCTGGCGCTTTTAGCCTCTTTGTTTTTAGCTCCGTATCAGCCGCCGTCGCCAAGTCCCGCTTTGGTGGCCAACTTAAAAGACATCCTGCTCGACCCAAACCAAATAGCTACGGCTGATAAATTTCAAGCCGCTTACCTTGCCCTGCAAATACCACAGGGCGACCCGTCCACTATCTTGCAGTCTGGCGGTTGGGATAATTTCGGCAGCTATATTGGTATCATTAATTTAAGCTTGGCTCTGATTGGGTTAGCTGCGAG
Organism: Candidatus Andersenbacteria bacterium RIFCSPHIGHO2_02_FULL_46_16; assembly: GCA_001817065.1. Classification (GTDB taxonomy): domain Bacteria; phylum Patescibacteriota; class Andersenbacteria; order UBA10190; family UBA10190; genus UBA10190. The sequence continues at coordinate 56,337 of MHHQ01000025.1, forward strand.
CGCCAAGCGATATTGGTTTATCACCCTCCTCGGTCTGTTCGGTTTGTTGCTGGCTGCCACGCCCATCACACTTTTGCTGATTGACCGCTTCTTCCTGCCGGCGCAGTATCTAATCATATTACTCACGTTTGCGTTAGCCTTTTTCTCGGCCTTTGGTTTATTCAAACTCTACCGCTTTCTCGGTCCCAGCCGTGTTACTTCATTCATCATCTACTCAATTACCATTTTCGCCTTGTTTGACTTACTTAATGTGACAAGCAAAACCCTTCAGTTCGGTTTGCTATGAAAAACCCGTCGTCATCTACTAATATCGAATCTGAATTTTCGCAAACAGCTGCCTCGGCGGGAATGATTGGCCTGGCTGCTTTTGCCGGTTCCTTCATAGGCTTCTTCTTGCAGCTGTTAGTTGCCTTTTACTTTGGCGCATCCAATCAAACAGATGCTTACTTTATGGCTCTTTCAACCTCCGAGCTGTTGTCTAAGTTGCTGTTGGGAGGTTCCATTACGGCGGTTTTTCTGCCGATGTTTGTTAATCGTCTAGCGCAGGGTCAATCTCAGCAGGCTTGGCAAATGGCGTTAAATTTATTGCACTTAACTTTTCTTGCCTTCATTGTCTTACTGTCTATTCTAGTCATCTTCGCTAGTCCTTTCATTTCATTCATTTCACCCGGTTTCGATTCATCAACCCATGAGCTGACGACTCGTCTGCTGCTTGTCCTGTTGCCCTCCTTCGCCTTGCTTTACCTGGTTGAATTAACTACTGCCATGCTGCAGGCCTTGCATCATTTTTTAATTCCGTCGCTCCTGCGCATTGTTTCGCCGTGTGTTTCCATTATTGCCATTTTAATGTTAGTGAAGTTTGTTGGCATTTATGCCTTAGCCGTGGGTGTGGTTGTCGGATCATTTATTCAGCTTGGCATATTACTCACAGCCTTACATCGGCAGGGTTTTTCCTATCATTTTGTTTTCCAGCCATTCGATCCAGCCATAAAAAAACTTCTTTATTTAACCTATCCGTTCTTATTGTCTGTTCTCGTAACTCAGGGAGCCGGCATAACCTATCGCATCCTAGTTTCTGATCTCGCCCCTGGCAGCCTGGCCGCCATTAAGTTTGCCGAAAAAATTACTCAATTACTGACCATCATCTTTCTTAATTCCGTCACCATGGTCATCTATCCTATCATGTCCACTAAGGCGGCACGTCACGACATGATCGGGATGCGTGATACAATCTCCAGCAGTATTCGTCTAATATTTTTCGTGACTATGCCCATTATCACCGGTGTTGCGTTACTACGCTTACCCATTGTCTCGTTTATTTACCAGCGTGGTTCTTTCTCAGCTACCGACGCTGCCCTTACCAGCGTGGCTCTGCTCTTTCTAGTTATTGGCTTAACGACTAATGGCATAAGCTCTGTCCTTGGACATGCTACTCTAGCCCTCCAGGAAACGCGTGCGGCGGTAGCAGTTACTATCGCCTCTCAAGCCATCGCCATCTCCCTGTTTGTCCTGTTGGTGCCCAAACTTGCCCATGCTGGTCTAGCCCTAGCTTCCTCATTGGTGCCCCTGGCTATCGCCCTGCTCTATTTCCTCTACCTGACCCGATTCATCCCTCATTTATCCGTCATATTTTATCATGCTACATATACCAAAACCGCCATCCTCGCTCTGGTTATGGGTATTCTGGTTTTTCTAGTCAGTCCTTGGTCTACTTTAGTCACCGACCATCAACAAATTTCCCTATTCCTACAAATATTACTGCCCAGTATTATTGGCGCTACCTTCTTTCTAGTCGGTGCCTATCTCTGGCGCATCCCTGAACTTATCCAACTGCTCAAGCTATTTCGTACTCGCTGGTCAAAACTGTCCACTATTTTTCATCGCCCATCTTAATCTTTACCTCATATTTTATTGACTATGACATTTGCCGTCGTTGAATATTCCAGTAAATCGGGCGATATTTGGCAGCACACCAAGGAGCGGCCCAATTACCTCTGTGATCCATCTCTCGAAATGGATCCGACCAGTTTTGGTTGCTATGTTTCTGCTATGTTGGGTGAACATATTCCTCTTACCAAAATTATTAATACTGCCAGTTTTGTAAATCGTCTCTATCGCCAAATAAACGGTCACTGGCCAAATCAGTATTCATTGGACTATTTTGGCAAATTTGACCGTTTGCTGGTGATTCATGAAGCTGCCAACAGTGGTACAATTACCTCCTTTATTCGCCGACTTAAGTCCCGATACCCGCACTTGAAAATTCTTGGCGTTCCCACCCAGCCCTATGGCCTCCTGCAGATGCAATGGCAGCATGATCACCAAATTTTGACTAACCTGCAAGAGTTTAGTCAGGCCTGTGATGCCTTCATCACCATTGCCAAAAGTACTACACAGTCTTGGCAAAACATTACCCATCGCCCTGTTTATTACCTGCCCCAGCCCTATCCCGTCGAATTTGCTATAAAATATTGGCGGTCACAAGCTGAAAAAAAACCAATTATTTTTGTTTCTGGCATAACTGATCGGCCTAAAATCATCCTGGGTCATCAAGCCGCGATCGCCCTGCAAAATCAATTTCCTGATCATGTTATTCATGTGACTGCCACGCCCAACACACCTCTGGACCTATCAGTCTTAGCCGGTGCAAATTATCAAGTGCAGCCATTTCTGCCGTGGCACGACCATCTGCGCTATTTGTCTTCAGTTAAGCTAGTTATTAATACCGACTTCACGCAAACCCGCGGCCGTGTCCAAATGGATTGTGCGGCAATCGGCACCCCCTCTGTTGGTGCTGATTCAGACGCTCAAAGCGACCTTTTTCCCCAGCAAGCAGCCAGCCTCCAGAGTTCTGTCGCAGACATCACCACTGCCGCAGGTCACCTGTTAGCCAACGACCACAAATATCAAGAGACAGTAAATTTTGCCCAGGCAAAACTTCCCTTCTATAACTACGATCAAAGTGCTCAGCGTCTCAATCACCTATATTCATTAATCAATTAATAGTAAATTCGTTATGACCACTTCAGCTGCTCCCGCCAAATCTGCTTCCCCCAAATTTCTTCTTCGACACGTCGGCAACATGGGAGATATGATTTTTATTGTCCCGCCAGTCTTGTCTGCCCTAAAGAAAACCTACCCCCACTGTCACATAACTTTTGTCACTTCCTGGGGTTACAAGCACACTGCTGGATTACTCCCGCCTTTTAACCAAACGATCTGGGGCCAGCGCAATCAAAGCGGTCATAGCCTTCATCTCATCATGACGAATCCCCACATCGATCAACTGGTTCATTGGCATGATAAAAAACTGTCGCTAAATAATCGCTTGTGCCGCGAGGACGAGCGCTCCTTTCCTACCTGGAGCAAGGCTTATTATGAGCAACAAGTTAAATCCGGTACTTATGACAAAGTTATCGAGCTAGACTTTGGTCTATCCGCAACCGACAACCCCATTACGCGTGCTTTCCAGTTGTCCGGCTTAAGCCTTAACAATCCGCTCAACTACCAAATATATTTTACTGATTCCGATCTGCAAAAGGCCGAGGCTCTTACAGCGAAATTTCCTCAGCCCCGTATTGTTTTACTGGAGAGCTTGGCTCACCCATCCACTCGTGGTTGGGATCCCGCTAAAGGGAAACAACTAACTGCAGCTATCGTCAAAGAATATGATGTTGAGCCGATCTGGTTCGGAGCTAAATTCAACCATTTTTTTCTTGGTCAGCCATTATCGCTGCGCGAAAATATTGCGACCTTGCGATTTTGCACCGTCGGAATTGGTGTATTATCCGGTCCTTTGCACTTTGCTGCGGCTGCCGGACTGCCCACGATAACTCTTTATTGTGATCATCCATTGCGGCGAGCGGCTCCCGCCTTCTTTCAGAATCCTACGCTACCTGATACAGCTGTAAAACATCGCACTATCTTAGGGCCGCACCGGTTTCCTATGACCATATTGAAGGGTGGCACCGCCTCTCTCTCATTAACACCCGCTGAACTGGCCACACAAAACTTCACTCATTGGTCTAACCCTGGCCGCCAGTCCACTAAAAGCGGCCTGGCCGTTATCACTGTGGATGAAGTAATGACTGTACTGAATGATATGCTTAAATAACTCGCCTTGCTCCTCTTTGTCGCCTGTCATAATTTACATATAGGGCTGCCTTAACTAATATTATTTTTTAAATTCAATTATGACCATCCCATCCCCTGCCCCGGATCCTATTGCACACAAAAATCGCCCGTTTGATGCTGGTTCGGTTTGGGTGGTTATTCCCACTTACAATGAAAAACTAAATATTGTTCGTCTGATTGCCGAAATATTCTCGCTTCCTTTGCCTCATCTAAGTCTATTAGTCGTCGATGATAACTCACCAGACGGCACTGGTGCCTTAGTAACCCAACTCCAAAGCCAATACCCTAAACTTTTTCTTCTGTCGCGCCCCAAAAAAAATGGTTTAGGACGGGCTTATGTTGATGGATTTGATTATGCCATTAAACAGGGCGCGAATACTATCGTACAAATGGACGCTGATTTCTCACATAATCCAGCTGACATTCCGCGTCTTCTTCAGGCACTAACTGATCAAGACGTCGTTATCGGTTCACGATATGCGCACGGCATTAGCGTTATTAACTGGCCGCTGCATCGTTTACTGCTTAGTACTAGTGCCAATATCTATGCTGGTTTTGTCACCGGCATGCCATTCAAAGACTGTACCGGTGGTTTTCGTGCTTGGCGTGCATCTACTTTAACCGCAATCAATTTTTCCGATATCCAAGTTGACGGTTATGGTTTTCAGATAATTATGCTCTACCGCACTTGGCGACAGCCCAGTCGCATTATTGAGGTACCTATCATCTTCACTGAACGTCGTGAAGGTCAATCCAAAATGACCAATAGTATAATTGCTGAGGCAATGATCTTGGTCTGGAAACTGCGCTTATTTGGCTAACTCCATAGCCGCTCCTGCTTCGTGAAGTCTTTTCTCGTCAAATTAGCCGCCGCTTATTATCCGCTGCTGTTTGTATTACTTGTTATCTCCGCCTCCTTTTATCCTCTGCTAATTGGCCGCTTTTTTGCTATCGGTGATATCCGTGATGTCTATATTCCGATTGAGCAATTCTTTCATACGCAGGTTGTGCAAGGCCATCTGCCGGCGTGGCTGGCTGATGCGGCCTGGGGATTCCCGGTTATCGCGTCAGCCCAAATCGGCTTTTTTTATCCGCCCTTGCTGGCACTACGGCAACTGCCCCTGTCTGTCTATTTGCCTATTTTGCTGTTGGCTCATTTTCTGTGGCTAGGACTAGGAACTTTTTTGTTTTACCGGCGTTTTTGCGCACCCTCATCCGCCGCTGTTGGTGCACTCTCGTTTTCCTTAGGGGGTTATATTGTCTTACACCTTACTCACCTCAATATCATATTTTCTCTAGCCTGGTTACCTTGGCAATTCTTATTAATTTACCGCCTCGCCTCGCGTCCCCTAGCACATCGTACGATCCTTTATCTGGGGCTATTACTAGCCATCCCCTTTCTGGTGGGACAAATACAAATACCCCTCCTTATGTTCATCATTTCTTCTGTCTGGTTCTTATACCTTCGCCATCACTTTGCTTTTTCCTGGACTTGCTCTTTTGTTGTCTTAGTCGTAGTGGCTGCTTTGGTCGTATTGATGAGTTCTGTACAGCTGCTGCCCACCTATGAACTAATGACACAGTCTACTCGCGATATTTCTTCTGCTTCCTTTGATATCATGCGTGCCAACCAGCACAGTTTCCCTGTCTATCATTTGCCCACTCTCCTTTTCCCCCGTTTCTTTGCCAACGATGACATGTATTGGGGGCGTCGTCTGCAAATCGAGTATGGCGTTTATATAGGCACATTTCCTCTCATCGCTGCCTTACTTTTTCTCTTTCGTCCTCGCTCTAAAGACCAGCCATCATTGCCAACTAATTTATATGATGTCACGCCTTTCTTTCTTATCTTGTTGATCACCTCATTTTTGTTGGCCCTGGGTTCCCTCTCACCATTTCGCCTGCTTAAAATTGAACCGTCGCTATGGGTTTTTTCCGCTCCGGCACGCTGGCTGCTTTTTACTAGTTTTTCTTTTTCTTTTTTTGCCGCTACGGGAGCTGATCGCTATTTTAAGCAGCCAGCCTCTTACCGACAATTATTTCGTAGATTATTCCTTATCCTTCTGCCCTTTTTGATCGTTTGCCAATTGATCTTATGGTTTCTCGTCAACTATTCATCAGTCTGGCTCTACCCTTATTTGTCATCAGCCCATCAACAGAAAATATCATCACTAATCTCCAGTGCCAGTCAGTCCAGCGTAAGTTTAGCATCGCTCTACACGTGGCTGCCTCTCCTGATTATTTTTGTCATCTCTTGTCGCTTTGTTTTACGCCACCCCGTACGCTGGGTATTGTCATTAACCGCGCTGGAATTGTCTCTGCTCTTTATTACCACCACGCCGACTTTGCCTTGGGCAGACATTATTTCCCCTCCCGCTACTCTATCTAGCTTGCCTTTATCCGTGCGGAGCGGACAAGCCCGGCTATATTCGATCCGGGAAGGTGGCGACACTGGTGCTTACTTTACTAACCCAAACTCGCGGGCCAATGCCACATTACGTCAGCAGCAGCGCCAACTATTTGTTCCCCTTATCCACACACAGTTTAACTTACCGGGTATTGAATGGCCTGCCTCCCTTGATCTAGGTGCCCACTCCGCTATTTTCTCTAAGCTTCGTACTGATGATAGCTACGAGCTGACGAATACCTCTCTCGCCAAACAATTAAATATCGGCGCTGTCCTCAAATCATCCGACCAATCCATCTCAGTTAGCACTACCGATTATGCACCGCGTTTAGAACTTATCTCGTCCAATAGTATCAGCACGCCTCTGGCTTATCCCAAAAGTACCAACGGATCATTTTCGATTGACTTGGATGTACCGCAGCTGTCCACTTTAGTGGTGCGTGACTCATATTATCCAGGCTGGCGTGCTACAATTGATGCCAGACCAACGACTATTTCAGTCTATCAAGACATCTTCCGCCAAATCTCAGTTCCGGCCGGTCGCCACCAAGTAACTTTTTCTTATTATCCCGCTTACCTATATGTTGGTCTCATCATTACTTCCCTAACTCTTAGCCTTATCATCATTTGGTTATTTTTCACCCTCTTTTATCATCGTTTTTACCAGTAACTATTATTTATGAAAATCAGCATCTCTGTTCCCAGCGGCTATCATGCCCGAGAAATCCTCTTTCCGCTGCAGTCTTTGTTAACCGACGACCCGTCCATCTCATCAGTCTTTGTGATAACTCCAGCGGCCGAGTGGCACCAACAATTATTCCCTGATTTTGCCTCTAAGTTTTCCTTCCACCCAAATGCCTTCACCCCTGAGGGTCATGAGCATTTGCTCTCTGACCTTAAGCCCGACTTGGTCTTAACTCCTACCATGGGCCTTGATCTCAAAGACACCCCTCTCATTCTTGCTGCCCGTCGGCTGAATATCCCCACCTTAACTTTTGTTTCCAGCTGGGACAATGTATTCAAGATAGCCCGCCTCATCCGTCATGGCCACGCCAAACATATCTCTAATGTCAGTGTTGCTTATGCATTACCTGATTATTTTGCCGTTTGGAACCAATATAATTCCGATCATCTTTTTCGCCTTCTTCCTCAACTCAAACCTGCTCAAGTCGTTATTACTGGGCCACCCCGTTTCGATTATTTTACTCACACCGATCGAATACCATCCAAGGCTGATGTATATCGTTACCTCAACATTAAATCAGACCCGGCAGTAACCAGCCTAGTCCATTGTGCCACCACTGAGCTTTATCCGTTTAATTATATTATTAAACAGATCCATAGCGCGGTCGTCTCTCGCCGCTTGACCACCCCTATCGAACTATATGCTTCCGTCCATCCTGGTGGAAATATGTCCAAACACCAAGGTTATGCCAAGTATGGTGTGACTACCCGTTATTCATTTGGTCGTCGGGACTCCGCTCCTCATCCAGATTTTCTCTTTTTGCCTACAACCACAGAAATGTATTATCTCGTCGCTTTGTTTCAGCACTCTTCATTATTAGTTAATCAATCATCAACCGTCGCCATTGAATCAATGCGCGCAAACGTACCGGTCATTAATGTTATGTATGGCCGGTCTTTAGACTGGTGGCGCTGGCGCCACTCCATGGTTTATCGCGACTTTAATCAACATTATCGATATATCACCGACAACAAAGGCACTTCTTTAGTTAAACACCGCCGCTCACTATTACCCGCCATTAATGTCTGCCTTAACAACCCGGCGTATAAAAGCTTTGAGCGTGCGTACACCGTACAAGAAATTATCACTAATTCCGACGGCCGCTGCGGCCGTCGCTTGATTGATTTGGCAAAAAGTCTGGTTTGACAAATTAACAGAGTATCCCTTTAATGACTGTTCACTATTCATCTGCTATGAAATTTCATTATATCTCTCACCCCCGGCGTAATCCTGCTATTACTGCCTCTTTGCAGAAAGCTTGTTTAAGCCGCAGCATCGAGTTTATCCAGGTGAATCCATTTCACTTTGATTTTACGGATTTTTCGCAAATACCGGCCCCTGGTGATGCTATTTATCGCTCACTAGCTACTACTGCTCACAATGGCTTATCTCGTACTGTAGAAAGATGGTTGATCCATCGGCAGGTCGCTACGCTTTACTCCTCCTATGAACGCGCTCTCAGCCAATGGCCACAATCCTATGTCATTCATGCCAAACATAGTTTGCCCCAACCGATCACCATTTGGAACGTACCGCGCGATCGCCAGTTGATTGATCGTTATGTGGAGTTTGTCCACGGATATCCGGTGATAATCAAGGTTACTGGCGGAAGCCATGGCGTTGGTGTTATAAAAGTTGACTCCCCCGCTTCCCTTTATTCATTAATAGATTATCTGCATGGCACCTGTACCCAGACTATTATGCGGCAATTTATAACGGCTCGGCACTCAGCGCGCTTAATTGTTTTAGCCGACCAAGTAATTGCCGCCATCGAATATAGTACCCCTGCCCACGATTTCCGCACCAACATTGGCCACAATCCTATCGTCAAGGCCAAGCAATTCTCGGCTGACATTAATAAATTAGCTGTGCAAGCCGTTGCCACCATGGGAAATTTATTTGGTGGTGTCGATATCTTAATTGACGCTAAAGGTCAGCCTTACATTACGGAAATGAATTTCCCCTGCAATTTTGCCCGTGCCGCTGCCGCCACCAACATAGATATAGCCAGCCTGCTAGTCAACTTTCTGCAGGACGAAGCGAAAACCCATGTTTAAACGCGGATATATTTCCATTGTTTTTGATGACGGATATGAGGCGGTCTATCGCAATGCCATTCCTATTTTGCGCCGTCACCATCTACCGGCAGTAATTGCTTTGCCGCTTAATGGAGATAAACTAGCCAAGACAGAAAAGCGTGCTGTCCGGCCATGGTCCGAGTGGCTCTCCTTAGTGCCGGAGGGTTTTGAAATTGCCTCTCATTCCGTTAATCACCACAATCTGACTAAGCTTTCCCTGCCGGATCTTAACTTTGAATTGACTGAATCTGCCAAAAAACTGAATGCTGTAACGCTAGTCTATCCAGGTGGTGCCATTAATGACACTGTGATAAGTTTAGCTTCGCAAACTTATCAAGCTGGCCGCACTATCCACTATGGTTTCGAAACCGTACCTCCGCGCGAGCCAATGCGCCTTCGTTCCTACAATTTTTCTCGCCGCAACTTTTCTGTTATCAAAGCCAACCTGTTAGCCCTTTGGGTTTGGCTTACCAACTCTTGGCTGATTGAAACCTATCATCTTATTGACGAGCATGACCAAACCACCATGCACAATGTAAAAACTAGCGACTTCAATCGGCACATGTCTTTCCTGGCTCGCTTGCCCGTTCAAGTTAAAACCATCAAAGACATTATCAATTTATCCAAAGCTTAGATTACGACTTATGCTGTCTGCTATTATTATCACCCGCAACGAAGCATCCTCGATTGAGGGCTGTATTGCTAGCCTGTCCTTTGCCGATGAAGTAATTGTCATTGATTCCGGCAGTACTGATCAGACCATGTTATTAGCCAAGCGTTGCGGCGCAAAGGTTTTTACCCATGCCTGGGCAGGTTATGGTGAGCAAAAAAACTTTGGAGCAGCGAAGGCTATGGGGCAGTGGCTGCTTTTTATTGATGCTGACGAAAAGGTTTCTCCCGCATTAGATGACACTATTACTAGTTTAATCAATACCCCCGCAGCTAACACCTACGATTATTATTGGCTGCGTATTATTACGATTTTTTTGCATCGTCCGCTCACTCATCTTTACGGTAATAATCTCCGCTTATTCAAAAAATCGGCCGGCCATTGGAACGACGCACCAGTCCATGAACAAGTCGTTGCCGGAAACAACCAAACCATCAAGCTAGGTGATCCGCTATCCGGCCGTCTCTTCCCTCCTCTTTTCCATTATTCCCATCACACCAGCAGTTCTTACCTTAAAAAAATGCACCATTACACCACCCTTGATGCTAACCAGATGTATACGACTGGCCAGCATCGCTCTGGTCGCTCATATCAGCCATCCATCCTGTTGCCTTATCGTCTTTTTTTACGGCAGCTGGTTAAGTTGCTGTTCTATCGCCGTGGTTTTCTCGATGGTCTAGCCGGTTACGTTTGGTGTGTTTTATCTGCTTATTACGAATATGACATGAGCAAGAAATACGTTCGTCTTAGTCGTATAGAGCCACAAATCCCCTTTAATCCATCCTCACCAGATAAACCATTAAGTTAAATCAACCTCTTCTGCTTATGCGCATCGTTCATACCTGCTTACGTTACCCTCCAGCTACCGGTGGAGTAGAAACCTATGTGCGTGAATTAGTTAAAAGAACCCGCAGTATTGCTCAAAATATTGATGTCCGCGTCTTAACCAGTAAAATGCGCACGCACGGCCCGATTACCGAGCTTAGTCCCGATCGCTTGCTTTATGATCCTCCATATGTGCAAAGATTGCATCACCTGGCCACTCCCCTTGTCTCTTACCCTCGTCTGCAGGCTCTTAACTATTATCTAGGCCATCACCAACCAGATTTGGTTCATGCTTACAGCTTCTGGTATCAACCAGCCGATACGACCGCTCGCTGGTGTGCCAAACATCACCGGCCTTTCATTTTCCATCCGATGTATTACGAATCAGCTAACCGCCGCAAGCTATCTTGGCAAATCTATAAAAAAACTATTGGCTATCGCACTTTCGCTGCCGCCGACGCTGTTGTGGTAATCTCTCCTTTTGAACAATCACTGATTACCCGAGCCGGTTTCCCGGTTAAACGTTTTCATCTGATTCCGCCAGGTGTAGATCTGTCCGAATTTCAATCTGCTGCCCCAAATCCTTTCCAGTCTTCCCCCCCAGGCACCCCCACCCTTCTTTGTGTGTCCCGCCTGTCTGCCGACAAAAGCCTACAGGATATTATATCTGTTCTTCCGGACATTCTTCACGCCGCTCCCACCGCTCGTTTATTTATTGTCGGTGAGGATTTTGGCTATGTATCTGAACTATCCGCCCAGGTTGAAAGGTTGGGTTTAGCAGCCCATGTCCGATTACTAGGACATCTCAGCCGTCGCGAGCTAATCGGTGCCTATCAACATGCTGATCTCTTTATCCACCCGTCTAAATACGAAGCCTTCGGTATCGTCATTGCCGAAGCTGTTGCAGCCCACCTACCAGTCATCGCGCGGGATGCTGCCGCCATCCCCTATGTTGCTCCGCATAACCACTCCGCTCTTCTTTTCCATAATAACCATGAACTTACCCAGCACATTTTATCCTTGATAAAGCATAACGAATTAGCACGCGAGCTGGCTGATAGGGCTTATGAACGGCTGATTACAAACTTCACATGGGATATTGCCCAAAAAAAAGTGATCGATCTTTATACAGAGTTTTCTGCAAAGATTAATCACTGACATCTAATGCATCAATCCGTCTGGCTGCTTGAATTTCTTGTGCTAGGACCAAAAGATTCTGCGATTCCCGATGCACGATTTGACGTCGATGATATTTCGGACGTTCAAATAGGTTATCAAGATGATGGTCAGAATCACTGATTAAAATAATCAGAAAAGGTCCTTGTTCCCCATGTCTTAACGCATCCTCTGCATCGCTCATCTCCTCTTTAAATGCCCGACCATCTCTATTAACTTCATCTAACGCGACTGCATGAGCTCCAAAATATTCCTTATAACCTTCTGTCCAATTCGTGAAAGATCTAATCAAAACATCATCAAAACCGGCCATTTTTAGATATTTCACTATTCCATCTGGTCGGTCAGAAACAACAAACACATCTTTTCCGCTCATTGTCCTGCCCTTTTTGAGTTGGTGAGAGAACAAAAAAACTTTATAATATACCTTATATTAACTATCAAACTAATATACATTCATGTCAAACTCCAGCCACTATTTAATACTTTCCCTCTCCGGCATTGGTAATTATCTAATGCACTCCTCTATTTTTCGCGCCATCAAAATTCATCAGCCTTCTTCGTCTCTTACGGTTTGGGTTGCGCCTCGCAATACCGCCGTGCTGGCTAAAGCTAATCCAGATATTGATCACGTCATCAAGGCACCCATTAAACGCACCCTCATCGGACACCTGCAGCAAATTAGGAAATTACACCGCTTATCCGCTGACACCGGCCTTGTCCTCTATCCGGGACAGCATTGGAAAAGTGCGCTCTATATGTTTTTAGCTGGTCTGGATACCCGCCTCGGTCATCGTTATTTACATCTGAGTAATCCAGACAGTTCCTTATTACTTACAGAATCCGTCGCGGTCAATCCCGCTAAACACGATATTGAGCAAAATCTTGCGTTGCTCGCACCTCTAAACATTCCTGTGCCCTCATCGCTGCTGCCTTATTATGCCCATATACCTACTCATTATCAGCAACAGGCCGAAGCTTTGCTCAATCGTCTTAATCGTTCCTCAGCACCGGATAAAATTCTCGTCGGCCTTCATCCTGGCTGTGCCCCAGACTTTTCCTGGAAACGCTGGCCGCTAGATCATTATTCTCGGCTAGCCAAACAATTAGTTAAACAACACAATGCCCATATTATTATTTTTGGCGGCGGGATGGAACTACCCATGATGAAAAAACTACGCCGTCTGATCGGTCAACAGCACGCATCGATCATATCCACCCATCTATTAACCGCCGCTGCCGTTATTAAACAATGTAACCTCTTCATCGCCAACGATTCTGGTTTGATGCACTTAGCATCTGCCGTATCAGTTCCGACCATTGGTCTCTTCGGTCCCACCGATGAGCACCGGACTGGTCCGCGCGGACTCAATAGTCTGGCTTTGCGTGCAGCGGGCACTACCCCTGTCTATGATGTGACTACCAACTTTTCTCTTGGCACCGAGCCTCACTCCAGCTTACTCGCCCTGAACCCAGAACAAGTGCGCGACGCCGCTTCTTCTCTGCTGTCTAAAAATATCCCCTCCCATCAAGTATAATTGCCAAACCTTAACTAGCTTCTCCCATCAGCTAGCCGGCCTTATCATCTGTCCTTTACCCCCACACCCAGAAAGCGCCGGCCTTTAAGGCCGGTGATGAATGGTTTTTATATTAGCTCCGCTGAAAAGCCCTGGCTTTTAGGCCAGGGTGTGAGGGTTTATCTAACCCTTGCGCCCAGCGTTTGTTTTTGCATTTGCTTATCGCCCATCAAATCATTCGTGTCCAGGCGGTTAATTTCATATCGCATATCTGCCAGCCGGTTTTTAGTTTCGCCTCCTTTGGTCGTAAAACCGGCCGCACAACCTGTTTCCACTAACAATCTGATCGTCTCTTGATTATAAGCGCCATAAGGATAGCACATAGTCCACCCGTCATTTGCCAAACCAATACTCGCTAGTTGTTGTCGCGACTGATCAATCTCCTGTCTTTGGTCAACCGCCGTTAACTTATCAAACCATTTATGGTTATAGCCATGATTGCCAATATACATGCCAGCTTCGCGTAGCTCCTTAACTTGATCAACCGTCATGTACAAGGCGTCCGCTACACTTTTTTCGTCCGCACTGACATATTCTGTAAACAATTGATTAATTATCGTTGTCCTGAAATCATCCGGTAAAGCGAATTGCAGCATATTCTTTATGTACTTCACGTCCAGTCTATCAAACCGCCCGGCCTTGGCATATAAACGCCGATACTCCGTTGGTGCTAATAGATCATGCCTTATCCGCTGCTCGTCGATCACTTGATGCAGTCGGCTAATAATCTCCTTACTATCTACGCTTCCTAAAATTAATTGCACCTGATTGGTTTCAGTCAATTTCCTCTCCCACACTGCACGGGTTGAAATAAAAAACAGTCCGGTTACATTCTCGCTAACTAACACCGGCCACACATTTTGCCAGTGGTCGATATATCCATCATCAAACGTGAGCAAGATGTCTGAATCCTCCATCACTCCGCTGCTCGCAATTTTATCTAACACTTCCGCCGTCGTGACAATCCTTCCTGTACTCTTCAAATACTTAACCTGGTCATGAAACGTTTTTACCGGCAACACTTTCAACTGCGGTTTTCCCTCGGGGGCTTGTTCGCGCACATAATGGTAGGTGACTATTCGCATGCTCTGGAAACGCTGGCGTATTATTCCTTAACTCCATGAATCATAAAGGCTGATGCCGCGCCGATCAGTCGCAAGTTATTTACCGCATACTTCTGCATTAGTTTTGCGATCTCGTAATGTACTTGCGGCTGCTCCTCCTTAAAACTTGGCGGTCCAATATGTATATGGATTGGTGATACGCCAGCTACCTTAAAACTCTCGCGATCCATCATTTTCATTAGCTGGATCGGCGTATATTGGTAACGGCAATTAACGTCAATACCAGTTGCCGCATGCTTCATGTCTTCTTTTTGCAGCGGCACTGATTCCATGTTCAAAAGCTCGCTAATCTTTGTCCGATTACCTAAAGCCACCATTTCATTCACTAATTGCTCTATCGTCCCGCTTTCGATTTCTTCCCTGGTATAGTCATTCGCCGACATGACATTAAATAACCGATTTCTGGCGCTGACAATCAGCGACCCTCCCGGCTTTAGGATCCGATAGGCATCGTTGAAAAAATCATCCCTTTGCTCATAGGACACATACTCGATAAAACCATTCGCAACCACCACGTCGTAACTGGCATCATCGACATGCCAGTCAAAATAATCAGCTAAGATAAATTCCGCCAAGTTCAACTTATCATCAATCGCTCTTTTGTGCGCCAGATCCACCATACCCCCTGCGATGTCTATACCTGTTGCCTTAATGCCCATTTTAGCCGCTTCACACACCAAATCACCCACGCCGCTGCCTATATCCAGCAGATACTTTGCTTCTGGCAGTCTCTTTAATATGCCCAACACATAATCATTGCGCTGCTTAATCACATTAACCTTATTAGTTATCTGTCCAGAGGCTTTGCTGTCCCATTCCTGCGCTTTGTTATTAAAAAATCGCCAGGCTTCCTCCTGCTGTTTTGTGCGCTTAATTTTTTCCTTTATTTGCATAAGTTGTTATTACTTCTTTATAGAAATCTTCGTACAAAGAAGCAATGTTATTTTTATTTAAATTAATTTTCGTCCACTCGCAGCCTAATTTACCCATTTTCTGCCGTTCCAGATCATTCATTTGCAGCGCTCTCATTAGCACGTGACTCAAAGCCTTTGCTGATCTACGTTCAAACAACAAGCCTGTTTCTCCTGGTCTTATCATCTCGCTTGGTCCGCCTACATTAGCTGCTACCACCACTTTGCCCCGCGCCATACCTTCCGCTACTGTTCGCCCGAACGGCTCGTACCAAAGATGCGGAGCGACGACAATCCGTGCCTGATCGTATTCCCTAATTATCTGGTCCCACGCAATTTTACCCACAATTTGTACGGAATATTGCATGCCTGCTCGCCCTACTACTGTTTCGTATTCCTGTCTATTTGTGCCTTCCCCGACAATTTTTAATGTCGCTTGCGGTGCCATCTTGGCTACCTGCCTCCAGCTCTCTAATAATAACCCGACCCCTTTATAGTTTTCCACTGTTCCCACATATAAAACCTTGCCTGTATAACCGTCGCTAATATTGTTGCTTAAAAAGTTATCCGCAATCGGATTATAAATAACTTTCCTCGGTACATGGCTTTCCTCTCTTTGCTGACTAATTATTTCCATTTGTTGGCGGGAAATGTAGACTTCTCCATCCAGTTCAGAAAATTTACTTTTACGGTAATTAATGTTCATTCTGTACTGCCATAATCTGGCCCATCGTCTCGGCCCATTTACCTCTGCTATCCGATGAGACAAATAAGCGTCTTGAATACTATCGGCCGGTAAGTCACCGCTAGCGGTGATAAAATTCGTTGATCCGCTGCACACAGCATAGTCTCTGATAGTTGCTATAATTGGCGCGCCACTGCCCTGAAACATTCGTCGCCATTCCATTAATCCCAGCACTGACCGAAAATCATTAGCGTGGACTATATCAGCCGCTTCTAATAAATCTTTTTGGCTATTTAACGCCCTAGCTATCGCTCGACTTTTTCTCTTTTCATCCAAGGGTTTGTCGCGTAGACCCGCCGCTACTTTATAAACTTTTAAACCATCAAATTCTTCAGTACCTACTTGACCCTCCGTAATTACACTCACTTCATTTCCTTTCTCATGCAAACCCCTAGCCAGCAAATAAGTCGATATCTCTGCTCCCCCCTTTGTCTCCGGCGGGAAATAAGCAGTCACTAATACAACCTTTAATCCTTTGCCCATAGTACTTTTTTATATACGTCGATTACCTGCCGCGCCGACTTTTCCCAGCTGAAATGCTCTACTTGCTTTTTCCCTAGCGCCTTTAGTTGATCCCGTAATCTTTCGTTTACCAGCACGTCCCGCACTCCTTGAACCATCGCTTTTTCATCGCCTGCCTGGCACATTATGCTAGCGTTGCCCACTACTTCCGGTATAGCAGTGGCTTTAACCGTTACAATCGGCAATTGCGTAGCCATAGCCTGTACCAGCGGCAAGCCAAACCCCTCATTGGTTGATGGAAACAACAGCATATCACACATATTGTATAGCTCGTTTAATTCTTCATTACTGACATCACCAATAAATTTTACCCGAGACCGTAAACCTGCCTGGTCAATCTTAGCCAGTAACTTTTCTCTTTCCGCTAAAATGCCGGCCGCGCCTGCCTTGAGTAACATGACATTTTGCCCTTGCTTGATTAATTCGCCCAGCACATGAATAGCCGCGCCCGCGTTCTTTCTCGGGTGATCAGATCCGACAAATAATATTATTTTAGTGTCATTTCCAATGCCCCACTTTTTTTTCGCGGCTTGATAACCAATCGTATCCCGATAATGTTCGATGTGCTGCCACTCATTTCCAACACCATTATAAATAACCGTGATCTTATCACCTGATATTCCATAATACTTCTTAACTTCACCCGCCGTGTATTTTGACACAGCAATTATTTGCGTGGCATCTTTAATGCCGCTTAATAAATACCGATTCACATATTTCGATAATTTATGCTGCGGATCCGTTAATTCAATTAAGTCATGTACAGTCACCACTGTCGGCTGCACGGCGCTTCTGGTCAGCCAGCTTAAAGACTGATTAGTGATATGCCATAAGTCGTACTGTCGCTTGTCCCGCTGCCTAATGTATTTTTTCCACCTATTTCCTAATCTAATCCAATTAATTGATTTGTTCTTAAAGCCAAATTTAGTGCTAACCCAATCAGCCGGTCGCCCTTCCTTGCTCAACAAACCTCGCCCGCCATCCAGATGGAAGTCACATATCGTTACGCCTTCTTTGCCCGCTCTAATATGTTTCTTTATCTCGAGAGCTCTATATCCGACACCCGATCGATCTGAGCTATTTGTTAAATAAGCAATGCGCATATCTTTATCCCGCTACCTTTTTATAAACGTCAATGGTTTTATCCACTACCTCATCCCAACTATTTATCATGGCTCTCTTTTTCCCCTTTTCCGCCATCGCCGCGAGTCTGTTTTCATCTTGCAATACGGACAACATACGACTACTCAAATCATCAATAAACGACTCATCTAGCAGCCGATCACTCAATCGGTCTTTATAAAAATTAACTATCTCGCCGCTATCTCCTACTACTTCCGGTAAAGCACCGCCGTTGCTCACTATAACCGGTACTCCATATGCCATCGCTTCCTGCGGTGGGAATCCCCACCCCTCGTAGACGGATGGCCAAACAAATAAATCAGCCTGACTATATAATCCACGCAGTTCCTTCTCAAATACAAACCCTCGCCAGCTGACCCTATCTTCTATTTTTAGTTTGCGCGCTAATGTCAGCCATACGGCTGACCCTTTATAGGCCTTTCCGGCAATTATTAAACGATGAGGTATCTGTTGATGTATCCGTGCAAAGGCTTTTAGCAGTGCACCGATATTCTTCCGCGGTTCAAGAGTACCAACAAATAATATATTAGCCTCCCCAGTCGACTTTTCAGGCAAATCCCTAAACCTATCATCAACACAGAGCGTTGTGACACTGATTTTGTCAGGCTCCACCCGTAATCTCTCGCAAATATCCCGCTTGCTTGCTTCTGAAATTGTTAAGATATGGTCGCTTTTATCCGCCGCTCTTTGCAACGCTTGTGGCCAATACCATCGTCGCGATAATTTTTGGCTGCTCGGCATTAGTAGCGGAATTACATCATAAATCGTCACCACCGTCGGCCGCACTTTATGACTTGGTACATCTGCTTTGGTGTAGTGAACAACGTCCGGATGAATTTCTTGCAATTTCTTCTCTACCTGTCGGTTTAACCAATAATTTAGCCCGATTGCTCCATATCTTTTCACTACTACAGCTTTGTGTATATCCGTCTCGATTGGTACCGGGAAATCAACTATCGGATAACAACTTAGATCGCTCTTTTGCATCAACTTCCTTAACAGGTTCTTGACGTAACGATTCACTCCACCCCCCTGATTTGCTAAAGCTCTGGCTTCAATCGCTACTTTCATATGGTTTCACCTACTGTTGACGCCCTGTGTTCCTGCAAGCAACTTTGCAATACTTCCTCATATCTTTTGCCTACCCTAGACCAGTAAAAACCTTGTACCTCCTGCCTATTAATTTCTCCCATTTTCTGCCCTAACTTATGGTCACCCATCAATCTGTTCATCCCCTCAGCCATTACCTGTGCGTTTTTGGGTGGTACTAACAACGCGTTCCTCTCATGCACGAGGAAATCTGTCTGTCCCCCTTCCCACGTACCAATTATCGGCAGTCCTGACTCCATTGCTTCCAAAAATACAATACCAAACCCTTCGTGCTCGCTAGCGGAAATAAACCCATCTGCGACATCCAAAATATTTATTTTGTCTTCTTCACTCACGTATCCCAGCCAATGCATTCGCTCGCTCACTCCTAAGTCATAGGCTTTCTTTTTTAGATTATCTAATAACGGACCATCCCCCATGATTGCCAGATGTGCCTTCGTCGTCTTAGCCAAAGCCTCCAGCAGGCAGCCGTATCCTTTTCGGGGGATTAACCTGCCCAGAGATACAAACAGGGGTACTCCTTCCGGTAATCCCAATTCTCGGCGCGTCTTCTGGCCCGTGTGCGCCTTGGCGACTATCCCTAAGTTAATGACGACAATTTCCTTGGTTACCTTATGAATATCAACTGCCCGTCTCTTCGTATCATGCGAAATAGCCGTGCATACCGTAGCCTGGTTAGATATCACTTTTACAATTTTCCGTAATAACCAATGTCGGTGAGGAGACACTCCCTTTGTCGGATCAAATAAATCTCCGCCAATAAAACTAAGTACCATTGGTATATTAAAGCGACTAGCGATCCAGACCGCTGGCACACCAGACGGAATCACAAACTGTGCATTTACTACATCAAAATGATATTGTTTCACCAATTTTCTCGCCTTCCACCAAGCACTTGGTACAAATGTTATCATTGACATCAACGACGCCACCGCCAAACTAGTTCTTCCCCATACAGCCACCCGATGGATATGTACCCTATTAACAACTGGCGCCGTGCTTTCCCCTCTATCATTCCAATCTTTGAACTTTCTGCTTGGCCGGCTAGTAATCACATGCACTTCATGGTTTGGTGCTAATTCTTCCGCAATGTATTTGGTAGCAATGCCTCCGCCGCCCCCTAGTGGCGGATACTCAAAATTGAAAATTAATATTTTCATAAACCTTTTAGTACCTGCATAACCGGCTCCCTGATAATGACTGCTTGTGAGCGGCTATTTCTAAATAATATTTTATTCTGTCCCGGTAAAGCGACTATGTCTAATGTCTGCCCGCCAATTTTTTCATTCCAATTTACTGCCATATTAACCTGACCCTCTATTTGCAGTAGGTCTGCTTCTGTCTGCCCCATTTTCCAGCCTAATTGAACATGCGCTGGTCCCTCGTTAATATTGTAGATCATTAAAGTAGCTACATCCTTAATGCCGGCTACCACCTCGTTGCTGTTTGGCTCTCTTCCAACTTCCCCCCAACCATTATCGCGGGCGACAAACACGCCATCGCCTGCCGGCAATTGACTAATATCATACAGCCACACATCATCGACTACTTCCCGTTTTAGGCCGCTAGTCCTCTCTAAAAAATTAATTACAGCTTCTTTTTGCAGGTCGGATAATGAATCTGGATGCACTAATATCTGACGGACGTCTAACCATCTGGCTACGTCCGCCAAAGTCTCCGTCATGTCCTGTTCCATAAATTCATCTCGCCCGTCCAATAAATGTCCTGTCCTTAAGTACAATAACTGCCGCAAAGCCGGCATCGACCTGACTTCATCATAGGCCTGCGCTCCTTCCGCCCTCTCGAGAGCGATATTGTTTAATACCTTTTTACCATGTGTCAAACTACCAAACAGTGCTCTCGATGCTACTGTATAGTTCGTTGCTGTGGGAATCTCAATAATAGCCACGCCTGGCCGATCTTTAATCACACTATAGACTCTTGGTATATACGCAGACATCATTGGCATTGGAATAAATACAAACTCCAGGATAATAAACAGTGCTATTATGCTGGCAATGCCAATTCTCTTCACTTGCGTCGCCAGTACCCAGCCAAATAAGACCATCCAGGCCAGGTTTACCATCACACCTGCTCTAGCCACCGTACGCACAGCGTTCATCACCGGCCACTGATTAACTAATTCCCATGGCAATGGTATACCAGTTATGTATCCCAACAAATGCAATTTCGGACCGAGGCTAATTACTCCAAACAAACCGGCTGTGATTAACCAAAACTTTAGCTGCTTACTTGGTACTCTTTGCCAAAAGAAGCCAACCATTAATATGGGCAATAAACCGACAAACAAAGTTGCTTCCTCCACATTACCCGTAAAATAATTTCCCCATACCTTGCTCGCCGCTGTTCCCCAAAGCGAATGGAACGACGCCGGCACTACATATGCAAACGGATCAGCGGAATACCTGATTATTTGTTCTTGTCCCAGATACAATTGGCTATTTTCTTGTCCGGCTAATTTGATCGTTGGCCCCAAAGACAGCCCCACGGTTATTGTCACTCCAATCACCAGCAGCCATAAATACCAACGGCCCATCTCATCTCGGCTAAATTCTCTCACTTCTGCTCTAAAATAAACGACATACCATATACCAAAGACTATTAGCCACAATAAATAATGGTGTTCCGTCCAAGCCTGCAAGGTGACCAAGCTGATCAATATTAATGTCTTGACTAAGCTTGGCTTTCTGACTAACGCCCAGCCTGTCAATATAATTAACGGCAGCCACTGAATTTGCATCGCACCAAAATGTCCTCTGGCATGCGCCACGTGATAAGGCAACAGCATATAAGCCAATCCTGCTAAGAAACCTGGCGCTTCTTCCACTAATTTATTCCAACTGCTTTTTGTCTCACTGACGGAATCTACTCTGACGCTGCCATATGTCTTAATCAGCCAGCTGACTAACAAGTACATTCCATATCCGGCTAAAACGAAACTGCAGAGCCAAATAATATTGTAACCGACCACTACTCCAAATAAGCCTACTATTGGTAGCCACGGCCAAACCGATAAATTTACCAGCCTGGCTTCACCTTGCCCCAGGAACTCCCGTTTGATTATGTCTATCGTGTGACCTTCTTCCCAAGACTGGCTCAACATCTCTACTTTCTCCTCCATCCGCCACATGGTCTGCCATGGATCTCCACCCGATCCAGCTATATGCGTTCCCACATTAACTGCGACCGGCCAGGTTAAGATAATGACCAACCCCGTATAGATGACCACCACACCGATATGTTTTACAATCTGATTTTTCATTCTCTTTAGTAACGGTAGCATATTGAATCAATAATCAGCCCTCTCGTCAAACTAAATTATCTCGCAATATCCACACCCGTGGCAATTGCTCGTCTCCTTGTCTAATGTAGTCTAAATAGATGGAAACACTAAACGGACAAAACGCTAATGTTGTTATTGTAATTCCAGCCTATAATGAAGCCTCTGTCATCAGTTCTGTTATTGAGTCGACAATAAATCATGGTTATTCATCGATCATTGTCGTCGATGATGGCTCCACCGACCAGACTTCTCAGATGGCCGTACAGTCTGGCGCTATAGTTGTTACCCACCGCATCAACCGGGGCAAAGGTGCAGCAACTAAGACTGGGCTAGAAGCCGCTCGGCTCTTATCCTCTGCGATTGTTGTCACTATGGATGCTGACGGGCAGCATCATCCTCAGGATATAGACGCTCTCATCGCCCCTCTTAAACTCAATCTTTGTGATGTCACGCTTGGCACTCGACCAAAAAATACAGCCGCCATGCCGGTGACACGTATCCTCTCTAACCACATCGCTAATTTTGTAACATGGACTTTCTTTGGACTCTACGTGCAAGATAGTCAGTCTGGTTTTCGTGCCTATACTAATAAAGCCTTACGCCTAATCTCCACTTCAGCTGACGCCTATGACTATGAAAGCGAAGTTATCCGAGAGATCCGTCGCCATCGACTAATTTACAAGGAAGTGCCAATTGGCGTACATTACACAGACTATTCTATGTCCAAACCAACTCGCCAGGACTTTTCGAATGGTCTCAAGACTCTTTATAAAATTATCTGGAAAGTAATATCATTCTAACTAATGCGTATTGGAGACCTTCAATTTTATCAGATTGCCGTCCTGCTCATTTCACTGGTCATGATTTATTTTGGCTTGGAGAAATACTTTCAGCGTCAAGCCACCCAAACTTTTTTTAAGCTTCTAGTCCGCATTGTTGTCTGGGGTGGTATGTCCTTAGTCGCTCTTTTCCCTCGCTTGACCGATCAAATTGCCTCCTTCATTGGCATTGCAGAAAACGTCAACGCCGTCATTATGCTTGGTTTTTTGCTGGTATTCTTGCTGATCTTCAAAATTTTATCTGTCGTCGAACGCTTAGAGCAGCAAATATCCACCCTTATTCGTCAGGACGCTCTCGATAACTTTAAAAAAAAATGATTTCGTCCGTACCTACCACGCGGACCAGCTCATCCTCTTCTTGTTCATCAGCTTCTCAGTCATCAGCACCACTCTCCAACAGTACTGTCTATCGGATCTTATCATTCTGTCCATATTATCCGCCCCACGTCGGCGGTCTAGAAAAATCTACCGAGGAACTGCACCAATTATTTGTAAATTATGGCCACCGAGTGACTATTTTTACCTCCGCCATACCTTCGCCAACAACTGCTTCACTTTCTACCTCCAACCTTTCAGTTATCCATTACCCGGCTTTCGATATTATCTTTGGGTATCCAGTGCCTAAATTCTGGACAATTACATTTTGGCGGGATTGGCATAGTCTATTTAATACTCCCTACGACATAGTTTTATCCTCAACGCGTTTCTTTTTGTCTTCCTTACTAGCTTTGATTTTTGCCCGAATGAAACAATTGCCGCATCTGCACATCGAACACGGTAGTGACTACGTGCAAACGGACAATAAAATTGTCTCTCTCCTGGCCCGCCTCTACGATGAAACCATCGGCCGTTTTGTTCTGCGCCATTCTACCTGCAACATCTCACCTTCTCGCTCCGCTCAGCATTTTGTCTATCGTTTCGATTCTCGCCCATCGCCTATTGTTTATCGTGGAGTCAACGCTAGCTTGATTGACAATATTCCTTCATCTACACCTTTTTCGCTTAAAGCAGAACAATTATTGCTAGTATTTGCTGGTCGTTTAATTGATGCCAAGGGAATACCTGACCTTATTCAGGCATGCAGTAGACTTCCCCGTTCCCGCTATCGTCTCGCCATCATCGGCGCAGGTCCCATGCAGCCGCTCTTAACCTCCCAAGTATCCCGGCTAAATTTAACGTCCAATATTCATTTTCTCGGCCAGCTTTCCCACCACAAAACCATCAGTATCCTAAAATCTGCCGATGTTTGTATAAATCCCAGCTACAACGAAGGTCTGCCGACCATTCTGCTAGAGGCTGGCCTAGCCGGCTGCGCTCTTGTTGCCAGTAACGTAGGCGGTACTTCAGAAATAATCAGCCATCAATATTCCGGATTACTTTACCAGCCTGGTGATAACAAAGCCTTAAATGCTTGCCTATCATTGTTATTGGAGAAGCCGCTCCTGCGGCAACACCTAGCCTCGACCGCTAAAAACTCCATTATCCGCCGCTTTAACTGGTCCACTACTTATAGCCACTACTTAAATCTCTTTCATCAATACATCACCCATGACCCTGCAAAAACTTAACATTCTGCTTCTGCTGCTCTGGACCATTACCGGTAGTTTAACCCAGTTGGTCACCTCGCCTTTATGGTCCATCATTTTTACCATATTAACCTTTATTATTGTCTTTATTATGTCTGGAGTAAGTTTGTACTACTCACTTTTTTACCGTCACCAATTCATCATTAACGATGCCGTATTACTCACCAGTGTTGGCCTTATTTTCAGCATTTTCTTTATTCCGTTAGTTCTCTTCTTAACTGACTTAGTACTGCCCATCAACCACCCTTTAATCCTTAGCTTTATTTATATCGCCTTTCTCCTGCTGCCCTTACTCCGTGCACCCCTACCGTTCCTTGCGCTTCCGCCATTACGCCATTCCTACATTCTTAAAATTATTCGTCACCCTGTATTCCTCTCCTTTGCATTAATCCTTACCACGCATTTAGTTTGCCTCAACCAATACAGTTTCCTGCCCGGTCTAGATGCCTATACGTGGCTGTTAAAATATGAAGTCAGCTTATCTTCGCAAATCTATGATCTCTCCGCCGGTCCCAATCGCATTTTGTTTTCCACTTTAGTTGCTGTTTTCCATCAACTTTCCCACGCACCCTTCTTCTCTATATTTAAGTACTGGTTTCCTCTCTTATCGCTGCTCCCCCTCTTTCCTCTCTGGCTTATTGCCCGCACTTTTAAAAGCCCATTACATCAATTACTTCTCCTGTTATCTCCCCTAGCTTCGCCAGCCCTTATCCTAGACTGGGAAACCACCCGCCATCATGTGGTACTATTGCTATTTCTTTATCTATCATTAGGCCTATTATTTACTGCTCACCGTTATCAACAACCGATTTTATTTCACTTAACCTTCCTAGCCTCTTTCATTGGCCTCCTCTATCATCCCCTTTTTCTTATCCTTATTATATTTTGGTTATTCTCCGCTTTGATGATCCATCGCCCATTTATCAACCAACACCCCTTAATTACCATCTCCGCTGCTTTTCTGTTTTTTATAGTCGCTCATTTTCTTAATATCACTTCTCTCTTTACTAACATTTTTATCCGCCTAAGTGCTGCTACCTCTAATTTTATTAATTTCCGCTGGAACTTACGATACCCCGCTGCTTTCATCGGTGAGGGCATGTCGATGGGATGGCCCGGATTAACGGGAGTATTGAAATATTATGGTTATTACGCCGGTCCCTTGACCCTTGCTATCCTATTGACCACTTTTCTCTTTATTTATTTCTTTCCCGCCTTTCGCCGCCGCATTTTTCAAGTCCTTTGCACCCCCTTCTTGGTACCGATCTCCTCTTTTTTACTTATACTGCTTTTTCTTGCTGAAATATTACCTCGCTTCGCCGGTATTGCTTACTTACCGGACCGCGCCTGGCTTCTTATTGGCATACCGACAATTATTTTTATTCCTTTTCTGTTCAACTTTACTTCTTCACAACGTCTGCAAGTCCTTCTTCTTTCCCTCTATTCTGTCGCTTTGCTAATCAGTGTTACGGGAACTATATACATTAATCATGCCTTAGCTTTTAGCATTCCTGATTACGAACTAACCGCTGCTGCTTGGATGAAAGATAATTTACCCTCCAACGCTCATGTTTTTACTAGCTCCTCTAAAAATATCCTGCGTTATTATGCTCGTGTTAAGCTTCTATGGATGGATCCACGTGTTATTACCTCCGACAATTCCGAGGCAATCCTGTCACGTGTCGGTGAATATCACGACATAATTGATCCAACCAAAACATATATCTACTACGCTGTCACTGATCCTCGCAATCCTTTCGTTGAACGTCAATATGTCAGTAGCTTTACTCAAGCTCGTCCGCCATCGCTATTTCCCGCCCTGACATCCCACCCAGATAAATTTGAATTAGTCTACTCTAAACTCAATCTCGTCTATTTATGGCGTATTAAGTAGTGATAAATCATGACTAAGCAGCAAATCAACTTATTCAATTCCTTTTCGCTAGTATTAACTTCAGCAATTTGGTTTCTTCCATCAGCATCCTTCTTTCTCTCCATCAAACCAGGTTTTGTTATTCTAGTCGCCTTTTTCGTCCTTTTTGTACCCGGCGCTAATATCGTCTATTTGGTTGAAAAGATTACTCGTCAAAACTACCAATTTTCAATTTTCGTTTCACTAGCCATTATCTCTTCATTGACGATCCCACCATTTTTCTTAGCTACCGTTTATCAGCGCCTAAGTTTTATTGATGCGTCCCTTGTCTTATCTGTTTACACCTCGTTCTTGCTCGTTCCATCATTATATTCATCTATCAGCTTCATACTTCGCCGCTGGTACCAACCTGAATCAGAAAAATTACTTGTCTTTCCCAAGGTAGTTTTTCCCTCAACCCTACTCCATCCTTTTTCTCTTGTTTTCCTGTTATCCATCGCTGCTTTGTTTTTTAATCTAACTCGTTATTCGTTCCTGCCAGTTCCTGATACCTACTCCTGGTTAATTGATTTTTCCCAAAATTTTTCTATTAACCAACTATCTCTCGCCACCGATTATGCCCGCCGGTCTTTTTCCGCTTTACTGGCTGCTTTCTTTTACCTGGGCCACTTAGACCCCTATTTTACTTTTAAATACTTTTTACCATTTCTATCTCTACTGATTTTACCTCCGTTATGGCTGGCTGCCCGATTGTTATCCGGCCGTTTTTGGCAGTTTATTTTTCTTTTCACCGCCATCTTTATTTCCCCCACCATAATTCTTGAAGTTACTTATATTCGCCAGCAGGTAATTTTCCTGATATTTCTTTATTTCATGGTTGGACTGCACCTCCATGCTATTCACGCGAAAGACAAAACCATATTCTATCTGTTATTCATACTCGCCCTGTTTGGTACCACTATCCATCCAGCATTTCTGATTATCATTTTGACTAATTTTGTCGCATGGTTATTTACTCATCAGACACTCACCCGCCGCTATCAGTTGCTTACATTGCTGGGCATCATCATATTATTTCCCCTAGCCCAAAAAGCCACCATTATTAATATGTTCATCAGAATATATGAGCAAGCCAGAGCTTCTCTAGTTAACGCGTTAATTGGCCATTGGAATCTCAATTTTCCCTCCCACTATATTAATAGCGATGGTTATGAAATGAGCTGGCCAGGATTTTTTGGCGTCATAAAATATTACGCTTATTATGCCGGCCCCGTCTCCCTTACTGTCCTTATTATCTTTACCCTCTGGCTTTTCACCCATCAGCGCTTTCGGCAATCATTCATTTCACAAATACGCGACGTCTCTGCTGCTTCTATCGCTTTACCATACGTATTATTCTTTTTTATTGCTGAGATCGCTCCACGCTTTGGCCATATCGCCTTCTTGCCCGAGCGTGCCTGGCAATATCTAAATATCTTATCCATATTCTTCCTTTTCTTCTTAATCAAAGACCAACCACCTATACGCTTTTCTGGCCCTTTACGATCCTACCTTCCCCCCGTTCTACTAATTTTATTTGCGATTATTTCTTTTTACGGTGCATCATACATCAACTACCTCAACCAATATTCTCTGCCTGACTATGAATTCAAAGCGGCACGCTGGATGGCCAACCACTTGGACGCTTCTAGCCTTGTCTACTCCAGTTCGTCGAAAAATATTATCCGCTACCATGCCAACAAAAATTTTATTGGCCTTAATGACGCTATTTATAGCGAATCCAACCCTGCCATCATTCTAGACCATTTATATGAACAGCTACCCCTAACCCCCGATGTATCTGCCAATTTAACGCGTATTTCCACCAAATTATCTGAGATTAGAGACATTGCTGCCGTCGCTAAAACATCACTCGACCAAGCGATTCAATTACGTCATCTTTCGCCTGACACATACCAAACTATCGACACTACTGTTACCACCCTCCAAACGGCTCTGGCTGAAATTGCCGGTGACAACAACGCCACCAACATCTACCATCAAACTCATGTTCAATTCATGCAAAAACTGCCACCTTTATATATTTTTTACTCTACCACTCACCCTAAAAATCCCCTGGCTTCACGCCCCTACAAATCTTCCTTTACTGCGAACCAAAATATTAATGACTTTCCCGCTCTCGACCATTACCCCCAATACTTTTCTCGAGTATACACGGACGATAATAACGTGATAATTTGGCAAGTAAAGGTTAATACTTTTTTACCATCATGATCTACCTTCTATCACCCCGCAGTGGCGGTCCTTTTAAACAGCTTCAATTGATCGCCGCCACTCTCAATGCCAATAACTATCCAGCCCGGCATTGTTTTAGGCTTAAAGATTGGTTGCGTTTGCATTTCAACCAACACGATCAGATTATCTCTGTCGTGCCCTTCCTCTTCGTCCGCAACAGACATAATCTCATCCTTAATATTCGCGGCAATTATCGTAAAGAAAAAAGACTAACCAACCCGCTGTCGTATCTTTATGACCGTAACCTCAAGCTAGCTTCTAAGACCGTTGTGCCCTCCCATTATCTAAAGCACGAACTTAAACTTCACGATGCAACTGTTATACCAACCTCGACAGACATACACCTCCGACAGACTAATCCGCCGCCCGTTCGTACCGACAATACAGTACGCTTAGCTACTATTACTAATTTTGACTTTCGGCCTAAGGCTCAAGGCATCAACAAACTTATCAATATCGTTAACCAATTAGAAACCTCCATTAATCTGTCCATTCACATCTATGGCGGGGGTCGTTGGTTGGATCATGCTAAACAACAATTCGATTTGCACAACTATAAAAAGTATCCTGTTTTCTTTCACGGTTATTTTAAGAATGCTATCGACGTTTTGCCGGGCAATGATGTTTTCATTTATTGGTCTACCTTCGATAACATGCCTAATGTTTTAATCGAAGCTACTGCTTGTGGTTTACCCATTGTCGTTAACCGCTATGCTGCCTATGAGGAAGTGGTTGGCATCAATAATCTCCTGGCTGACTCAGAGAAACAATTTACCGAGCATTTGCTCCAGCTGGTAGAAGATCCCCTGTTGCGTCAAAAATATAGCCACATTAATAACCGTCGCTCTAACCTATTCGATATTTCTACTAACATTAAACAATGGATCGATGTCATTAACGCCCCCTCGTAAAAGACCTGCCCCGCCTGATTCTTTATGCGTGTCTAACCAACCTTCCCTTTCATCGTCGTCGCTCATTTCGCCACCCTCCCCACAAGTCTCAATATTATTATCCGTCCATAACGGATCATCTACCCTGGACCTGGCCCTGGCTAGCGTTTACCGCCAAACCTTTCAAAATTTTATTGTCGTAGCTGTCAACGATGGATCCCAGGACAATACCAGCGAGCTGCTCCGCAGTTGGCGACAGAAATTTGGCGTTAATCGTTTTCGCATCATTAACAATCCTAAAAACTTAGGTCTAACCGCATCGTTAAATATCGGTATAAAAGTTTGCTCGACCCCATATGTGGCACGTCTGGACGCCGATGACAGCTGGTTACCGGACAAGCTGGCACTGCAAATTGATTTTTTGCAGCGTCATCCCGACTATGGAGTCGTTGGCTGCTGGTACGCAAATATTCATCACCAGACACAACGTATTTTCCGCTTACCCGTAACGGACTCATCTATCAAGCGCAATATTTTTCGGATTAATCCCTTTGGTCATAGCTGTATCGTCATCCGACGCAAGCTATTAGAAACAGTTGACGGGTATGCGCCAACTGCTGTCTATAGCCAAGATCGGGAGCTTTGGTTTCGCCTGCTTCCCCTCACATCTTTCTACAACTTACCGTTTACGCTTTGCCATCGTCAGGTCACTGGTAGTATTTCGCAAACAAAATATCAGCGACAAATGTGGCAGAGCATCAAAATTCGTTGGCATTATTCTCGTCTCTATCATGCCTCGTTAATCAATTACTTATTCCTTATCTTACCTTTTTTTATCTGGCTGCAGCCCTCCTTTATCAAAAAGTTAAACCTAGCTAGTCATTTTTATACACACTTCGCTGCTCCAGCCCACCGCCTATCTTCTGACAAAAAGCTGCAGCTTTGTGTTCTCAATGATCGACCGCTGCTTCCTCACCGCGGTGAAACTATCGCCCGACGTGCCATGGCCACAGCCTTTGCTTCCCATCCTCTCCTCCAGCATGTCTCTGTCATTAATATTATCCCCTATCGCGCATTTTTTCTTAAACTACCTCAACCCCAATTGCTCTACTTGCGTTGCGGTGCCAGTGCTGCTGCCAGTGTCTGCTTGCGCCATTGGTATTCGTCACATCTGATTCTGTTAGAAGTACACAATTTATCTCTTCCCCAATTATCTCTACCGGCTGTCTTGCTTTATCGTCTGGCAGCTAAACGCTGCGACTTACTCATCACCATCGATCCGATTACCACGCAAACATGGCTAGCGTTAGGTGCCAAGCAGAAAAACATCATTGAGCTGCCCAGTGGATCAACCCGCTCCTCCCCCTTGACTACTACTGCTAAAAACGAGATAAGGAAGAAATATCACCTACCTATCAATCAATCGCTAATCGTTTACAGCGGTAACTTGTATCGTGATCGGGGAATTGAATTAATTATACAAGCCGCTCATCAGCTGCAGCATCAACCATTGCACTTCGCTATCGCCGGCGGAACTCCTGAAGATATTCGTTTTTATCGCCGCTTCCTGCAATCCCACTGGCCATCGCAACATAATGTATCTCTGTTGGGTTTACTGCCGCATCATGACGTTATGCCGCTATTATCTGCAGCTGATTTAATCCTCGTGACGTATTCTAAACACTGCCCTACCATCAATACTATGAGCCCTCTCAAATTCTACGAAGCCTTATCCAGCGGTACTCCTGTTCTAGCGGCAGACTTTGCCCGCTTGCGGCTATCTTCATCGCCTCGCCAAATCACTTTTTATGAACCAGACAATCTCACTGACTTTATCCAAAAAATATCCCAGGCTTTATCTTCTTCTGCTGCATCACCTTCTTCACCCTCTGCTTTTTTAACCTGGTCTGCACGCGTCGATCGCATCCTTAACCATGTCCTCTTATGAAGAAAAAGATCATGCATCTTATAACCGGTCTTGAAGTAGGCGGAGCAGAAAACATGTTGCTAAAAATCCTCCCTCGTACCGCCGATACCTGTGACCACTCTGTCTGTTCCATTATCGGCGTAGGCCCAATTGGTGACAAATTAGTCGCCGCCGGTATCCCTGTCTATTATCTTGATTTAAGTAATACGCTCGACTTATCGATTATACCGAAACTTAAAAAATTAATCGTTGACTTACAGCCTGATGTCTTAATAACCTACTTACCACACGCCGATTTATTAGGCAGAATCATCGGCAAACTTACTCATGTTCCTACCATAGTCTGCTCCGTACGTGTCCGCCTTACCCGCTCTAAATATCTGCCGTACTTCATTATTGATGGCCTGACCTCACCGCTCGTCAATAAATACCACTTTAATTCCCGTACTATTGCTAATCTCCATCGCCTAATTTTACGCGTACCTCGCCGTAAGATTACCGTCATACCAAACACTATCGATGTTGATCTTTATCACCTGACTATCGACCGTGAGGCCAAGAAAAAAGAACTGGGCTTGCCCGCTGATAAAATAATCATTGGCTGTGTTGCTCGCTTACGTAAGCAAAAAGGACATAACGACCTGATTGCTGCTTTCCACTCAGTCCACTCGGCTCGTCCCAACACCACTTTAGTGCTAGTTGGAGATGGGGAGGAGAAACCCGATATCATGGAGGCTATTAAAAAATATGGCCTGGAAAATCATGTCATTATGTTAGGCAATAGACATGACGTACCTGAGATACTACAGACCTTTGATATTTTTGCTTTCACCACTCTCTATGAAGGCATGAGTAATAGTTTGATGGAAGCCATGTCCGCCCGCTTGCCAATTTTGACCACCAATATTCCAGAAAATCGCGAACTCATCACCAACGACCAAACCGGTGTTTTAGTTCCAGTTCACGATATACGCACGATTGCCAATGCTCTAGTCCGCTTGATTGATGATCCGCCACTGCGTCACACCCTGGCGGCTAATGCCTATCAGCAAGTGAAAGACCACTTCAGCATTAAAGCAATCATCCCTCAATATATAGAATTTTATCGCCAGTTATGACTTTGTTTCCGTCCACCACCGCACCGCAACCTCCAATCGCCTCAAACACCTCAACACCACTCTCGCCCACTCAGTCACTCCACCATTTTGGACTAATAATCGTAATCGGCTTATTTATTGTCACCCGGTTGACTTTCTATTTCTTGGAAGAAACCGATTTTCTTTTTCGTTTACCGCAGCAGGATGACGCACCGACCTACCTCGACTTAGCTTCAGTGTACGCTGGCCTGCAAACCTATGACTCTGTCGATCGAAGCCCTTTCACTAGGGTCCCTGTCTATCCGCAAGCTTTGGCTTTCTTTTCCTCCATCATGCTCCCCGCGCGATATATTCTACTTTTTACGATCCAGCAAGTGTTGCAACTCATCATTATTATTACAGTTTATTTTTATTTGCGTTACTTTTACTCCGGCCGTATCGCCTTGTTAGCCTCTACTGGGCTCATTCTTTTTTACGATTTTGCTATTTATGGTTTTCTGATACGTCCGGAAGTATTGTTCACCGCCTTTGTTCTGACTGCGTGCTTATTTTTGCTGCGTGCTCTTTCCACTAATTCAACTATCTGGTTCTTTGTCTCCGCCATATTTTTGTCGCTGGCGACTCTGACTCGCCCCGTCGCCGCGCTATCTATCTTTCCTCTGCTCGGTATAACAATTTATTTCGCAAAATCCTATCTCTCCTTGCGCCTGCTATTTATTCGTCTTTTAATAATCCTGGCTGCTTATATCCTACCTCTTGCTCCATGGCTCTATCATAATTATCTGCTTTCTGGCTCGCTTGTTTTGCAGCAAGACACAGGCAATCTAATTCATGCCACCGTCCCCGGCGGTCATTGGGGCTCAGTGGACATACATGAACTATTAGACACCACAAACACGACTGAGTTAGCGCTTGATCGAGCACTCACGACGGAGGCGTTGAAGCGAATCAAAAACAATCCTACCATTTGGGTTAAAAACACCTTGGCGAATTTCACTTACCGCTTATGGTCGATGGGCTTTGCTGATACTTATCTTCGTTACCTTGATCATACGCAAACCGATCCTGGAGGTTATCATGCGCCGCTTAGCCCGCCCCTCTGGCAACGATTGCTTTCGTCATGGAATATTTTTAGCCCGCGCTTTTCCATTAATCCCATGTACCACCTTTACTTTGTCGTTAATAATATATTCGGTATATTTGTTTCTGTCTTGCCTTTAATTGGTCTGGTTCTCTTTCCGTTTTTGCCTTCCTCAAGTAAGGTGATTTTTATTTTTCTCCTATATTTTTGGTTCATCACCTCTTTTTTTGCTTTCAGCGGTTCCCGCTATATGGTTCCTATACTTCCTTTGCTTTGGTTGGTTGTGCCAAGCTACCCGGCCGCCGCTCGTCAGTTATTCCATCTCACCCACCCCTGATGAAACTCTTGCCCGATCAATCAGTTGCCTCCAATCTTCGTGCTGACCGCAACACCATCTATATACAGCGCCGTCACCACACCGGTTTCTCGACTGGCGTTAATAAAGCCGATGAGTATAGTTGGTTTTTTCTCCTTGCTCTGTCTGGTACCAAAAATGAATCGATTACCCTGCTAGCGAACATGTCCCAAGCAGATATTCCCACCCTCACTCGGAACAATAGTCTGCTCTTCTACTCGACCGATCAAATCAATTGGCGCCGCCTCGCTGTACCGGTTTTAACCGATAGCGCTGGTTTGAAGCAATACGCCACTTTTATCTTGCCAGTGACCGGTACCTGCTATATTTCCAACACTATCTTTTATGATTATTCATACCTCGATGACTATTTCGCTTCCTTTGTGGCCCGCCACACGGCCTATTGTCAGAAAACAACCATTGGCACATCTTTGCAAAACCGTCCTCTCCGCCTCCTCACGCTCTCTAACAATGCCAATCCTCTCGATCGAATTCTACTCACCACCGGCTGTCATCCTGCTGAACCAGATGTTATCGCCAGTCAGGCTATAATAGATTGGTTAGTGTCCCCGCCC
Organism: Candidatus Andersenbacteria bacterium RIFCSPHIGHO2_02_FULL_46_16; assembly: GCA_001817065.1. GTDB lineage: Bacteria > Patescibacteriota > Andersenbacteria > UBA10190 > UBA10190 > UBA10190. The sequence continues at coordinate 91,326 of MHHQ01000025.1, forward strand.
GGCCTTAAACTTCTTACCCGTTACCAAGTCGACGTCTTGCCTTTATCTAATCCCGACGGATTTGCAAATCGCAGTTGCCTCACCAGTAATGGCATCAACCTCTACTGGAATTTTATGAAAGACGATCAGAAGAAATGCCCCGAAGCGTTTTATCTATGGCGCTATATTTTAAATCCCCCGCCTCTCCTCTACTTGGACTTCCACTCCTACGTCCATCAATACCATCGCCACCCCATGCCTTATCTAAAAGACACCATTGCTTACCGTGGTGCTTTCACCAAACATATCGTTAAGCAGATGGATCGATACTTAATCAAACAGTCACGCGGCTTTTATCGTTTTGGTAAACTTGCCATGTGGCCTGATTCACTGTCTCGTCATATCACCCAGCAATTCAATACTATTTCTTACACTAAATACCATTTCAATCTGTATGAGGGCATCCCAGCTAGCCAAACTCGAGCAGTTAATATATTTATTGGTTTAACCAAGCTCCTCTTGCGTCAATCAATCAATCACCAGCACATCCTCCTGGCTCCGCACGGCCATGCCATTCTTGATCACTCGGACCGCTGGCCATTTACCTGGTTTTACTATTTGCCTCAGCTTCTCAGTAAATCCTATATGTTCGGCAAATCTTACTGGCGTTATTATCGCCACCGCAATCAGTCACATCTTTTCCGTTAATTATACACCTAAGTCAACACACTGTCGCTTAATTCTGAGTAAACTCCAACCTGCTCATTCAAAGCTATGGAAGTCACATTATGAAATGCCACAAATATAGTGACGGGCCCTGTCGGCGCTGCACCCCCACCCGACGGCTTCGGCCTGCCAGGCGGGCAGCCTGCAGGCGCTCGGTGGGGGTCCCCCGCGCCGCCACCCGTTTATTTAAGAGTGGCATTTCATAATGTGACATCTATATTTGATTGCCGGACATCTTCTGCGCTTGCGCCCCTTCAAGCCCTGTCGCATTATTTTTATATGAAAGTACTCATTACTGGCGGAACTGGATTGCTCGGTTACCACCTGCAGCTGCTCGCACCACCTCAAGCCAATATAATTTCGTGCTATTTGCCCTCCGAGGAACCACTGCCCTATCCTTTACCTTTCCCCGCTCAGCCGCTCGATATCACTGATTTCTCCAGAGTAACCAATCTCTTCACCAAATTTTCACCGGACATTGTTATTCATACAGCAGCACAAGGCAGCATCGATTGGTGTGAAGATCACAAACCATTAGCTCGTTCTGTAAATATCGATGCGACCTTTCACCTGATTGATCTTTGCCGCCGCCATCATACCCATTTCATTTTTCTTTCCACTAACGCTGTTTATGATGGTCATTCTTCCTATGCCAAGGAAACCGACGTTCCTCATCCGGTAAATTTTTACGGTGCATCAAAACTAGCGGTCGAGCAGGCACTAGCCTCTGATTCGGTTTCCTCCACAATTATTCGCCCTAACTTGATGTATGGTTGGCCATATCCAGGCGGACGCGACAATCAAGTCACACGTGTCATAAATTCCTTGCGTCAATCCTCCCCAATTAAAATTCTTTTCGATACTTGGTTTTCGCCCGTCTCAGCTAATTTCATGTCACGAGTCATCTGGTACTGTGCCCTTGACCGAATATCAGGTCTCTTCAATATTGGCGGCAGTCAGCGTATGACGTTATTTGATCTATCCAAATTAACCGCGCAGATTTTCCAGCTTGATCCATCCTTATTAATCCCTGTCTCCATCAAAGATGTCCCAGCGGCCCCACGCGCTATTGATACCTCGTTTTCTACCGCTAAAATGACCTCCGAACTATTCTTCTCTCCGCAGCCAGTCGCCGAAGACTTATTAGCCATGAAGACAATTCCCGTCCAGTCACCGGCATGACGCGCGTTCACATTTTAGACCTGCCTCCCTCCCACCATTTTTTGCCGGTGCCGTCTGATTGGTACCCGCTTTATATCAACCAGCGATATTTTCACGATCTCGGCATTACTTTTCGTTTCTTTTCTGCACCCGACCCCGGCTTAAACAACTGTGATGTTGTTTTTTTATCATCACGCTACTTTGCTTTACAAACAAAAAGTACTACCGAACGCGCGCATCACTTGTCCTACATTGCCTCTCTAAAAACCAGCACCAATAAGATATTTTGGTTTGATTTTCGTGACAGTACTGGCAATACCCAATTTGAAGTTCTTCCCTATGTTGATCTTTATCTTAAAAAACAATTGCTGCGTAACTTATCTCTCTACACCAGCGCCTTTTACGGTAATCGCATTTATACCGACTTTATTCATCGTACCCAAGGAGTATCGGATGACTACACTGAATCCTGCGTCCCTTTGTTGCCTCAGTTTCATTCCAAACTAACCATATCCTGGAATCCAGGCTTACTCGATTTTCGCGGCGGCTTAAACCGGCACTTGGTAAAGCAGCAAATCATTGATCACTGGGAAACCCGATTTCCAAATGACCATCACATCACCTGGCAAAATCCTCTCGCTCCTCGTCCATACCATATGCTTGCTCGCTTTAATATTAATTACCAACGTCGCACCGTGTCGTGGCAGCGCCGCCATGCGCTGCAGCTTCTTCATCAATTAAACGATCCATTCATCATTTCTCGCTCTGAACTTACTTTGTCCGAAGAGCTATCTTATCGCCGTCAAGTCAAAATCGTGCTAAGCCTGTTTGGTTGGGGAGAGATTTGCTCACGTGATTTCCAGGCCTGGATCGCCGGCGCCGCATTGATTGCGCCCGACACATCTCACCTGGTCACCTATCCGGTAACACATATTCCCGGTCAAACCTATCTACCCATCAAATGGGACCTGTCTGATCTTTCCTCAGCTTACCAGCGCCTCATTAACGATTCCTCCCTTCGCCTCAACCTTGCCCAATCCGGCCAAGCACGTTACCGCTTCGTCTGGTCCAAGAAAGGACGCCAATCATTCGTTAGCCATATTGCTGATTTATTGAGCAACTCACTCTCGCTCGCTTTATCTATGGAAGTCACATTATGAAATGCCACAAATATAGTGACGGGCCCTGTCGGCGCTGCACCCCCACCCGACGGCTTCGGCCTGCCAGGCGGGCAGCCTGCAGGCGCTCGGTGGGGGTCCCCCGCGCCGCCACCCGTTTATTTAAGAGTGGCATTTCATAATGTGACATCTATAGTTCAGCGTCGTCGGAATCACTTCGAGCTTGATCTTCCTAAATAATTTTGATTAGGTAAATACCCCCATCATGTTCTAACATTAGGACAATAACCTTTTCCCATGGCTTCATTAGCATCACGTGTTGGTCAAATATTGCCTGAAGGTAATCTTAAAAACAGCCTTCGTTTAATTGGCTTTAAAGTTTTATTCACAACAGTTGGCACTAAACAAGTTCTCTTGGGTACTAATCACGATAAAGTACCAGCTAAAATATCCCGCTTGGTACTAACCCACGAAAGTCTTGGTACACGTGAGAACGAAGGCTATCTGCAGCACTACCAGCTAAAAACAGGGGATGTTGTAGTTAATGCCGGCTCTTATCATGGCTATTTTGCCATTTATGCCGCGCATAAAGTCGGCCCCAGTGGCCGCGTTATCTGCTTTGAGCCAGAACCAAATAATCGTCGATTATTAGTCCAAAATATTTCGCTTAATTCACTACCTAATATAACTGTTATTCCCGCCGGCCTTTGGAGTGCTGACACTCGCTTGCCTTTAATATCAATGGGCTCAGGCAGTCGTCTTCAGCCAGATACATCTTGGGACAAACAAACCATATCGGTATGTACCCTTGATACCGCCCTAGCCAAACTCCGTGTATCGACGATTAATCTCCTCACCATGGATATTGAGGGTGCTGAAATCGAAGCACTCAAAGGCGCTCGCCAGACCCTAGTTAATAATCGTGACATAAATATTGCCATTGCCTCCTATCATCGTGTTAATGGTCGTCCCACAGCCCCATATGTCGAAAAATTGTTGCGGCAATCTGGCTTATACGCGGAAACGTCCTATCCGCGCCATCTCACTACTTATGGATACTACCGCCACTCCTAATACTTACCAGCAATTCTTTCGTGTTTTACGACATGAGCCGCCCTGGTTTATTTTTATTCTTCTTAATAACACCATTACCTGGTTTTTCCATAAGTATCTTTTGCGACAGCCCTATCTGCAAAAAAATATCCACGACTATCGCATGTGCTTTGATTTATCTGATCCCGGTATCTCCCGCTCCCTGTTATTGGTCGGAGACCGTGAACGCGAACATCGTTTCATTCTAAAGAAGGCTGTTCAATCGGGCAACACAATTTTGGACCTCGGCGCTAATATTGGCTACTACGTTTTAATGGAACAAAAAATCATTGGCCCCTCAGGCCACGTTATTGCCATTGAACCAGAACCAAAAAATTTCGCTTTGCTGCAGCGAAACATTGATCTCAACTTTTTTACCAGCCGAACAACTGCAATCAATGCTGCTGTAAGCGATCATGACGGCTCTGCCCCGCTATTCTTATCTAAATTAGGCAATGTCCACAGCTTGAAAGAAAAACAAACAAACCAGTATACCGGACAATCTATTTCTGTGCAGACTATCTCGCTATCCACCATTGCCGATCGTTATCCGAATATTCATCTCATCCGTATGGATATCGAAGGTTATGAGCAAGAAATCTTGCGCTCACTAATCCAAATCAACACTAGCAAGCCATGGCTACCAAAAATTCTGTTCGAATTGCATCCCCCTAAATACACCGACGATTTTCCGAAACTCCTGTCAGATCTTTATACCCTAGGCTATCGGGCTTCTTATCTTGCTACGTCTAGCCCGTCCTTGCTAGCGCAAGAAGGTTTAACCTACATCGCTAAACTGCCCACCGACGGGACAGTCCGCTATATCGCCACCCAGGTTCCTTTATCATCCTTGCTCAAACTTTATCCGCGTACCCGCGCCGTATTATTGGAGCATGCTTAAACCAATACCACACTATTCCACCCTCTTTTGTGCCTCCACTTATCTCAGCAAGATGTTCTCCTGCCCATTCTGATCTTGTGTAACTTGCGCCAGCCTTCGTCTGGTCTTTTGCATCTCCTTCCACAAACGAGCCATAATGATGCCCGACTCGACTATCAAGCCAAGATGAAAATTTGATTTCCCTCTCTGCCGATTTACGAAAGTTGTCGGCACCTCGGCTACACGTCCGCCTAATAATTGAACTTGGTACAGTTCCTGACTCAACATGATATATCCGTCAGCATTCAGACTATCTAAGTTAAACTGATCAATTAATGTGCGGTGAAACACCCGGTAACCATTCGTATAATCTTTAATCCCCGCCCTTAAAATTAGGCTGGCCGATAAATTAGCAGCTCTGCTAAACACCTGCCGGTACCACGGCCACCCAACAATCCGGCTACCGACGACATATCTCGATCCGATGACCAATCCCGCCTCCTCGCTTCTCACTAATAGTCTCGGCAGTTCCTTTGGGTTATGCGATCCATCCGCGTCAGCTACGGCAATCAATTCCGCCTGGGAATGCTTTCTCACCCACTCATAGCCTTTCTTCACTGCACCTCCTCGCCCTAATCGACCGCACTTAAGCACGACGACCTTTTTGTCACCCAAATAGGTTTGCCTAACCAGTTCATCAGTACCATCTGCAGAACTATCCGCTATGATAATCTTAATATCCAATACCACCGATCTAAGGGCTTGAATAATTTCTAAGATATTCTTCCTTTCGTTTAATGTCGGAATTATAATCGCAACTTTTTTGGTCATATTATGTTCCTCTTGCTCCGCCTCAAATTTAGCCAATTCTTCTTCTCTCTTTGTTGCTTCAATGCTTGATTTTTATCCTTTATTGACCCCTATGAGCATCGATACTTTCCCTAACCTGAAAACGCAGAGCCCACCTCCATCCATAGATTAGTCAATGTTCTTTTATGCTCTCTGCTTTTCCTTGATAGCCTTCCCTGCATGAGCCATATACCACCGATGTGTTTCGGTTAGCCCTTGCAGCAGCGTATATTCGTGCTTATAACCCAACTTTCTTAGTTTCGACACATCTAATCGACGCAAAGGCATCCCGTCTGGCTTCGTGCCATCTAACACAATTTCTCCAGAATATCCTACAACCGTCTTTAACATTTCTACTAAATCTAAGATATTAATATCCTCACCAGTTCCTACATTAATTATTTCTGGACTATTATATTTATCCATCAACAGCAATAAAGCACGCGCCAGATCGTCCACAAACATAAATTCCCTTCTCGGCTTGCCCGAGCCCCAGACTTTTATAAACGGCTGGTTCGTCTCCTTCGCGACAACTAACTTATGCAATAATGCCGGTAACACATGGGCGAAACTATCGTTAAAAGTATCACCCGGACCATATAAATTAGTGGGCATAGCTGAAATAAAATTGTCGCCATACTGGCGGTGGTATGCCTGACACAATTTAATCGCCGCGATTTTCGCGATAGCATATGCTTCGTTAGTCGGCTCCAGCTTACCAGTCATGAAATACTCCTCTCTAATTGGCTGCTGGCTATCTTTCGGATAAATGCAAGCACTGCCTAGGTTTAATAGTTTTTCAACCTTATGTTCATGCGAAGCATGAATTATATTCGTCGCTATTTGTAAATTTTGGTACAAAAAATCTACCGGGTGCGTATCATTGTCTAATATTCCACCCACTCTAGCGGCAGCTATTATGACAAATTGCGGCCTCTGTCGCACAAACCAATGGTCTACGGCAGTTTTGTCAGTCAGATCCAGATCCTCTCTCGTTTGATATACCAGGTTAGTATACCCCTTCTTCCTTAACAATCTTACTACAGCCGATCCGACTAATCCACTATGTCCGGCAATATATATTTTGTCTGTTTTGTTCATTTACAAATTATTATGCTCAGTATATAAACGTCTTATTTATATATCAACCATCCTTTTTACAGTCATTTAGTTTTTTGTCCTGATTATATATTAATCTTTCGATAAATTCTTCGCCATATATTAGGATGTCTCCACGCTTCAATCCTCGGTGCCCACCGCTGATAAAATTCTTGGTTGTGACGCAAACGCTTTAATATTTCACTCGTGACCGGTTGCGGCGCTATACCGGGTTGCGTTAACTCTGGCCGCGCTAGTACTAGAATTCTAGCCGTCATTATCCGCCTAATATCCCCGGCTTTCATTTTCTTACCGTCAAAGCGGGGACTTTTGATACTGACGATTTCAAACCCTGTTTTTGCTAATAAGTAACGAACACTTTCATCATTAAACATAAATGGATGCATTATCTCAACCATTTGATTTATTGGACGATTTAAGACAGTACTGACCGCATCATACAAACTTAAAAACAGAAGGCCCTTAGGCGACAGCATAGATTTTATTTTCAGTAGGTTTCCTTTGGGATCGAGTGTGTGATTAAGGGTTTGGGCACAGATGATCAAATCAAATTTTTTATCAGTCACAAAGTCCTCAAATAGCCCCTGAAAAATTTGACTACCGGTACGGCGCGTTGCGTCTTCCGCTACCCGAATCACCGGTTCCACTCCGTGGGTTACAATTTTAGGATAATACTTCATCCAAGCCGCCATCGTACCGCCGTTGCAGCAGCCAATATCCAGTAACGACTTTACTGGAAGCTTAATTTGCTCCCTGATCAGGGGAATCATAGTCTTTTCAGCATGCTGATATTGCTTATTGAAAATATGGTTAAGTCCGCTATCCGTACCGATCGCCGCTCTCCGATAATCTGCTTTATTTAATTCGGCATATTTATCATCAGTCGGACGAGGATTGATAAACATTACACCGCAGTTTTTGCACATCACGGCCTTCAGCGGCAAACCATATTTTTCACTATGACAAAAAGGTGTTACCTCCACCCCACCACACAAATTGCAGGGAAGTGAGATCAACTCTCTAGTATAAGCTTTTAGGTTTACCTTCATTACGTGAATCATAACTGACAAGCCTCACTGCCATCAATAGAATATGCCCCAAACAATGTGCAGCCCACACCAGATAGCTAGTATCGCCGTTGCTTCTCGCCCATCCTTACTCTTGCGAGGCCGGTGTCCGTCCACGGAGTATGTTGTATAACCAGCAATAGGGTAAAATTAACCGATGAAAGCAATTCATTGGCCAGCCGTCGAGGACTTTTTACAAGCACAATTTAAATTTGATGTCGCGCATTATTTAAGAAGTGGTTGGTGGTCAGTGTTCAGCAATATAGTGCAGGCTGCCAGCGGTTTAACGCTCGCCATTCTTTTTGCCCATTTAGCATCCAAAGAAGTATTTGGTGAATTCCAATTGGTCATCTCAATCATTTCCATGACGGCCGTCATCTCATTGAAAGGATTAGATACTGTCATTGTTCGTGACGCAGCTCAAGGCAAAGAAGGTATCTTGCGTCGGGCGTCAAGACTACGTTGGCAGTGGAGTTGGCTCGCCTTACCTGTCCTGAGCGGACTAGGCTGGTATTATTGGCAACTTGGCCAAGCCCGAATCGGTTTCGCTCTTGTTTTATCCGGTCTACTCGCCCCCTGGAATTACTTGGCACCAACCTGGGAAGATTTCGTTAAAGGTCGTCAGCTGTGGAAACAATACTCGTTGTTTACATCACTAAGATCCGGTGCTGTTCTCTGCTTTGTTGGTTTATCGATTTGGCTTAGCCAGGGAAATCTGCTCGTTGTTTTTTCGATGTATTTGCTCATCAACCTAATCTTGAACCAAGGCTTAATCTGGTTTTACAAACGAAGCGTAAAGAACGATAACGTCAACGCCGACTGGAAGTCTTATGGAATGTTCTTGTCGAAATTAAGTTGGCTTAAGACCATTGTGGCTAATTTAGATAAGGTACTAGTAGGAATAATTATTTCGCCCTCCGCTTTGGCGGTTTATTCAATCGCCCTGATTATCCCGAATTATTTGCAATTAGCAGTTAAGGGGTTTTTTCAAACCACGAGTCCCCGCTTAAGCGGACGTAAACAAATCTACTGGCACGAATTAGCGATTACGGGGTTTTTTGGTCTGGTTTTTGCCTTAATTACCGTCGTCGCAGTAAAGCTTTTGCTAATCAGATTCTTTGGCGAATCATATCAACCAGCCCTTCCGCTGGCTTATATCGCAGCCACGGCCATGATTTTCCATCCCATTGCCCTTTATCTGGTCAATTTTGCCAATATGAATAACCGGAAAGACGCGCTCGTTAAATGTAATTTAATTTGTCCGATTGTCCGATTAACATTGCTCTTATGGTTAGGCAGCCAATGGCATGAAACAGGCTTCGCGCTAGTCTATGCCATTATGGGTTTAGTTTGGGTTATTGTCCCCATTTGGTTGTTAAAAATCAACTGGCGACAATTAACGGTGGGAGAGCTTAACTGAATACATCAATGATCTATTTTTACATTGCCAAGAGTACCGCGCAGACGCCCGCGGGAGTTTGGTGCTCGCAGCCAGTCCGCTAGCGTTTGAAAATATTTTGACAAACGTCCTCGACCCGGGAAATCAGGCAGTATTCGTTCTACCGAACGAATAGCTTTAATTGAATTTGACAGCCGGTCGATCTCCTTGTTGGACAGCCAACCATAAGAATTATTTGTTAGCTCCAAGGCATAGTCAAGATACCCATAGTGTAGGCAAATCAGCACCGCATAATATATTTTCAGTTTTTGCTGATCGGGTGACCAGTTATTTAATAGCTGGAAGTAGCTATTCATATTTCTAAGATATAAGGCATCCCCAGCTAATAATTGTCCTTTTCGGTTCCCATAGTTTAAACCAATCTGGCGCTTGAAGTATTGTGGCCGTATATCAAAAAGATAGAAACCAAGAGACTGCAAATACTGGTCGACCTGGGAAAATAGCGGCTGTTTCTGGTAAAGTGGCGCGAACTCGATCTCAACTTCCACGCCAAACCCGTATTTTTGCAAAAATTTATTCCCACCCTGCAGAATTAGCAGTTCAGAACCTTGCGTATCTAGTTGCAAAAAGTCACCACTCGTTACCAAACCTTCCTGATTAAGATTATCCAGTGTGTCGACTTTTACTTCCGATTGACCTGTTAATTGAAAGTAGTCGGCAACTGCAAACCGGTCTAAAAAATCCTGGTTTGGTTTATAAATTGAAGAGACAGCTGGATTTTTAGTTTGGTAAAAGGTAACCGAGTCGCGGTGGTCCAACAAACCTATATTAATATAATGTTGATTATCCAACTGTGGTAAATTGAGATAAGAATTAGGATCTGGTTCAAAACCAATTACGTTTAACAGATCAGCGTACGGCCGCCAATGTTCTGGCAATCCACCGCTCGCGCCAATCAGTAAAAATGTCAGCGGATGACTGCCAACTTCCTTTGTTAATACGGTCGGTAGCATATCTTATAATTTTTCCTGCATCGCGTTAATTAAGTATCGGCTGCGGGCTTCAATAGTATGTCCACTCAAAACATCTTGTCGCCAATTCTTGGCTAGCCGTTCCAGTTCTGCTGGTTTTTGCAAGTAATTCTTTAGTTTTTGCAACGTCACATTTGCATCAGCTAAATAATAGCGACGGTTTCGTAATACAACATCATACACAATTGCATTACGTCCATCCCTAATCGGCGGCCCACAGGTTTCAATAAATGGTTTCGGCAACATAATGGCAACATTGTGTGCTAGACCAACCTCACAATGTCTAAACGAATCCCAACAGCGGCCAGATGGAGATAATGCTACCCTGGCTTGCGACAAAAAGTCCCAATATTGACGGTTGGTGATAAAGGTCGACCGATCGTCATGCGTCATAATATTCGTGTCTGGTATCTTTTCCTGCACTGCCTCTACTATTTGAGCCCGTTCCGGTGACGATTGGTCTTCACGCTTTCGCCCATTATAAAATACCGACTTAGTCTTTCGTTTTTTTATAAATTGGTATGATGATGGCCTGACCGGAATTGGTCCAAATGGTAATATCTGATCCGTTCCCAAGCCAATGGGCAAGTCCTTTTTAAAATATATGTCGTAATCCCTTCCCTCTTTGAAATCAAGTGTTAAGTGCTCATCTATATCCGGATCACCATAGAGGGTGTCATAGTCAGGAATATCCAATATTGCTACTGGTAAATTGAATCGTCTAGCTCTTTTGATTACCTGCGCAATCAGATCAGGCTCCCCGATAGCCGAAATAATCACCGCGTCAATCTGACGCAAGGTCTTGTCAATCTGCTTTCTCTTAATAAATGTTGGCCTGGTAGCACCATGACAAGAAGGATATGGGCAAGACAGCGGGAAATTAGCGGCAAATACCGATGGATAATATTGGCCGATAACAAAAACATTGTCTGGTCCTAAGACACTTGGCAAATCTCCAGCATATTGTATTTCGGCGTGATGAGGCAGCTCCTGACGATAAACCTTGCTTTTAATAAATTCAAAATAATTAAAAAGCAACCGTCTGGAAGGCACAAGTAAAATCTTATCAATGGTCATTTCTTTATATAGATATCACCTTATTAAATGCCACCTTAAAATAAAACGGGTGGCGGCGCGGGGGACCCCCGCCGAGCCCCAGCAGGCTGCCCGCAGGGCCGATGCGGTCGGGCGGGGGTGCAGCGCCGACAGTCCCCGTCACTATATTTGTGGCATTTCATAAGGTGACTTCCTTGCATTGATTTTACTGGGTTGACGTTGCTTTGATACCCTCACTATCCCTGAATCACCCACACCCAACTTATCTAACGCCTCTAACCAAAGTTTCATACCGACCGACATCTGCGCTAAGCTCCAAATATTTTTAACCTTTCCCCGCTTGCCAGCGCACAGGTTAAATTCCGAATATTCTTCGTCTATTCGTACGGCAATTTCTTCATATCCGCCAAGTAAAGACTTTGCTTTTAGATCAAGCGACCACAAGAAATCAACCAACGTTTCGGTTAGTGCCATGCCTTGCAGCTCCAGTAAAAAGTCTTGGTAATTATGATGGTCATTACGGTGTTGTGTTACTACTGGCGACCCATACGCCACCGCCAATCCAAATTGATCCGCCAAGAACTTACTAATATATGAAGAATAAATGTCATCAAACCTGCCAATAAACGGGCACAAAAACGCTGTCAACCAAAAACTATTAAGATAAGCCGTATTCTGTGTATCAAGGGGGCAGATCATATTTTTACCTAACACCAGCCGTTCTTTACGCCGCACTTTATAATCTCCCCGCAATCCTTTTATTCTCTCAATCGCATCCACGTCCGGGTTCTGTTCCCACAATCCTTGGTTCATTGCGATTTTTACCTTTTTTTGCTTTCTTCTAACCTTTCTCTCCTTATTTTTCTCACGGTCGAACGGCGAGAAGCCTCTCATGAATATTGGCTCATCATAAAATGGTTCTAAGGCGTTATACCAAGTAGGGCTACCAGCTTCCACCACTTTTCCGCGATAGACGCCGCTGCTATGTTTGCTTAAAAAATCAGTTTCTTTTAATAGGTTATCGTCATCCAAAGTGATTAGAACGTCGTCTGATCGCAACCCTTGTTTAATACAAAACAAGTAGGCAAAATTACGCCGGTCAATCGAATTAAAGGGAATATATTTAGTTATAGCCAACTCCTTGAACTCTTTTAACTGCGCCTTTACATCTAAATACGTCACTCCTGCAAACTGGCTGCAATATTCCTTGACTTCTTCCGGCGTTTTTAAATCACCCGCAATCACGAACATGTACTCATGTCCGTGCATTTTAAAATCGTTAATATATTCCTCAATAAAAGTCGGCTTATTTATAGTGGTGGTTGCAACGTAGTACATATATAGATGTCACATTATGAAATGCCACTCTTAAATAAACGGGTGGCGGCGCGGGGGACCCCCACCGAGCGCCTGCAGGCTGCCCGCCTGGCAGGCCGAAGCCGTCGGGTGGGGGTGCAGCGCCGACAGGGCCCGTCACTATATTTGTGGCATTTCATAATGTGACTTCCATAGTTATTTATCTAAACTACCAAATGCTCCCGTAAAAACAAACTCCTACGCTAATGATTTGTCCCTCTTAGCTAACAACATGACTGCCTTCCTCGCTATTTTATTTTTACCACTGGCGCCTCTTCTTGCCTTCTGATTATTTTTTCCACTATAAACTCTTCCACCTTCCTCATTTCCTCCCCTGTTGCCCCCCCTATATGCGGCGTAATAATGACATTGCGATGTTTCTTGGCATATTTCACTATTGGACATTTGCTTATCTCGCCATTCATCTCGTCGGTTATCACATCCAGCCCGGCACCGCCAATCCGGCCAGCCTCTAGCGCCTTGATTAAATCCTGCTCTCGAACGACCGCGCCCCGGCTGGTATTAACCATCAGCTGGCCCATCTTAGCTTGCCTAAAATATTCCGCTCCTATCAATCCGGCCGTCTCGCCATTCAGTGGTACATGTATCGATACAATATCTGCCGTCTTTGCCAGCTCTGCCAAGGTTTCCGCTTTTGTATATTTAGTCCTTTTAACATAGGGATCATAGTATACAATCTGGCACCCGAAGTTTTTAGTTAACTTAGCGGTCATTTTACCCAACCGTCCCATACCGATAATTCCCACGGTTTTTCCTCGCATTGATCTTCCTATCCATCGATCCCTCTCCCATTTTCCTGCCAACACCGCTTGGCTCGCCGGCAGAATATGACGCATTAAATTAAGCATTAAGCTTATCGACAATTCTGCTGTTGGCGTAATTGTTTTCAAGAACATTGACTCTCCCTGCAGCGAAATAATTTTAATTCTCCTCTCCTTTGCCGCTAACAAGTCTATGTGGTCAATGCCAGTCGTGGGCGTCGCAATAAACTTAAGTCGGGGAGCGCTGTTTATAAGCAACTTGTCCACCTTTATTCCTAATCGAACAATAATCCCTTCAAAATCATGAATATTATTTTTTAATTCTTCATAATCATACTGCCTAGCAACAACCTCGCACCCCGCGCGCTCTAGGTTTTCTATTGCCGTTTGGCTAAAATCCCTAGCTTCAGTAATTAATATTTTCATAAGTATCTTCGTCCTAGTTTCTGATTACTAAACACCAAGTTTTGTCGTTGGGTTTTATGTAAGTAGTATTCCGCCCGCTCTAAGTCATCTATCGAGTCGATATTCACCGAGCGATCAAGCGGCATGATGTAGGGTCGGCAGTCCTTCGACACAAACTTTTTCTCTTTTAGTAAATATTCCGTCTTCACTAAATATATTGCCCCGTTCCGCCATAAAGTTGCGGGAAATTCCTGGCGCGGTTTTCCCGCCTGCGTCGGCACTACCTGCTGCAGTTTGTCTCCATCAGCTAAATAATACATATACCACGGATGATAGCTTTCCACCCGCGCAAAACTACAAACGCTATTTACCCGGTATTTAATGGCCAAATTTAAAGCTGCGTCGATATCGGCACTTATACGCAGCGGCGTTGTTGGCTGCAACAACAAGATATAATCGTATGTTTTTTCCGCCTTCTTCAATATATCCTCTATCACCGCACGTATGTTAGTGTCATCCCGCGCCAATTCTTTCGGCCTTAAGTATGGTACGTTCCCTCCATATTCTAAAGCTACATTCCTTATCTTCTCATCGTCCGTTGACACAATATAATCAAATTTGTGTCGCGCGTGTTGTATTGCTTCCAGTGTATAAGCCAATAAGGGCTTGCCGTTCAGCGGTGTTACATTCTTATGTTTTATCCCTTTCGATCCTTCCCTCGCCGGCACAATACCCAGTACCGATATCTCAGCCTCCTGCTTTGTATTTCTATTCACTTTATTAGTCATATCAACCCACGCTATTTACTTGCTCTCTTTGTTCAGACTGAACTTTGGTCCTCATCTGTTTCACATCTTTTTCAGTAAATACTTCCCCCGCTTTAAAATCCCGCCAGACAACTTTATTAACTATGGTCTCATAATGCTCCGACCCAACTCCTTTTAGATAAACCTGTGGCCGCATAGCAAACACAGCCTCGGGCTGAATTATTTCACCCTTTTTAATATCTTGTGCACAAACCAAACTTTTTCTGAATAGTCCCCTAAACTTTGATCGGCTATCTACCAACTTAATTGTTTCTGCCCCCAAGATAATTTTATCATCAGTAATATCATCCACCCCCGTATGTACTCTTTTTACCATTTCAGCGTATTCGTCCGGCAACATAGACACTTTATGGTCTGATCCCCACAAGTCTCGGTCTAAGGAAAAATGTTTTTCAATTATAGTCGCCCCAATCTTCACCGCCTGCAATACCCCCACGAAGCCCCGTGAATGGTCAGAAAAACCCACCGGCTGCTTGTATCTGGTTCGTAAGAATTCAACCGTTCTAACATTTAACTCCTCGCTCGGGCAGGGGTATTTCGACACACAATGCAAGATAGCCAATCGTTTGTTTCTGGCGCTAATAAATTTAACCGCCCGATCTACTTCCAATGTGCTGCTCATGCCAGTCGAAACAATAATTGGTTGCGGCAACTGCCGCAGGTAATCTAGCAACACAAAATCCAAAATATCGCCTGAACCAACCTTCCATAACTTTACACCTACCTTATTGAGCACCTGCGCTGCTCCTCGGCTCATCGGCGTGGAAAAAAAGGTTATTCTGACTTCCTCACAATACCTCTTCAGCTCTTTCCACCAACTTACATCTGTGATTTGGCTGTTTCTTTTCACCCAAGCATATCGATCTGCCCCATTAAAATGAGGTGACACCACCTTAACTGGCCACTGCTCATCTTGATAATGGTGGGTTTGGAACTTAACCGCATCCGCTCCCGCCTCTTTGGCTTTATCGACTAACCTTTTTGCGTTCTGTAAGTATTGCCCTCTGCTTTGCTCCTTCTTTGTTTGAATGAAATTCTTCCCAACCTCGGCAATAAAAAATACCTTTCCCTCGCTTATCCTCTGCCAAATATCTTGTGTGCTCTCATGCATTCCCTTAAAACTACTACATCCTTACTCACGCTAATAGGTAATTGTCTTCTGCTTCTCAATCTTCACCAATTTCAGCACGGCCATGATCTTTTTAGCTGTCTTCCCATCGCCATACAACTTCGATGATTTATATCTGCCATGTTTTACTTGCTTAATGATTGCCTGTCTGATTTTCGTCGCTTCAAATGGTATGTTCATTACATTCTTGCCCATCAATCGGCCGTGTTGCCTCGTTCCGATATTGATTGTCGGTACCCCCAACCAGCCGCACTCCTTTATGCCAGTTGATGAATTACCCACCACTGCTTGGGCTAAGTTCAAAACGTTGGCAAAATCTGCCGGTTTCAGATACCTGATAAAACGTATTTTATGCCTACCCTCATGTTCAATCTGCCATTCCCTGATTCGTTTTGCTATTGCGTCAGACCCCGCCCCCAAATTTGGCCATACCCAAACAGCCTGTATGTCACAGCTTAAAATTGCGCTAAGCAGGTGTTCCGCTTGCTCACGAGCATACTGGGCTTCCGTCGTAACTGGATTCAGCATTACCACTAAATAAGGTTGGCCTAGGTTTAGCTGCGCTCCCACTCCATGGTTATTTACTATACTATTTGGCAACCGCTTATGAAACTTAAGGCGGTTCAAGAAATCGACATCTAAACTCCCTGCATTCCATATCCGGTCTCGTCGCTCTCCGAGCTTAATTAACCTTTGCTTGGCCTCATTATTAGTTACAAAATGTCCGTGCGCTAGTTTCGTCACGGCATGACGCACGCTTTCATCAATCGACCCGCTGACATCCCCGCCTTCTAAATGGATCAGGACTTTGTTTAAATATGCCGCTGCCGCTGCAATCGGTAAAATCTCAAAACGATCGCCTCGTACCACTACAATATCAGACTGCATGTTTTCCATCGCCGTAGCGAATTCCAGCATGCCGATCGCCGCTGTCTTGGCCATCCCCAAATGCTCGCCTCCCTCTATGGCCGTCGGAATTTGCATGTCCGGGACAAATCCGTTTAAACGCAGTTCTTCAATCACGTTGCCATAGCGGTACGTCAATGCGCCGCCTCCGACTATAATCTGCAGGTTGAACATCGGCGTCCTCTTAATCTCTTTTAATAATGTCATAAGTCGACTAAGATGAGCCTTGTCAGTTATCACGACACAAATGTTTCTCTTGTTCATCAATTTACTATGGCGACAAATCCCAAACGCTTCAACTTGATATTTTGCGCCCAAGGCTCAGCACTGCGGATATTCGATCACTTGCTGCCGCCTCTTAACCAAATAATCCCTCTCGGACAAATTGGCATCTATGTCGCTGATCAGGTCTTTTATGACCGTCAATTAGCTGGTCCTCACAACTTTTCGGATTTCCCTGTGTCCTGGTTAAAGGAATGGGAAATTAACCAGCAAGCCAATCAAATCAAAATTGATCGCGTCAAACTTCAAACTTACGACGAACTTTATGGACAGCCTAATCTGTGGCCTGCCCTGATCGCCGACCGCCGTATCTTCTTAGGCCCCCTCACTAAATATAAACAAGACTATTCTCCACGCCTGTCCTATCCGCGAATGCTACAGCGCTTGCAGGCATCTATCGAGCGTATCGAGCAGTTTATCAATCAAGTTAAACCCCATGCGATTATTGGTTTTAATATGGTTACGCTGGATGAATTTATTTTTTACCTTATTGCCCGACAAAAAGGTATCCCTTATTGGCAAATGAAAAATGCCAAGATTAATAACCTTATTACTCTTTTCCCTGATCCTTTGCGCATAGCCAGCTACTTAGATCGCCCCCGTCAACCAACCATCTCGGCCTCTTCATTGAACCAAGCCCGTCAATATTTGCAGCGCGCCCAAGCTAGAAACAGCACTTATGAAGGCCATATTATTCTAAAACCTCCCTCACTTACCTCACTTTTTTCTCCAACCATAGCCTCCAAACTCATCAAATCAACAATTTTTTCTTTGCTCAAGTCTGCTCATTATCCCGCGGACCACCAATCAGCCGGTCTATCCGCCGTCTGGCAATTTAATGTGGTTAAACCGATTAATGCTATAAAACACCACCGCTACCTATCTCTTCATTACATGTCGCCGCACCACTTGCCCACGACTTCTTATGTGTTCTTCCCACTGCATACCGAACCAGAAATTGCTTTATCTATTTACGGCCGCTATCATCAAAATCAAATTGAAGTAATCCGTAATATTGCTCAAAGTCTGCCTGTTACTTGGTCGCTCGTAGTCAAAGACCACCCACGCTCCTTAGGATTTCGTACCCTGCAGTACTACAAGAAACTGCTGCAGATACCTAATGTCAGACTGGTCAATCCATACTTATCATCCTGGGATGTGATTGAATCAGCTCAAGCAATTGTTACTATTTCCAGCTGGGTTGGCTTTGAAGCCATTATCGCTAAAAAACCGGTTGTCACCCTGGGCGAATGCACCTATAATTGTTTGCCAACTTCCATGGTTGTTAAGAACACGTCCTATTCTCAACTGTCTGCTGATATTAGTCGTGCCATTAACCAGTATCACTACCGTGAGACTGATCTTCTTAATCACATTGCGACTGTCATCAGTCTCTCCTTCCCGATAAATATGTACAGCGACGTTCTGGCTAAGCCTAACCGTCACTTTGACTCATCCGCCAAACAATCCGAGCAGGAACTCTGGTTCTCTTTTGCCCGCTACATCGTCTCCACTATCCATTCTCCACAATGATAATATTTTTGCCTGCAAATATTCGACCCACCGGCGGGTCTTCCAACTTTGCCCTGAAACTGCAGCGTGGACTGCGGCCCAAAAAACATCTGGTTGTTTTTAAATTTACTCCCCGCTTCGATCTTCTCTTAGTCAATGCCACCTGCCCTATTCGCTACTTGCTCTTTGCCAAACTGACCCGCCGGCCGATCGTTCATCGTCTTGATGGCGTTTATTATCCCATGTCTGTTGCCCGCTGGAAATATATTTTTTATAACCTGCCAATGCAAATTATTCTGCACTTCTTTGCTAATGCAGTTATCTATCAAAGCCAATACTCCAAAGACTGCTGCGATAAATTTTTAGGCACCAATCATTATATTCCGAATCACCTGGTCTATAACGGAGTAGACACCCAGTTATTTTCCCACCATGGCTCCACCCGACAACTTCGCGATGTGCCTGAGCAGCCTATCTTCATAACAGCCTCCCGCTTCCGTCGGTCTGATCAGATTTTGCCTCTCATCGACGCCTTCCGCTTATATCAAAAAAACTATCAGGCCAGAGCTAAGCTCATTATTGTGGGCGATTTTTCTCATGCAGTGACCAATTTTCCGCAGCAATATACTAACGACTCCCTAATAAGTTTCCTAGGACCTATTCCTAACGGCCAACTCCCCGAATATTATCGCGGTGCTGATGTGTTTTTGTTTACCCACCTTAATCCGCCTTGTCCAAATAATATCATTGAGGCGATGGCGTGCGGCTTGCCAATTTGCGGTATCGCTGACGGAGCCATGGCTGAAATAACAACACCAGACCTGAATAGTGCACTGATACCAGCACCCGGCAGCGGTTTTAACCAATCCCGCCGTCTTGATCTTCACGCATTCGCTGCTAACCTTAATAAAATCATGCTCCATCGTAAAGAATATGCCAGCCATAGCCGTCGGATCGCCTCCCAACAATTTACGCTGCAACAGATGATCCGCCGCTATTTATCCGCCATAACGCCATTGGTTGAGCATTCATCATCGTATCAAATTAATTTTTCTTAAACTGCTTCATGTCCAATATTTTCTCCAATAATTACCTTGCCAATCGTCCAATTGAACTAGCTATGCAAAAGTTTGCGCGGCTTTTTTCCTCGTCTCAACAAGTTTTAGATATTGGGTGCGGTTATATGCCTTATAAAAAGTTCTTTTCCTGCCATTATATCGGTGCCGACCCTCTGCCGGCCGTCCAGCCAGATATTGTTTGTGACGCTTGGCAGGTTCCCTACCCAGACCATTCCTTTGACGGAATTATCCTTAATCAATCCCTTGAGCATATCCTGCGACCAAATGCTACTGCCAAAGAAATCTATCGGGTGCTCAAACCAGGTGGTCGCTTGATCGTTACCACTCCCCAAACCATGAAGAATCATAGTGTTGCTATCCCTTCAGCAGAGGCTCCTTTCAAAAATTTTAATCTGCTCAATCAGCCTTACTGGCAAAATGACTTCTTCCGCTTTACCAAATATGGCCTGATCGCTCTTTTCCATCAGTTTTCCATAACCGATATTTATGAAACAACTGGCTATTTTGCCTCCATTTTTCAACTAATCAACTATTTTTTTGCATCGTTGACTGATCAGCCTCATTTACTTTCCCCCCTCTATTTTTTGAACAATCTTGCTGGAAAAACTTGCGACCAAGCAGCCCATACTTACATCAATCTGAAATTGCCGCATGCTCGCAAATTCAATTACTTTATTTTCTCTTCTCTAACTATTAACTTAATTATGCTAGCCAAAAAACCCCATTAAGTTATGCCGTCAACCTCTCGCTCAATCGTTTATCGTTTGCTCTGTCGCGTCAGACAATCTGTTCTTCACCGCCCTATCCTAAGCCTTCTCAGTCAGTTACATAATTCGTCCTATCATTGGTTTTCTTTCTTTGCCGCAGGGGATGGACCTCATCCCAAACACGCTATAACTAATTATCATCAGTTTTTTATTGATAACATCAAAACTAGTGACCAAGTCATTGATCTTGGTTGTGGCCTGGGGGAACTGGCTTACGATTTAGCTAAAAAAGCCCGCTCTGTCATAGGCCTAGACTCAAGTGTCCGGTCTATTACTAAAGCCCAGCAGTCATATCGTCTCCCTAACCTAGTGTTCTCTATCGGGAACATAACTACGCCGCCTACCCAACAGCATTATGACGTGGCAGTGTTGTCCAATGTCTTAGAACATATCGAGCAGCGCATTGCGTTGCTCAAAGTTATCCAAACTTACACCAATACAATTCTGATCCGCGTGCCTCTGCTTACTCGTGATTGGATCACTGTCTATAAACAACAACATGGGTTTGAGTATCGCTTAGACGATACCCATTTCATCGAATACTCGGTTGATTCTTTTCGTTCCGAGATCTCCACTGCCGGACTTTCCATTTCCTCCTGGCATATCGCCTTTGGTGAACTCTATGCTATCTGTCACCCCGCTTTGGTATCCACACCCTCCTATCCATCCAATTATCCGACTATTTCATCAACTCCATCATCTAACGCACCATCCCTAATACCAAACTGATTATATGACCATGCGCCTTAATGCCAAAATATTTATTGAGGGGCACACCGGGCTCGTTGGCTCAGCTCTCGTCCGTGCTCTTGATAAACGGAGCTATCGTAATCTTATTTTTCTTATGCAGAATTACGACAACGATGAAATTATTAACGTTGGCACTGGAGAGGATATTAGTATTGCTGATCTAGCCCACCTAATTGCCGATGTAGTTGGTTTTTCTGGTGACTTAATTATTGACTCTACTAAACCAGACGGCATGCCGCGCCGACTGCTTAATGTCTCGCGGCTACACGAGCTCGCATTTTTTCACCGCACCATCTTAGTCGAAGGTATCAAATCCACCTATGATTGATATTTCACCTAAACCCCTTCATTCTCAATAAACAACCAAGTAACCTTTTATGCCCAAACAGCGTCAGCTTAAAATAGTCATTAATACGCATTACGATTCATCCGGAACAAAAGTCTGCGTTGATGATCTTTCTCCTCTCCTTAAAAAAGCCGGGCACCACCTTGTTTATAACGACTGGGATCACTACAGCAATTACCAACTGGCCATTTTTATGTCGCCGGACGCGGCCATCACAAAGGCTAAGTCACAAAACTTCGCCATCAAAATATGCATCATGAATCCAATGACTGACTATCCCGCCTTGCAACGAAACGCCCGCGCCGCCGATGCACTGATTGTTGGATCACTGGAGCAGCGGGACGAGCAACTAAAATACAACCATAATATTTTCATCTACTACATGTTTCCCGACATCAAGCCATTGCTCAAGCGTCATACCCCCAAAGAGCCCATTATTATTGGCTATCACGGCAATAAAGAACATCTCATCAATTTCTCTCCCCATGTCAACTTTGCCTTAGACAAACTGGCAAAACATTATCCCGTAGAACTTTGGTTAATGTACAACATAAGCAAATTAGGTCAGGTCACTAAGCGTTTGCCTCATCTCATAAAAATTCGTCATATCCAGTGGTCACCAGATAATTACCATCGGTTCTTATCACAAAGCGATATCGGTTTAGTAAACAACATTATTCCTACTCCTCGCAACTATCTCCATCTATTCAATCAGCCCCTGACACGCTATTTCCACCTAAATTTACGTCCCTACCGTGCCCATGATACCCAAATTAGATTTAAATACGGCACTAATCCCGGCCGCGTCTATGTCTTCAGTCAACTTGGTATTCCAGTTATATCCGACTTTGCCCCCTCCATGAGTCAGGTTATCCGCGACAATCATAGCGGTTTAATCGTGAATTCCCCGGCTGGCTGGTATGACGCACTAGTCAAACTAACCACTAGCCATCAACTACGACAAATTTATAGTGATAATCTTCGTCAGAACATCAATGAGAATTTTTCTATCAACCATAATTTCCGGCAGCTCAATGACTTTCTTCTTGATCTTTGCCTCAATATTAAGTAATCAAGACCAGTTTACAGACGTGCACGACGCTCAGGTACGGAGTAAAATAAAGCGATGATTAAATTAGTTCCAGGACTTTTCCACAACGAGCAACAAACCAAACAGGAACTCTGCGATTTTATCCTGCACACTAACCAGCTAAGTATTGGACAGCAATGCTCCAATTTTGAGCAATCCTTTGCCGCCTGGCAGGGGCGCCGCCATTGTGTTCTATTTAGCAGCGGCAGTTCTGCTAATCTAGCCCTTATTCAAGCCTTGCTTAATCTCCAATTGCTGGAGCGTGATCATTTAGTCGCTTTCTCTGCTCTCACTTGGGCGACCAATGTCATGCCTATTATTCAGCTCGGGTTAGAACCAATCCCCGTCGACGTTGAGCTAACCACGCTCAATGTATCTAGCCAAACTTTCCAATCTGTTCTCGATCAGCACCCTAACATCAAGATGCTATTTTTGACTAACTTACTTGGCTTCTGCAGCGATTTAGAGCAGATTACCAGCCTCTGTGCAGAGCGCAATATCTTGCTCATTGAGGACAACTGCGAATCATTAGGTACTGAATATTTAGGCCGAAAACTAGGCAACTGGGGCCTGGCCAGCACGTTTTCTTTTTTTGTCGGTCATCACATGTCGACCATCGAAGGCGGTGCTGTTTGCACTGATGACCCCACGCTTGATCGTATGCTGCGCTTGGTAAGAGCGCATGGGTGGGACCGTAATTTATCCGATGAGGACAAAGTGCAAATCCGTCAGGAATTCCAGGTAGACGACACCTTCTTTGCAAATTTTACTTTTTACACCCTTGGCTATAATCTGCGGCCGACCGAAATTACCGGCTTTCTTGGCTCCAATCAGCTGCGCTATTTACCACAAACCATTCAACTGCGCCACCGCCAATGGCAAAAGTTCAACGCCGATCTTTCACGCAATCCGGACCTTATCCACCAAACAACTAGTCACTTGAGCCTCGTCTCTAATTTTGCCGTACCGATCGTGTGTCACACCAAGACAATTGCCGACCAATATATTAACCGTTTCAAAGCCGCTGATGTTGAAATTCGTCCGATTTTAGGCGGCTCAATTCCCGAGCAGCCCTTTTATCGCCAAGCTTATGGCGAGACCAAGCACTTAACCAATGCCCGCATCATTGACCAAGGTGGCTTTTACTTCGGCAATAACTCCGGCCTGACCGCCATGGAAATTGACCTGCTTCATCAGTTGTGTCTCGGTCAAACAGTATTATCAGCCGTTGTCATGCCCGTCTAGCAGGACGCTAAATCTTCTTAGCTATCCATATAATATCACCACGCTTTTGTGCGATGATTAACAACGCCTTCTACTTTCTTATAACTGCCAATCCTTTTAACCATAACATCCCTGGCTATACACACACCGTTTGCTGATTGATAAGCCCTTTATTATGCCACTTACTTTATCGCCTGCGACGATCTACAATCATTTGCTTCTGTCTCTAGCTAAAAAGACCGTCATACTCAATTACCATAAATACTGCCCACATCGTCTTGGTCACGCTATGCTTTATTATAAAACTGACTCTTTAACGTCTGGCTATTGGCATGAGTACTTACATACGAACCAGTGGGAAATAGCTGAAAAAGTTAGAATTCTCAATCAACTGGGTTATTGGGTAGACATTATCGATCGGGGCGCTTCCACCAATTGGCAGCCCGACGATATATACCAACTTTTTATTGGTATTGGCATTGATGGCTCCGGACATCACTATCTTCGTTTAGCCAAACAAGTTCCTTCAGCTATTAAAGTTCTCTACGCCACTAGCTCCAATCCAGATGAGCGTAATCAATTTGTCAAACAACGCTACTCAGACTTCGAGCAGCGCACCGGCCACGCCCTACCAATTTATCGTACTGCAGAGAATATCAACACTAGCCAAACCGCCCAGATAACAGATCATATTATTTGTGTTGGCAACCACGTCACAAATCACACTTTTAAAAGTTTTAACCGCCCGATCCACAAGATATTTCTTTCCACCTCACCCCGACTTGTTTTAGACTATGCTGCCTATCAAGAAAAAAAATCTCATAATTTTCTTTTTCTCTCTGGTGCTGGAAATATTCTAAAGGGTCTTGATCTATTGCTGGAAACTTTTGCCAAACTGCCTCATTTAAATTTGTATGTTTGTACTGCGCTGGAGAGCGCATTTGTTCAACATTATAGCCGCTTGCTCGCTCAAACACCCAATATTCATATCGAAAACTTCGTCCGCATCCACAGTGAACGTTTTCGCTACTTAACTAATATTTGCGGCTACGTCATCTTACCATCCTGCACGGAGGGCTGCGCTACCTCCGTCACCTCGTCTATGCGTCGCGGTCTAGTCCCAGTGGTTACCCGCCAATGCGGCATTGATGTTGAAAATTTTGGTCACTACATTGACGATATCTCTATTCCTGGTCTGTCCACGCAAATATCCCAGCTGGCCACTGTTAATTCCACCCAGCTGCGCGAACGTGTGGCTCTTTCTTATCAGGCCTCTGCCCAATATACCCAGCGGGCTTTCTCTGTTAGCTTCACCCAAGCACTGCTGAGCATCCTTAAAACAACTTAGGCGCCATCCAAAAATAACTTGGCTAGATCTCGTTCAATATGCGTCGAGATACGGCTTTCCCAATTGCCTGCCGGCCATAGCTTTCCTTGACCGCCGTAGCCCTGCCTGCCGTCAGGCAGGTTTAGCGAAGGTGGTAGCGACGGCTGGAGCGAACCAGCAGCCGTAGCCAAGCTACGGTGAGTGATTCGTGATTGCCTGCCGGCCGTAGCCTTGGCGAAGGCTGGAGGAAAAGTCGTAGATTGGCGCATAGTGGGCGAGAAATGGTTAAGTTATTTACGGATGGTAACTTAGTTGCATTAATTATTAGCCTGCTTATCACGGCCCGTTGTCGCTTAGACTGCAATTGCGTACTATATTATCATGTCACATTTTCTCGTTACTGGCGGCGCCGGGTTCATCGGCACTAATATTGTACATTTTTTATTAGCTAAACATCATCAGGTCACTGTTTTAGACAACCTCTCCACAGGCTATCTTGCCAACTTGGCTCCTGTCATGGATCGACTGACCTTTATTCAAGGAGACATTTGTGACCTGTCAACTGTTCAAGAAGCAGTCCATAATGTTGACTTTGTTCTGCATCAAGCTGCCTGGCGTGCCGTTGAAAAATCCATGGACCACCCCATTGAAGCACACCACAATAACGTTACGGGCACTCTTAATGTCTTGATGGCTGCCCGTGATGCAAAGGTTAAACGAGTCGTCCTAGCCTCATCGTCGGCCATTTATGGAGATAATGGATCACTATCTAACCAAGAGACCGCCCTACCCCGACCCGCCTCACCTTACGCAGTCGCTAAGCTTGCAGGGGAACAATATGCAACCGTTTTTTACGAGCAATTTAACTTACCCACTATTTCCCTACGTTATTTCAATGCCTATGGACCATTCTCGCCGGCCGATTCCTCTTACTCCAATGTTATACCGATCTTTGTCGACAATTTATTAAAAGGAACTCCCCCTACAATCCATTGGCACGGTCAGCAAAACAAAGATTTCATCTATGTCAGTGACATTGCACGTGCTAATTATTTGGCCGCAACACTCCCCAACCTTCCCTTCGGTTCCGCTTATAATATTGGTTCCGGCCATACGACATCAATCAATGAACTACTAGCCACTCTCCAAAACATTCTGCATACCAACCTTGTGCCATTACATTCACCTAAGCGACCCGGTGATGTACTAACTGCATTCTCGGACACATCAAAAGCAACACGAGAGCTGTCGTTTTCCGCTAAAGTATCACTTCGCCAAGGCCTGCAAAAATTTATTGATTGGTATCTCTCTCAATCCGAACCGCAACCTGCTGACCTTATCCAGCAATCCATTTCCGTCTAAATTTGCGTTTAAACCCTATCTGCGTCCTGTCTGCCTTCTGAACAAATTCCTCGACTATCCGCGTTCTATTAATCGTCCTTTTTACGACCAATATAATATACCGCCTTATAATCATCCCAGGACGTTCTGCCGGCTCGACCCTTCTTTTCCACGACTTGTCGGTATAAAACCTCCCAGTGTTTGGCCAAGAAATCATCAATCACTGACTGATCAACTTTTATCGGATGTCCGGCATCATATCTGTCCTTTAACACTTCTGTCAAATGTACACCATCATAATATTTATCCGCAAACACCAAAACCGCTCCCGGGGCTGCAATATCTAGTACTTTCTGCCAAACTGCCTCAACATTTTGGCAATGCTCCAACACATTAATCAGCAAAATTAAATCAAACTTCTTCTCTGTTTGAAAATCCTCAATGGAGCCTTCTATTACTTGTACGCTTTTTCGTCTTGGCCAATTAACATTGGTCACCAGACGTTCCCATATCCACATTTGCCCGCCTTTATAACGACAAAAAGGATGTTTGAGATATTTTTTAATTAACGGGTCTAGCAAATAAATCTCCCCTACTTTTGTCACGCCACCGACATGTCTTAAATTAGTAAATGGCCCGCACCCTAGCTCAATGCCATTTTTGAATGACATACCACGCAGCACCTCATAATCTCCAAACGCTTTTTTATGGAAATTGTTATTATCCTCATGCGTCCAACGTCCATCTACCATCCACGTTTTCAGTTCAAACTCTTGTGCTTTTTGCCATCTTGCCTGGTCAATTTGCAGGACGCCAGCTTTGCCAGTTAGCCATTTTAAATCATTGTCTTGCTCTAGTTTTTTCCGTGCATCTTCTCCCTCTAAGACTGTCCTGTTGCTGCCAATATATATACTCATATTTTTAATCCTTGCTTAACTAAATTCTTTCTCAATACCCAATTCACGCTCCCAAAATATAAACCCCCTAGCACAACATAATAAACAATCGATCCCGCCACTGCACCGCTAATACCCCACTTGGGTATCAATATTATATAAGCTATTATATTTGCAACTCCAGCTATTGCACCAATTCCCACAAACAGACCTTCTCGTCTGTCCTTAATAAGCAAATAACTCCATATCGAAGCTAACAGATGAAAAGGTATTACCAACAGATACCATTGGGCAAAAACCACCGATTCACGATACTGCTCGCCGAATAGACTTACTATCATAATCGGCGTCACCAGCCAGCCAACCGACAAACCGCCCACCACTATTGCCACTATCTTCCATCCTTGTGCCCGGTACCACCGAATGACTACCAACGTGCCATTCTTGTAAAGTCGGGGCACATAGGTCGAGATCACTCCGCCTATAACCAACTTCACACCCTCACCAATTTTCGTAGCAATAGCATATATAGCCAATGCTTCCAGTCCAAGCCAACCAACTAAAATCAGCCGATCTAGTCTTGAATACAGTACATTAAATATTTCCGATATAAATAATTTGTAGCCCGACTTCATCCAATTCTCTTCAACCAAATCATTAACCAGCAGCCGACTCACACGCCTGAAAAAGATAATATTAAACATCGCTTGTACCGCCACCAAAACTATAAATGGCACTACTACATTATCCCTGTTCCACCAAATAGCCGCCCCCACTGACATTAGTAATCCAACTGACGAAATGCCATAATAAGCTGACCTCTCCGCAAATCTTTCTTTAGCCTGCAGCACCACATCCCATCGCCGCAGAACTGTATACCACGGGAAGATTGGCGCAGCAGCTATGAGGCTAAGCCCGACCGCTGGATATGTTTCATATGACCACCAGCCGCCGAGCACTAACGCACCTGCTCCCACCACGCTCCATCTCCAGCTCAGCCGCATAACTTCCCGCAAGGTTCCATCATAACCAGTCGATAGTGCCCTGAGCAATGAACTGTTAAAACCTGTAATAGCTAAGACCGCCACTAAACTATAAATCGATAACAGGAGTTCGTATTGTCCCACCACTTTTAAATCAGTGAGCCTGGTAAGCATTACAATGATGCCTAATTCGCTAACCATTCTCGCCGCCTTTTCCAAGTTCAGCCAAAAACTGCTTTTTATTAAAAAATTCGTATCAACACCCAGCCATTTATTTAGCATATGGCTACCCCACATAACATTTGCTCATAGCCTCAATTATATACTAACTTCATTCCCTGCTATTTTTCCTATCCGTTGCTCCACCAAGACCATACAAATATAGACATCACATCATGAAATGTCACTGCAGAATAAGCGGGTGGCGGCGCGGGGGTCCCCCACCGAGCGCCAGCAGCCCTGAGCCTGCCTACCGGTAGGCAGGCTTGCCTACCGGTAGGCAGGCTTGTCGAAGGGCGATGCCGTCGGATGGGGGAGCAGCGCCGACAGACCTGCCAGCCGAAGCCATAGCGAAGGCTGGACCCGTTTCTTGTCTGGTGACTTTTCATAATGTGACACCTATACTTTGCTCCAGTTACAACCTCTAATAAAAACTATCCTATCGCAAAGTCGAAAACATCGTCCGTAAGTAGACAATTATTTTGGAATTTTGTTGCGGCTTCTCCACCATCTGCTGCAAATTATTTACCACCTCATCATTTTGCCTACTGCCGGAGGACCCATTCTGCAGTTGCCATATGTTGGGTAAACTCGTCTTTCTCACCTGCCTTTTTTCCTCTTTCGCAAATAGTTCCTCCACCATTTTTTCTCCTGGCCGTCGCCCCACCACCTTAATCTTCACATCTTTATCCGGAATTAGATTGTGGCTCCGTATCGCACACTGCGCCACTTCATTCACTGAGATTAAGTCTCCCATATTCAGCACATAAATAGCACCCTGCGTCATCCTAGTCGCACTCATTATCACTAACTGCGCAGCCTCACGAATTGACATGAAGTACCTTTCCATTCTCTTATCCGTTATTGTCACCTCGCGTCTTTCTAATACCTGCCTGCTAAACATGGGCAATACCGATCCCTGAGAATTAATCACATTGCCGAATCTTACAATACTAAAACTGGTCACCTCCGATCGTCGTTGCCTCACATACATTTCCGCTATCTTCTTTGTTGCTCCCATGACACTGGCCGGATTAACCGCTTTATCCGTTGATACTTGCACGAACTTCTCCACCCCATTCCGCGTAGCTGCATCTGCCACATTCTTAGTTCCCAGTACGTTTGTCTTGATCGCCTCGCCCACATATTTCTCCATGAGATGTACATGCTTATACGCCGCGGCATGAAAGACTATCCTGGGTTTAACTTTTTTCATTATCTCTTCTGTCCGTGTCCGGTCAACCACACTACCCATCATCAATTCATATTTTGACTTTTTAACTTTCGCTTCCTTTAATTCTTGTTCCAGCCCATAAACAAGCCACTCCGAATTATCCATTACCACTACCTTCTTAACTTTAAGTTCTAATAATTGCCTGACAATTTCCGACCCAATTGACCCTGCTCCACCTGTTACAAGCACAATTTTATTTTTATAATATTTCTCCAAACCGTTTATACTTCTTCGCACTGGCGGTCTACCCAGCCAATCCTCATCCGTCAGCTCTCTCACAGCCTGATACTGCACATCATTATGCCTAATCACCCGCTGTTCCCGCGGCACAATTCTAATCGGCACTCGATTATTTAAATTAAGCATCAATATTCGTCTGACTAGTGATCCCTCGGCTGACGGAATAGCTATCACCACTTCATCTACCTTGTACCGGCCAAGCACACCTTCTATTTCTTCAATTTTTCCTAAAATTTTAACATTAGCGCGGCTGATATCATCAATGAATCCCACCACCTCACAATTGTGATAGCTATGTTTAATGTCTGCTTCCAATAACCGCCCGGCTATGCCCGCTCCAATTATGATGATTTTCTTTTTCATAGTCCATTCCCTATGTAATATTGTTCGTCCACTATGCCTTTTCTCCAATTATTTGCCTATTCCCCAATATTTACGCATCCGTTCAGAGTGCCCGAAATACGAAAAAAAAGCTATGATTATCCTATCCTATGCCACACCGATCTTTTTTTATGCCTGCCGCTCTAATCACCTCCTTCTTGATTCTGCTGATTCTCTCCCTACAATATCCCCTCAGTACCACATTCCCCATCGGTGGTGACGCTGCTTTTTATGCCCGTCGCGCTCAGGTCGCTCTACAGTTCTTTGACGATCCCACCGCATCCATCCAAGCCCTTAAAAATTCGTGGTATCCGCTTTCTCTGGCCATTTTTTCCGCCACCAACATATTGCCGTTGGATTGGCCTAGCCGCTTTACTTGGTCAATGGTCATCGCCCATGTCTCCGTAGGAATCTGCTTAGCTTTGCTCCTACGACGCATCGGAGGATGGCCTTCGGCCGCCCTAGTGATGATTATTTGGGCTGTAACAACTACCAGCATTAACAGCAATTTTGAAGACGGTACACTCGCGCAATTAATCAGCTTTTCCTTCCTCGCTCTTTTTTTGGAACGCTTTACCGCTGGCGCTAAGTGGTCCGCCCTCCTCGCACTCATTGCCACGCCATTAACTCACCCCATAACTGGATTAGCACTGCTAGTCAGCCTGCTTGTTACGACTCCCGCGCTTTTTTCTGCCTGGTCATCACTAACCGCACCACATAAAAAACAGTTACTCCTGATCTGCCCGATCAATTTTCTTCTGCTTCTATTAGTGCTGTTCACCGGTAAATCTGTCTTTTCTACGTCCAAATATATAATTGGTGTAGCTAAGGACCCCTTCATCAATGTCCTGGTTTCTAGTTATGCCCCCTTTGTTACCCTGGCTCCCCTGGGACTGCTCCTCTTATTAAGATCTGCTGCTCCGACCACCGCTAAATACATCATTGCTATTCTCTTTAGCCTTTCCGTTATGCTAGCCGGTAATGATTTACTGGAGATTGCCGTCTGGACACAACGCCTCCTGCCTCTTTTTATTTTTTTTGTTTCTATTTTAGCCTCTTTATCGCTATCGCACATCATTCAAACCGTCTATAAAAGTAATTTTTCTCGTGTTCTATTTAGTTTAGTTATCGTAGCCTATTTCTGTACCGCTGCCTGGATAAGCAACAGTCGCGTCTACCGTTATTACGAAAACCCTGCTAACTATGCCAGGCTGCACCCGGATGAACTGGCCGCCATGTATTGGCTTCGTGACCATTTAACCAAGAATAGTTATATCACTACCTCTGATAAAAACCGCCATACAGAGTGGCTGCCTGTCATTACTTCCCTGCAGTGGCTCGCTGTCTCACCCGATGATGAATCCCTAATTAACCCCACCAACGATCAGATTGATTCATTGACTTATCGCAAACAAAAGTACGTTGCTTATTTTACCCAGCGCGAAAACATCCCCACTCCAGTCTTAGAGTCTCCGGGCCGATATCCTCTGGTCTTTTCTAATCAATCTGTAGCCGTTTATCATGTACCGCCCTACACCTATGAGTAATAACTTTATCTCACGTCTCGCTGCCTACCTTCTCCTCCTCACTTTTGGCGGTCTTTTATTGCCTATCCCTAAAGTTTATCTGGCTACCATTCTTCTAGTTAGTTTACTACTTTACTTAGTTAATACAGCCATCACTCATCCATCGACCGTTCTAATTTTCCTTGTCTTCATCATTATCCCCTTGGTTGCCTTCCAAGTGCCCACTTTTATCCCTGCAACATTGCCTCCCTTGCACCAATTGGCAATCGCCACCGCCCTGTGGGGCACGCTAATCAGCCTGCTTGTTTCAATCCTTTCCTTGTCTACCAGTTATATTCGATTACGCTTAGGTCAAACCGTTCCATCTCGGTCGGATCATGCTCCAAAGTAGCTAAGTTGGCGACAATCGATAGTTGCTGGCAAAGGCCTATCATTCCGTTGGTCACTCCATGGGGAATATGTAACAAACCATAGCAATCTGTACTAAGATAGTATTCTTCAATCTGTCCACCAGTAGACGACTTTTCCCTTCCATCATATAGCACCACCTTGACTGCACCCGTTATGCAAGCATAATTCAAGTCCATCTGTTTGTGTTTATGCCAAGCTTTTATCACCCCGTGATATAACGAGGTAAAGTAAATTTCACCGAACTGGCTATATGATTCATCTGACTTTTTCATCAACTGCCAAACTACACCCCGATCATCTGGGATTTTTTTTAATGTTTTATAAATTACTCCCTCTATCATACCTTCACTTTTATATCATCGATCATTCGTAGCGTATTCGACATCAATCCTGCCTGCATCATGGCCCGGTAACGCCTTAATGTATAGTAGCCATTAAATTTGCTATCCTCGTTATCAAAACCGCGCTTCCTAAAAATTTGCACCAAGTCCTGCACCCCTTGATTAATTGACCATTTGGCTTGCCAGCCAGCTTGCTCTATCTTGTCAAAGCTTACTCGATACGTCCTCTCGTCTCGTGTGCTTTCACTTTTAATGATTATTTTACTGCCTGCTATCACTTGCTGTACTTTCGCGGCAATATCCCGGACTTGCCGGTTATTCGCTGCCTGACCGATATTAAACGCTTCTCGGCACACTTGCTCGGCAGGCGCTTCCATTAAAAACATAAACGCCTTAGCACAATCCATTACATGCAAATTAGGCCGCCATGGCGTTCCATCGCTTAAGACCTCTATACGGCCATTTAAATAACCATTGGCCGTCAAATCGTTTACGACTAAATCTAGACGCAACCGAGGCGAAAAGCCAAAAACTGTGGCATTGCGTAAAATTACTGGCACGAATCCATGGCTGGCCATTCGAACTAGCTCTTTTTCCATCATCACTTTGGACTTAGCATAGGCCGTTCTCGGATTTACTTTGTCTTTTTCAGTCACCACTTTCGGTCCGCTCGCTCCATAAGTACTGCAGGATGATGAAAATAAAAATCGCTCGATCTTAGCCTTCTTAGCAATTTCTGCTAATCTGACCCCCGCCTTAAAGTTAATATCGTAAGTCAGCTGCTGATCCAATTCTCCCAGTGGATCGTTGGATAAGCCCGCCAAATGAATCACCGCTTCACACCCTGCCAAGTCGTCTTTCTCTATGTCACGGATGTCCTTTTTTATTTGGACGGTGGCCGGCAGTCGAGGCACCATTTGCACATCTTCAAAAATGCCAGCATCAATTCCCACAACCTTATATCCCGCCTCGATCAGCAACCTTGTCAACACCGATCCTATGTAACCTTGGTTACCTGTGACCGCTATTTTTCTCTTCCGCTCTGCTCCCAAGTTTTCTTTTGCTGCCATAGATTATTTAAGTATTGCACATCCTTTACCGTATTCATCGCATGCCAGAATCCATCATGCCGATATTGTCCGAGCTTCTTCCTATCTGCCATTCTAGCTAATCCGTCTTCTAAAGCCTCGCCCACTCGTAAATACTTTAATGCTTCTTGCTCGAACACCATGAATCCGCCATTAATATATTCCTTCACCTTCGGTTTTTCCGCAAACTTTTTCACTACATCCCTCTTATCCGCCCAGACCTTACCGTAATGTGATGACGGATGGGCTACCGTAATTGTTGCCTTAATACCCAAACGCTTTTTTTGTTTATTATGATAGCTGATCAACCTATCTAAATTTACATCACTCACATCATCTCCGTACGACACTAGAAACTGTTTATCCTTAATATATTTAGCCGCTATCAGTACTCTTTCCGCTGTATCTGCCAGCTCTCCCGTTTCAATTAGTCCTACCTTATAATCCCAGGGCATTTTATCAGTCAACAATTTTATCTCGCCGCCCACTAAGTCCACTTCAACATCATTAGCTGTTTTTACCAGATTAAAAAAATACTCTCTTATTAAATCACCGCGATAACCTAAACATAACAGGAATTCTTTATAGTCATACTGACCATAGAGGTTCATAATATGAATCAATATCGGCCATTCACCCACTCTCACCATTGCTTTCGGTTTAAATTCAGTTTCTTCGTTCATGCGCCAACCACGGCCGCCACATAAAATTATTGTTTTCATCTTATCACCTTAAGCGACGATCCCTCATTCCCGCAAGCTCCTTATTGTGTCTTTCCGTCTTGTCGTCCGAAGCTTTACGCATACGATGAAGCTGTAAAAAAGGTAACGCTAGAAAGGCAAAACAACAAATTAAAATCAAAATAATTAAGACTGTCATTGCATAGCGAAAGTTTTACACTATGAACCTCCCCGCGGCAAGACCGCGGGGAATCATCTAGTTGAATTGATATTTTACGCTTTCCTTTTTACGTTTTTCCTTCTTTGATTATTATCACCTTTTTGCCATACCACACCTGACACTTGAAAATTTCCGATTTGTATCTACCTCCCACTTTCTAGTATTTTAGTTATATGAGTAAAATACTCGTCACTGGCGGTGCCGGATTTATTGGTGCCCACGTCGCTACCAAACTGCTGGAGCGTGGCGACGATGTGGTTATTATTGATGATTTTAATGACCGCTATGACCCGCGATTAAAACATTTACGCTTTGAACACTTTTTTTCCGGCAGCCTCAAGCCCAAGTTAGTCACTGGTGATATTCGCGACAATGATCTTATCACGAAACTTTTTGACCAAGAAAAATTCAATCATGTCATTCATTTAGCTGCTTGGGCAGCCGTTCAAACCAGCATCGATAATCCCTACATATACACTTCTGTGAACGTGGATGGTACCGTTAATGTCTTTGAGGCCGCTCGTCACAACGACGTCAAAAACATCGTTTTTGCTTCCAGCTCTTCCGTTTATGGCGGTCGTGATAAAGTTCCGTTCCAAGAAAAAGACGATGTTTCTCGTCCGATCTCACCTTATGCCGCTACCAAGGCAGCCGGTGAAATTATGTGCGCCACCTGGTATAACCTGTATCAAATCCCGATCAGCGCCCTGCGCTTTTTTACGGTTTATGGCCCCTGGGGTCGACCTGAAATGGCCATTTTTAAATTCTCTGAAGCTATCCTGCGTGGCCAGCCCTTGTTAATGCGCGGTCATCAAACTATGCGTGACTTTACCTTTATCGATGATTGTGTACAGGGAGTCATTAGTGCCTTGGACCATCCGCACCAATTCTCAATTTTCAATTTAGGTGAATCAGACGCCGTGCCTCTGCCTCGTCTTATTTCCGCCCTGGAGCACTCTTTTAATAAGCCAGCTCTCATTCAAGAGGTTCCCTTACCGCCTGGCGATGTGCCACGTACTCTAGCTGATATTTCCCTAGCGCAAGCCATGCTGTCCTACCAACCTGTCACTAAAATAGAGGACGGCATAGCTAAATTCACCCAGTGGTATAAAGAGTGGTACATTCCTAACTTTCTTCCGGATTTAACCAATTCCCTTTAGCTTTCGCCCTGTCCACTCCCTTCCTTCTGCCGCCACAAAGCATGCGGCGCTGCGGCGATTATAACCACGGCTAATAAATATGCCATCCCAGTAATTATAGCTCGGGTTGGATTCTCTATTGCTCCTTGCTTATATCGTTGCCACTTTTGCCGTCGACCGAACACCTGCATACTAATATCGCCATTTTTCTTATTGCTGGCTATCCAATAGTTTCCCGCTGGGTATCTGCCATCATCCTTTTCGATAAATATCCGCGGTGCCTTGCCTTGTTCGTTACTGCTAATTTCTCTGCCGTCCATGGTTAATACATACTTACCTTCCCAAGCAGTTTCACTATCCAGCGGCAATGCTATTTCGTAAATTCCCTCGTTTTTTCCCGCTTCGTGATATTCGCTCAACCGCCATTGTTCTAAAACATTTCCTTCTTGCCTCAAACTAATTTCTACTGCCCCCGCTTCTTGTGGTATAAACATCGGAATTATCAGTCTCGTCACTGGCGTTCGCTCGTTTATAACAAATTCCTGCGAGACATTAAACTGCGCATATATCTTTAAAGCAAATCCCGGGTCTCGATATGCTAAAATATCAATTATTTTATATTCTTCATACTTCGTTGCCATCAACCACCCACTGCCTATTACGACAATTAATATCACTACCGATAATAAATATCTTATTATCACAAAAATGATTTCTTTCTTCATACTTCCCACAATAACGGTACAATTACTTAGGCGCCATCCAAAAATAACTTGGCCAGATCTCGTTCAATATGCGTCGAGATACGGCTTTTCCAATTGCCTGCCGGCCATAGCTTTCTTGACCACCGTAGCTTTAGCGAAGGTGGTAGCGACGGCTGGAGCGAACCACTCACCGTAGCCAAGCTACGGTGAGTGGTTCGTGATTGAAGAAAAATCGTAAATTGGTGCATAGTGAACGAGAGATGGTCAAGTTATTTTGAGACGGTGACTTAAGCTTATTTATGATAGCACGCTTTAATTTTGCATATATAACAGGCTTACTACTTATCGTTGGCTCTGGGCTGGCTGCCCTGTTTCTTTTATTGTCGCCATCTTTGCCTGAATGGGGTATTCGGCATACCCCGCACAATGAACCAAAATACCTCCCGCTGGTTCCCGAGCAAACTGTTGAACAAACTTTCCTTTTTGAACAGCCCTTGCTCGACGGTGTGGCCATTTGGTTCCATCCCACTTCACCCTTGCCGGAAGAGGGGACTCTCAACTTAACCATTTTCACTAAATCTGGTAATTACACGTCCAACTTACCAATCACTGATATGTCCCCAGATGGGCTGGCTATCTTCATCTTCTCTCCAGCCATCCCTGCTCGCATCGACCAACCAGGCACGATTCGTATATCCGCTACCAATACTTCATCGCGTCTTTTTTTGACCTATCAAATAGATGCGACAAAATATCCCGAAGGCCAGTTATATTATTCGCCCAACCCAACTAAAGTCGGCGACCTGGCTTGGCAAATTCGCTACCAGCGCCCCGCCCTCAGCACTTCCCTAATTCAATGGTTATACATAATCATTCTAATATTGGCCGGGTTAGCATCTGCTCTCATTCTAATTTATATTTCCCGCTCCCCTCATACCACAGATAGTTCCGTTACACGAGAACCAAGTCATCTCGCCTCTAGCCACCTTTCCTCTCCCCACCAAACATCCCCTATCCCGCTAGCCTGGCGGAAATCGCTTGTGCCTTGCCTACTAACCTTCAGCGTCTTTCTTTTTTATTCTTTTCTGTTGATTCGACCCGGCACTTGGATTGGCCCCTCCGATTTTAGCAAGGAATTAAGTTATGTCACTGCCTCTGCCGAGGCTCTACGGTCCTTTTCTTGGCCTGTTTGGAGCCACTACACCTGCGGTGGCATGAGCCTCTTGGGTAATCCCGAGAGCACCACCCTCAGTCTTAGTACGTTATTAGCTCTCATCACTTCTCGCCCTGAGCTTTCCCTTTGGTTAACTTTAGCCTTGGAAGCCAGTATTGCTAGCCTCGGCACTTTTCTTTTAGCCCGTGCTCTTCGTCTTTCTACACCTGCCAGCCTGCTCTCTGCGGTGATCGTCTCCTTATCCGCTGTGCTCCCTTACAAAATTGTTGAGGGCATCGTTATGGTTGCCGGTCCCGTAGCATTCACGCCGTGGGTTTTATTGTCTTTGCACCAGTCCATCAAATCACCGTCTCCTGCCTGGCTTTTATTGGGCGGGATAACCTTATCTGCTATTTTTTGGCGCGGTGATGTCCATATTATTATCGGGGTGATAACTATAATGCTGTTGTGGTCAATCGCAAGCGCCTTGAGGCAGCGACTCCTCATGCCTCTACTTGTTCTGCTGACCATTCTGTTGATCACTTTCCTGGGTGCCAGCATTAAGGCACTGCCATATCTTGAGCAAATACCACTGATCAACGCCCAAGTGGATCCTCATAGCGCACAAATCACTCAGCAAAGATTATGGTCGGACATTTTTCTTCACGCTTATGACCGCTCGCACAAAATTCCAGTTCTCCACGGCTTACCAGAACATTTTGGTTACTTCGGCGCTTATGTAGGAATAATCCCCCTGTTTCTGGTCTTGCTGAGCTTATTTTCCCGCCACCCTTGGCGCCGTCTCGGCTGGTTGCTCCTTCTAATTTCTTTATTACTCGCTGACGGTTTCTTATACGAGCATGTCCTTAGGTACCTCGGCCCTCTCTCTTCGCTGCTGCGTATGCCTAGCCGTTTACTGACTATCTCCGTTCTGGTCATCGCCTTACTTGCTGGATTAGGATTCGACCGACTACTTCAGGCTACTAGTCATCGTCAAAATGTTGCGCGAGCACGTTTTACCTGGCTGCTGATCTGCCTTATTTTCCTTGTTTTTCCTGCCTATGATTTATCTCGCGTCACTTCATCAATCCTACAACAATACTTATCACAGCGAAGTTTTACCGTCTTGCCTCCTCCCACTACTCCCACCCTCGTGGCACATTTAAATAGTTCCCCCGGCAACCAAAAACACGCCTCCACTTTGCTGCAAGCAGGTTTTCTGCTGCCTCACCTCTGTGGCGATCAAAATAATCCACCAGAATTTTTGTCCAAAATTACTGATTCGGCCACGCTCACTGATTATCCGACCATTATATCTCCCAACAAAATTACTATCTATCAACCGCCCACCCACGCTAACGTCAACATACGCTCGCGCTTTGTTTCCTCCTGGCAACCCAGCGCCGGCACACTCATTGCAGCTCCCGACCAGTCGATACAGCTAATTACTCCCGCTAACAGCCTTCCCTCAATTCAATTACAATATCAATCAGCGACTATCCGTTCCCAGCAAATATTGCTAATTACATTTTGTGCCCTCGCCATTCTTATGATTAGTCACTTTATCTACTTAATATTCCCCATCTTTTTTAACTGGCGCCATGCTTAAAAAGTTACCTCGCTCCGATCAATTCGCTATATTGTCACTCCTTACCGCTTGGTTAGCTTTCTTCAGCCGCACCCTCTCCGCCCAACTGGTCTACCTCTTAGATGACTTAAAAATTATTTATTACCCCCTGGAATCAATTTATGCTTCTTTTCAACACGCGAACCAGCTTCCGCTCTGGAGTCGTTTTTTTGGTTTCGGCCAGCCGCTGTTAGCCTGGGGGCAGCTGGGATTTTTTAACCCCCTCCATCTACTGTTGCGTGCTTTTCATGTCCCACCAATCACGCTCCTACAAATCTCCATCCTCGCTTATTTCGCTTTAGGTTGTGCTGGCATGTATATTTTTCTACGTCAACAAAAGCTTTCTGCTGCCTCCGCCAGCCTGGGCGCATTTGTGTTCACGTACGCCGGTTTTCATGTCGGCCACCTAAACCACGTCAATTTCTATACCGCTACAATGCTACTGCCATGGCTGCTCCTTTCCTTACATTCTCACATAACGCGACCTGGGATCCGCCACACCTTACTTACTACCCTTGTTGCGGCTACCATCGCCCTCAGCGGCCAACCCCAAGTTGTTCTCTATACTTTTCTGCTTGCTGCTATTTGGTTTGTAATATTAATCCTAAAATCAAAACACCCGATCCGCGCATTTCTCTTCACTATATTATTAGGACTGTTATCGTTAGCCTTAGCTGCACCAGCCGTCCTCCCACTTGCTGAATTTTTACCTATTACCGAACGCGCTTATGGCATCAGTCGCGCAGAAATTCTTGAGTTTAGCTATCCGCCCACTCACGCTATCACCTTACTTTTTCCCTATTTCTATGGTGATCACAGCTATTACTGGGGCGCGAAGAATTTTCAGGAACTCGCTGCTTATACCGGCATCATTCCTTTACTTCTGATCGGAGCTGCCTTTTTCTCTCGGCACCGCGCTTTACAGTTATTTGGCATATCCGCCTTGATTGTTGGCATATTGTTTGCCTTAGGCCAATATTCTCCGCTGTATCTATGGCTGGTTAATTCTGGTGTCATTAAATCTTTATCCATCCCTGGTCGATTTACCCTCTTTTTCGTCGTTGGTGTGGCTATTCTAGCACCCCTGGGTTTAGACACCTTGCGCCATATTATAGGCTGGAAAAAAATTATCACGCTTCTAGTGAGCCTTTCCGTAGTTAGTCTGCTCTTTACGCCATTTGTTGCTCTGCTTTATAGTAACCAGAATATTTATCGGCATTTCTTATCATTGTGGAATTTCTCCCAGCCTGAGCCGCTTCTCATTATCATTGGTTTTTTCCTCTTTCTACTTGTTTTCTTTTTGCCACTTCGCCGACATAAACTCAATTTGCTGCCATGGATACTTTCTTTCTTCGTTGCTCTCACTCTTATTATTTATGGCTGGGCATACAATCCGCTCACGAGTACTTCTATCGCTTACCAGCCATCACCGTTTAATGACGCGCTGCAATCTTTTTTCCGTGAACATAATTCCCCGCCCCGTATTTACCACGTTGACCACCCCTCTATTTCCGCTCGCCGCCACACGGAATCTATCGCCCCCTTATTCACTGTTATTCAGCCAATTATTGCCCCTAGTTCCTCCTTATCGTGCTTCACCGTCCCCTATCAGCTCAGCAATAATTTTATAGCCGGTTCATTGGTGGAGGCCTCGTTAACTAGAGTACCCGACCCAACTCCTTTGTCCTCCGTAACCATTGACCCCAGCACCCTGAACGGCACTCAGTTTACCCTTTGTTTTAAACCAATCGATACCAAACCAGGTGAAAATTTTTTGCTACAGTTTACTAGCGCCGAAGATAGCGGTTTCCATTTAATTTACCAGCCATCCAGCTTTACTGATCAGCAAGCCTTCGTAATTCGTGTCCCCAATCCCACGGCCGCTCAGCTCGCCCAATCCAAAAAACCCATCAGCATTTTAGCCTCCCCCTCCAACAACCAATCGGCTGACTTGTCAGCCTTGCGACTTGACCGCCACATCAATGCTACTACTTCTGCCAGTTCGGCTAACTGGATTGGCGC
This sequence comes from Candidatus Andersenbacteria bacterium RIFCSPHIGHO2_02_FULL_46_16, assembly GCA_001817065.1. Lineage (GTDB taxonomy): Bacteria > Patescibacteriota > Andersenbacteria > UBA10190 > UBA10190 > UBA10190. The sequence goes on from MHHQ01000025.1 coordinate 132,790, forward strand.
CTTGTCTATAAAAGCTTACCGTAGTTTTGTTACCTCTTTGCTGGATGACGACATTGATCCAGTTCACTATGACAGTCAGTCGATCATTACTGATCGGCGGCAATTCATCAATTTAGCCGGCGTTACCCATGTAGTTGAGCAAGCCATCACTGACACAGACTACAGCTATCTCAGCTCCTACGCTTTCCGTCTCGTTTCTACTTCCACGATAGACAACACTGTTCTTCGCCTCCATCAAAACTCAGCTGCTTTTCCAAAAGCCTGGCTGGTCAAACAAGCTGTCTTCTCGCCCGTCGACGACGAAACAATCAGTGCCATGCGCCGGCCTGATTTTTCGCCTTTGGAGCTAGTCTATATTTATGGACCCACCCCCCCTCAAACAATGGCTGCTGCAAATCCTGCACCGCTCGATAGTCAAATTTCTATCACTCGCTATGAAGATACCATCATTGACCTAAAGGTAACCACCAACCAATCAGCTTGGCTAGTGTTCAATGACTCTACTACGCCTGCCTGGCATACCTACATTGACGATCAACCTGTACCTCATTACACTGCCTTTTCTCTGTTTAAAGCCGCTCAAGTGCCAGCCGGCCAACATACCGTATCTTTCCGCTACGAATCAGACGCCACAAATATGTCCGTCAACCTGGCTGCCGCATCTTTGCTCATTATCATCGTTCTCTTTGCCTTATCCGGTACCGATACTTTCGGAAAAAATAATTAATGTTTGCTTACCGGTTCTTGCCTTGCGCTGCCTTATCGCGCTGCAATTTCAGTAGATTATTGCGCGCCACCGTTAACTTTGGATCAACTATCAGTGCCTGATTGAATGCTGTCTCGGCTTTATCATAACGTCCTTCCATAGCTTGCAGCGCACCCAGACGATTAAACCAAGACGCTTCTGACTGATCAATCTCAACCGCTTTTTCTAACGCTTCTATAGCCTCCACATTTTTCGCTTGTCCCAGCAAGGCATCCCCTAAACTAGCCCATGCACTAGCATTATTACTTTGCGCATCCAATACCTGCCGATACATCTCTTCCGCTTCCTGATATTCCTTTCTCACTAAATAGACATTGCCTAAATTTACATAACTACTCATAAGCTCTGGCTTGATTTCAATCGCTTCTTTTAAGATTTTCAGTGCTTCACCAGTGCGATTCGCTTTACCTAACAAAGCGCCCAGATTAACCTTCACCTCAATATTGTCTGGACTACTATCTAGTGCTTGCCTGTAAACCTTTTCTGCTTCCTCTCTCCGACCTAGTTCTTCCCAAGCCAATCCTAAATTATTTAATGGTCTCGCTTTTTGCGGCGACTTAACTGCCGCATCGGACCATAAAGTTAACGCACTCACCCATACTCTGTTGCGTGCATATGATAATCCGCTTAATACTATGATCATTAATATTATTGCCATCCCTAACCGTCGTAGCCATTCCCCAGTAAGTTCTCCTTGTTTATTAGCCTTTGCTATACACCAGGCCAATCCCTCTACTGCCATCAGTGCCACTCCTACCATCGGTAAATAAAGTCTGTGCTCAAAAATATTATCTTTAATCGGTATTACACTTGATTCCACTGACAAGGCTATAAAAAACAAAGCTATACCCGCTGCTCCCATTACTCTCCGATGCAACTTTAACCACACGCCAGCCCCGACCACACCCAAGATCAATACCAATGAGCTTAAAGCCCTGATATCAAACCAGCGGTCTTGCCATGGAATATCGTGGTCAATATTCAATTCTACCGGCCACACAATCAAACGCATATATCTTGTTATGACACTCCACTGGGTAACAAAATACGTCCACCTTGCAATGTCTGGCGTTTCCGCAGATACGTTGCTGATTCTCGCCAAACTAATTTTATCTAAAACATTTTCGCTATAGGCATAAGGTGGTACCTCAAGATCATGAATGAAGACACCCCTAACTTCCAACAAGTAAGCCGGAATTATCAAAATTGTGATTAACCACGGTAACAATTTCCACCATCGTCGTCTTAACACCCGCCAGCTTGTACTGAAGAAAAGGTATTCTACTAATATGATTGCGATCGGTAACGTGATCGCAATCTCTTTTGTATGCATGGCTAACACGGTGCTAATTAATGACATCATCGCCCATCCTGTCGCCCTGCGTCTATTCTGGCTCTCCCGATAAAACCACCACGCCAAAATTGCTGCTACATAAAACATGGTGGTCATTAACACCATCCTCTGCACTATATAATTCACACTCTGCGTCTGAATGGGATGCGCTAAAAAAAATAATCCGCCCGTGATCGCCAGCACCCAATGGTTATCCATAACCAACGACTGATTACGCCAAATCATCTGCGGATAAGTTCGTCGCGCTACCAAATAAATCAAAATAGCTAATAATGCGCTTGTTATTATATGAATTACTATATTCACCGCATGATATCCTTCCACCCTCAACCCCCCCCAGCCGTAATTCAGATCGAGCGTAAAGTAAGCTATAGCACGAGTACCAAGAAAGGCAGGTAATGACCACTTGATGGCATGTCTAGCCTCATTTTGCACTATCGAGTGTATATCATCCAGCACAAAAGGCGCATGCCAGGTATTGCTATAAACAACCACACCCAAACACATAATCATCAACAATCCAACTAATATTTCTTTCACCCCTAGCCTGCCTACAAATGTGAACATATACCTACCTTCCTGCTGGTTGATCAGTGTACTTTTTTGCCTCAGTATTATCCGGATCAATTTTTAGTATGGCCCGCCAGACTTCCTGCGCTTTCTGAGGATTCTCTAATCCAATAAATATTTTAGCCAGATTATTCATTACGACCGTATCATTCGGCGTCATTTGCAAGTAAGTTGCGTACGCCTTGGCCGCACCATTATATTCCCCCTCATCCGCTAATACATTACCCAAATTACTATAGGCACTAGCTAACCCAGGATTCAAATGAATCGCTATCTCTAACTCCGCTTTCGCTTCCTTTGTGCGATGTAATGCCCCTAATGCGGCCCCTAATTTACTGTGCCATAACGACTGATCCGGAACCATTTTAACGGCTCGCTGATAAGCACTCACCGCCTCCTCGAATTTTCCTTGCTTCACTAACACATCCCCCAAATTTCGGTATACTCCGGCATCTTTCGTATTTAGCGCAATAGATTTCTCATAAGCTTCTTCTGCCTCAACAAGTTTTCCCTGCAGCATTAGAACGTTGCCCAAATTATTATAGGCTGCATCATGATTAGGATTCTTGGCCAAAGCCTGTTGTATCTCCTTAATTGCCTCCTCATACTTGCCTTGCACTCCATATATCGAACCAAGGTTATTGTGCCCCGATACACTATTCGGGTCTATCTCCAGCTCTCTTTTATACAACTCCTCGGCTCGATCAAACATCTGCCTATCCAGGTAGGCTTTTGCTAAATTATTGTGTGGCCTTGCCTTGTTCGGCGATTTTTGTGTGGCGTCGGTCCATAAACTTATCTCGTCTTTCCATGTTAAATTCCTGGCATAACTCACCCCAGCTAAGCTAAAAATTAATATTAAAACGATCCCCACAACCACCGCGTCTGCCCATACTCTCCGTTTTACGATAGAACCCGCTTTCTCCATCATTAGCTGTGCCATATCTCCAACAAATAATGCAGCGCCCACCATCGGTAAGTAAAGCCTGTGCTCAAACATCACGTCCACAATCGGAATGAAACTTGATTCCGGCAGCAAGGCCACGTAAAAAAATAATATGCCCAACGCCGCAATCTTTCGTCCTTTCTTCCAGAAGATCAACGCTGCGAGCATCATCACCACATGCAGGACAAGCGATTCGATTGTCGCCTTGTCCCCGATCCTTACGGTTAAAGGATAATCATGGTCAATGTTTTGACCCTCAGGCCATACCACCAACCGCAGATAAGTTCTCACCACGTTAATTTGTGTCAAAAAATAAGTTTTTCTGGATATTTGCGTCGTCTCTGCCGAAACACTGGCTATTTTTTTGATATTAACTTTATCCAAAAAGGTGTCACCCGCCATAGAGCTTGGCTCACTCTCCAAGTGCCAGAACAAATCCCGCACCTCTAATGAATATGCCGGTATAATCAAAATCATTATCAGCCATGGCGTTACCAGCGGTATTCGCCTGACCAAGCTTCGCCAATCTAAGTTCAATCTCCACCACTTTTTATTCTTTCCACTCGGGGTAAAAAACAGCATTTCAATCATTAAAATGATAATTGGTAATGTTATCGCTGTCTCCTTACTATGCATAGCTGCAATAGTTGCTGCCAACGATAATCCTGCCCAAATTTTTTGACTGCGCGCATCTAAGCTTAGCCTATATTTCACATACGCGCACAATGCTAGTATATAGAACATTGCTGCCATAGAGGCTAAGCGCTGCACGATATACGTAACTGCTTGCGTTTGTATCGGATGAACTGCAAAAAACAGCCCCGCCAGCTCGGCTAAAAATAAGTGGTTGCTAATTTGTACCTGTCCCAGCGTGATTATTCTTGTCTTATAAACCCTTACCGACAACCAATAAGCCAACCAAAATACACCAATTGAACTTATAATATGAATGCCTATATTTACCGCGCGGTAGCCACTAACATTTAATCCGTTAAAATAATAATTTAGATCGAAGGAGAATATGGGAAGCGACCTGTTACCAAACAACCTCTCTGCTGTAAAATATAATGTGCGACGCGCCTCCTCTTCTACAATCGTGTGTATGTCATCCAATACAAATGGCGCCCGCCAAGTATTGCTATAAACAATCAACACTCCCAATACTATTAGCAATATGGGCAGCCACATTCTGGCCCAGCGTATTCTAATCTCACTTCCCTCAGTCATATTATGTTAGTATACGCTATCTCCCTTTCGCACCAACGGCCTAACTATAAAATGCTTGCCCTATCTTACTCAACACCACTCATCCCCATTAACAACACCGTTGAGATACGCCAACAGCAATCTCATTCGAAATGCTATTCAATCCAGCAACTTTTTATCGTCTTCAGTTACAATTTCATTCCCCACCTTGTATCTCAACCGTACTGCCAAATTACCCGGCTTGTCCTGACCATTTACCACCATGCTAGCTGACCGGTATTCCCTTCCATCGCGATACCTGACTGTCGGTGCCTTCTCCCCCGTTTCAGTCGCCTTTACTATAACTTTATATATACCGAAATTGACAATAGGTTGCTCCAACATGAAACTTGTCCATCCCCGATCATTTATTTCCGTTACGGGTAACCGCCATGATCCGATTTTTTGCCCACTTTGACTATCTACCTCAACCTCCAGATACCCCTCTTTAGCCTGACCAGAAAATGTAGCTGCCATAATATCCAACCCTACCAAGCCTGCTTGTTTAACCTCCACCGCCTGGCTAACCGCTTGTCCTGCTTTTAGCTCATTTAGCACCCGGTCATATACTTTTTTCTCATACACCCAGGCTGCTTGCTTCCCAGCCACCTCTACCACATATACCGGCACTTTTTTCTTATAATATTCATCAATAAAATCATTGGCGTAATGATCCGGTTCGCGTCCAAACATATTTCGATACAACACGACATACTTCACTCTGCTTTGTTCATGCGCATTAATATGGGCTACATGAGCCGATGTATATACCCCCAGCTCCTCCGGATACCAGGATGCTACTATCACTTCTGGATCATGCTCGTTGAGCCATTTCCCTACCTGCTCTAAACCTTCCCCCCACCCCAACTCCTGACTCAGGTTGTCCGGTAACAGCGGATTGCTGTAGGCAATAGCGTAGGGATGGTATTGATACAGCACTATGCCCATTTGCGCAGCAATAACCAGCATCAGCGCCGCCATAACAATCGTCCTCGTTGTTCTTATGAACTTCGTAAATCTGGCTACCAAATTTACTGTACCCACCGTGAGATACCACGCTCCCCACGCCGCTAAAATATCTAATGTGTAAAAGACCGGCAAAATATAGCGGTCGCCCTTTTTAGCTCCCAGCGACATCATTACGATAAAGAAAAAAATATATTCGACCAGCAGCCACAAAGTATTAGTCGTTTCCGGCTTTGACGCTGCCGTTTCATCTGCCCCTGTCACCCTGCCCAATGTCGCAACCTGACGTCCTCGCAGCCCCTTCGCTAACAACAGATTTATCAATGCCACTGCTACCAAGAACAATGTAAGTGGTGTTGCGCGGCTAACCAGTGTATACCAATAAAAACTGCTATTTAGCTTATATTCACTGTTCATATTATGTGGAGTAGCTGCCGCCACGCTAAAATCTCTTTTCAAGACAAGTACATTTCCCTCCGGGTTCGGTACCCATAAAATAGCTGGCCACACGATCACCACTATAATGCCGATTAATAACATCCAAACGATTAAATCTCTGAATCGATCCACCCAAAACCTCTTATTTTCCCATTGCTTACGCCCGAACACCAGCGCTACTAGAACAAAATACGGCAGCAAAAACACCGCTGGGGCTTTAGTTAGTCCCGCCAACGCTGTGAATACCGCTGACAAAACCAACCATTTCCGGCCAAAGCCCCGCTTCGCCCAGAGTAAAATTGCTATTCCTGCTGCCATCATGAAACCGCCGAGCATAGCGTCAACATGTACTACCCTTGAATAACCGACAAGAAACGGATCCAAGGCAATCATCAAAGCCGCTAACACAGCTACCATCCGCCTTTTCGGCCATAATTTCCGTAGCAAAATAAAAACTATCAATACTAACCCTGCATTCGTAACGGCGATTGACAGCTGTGCCGCCCTTACAAAATGTATTAAATTACTGAAGGTAAAAGGCACGTGCGCCGCTAACATTTTTACTGTCACCACTAATCCCCCCAGCCATAAAGTTGTTACTCCCGGATGAGTGGTTTGCAGCATCTCATTAAACCGCCATTCTTTAAAAGCTCGTATAAATTCATATGACCGGCCAATCCAATTTTTTTCATCGGCCGTTAAAAACACCCCCAGATCAACCACGCGCGGCACCAACGCGACCGCCAGAATCATGACCGCCATTAATACCTCCCATTTTTTATCCCGCCAAAATTGCTGCATATGTACTCCTTATATAGCATCTATCATACAAGATAGCTTAAAATGACTCTTATTTGGCCGTCTGTCAATAATTTTATTCACTTAACCAACACTCTAATTTTACTTGAAACCTTTCCTTTCACTTCCGTCTACCACGTTGTCTCGTTAATTTTAAGGCACCTATTCATCCTTGTCTGCACACTGCTTTATACCTCCGCATATCTCGTATCTCCCCCGCTTCGTCACTCGCCAATCAATATTATATTCTTCGTCAAACCCTCCGGTAGGCAAAGGTGCATTCTCCAGATTGCCGCTCACGTACCATCCCGTAGCCACATCTCCTTCTCTATTCGTAACGGTGTATTTGTACTTTCCCCCGTCCCATTCCAATGGATATTGCTCGTGCTCATTGTAATACATTTCGAGAGCTGTTTTTAACTGTCGTAGTGTCTCTCTTGTCTGTCCGTCTCTTCTTTCCCTTCTGGCGTATGCACCGCCGTAAACAGTGCCAATTATTAATACCAACAAGGCCAGTATAATCACGATAAATTCCCGTTTGGCAATTTTACTATCTACTTCCTTGCTATTCTTATAATCTTCCGACATCATGTAAAATCATTTTTCTCTTATTTTGCATTTTACTCTTTTCGTTCTACGTTTCTATTATGACTAAATTTATTCAGGGCGGCCTTGTGCTCATCCTGTTACTCAGTCTATTTCTTCCCCGCGTTTTAAATTTGTCTGCCTTCCAAACTGCCGACGAAAAACGATGGGTATCTAACACCGTCGGCTTCATCACCAATCTAGCACATGGCGACCTGTCTCACTTAATGCAGCAGCCGCATCCCGGTATTACCACGCAGTGGCTTGGCTCTGCCACCGTCTTTTCCTCCTCGTGGGCTATTCGTAAACTGCCTCTGGTACTGGCGCAATCTCTGCTCGTGCTGCTTATCGGTTATTCTCTTCTGCGGCTACTGGATCAGCGAACTGCCTATATATCTACTTTACTTCTCGCCCTTAACCCGCTTCTCATCGCCCATACCCGCATCTATGCGATGGACTCCTTGCTTTCTCTTTTTTTATTGTTGTCCATCCTATTGCTATTCTTGTGGTCTAAAACTAATAGCCGCCGTTACATTGCCTTCGCTGCTTTCACTGCCGCTGCCGCAGTTCTCTCTAAGCTATCCGGTCTTCTCATCGTCCCTTTTAGTATATTACTTATTTTTTATCTTTCTTATACCAACCACCATCCTAACTCTGATCGCCCCGCTGCATTCCCCTGGCGTCCTCTGCTCATTTGGACACTTTTATTCTTAATCAGTCTCGTGCTCATTTTGCCATCCCTAGCCTTTAACCCCTCGCTAGTCATATCCGACATGGTTTCCTGGTTCAAATCCGACGATTACCAACTGCATCAAATCGGCCCCGTGTTTTACTTAGGCACGCTTGCCTTTCTTTCCACTCCTCTTCATTTATTCGCTGTCCTGCTCTTGCCAGTATTGCTCTACAAAAAGTACTTTAACCATCCGTCCAAGAAGCTACTCATTGCTCTTCTTCTTTTCAGTCTGACATTCCTTGTTATGATGTCACTCGGAGCTAAAAAGGGCGACCGCTATATTCTGCCGGATTTTCTCGCGCTGGATATTATCACCGGCTTAATAGTCTCCTGGCTTTTCACACAAAATATACGCCGTATATCTGTAAAGGTAGCCTGTCTTTCCATCTTGGCTCTACTAATTATGCAAACATATCACGTGGCCTCTTTACACCCACACGAGCTATCCTACATCAACCCAATAACCAGACCTTGGCTCGGAGAAAGGCGTCTTGGCTGGGGTGAAGGCTTGGATCTTGCCGCAGCTTTCCTCAATAATCTGCCCCAAGCCGATAGCCTTACCATCGCTTCTTATTACCCCAACGAATTCCAGTCAAATTTTGTCGGCCATACCGTGCCTATCCATCAACACGATTCTCCCGGCGTCGATTATGTCATCATATATCGGGCTATGTTTGAACGAGGACAATCAGCTTGGGAAACTGATGTGGTAAATATTTATCGTCCACAAACTCCTCAAAAAATAATTATAATCGCATCCGTTCCCATGGCTTGGATTTATCAAAAATAACATCTCGCTAAATTCAGCCGGCCTTCTTCTTCTGTCTCTACTGACCTCTCCTTGCTACGTCCAGCCTCTTTTTCAGTCTAGCCTCTTTTATTAGCCAAATTACCAAATTGGTAATACAGTAATAAACAGCCGTATTTCCAGACTATATATATTAACTTTATACAACTTGACAGTACAGCTTATAAAGAGGATAATATATCGTTCTTTAATTAACAGGTTGCCCTCTTCACCATCAATACACAAGGTATCTAGGCCACTTTAGGGACTAGTTTCCCCAGTCAGAATGTCCGCGCAAACATCGTTTAAGGAGGATTCGTTATGTTTACGGCTAAATCTGAGATATGTGTGCACATTCGCCCAATGATTCGACGCGATATGGTTGAAGTTCTGGAAACTGAAAATGAGAATTTTGAGTTTCCATGGTCTGAAGACGATTTTAACCGTTGCTTTCGCCAACGCAAGTGCTTCGGCATGGCGGCCGAGTTCAACGAACTCGTTGTTGGATTCATGATCTACAAGTATCATAAAAACCGTCTTCATCTTCTCAACTTTGCCGTTTCCACTGAATTCAGGCGAAGAGGTGTTGGACGACAAATGGTTGAAGAGCTCATCTATAAGCTATTGGATCAACATCTCAGTCATATCATGTTAAAAGTCCGCGAAACGAACCTGGCAGCACAGGTCTTCTTCAGGACCTTGGGTTTTCGAGCTATAGCGGTATTGCGAGATTTCTATATTGAAACTACCGAGGACGCCTACCTGATGCAATTTCAATTCCCTCACGATTTCAAGGACGACTCATTCATCCCCGTGAGTCGTATTTCCCGATTTGCGCGCTAACTTCTTCTGTCAAGCCCAAGTTCAACTGCTTAAGTTCAACTGCACATTACTATTCCCCATTCCCGGCACAACACACTTTGCCGGGTTTTCTATTACTAAAGAACCTTCCTGCCTATGGAAGTCACATTATGAAATGCCACAAATATAGTGACGGGCCCTGTCGGCGCTGCACCCCCACCCGACGGCTTCGGCCTGCCAGGCGGGCAGCCTGCAGGCGCTCGGTGGGGGTCCCCCGCGCCGCCACCCGTTTATTTAAGAGTGGCATTTCATAATGTGACATCTATATATCACAAGTAGTGTATTAATTTTCGCATCGGCTACCGTCTAAGCATTAAAGATTGACAACGAATATGATAAGTTATTTAATGCATAAGCAAAACTCTCGCTTGTTCTTCTCATCGCTAATAAATACACGCCAACCTTTGGTCACCAAAGCAAGCTTACCAATTCGTGTTTTTGTCGTAGCTATCAGGAGGATTATGCCATGCTATCTGACATTCGTGTGATTGTGCGAGAGCCAATTACTAGGCAAGATATGAGGGAAATCGTTGCTGTCGAACAAGCCTCCCATATACTTGCCCGTTCAAAAACTGAAATATTCAAGAAGGATAATTATATTCTGTTGGCTGACTATCGAGGCCACGTGGCAGGGTATATGATATTTCGCCTTTATGGTAATCGCGCCTTTCTCGACGACATTGTAGTGCTCCACGATAAACGAGGAAAAGGAGTCGGTACGCAAATGATACAAAGACTCATTTCCCTAATCACTTCCGTGCGTGATGGATACACAGAAGATAAGAGCGACTCTAGAGCAATCAGCAATATCAGATACCGGATGGCTAGTCAACTCTGTAGCGGCATCGACTTATATTTGCGAGAAACAAACATGCTTGCGATATACTTCTTTAGCGGCTTGGGTTTCGAAGCCAGGAACGTATTGCGTAATTTCTATGATAAGCCCAGAGACACAGGAGAGGATGCTTACACTATGCATCTGTGTCTTAGACCTCACCCAATCCAGCCATCTATTCTGACCAATCGCATAAGTCAATATTTTCGCTAGTTCTTTCTTCCGCCCCTGTACTCGCTAAGTGTACCGGGGTTATTTTTTATTTTTCACCAAAATTAGTGATCCCGCCCTTGGCACGACGCACATTTTGAGTGAAAAATAATCCGCCGGAGTCCGCCATATTGGCAAACGAAGATGGATACCATGAATGTCACGTGCTATATCTTAAAACTTCCCGCCTAATTCTTAATAAACTCATCAACTAAACAAATAAGAGCGCCTTCGGCGCACCATGAATTCTGAGCGAAATAATAACCCCGCACTAACATTACCTTCTCAGTCAAACATTACTCAAAGGAACCATCAAATTAAGTAACCGCTAGCGCTATGCGCGGGCTTCATGAGCCACTCCTTTACCTCGTCCGATCTTGTACTATTATATCAAACTGCATTCGGCAAAATCTAAGTCCCTTTCTATATCCGCACAGTGCGTCAACGTTCCTTACAATGTTTATTACTTTTGTCGACAGAACACTAAAGCGAATGCATTAAATATCAGTTCACCCCACGTATTTTAATTAAATCAGTCCATTTATCTCTTTTTATGGGCTTAGCATAAGCCCTAAACAAAGTTATCCACCAAATTCTGTCAAAATCATTTGACATAATCATTGGCGCTGCTACTATTAAATTATCAATTCGTTCTTTATTTCTCTCTTAGAGCCTTACCCTTCACTTTTCCTCTTTTTACTCTCTTCCTCCTAGGCTCTTTTCTTTTTGTTTTTCTCCAAAATAAGTGATCCCGCCCTTGGCGGGACACGCATTTTGACAGAAAAACAATCCGCCGTAACCCTGAGCGAATTCGAAGAGCGAAGCTGAGGGTCCATTTCTTATCGCAATACTAGGTCAGCCTCACAAACCCATGTGTTTGGTGGAAGGAATGATGGTTTATTCAAGCTTGCTCCTTCTTTCCATAATCAACTATAACGTGTGTAACGTCATCATTTTAAGCCTTGTTGTTTTTACGTTTTTCGCTTTACGTTTTATCTTTTGCATTTATTTCGGATTTAAGAATTTATCACCACCCTCAGGCAGAGTCCCGCCCGAGGCGGAAGGATTTCGGATTTCACTATTCCCATTCACACAAAAGAATTTCAAACCACGACATCCCTGCGGAACTTCCAGGTCGTTGCATGTACCTTCTTGTATCATCCGATAACTAACTAAATAATCAGCCTGGCTAGGGTCTTCTTCGCTCGCCACATCAAACCCTCTATTACCCCGGCTTAAATAGATCAATCTATTCCTGATATGAATGTCATCGGCATAAACCGTACCAGCTCCAGTCACACAATTCTCTAGCTCCTTTGTCTGCACTAAATCAGTTGCCTTGTTTGTTCGATTGCCTATAGAAAAATCATTATTGCTTCCACCTGTTTCCCGATACACCCAGCCAACCTGCCAGACCATCCACCCTGTTAATAAACCAGCGATCACTACGGCCATTCGGTACGACCATTGTCTGTCTTCAAGCCATGACCTGACTATTGACCACCATCCCCAACCAGCCATCGCCCATAGTGATAATACTAGAGGCACAAAATAACGCAGTGTAAATCGGTCAATCATAAACATTAATACTATCAGCTGTCCTCCCATACCCAGAACCCAAGCCCAAGTTAATGGTTTTCGCCAATTCATCAACCACGCTATGCCAGCCAAGATCATCACTATGCCTGTTATTAATAACGTATCGCGACGTTTCAATTCAGCGCCGGTATAAGCCGCTATATAAGACGAACCAGACACTACCATTGGCATTAGTTGGGGTAAGGCTTTCCATCTCTCTTCCGCCGCGCTCGCCACCATTGTCAGATCGCCCTGGTCTTCCTTCATATTCATTAGCACTAACGCTTGACTGCCAAATCCAAACGTACCACCAACTAGTACCATTATTGCTCCTAACACAAATTCCTTCGCTTTAATTTTCCTCTCTTTAATACGTGCCACCCCCATTACCACTACCCCCACCGCGATACCAGCTGCCGCTCCGGTAAATAGAATATGGTTACTTAACCCTAACCCACCGACTATTCCGACCCACCACCATTTAAATCGGCCTCTAGTAGCGACTATCGCGATAATCAACAACGTAAAAAAGGGGATCAAGGTTATCGCCCAACCTAATCGTTGATATAAAATGTATGCTGGTGAGAACAAACCGGCCGCCACCGCTATCATCCCGCCGTGATCATCGCCGGCTTTTCCCGCTAAGCCGACCGCCAGCCAAAACAGTATTACTGAAAAGATAAACATCACCACCCTCAACGCCAGCGCATCATAACCAAATATCAGCACAAACGGGATCCTCAAGTAATCAATTAACGGCCCGATATATGACCGCTCTCCAATTAGCACCAATCTTCCCGCCTGCTGTATCTGATACGAATTTTCTCCTTCTGACCCTTCGTCTCCCATTAATCCCGGCACCGATCCCAAGTAAGCTAAATTAACCGCTACAAATAGTATAAACAAAACCCACACCCACTTTGATTGTCTGTGGAAGAAACTCATTTTAACTCTATCTTATTTTACCTCACTAATTGTTTTTGCCACATCTTCAGGGCAATCAGCGTCCATAGTTTCTTGCGATTATCTGCCCGGCCACTTCGATGCTCCGCTAATAACTTCATAACTGCCTCTGTTTTAATAATTTCTTGTTCGCCTGGCTCACTTTTGATTAATAGATCGCTAGCCCATCCGTATAATTCCCCTCTTAACCAATGTCCCAGCGGCATAGCAAACCCTTGCTTGCGCCGGTCAATTATACTATCTGGTATCCTGCCCCGCATTACTCGTTTCAACAGCCGCTTACCCTGCTTATGTTCCATCGGCAAACGCATGATAAATTCTGCCAAATCGACATCCAGAAAAGGTGTCCTAGCCTCCAAACCAAACGTCATCGCTGCCCGATCCAGTTTAACTAGAATATCATTTTGCATGTAGTCTGCGATTATTTGTCCAGACATACCATCAAACCAGTTTAGGTCGCTAAATATATGAGCACGTTCACTAACCTGACTCCACGCTTCTTCACTCAATACCACATACTCATCAGTCAGTAAACTCCGAAGTTCGCTGCTATTAAATGATCCTAACCAGGCTTGTTGCCGCGCTGCCCTCTCTAAACCAATCCCACGTAAGAATGATTTTATTTTGAAATCAATCGTAAAATATTCATAGCTAGTAGGTAATTGCCGGCTCAGTATTGAAGCAAAGTTTCCCAGGACTTTTGGCAACTTTGGCAGTCTCTCCGCCCACACCGCCGCTTCAAACACGCCATAACCGCCTAGCAGTTCATCGCTCCCATCTCCGTCTAAAACAACTTTTACTTGTTGGCTGGCCAATTCGCTCACCGCCCAGGTCGGCAGCAACGATGAATCGCCCAGCGGAATATCCATATCGCTTAAGTGCGCAAGGTAGCGCTTGAATTCCTTAATTCCAAATTCCCGATGGTTATGTTTAGTACCTAAAACACTGGCCGCCTGCTGAGCATAGCCAGCCTCGTTAAACGTATTCTCTATAAAACCAATGGAAAAAGAATGCAGTTCTGTCCCCTGAATCATTCTCATATACCAACCTACCGCCGTCGAATCAATGCCTCCGCTCAGCAGTAATCCTACCGGCACATCCGCCACCAATCGCCGTTTCACCGCCTGCATCATCAAGTGGTCAAACTCCTCTGCCGCCTCATCCTCAGTCATTGACTTTTTCGGTAGAAAACTTAACCTCCACCATTGCTTGATTCGCATCCCCTGAGCATTAACTTCACCCCAACAGCCCATCGGTAATTGTTTTATATCTTGCCAACCCGTCGCCGGCTCCGGCACATACTCATATATCAAATAACGTACTAGTGCTCTCTTATCCGCCGCCCTCTTAACCAACGGATGTTCTATTAACGCTTTAATCTCCGAAGCGAACAAAAACACTCGTTTATTTTGCCAATAATAAAGTGGTTTTTTGCCAAAGGGGTCTCGCGCCAGCAATAACTGTTGCATGGTATTATCCCATAAAGCCAAGGCAAACATGCCTTTCACTTCCTGCAAAATTTCTGTGCCTCGCCTTGTCAATAAACTCAGCAACACTTCTGTATCCGACGCAGATCTAAAAACCTGCCCACGGCAATATTTTTCGCGTAATTCGCGATAATTATATATTTCCCCGTTAAATACTATTTGATATCGTCCGTCCTCTGACACCATGGGTTGCGCTCCTGCGGCCGTTAAGTCAATGATTGCCAGCCGCTGATGTCCCAGGCCAGCCGCTCCTTTCACCCATATTTTGTTGTCGTCGGGACCACGGTGCCTAATTTTACTGCTCATTTGCCTCAAGACATCAGCGTCCACCGGCTGTCCGTACCAATTAATAATTCCGACAATTCCGCACATGTCAGTGTCTAAAGCCTAGATCGACAGTTTATTCAACAATCTGTTCGGTATACAAACAATCACCAGCATAATCCACCGCCAAAACCACGGCGTATAGATCACTGTTTTTCTTTTATCAACCGCCCGAATGATGTCTCCTGCTACTTTTTCCGGTGTTGCCCACATCATGCCCTTCTGCTCAATCGCCGCTGTCATTGGTGTTATTACATAGCCCGGTTTGACCGTTACTACTACTACGCCCTGGCCTGCCAAACGATGTCGCATACCTGCTGCCCATATGGCTAGTGCTCCCTTAGCTGCACCATAAGCATAGATAGTTTTACGCCCCCGGTCTCCTGCCACTGAGCTTATCGCGACAATCACGCCCTGCTTCCTTTCCGCCATGCCTTTGGCTACCAATTCCATAATCACAGCTGCTCCGGTAAAATTTGTCGTAATTATTTTTTCCGCCTCATCAGTACTGCTCTCCGCTAATTTTTGTTCCCCTAAATAACCCTGTGCTACCAATAAAATATCTACGTGTCCCATTTTGTTCTGCACTTTCTCCTGCATGATCCCAATAGCCTCTATGTCAGTTAGATCAATCCCTAAACTCCATACCGCTTTTGCTCCTTTAACCCTTAAGTCATTAGCTACCGCCTGTGCTTTTTTCTCTTCTTTATCAACAACAAAAATACTATAGCCGCGATTAGCCCAAATAATCGCTGCTTGTTGCGCGATCGCCGATCCGCCTCCGGTAATTAATACATTCTTACGCATATGCCACTCTGACTTATTTTATATTTTTACTTTAATACACCCGTCACCCGTCGCCAAAAACTTGAGCTAATTTTTGGATCAATATATTCCTCAAATAACTCCCAGTTAGAAAAAGAAGATTTAAACGCCTGTGCCGACATCCGTCCGTCTTTAGACGGATTGACCGCTCCTCCGCTTTTCCATACTACTTCATCCAGTGTATCCAGCAGCTGCAAAGTCTCTGCGCTGGCATTAATAAAATCAATGGCCAATACTAAGCCCGGTCGGGGAAAAGACATCAGTCCTGGCGATTTAATATCGCCAAAATATTTCAGTGTTGATAAAAACGATGCTCTGCCGGATTGCGCCACTTTAGTTAGAATTTCTTTAATGGCTGCTTCGCACCGATCTCGTGCTATCACTACCTGATATTGTAAAAATCCTGATCGGCCATAAACCAGATTCCAATTATTCACCACATCTAGCGGATAAAAGAATTTGTTGAAATGTACACAACGGCTAACTTTATCGCCCATACTTTTCCGATAGAACACTTCATTAAAAGCGCGCACGCTCCATTTGTTCATCAGGCCTGGTGGACCAGCTAACGGCCACTGGGCTTTAGCCCGGTACCAGCTATGCCACTCCGATAAATCCACCGGCTTTACCGAGTGGTTTCCTCGCAGAAACAATCCACGTCCCAATTTTTTCCCCTGCGCTTGGCAATCCAGCCAGGCCACCGTGTAGTCGAAGTTCTTATCTGACTCCTCTGCCAAAATGAAAAAATCATCTATGCTATTCATCTTAATAACCTCCTCATCAATCAGGGGACTGACTACCTTTACCAACTTAATATCTGCCCATAATATCACCCCCGTTAATCCCAGTCCGCCAATCGTCGCCTGGTATAACTCTGTGTTTTCTTCCTGTGAACAAATTAATTCTTCGCCCGTTGAGCGTAATAATCCCAATCGCGGAACGTGACATCCGAATGTTCCAGCCCAATGATGGTTCTTCCCGTGCACATCATTAGCAATAGCACCGCCCACCGTTACATGCTTAGTTCCCGGTGTGACTGGTAAAAACCATCCGTCGGGCAATGCTAGCTTCAATATGTCCGCCAGCGTAACACCAGCTTCACAAGTTACTGTCCCTGCCAACACATTCCAGTCCACGAAACGATTGAGCATTTGTACATCCAACAAAGTTCCCTGGTCATTAAGACATACATCTCCCTGGCTGCGCCCAGCCCCGCGCGGTAAAAAAACTCCTTCGTGCTGCAACAGATTCCTCGCCTCCTCCGGCCAATACACCTGCTTAACCTTTTGCTTAAAAGCTTTAGGATATCTTCCCCAGGACTGATATTCATTCATACTATATTGCTAATAAAGCCAGCACTATCGTTAACCCAATTATCCAGTAATAAATAGGGTCTCTTATAATATACATGACTGGATCATCACCTATCTTGCCACGATAGGCATTCAACCAGCCCCGGCTTACTCCATATAGCAATAGCAAAGCTACTAACCACCAGTATTCCGAATGCCTATAGAGTCTGGCGACCTGTGTACTATTTATGTATAAAGCCATCACCAATACCGCCAAAAATCCGCTCATTATGCCCATCTGTCCCACCAATGCCATATCAGCTCTCGCGTATCCTCGGCCCGACAAATTACCTTTTACCGCTAGTTCCTTCACTCGACTAAGCTCAACATATCGCTTCATCAAAGCTCCACTTAAAGCTAAAAATAATATTAAGGCCATTAACCAATCGGATACAGCAATATTGGCCG
Source organism: Candidatus Andersenbacteria bacterium RIFCSPHIGHO2_02_FULL_46_16 (assembly GCA_001817065.1). Taxonomy (GTDB): domain Bacteria; phylum Patescibacteriota; class Andersenbacteria; order UBA10190; family UBA10190; genus UBA10190. The sequence continues at coordinate 150,821 of MHHQ01000025.1, forward strand.
CCGCGCCTCCCGCCATAATACGCAAACCGTATAAAACGGCCAATATAATTACATCCAACAAGACAATCTGCTTTGCCCCTAGTGAGTATATTAAATTAAGCAAGAAATAAGTTATCACCATTTTTACAAATAGTCCATCTAGACCCGCCGCAATGATTGCTCCAGTTCCTAACAACACTATTACCATTGCTGTGCCTTGCCAAAGCGACAGCTCGCCTGAGGCTAATGGCCGATATCTTTTAGTCGGATGACGCCTATCCGCCTCCAGATCCAACATGTCATTGATTAGATAGATGGCTGATGCAATCAAGCAGAACACCACAAACGCCCTGCCCGCTTTCACACCGACTATCCAATTCAGCTGATGATCCGCTAGCATAGGAATCAACAGTAATAAATTTTTTACCCACTGGTGGGGACGTATAGCCGCCCACATCGCTTTCAGCGCCGACCTCTTACTTCGCCACACCTTTCCCACTAACGTTGTCTTCGCGACTATCCGCCTTAGCCGATCGCTGTTCGTTACCGCATGTGCGGTGCCGGCTTTTTCCCACACCGCCAGGTCCTTTCGGCTGTTGCCAATATAATCGAAACCTCTTAGCCCGAATTTATTTACCAGCGCTGTTGCTTTATTCCTGCCGGACAGATTGACCCCTTCTTCCGTCCCCATCACTCCTTCAAATATTTGTAAATGTTCGGCCACTTGCCTAGCTATGCGACTATCGCTAGCTGTCACCAACCATAGCTTTCTGCCAGCGATTCTTTGCGTCGTCAAGTAATCCAGTACAGCCAAGTGATATGGCAACGTCGCGACATTAATCTGCGCTTGTCCGACCAGCCGTCCTTTAAAATAAGCTAAGCCTTTTCTCAGCCACCAAGCGCTCTTGAATACCCCACTCGCATCGCGCTTGGCCAGTCTCAGCCACAGCTCGAATAAGGTATCTGTTTTTACTAGCGTGCCGTCCAGGTCGACGGCAATCGGTCGGCCTTTATTTTCCACCTTCTGCGCATCAAAAACCATATCAAAGCCACTAATACCAGACCAAACACGCCCACTGCTGCCATTCGAATGATTGTTGTTGCTTTAAATTTATACTGTTTTTCTTCATCATTTGTAACTGGTGCCGGTGTGGGCTCAATTTTCACCAAGGCGTTTTCTGTTCTAGTAAACATGAGTGCTTGGCTAGCTGCTAATGTTCTACCATCAGTACTAACTGCTGCAGCATAAATTTTGTAATCACCTATGTCAAGCGTGTCACCGCTCACATAAGTAAAGCGCCCTGTTTTGTCTGTCCTGGTCACCCATAACTTTGGCTGATTGCCCATGACCAATAAAGCTATCAAACTATAATTAGGTCCGGTGCCAGTAATCGTTAACTGTTCATTTTCTCCGCTGTCCCCCAACCTCATACCCGTTATCTGATAACGATTATCATTTGCTTGGGTCGGTTCTGTGTACTCAATTTTGTCGTTCGGAGATGCCAGCAGCGGATTATAACCTCGCACCACCTCAATACCATCCGCATATGTATCACCATCGGTATCAGGATTACTGGCATTCGTAATCAACATAATCTCATCACTATCGCTCAAACCGTCCTGATCTCGATCTAGGCTCGCTTCTAGCAGTGGAAAAGGCAAGTCAGCGGTGTTAACACTGGGCAAGGCTGAGACTTGCGGCAACACCGACTCAACCACATTTCTACTCTCCATTAATTGCTGCACTAAGTTAGGATTCCCTGCTCGCTGCGCTTCCTCTAATGCTCTTTGATAACTCTCCATCAAATCAGCACTCGTCCCCGCTTCTTCGCCCGGTACCGCCACCGTTTGCTGATCAGCCCCAGGCTCAATTGCATCATGTACATCAAAATCTTCATTCGCCCATACTGCAAGACCAGCTATTAACCCTCCGCTGATTAGCACTGTTATTAACTTTCTCATACTTTCATTATGTCTCGGAAAAACAATCCCGCCAAATGACTTACTGCGATTGTGTAAATCGATAAGCTATATCATAACCTTCGCGGCGAAATTGACTATTACTCGCCCTCTCTCCCAATGCCTCGTGGCGCCACGCCATCTGTCCCACCAATATGTCCACTGGCGAGAATAGCACGGTTATTGCATCACCCGGTTTTGCCATCGGACTGGTCAGAGAAATAAAGTATTCTTCCCCGTCGCTATTATTAAGTGACGCAAAATCAAACCGGTGCCACTCCATGTCCTCAATCTGATCAGCCGCCACTTTCATTGTTCTAATATCGGTATTGTCATTAATATCCTTCCGGATATGTAGCATAACGTCCTGTGTGTTATTCCGGCCGCTGAAATTTGCTAGGCCAATCTCAATACTTTGCCAATTGGCTGGTGCCGTGATTAACTGACCCACTTCCATATCACCATAAAGCTCTCCGGTATTATTAGTAAAATATTTAAGCCCGATCACGTTATAAATCCACACGTATTCTTTCCCGGTTATTCTTATCACATGTTCCGGCACTTTATCCGCCAACTCTTTCAATACATTAGAAGCTAGCTCATCCTCGCCTCTTCCATACATGTTGCGATATGTTACAACATAGCCCACCCGGTCATCATGCCGGGAGCTTAAACTCATCGTTTTTCCTTGGAAATAAGTCCTCATAACTCCCGGATACCAAGAAGCAACCGTCAGCCGATTCCCCAACGTCCGTTCGTTTAACCATAACGCTGCCGCATCCAAACCCTCTCCCCATCCTTGCGAACTTAACGCTCTAATATCAAACATTGGACTATTGTAAGCAATACTATAGGGTATCCAACCGACCACCTGAATCAGCAACGCTACTACCACCAAACCCATCACCGTTCTTCGCCACATAATTTTCTGCCAAGTTGCAATCGTTTTCTTTATAGCCTGATCAGCTACACTAAGCCCCAGGGCAGCCAATACTGGCAACACCACCAATGCCGGCAATGCATATCTATCCGCTTTTTTGGCCATCAAGGAAATTACCACAAGGTAACCGATAATATATGCTATCAGCCATCCCAGCACTCGGATAAACACAACACTATCAGACCCTTTTACTCCATCATGCCTGCCCAGCCGTCCGACCACATGACGCCAAATTAACTCCTGTCCATAAAACCTGATCCAACCTACTATCATTCCCAAGCCAATCAACAAAACAAATGGCGATGTTCGCCCTAATACCACGCGGACATAGAAACCCAGTGCCTCAATCGGCTCCTCCGACTGCTCTAGCGTCACGTGCTCCTGTGTTGCCACCGACACAACATCCCGTGCATAATAATCAGCCAAATTTGTCTTTACCCACAGTGCCGGCCAGACCAAGTAAAAAGTTAGTACGGCGATCCCTACGTAGAATAAAAATTGGCGACTGACCGTTTTAATTTGCTCACCTAGTATACGCCAATCAATGTGCCTTATAGCAGGAACAAACCAACCATACTGTCCTTTTATAATCCCGGCACTGACAAGTAATAACCAAAGACCTGGTAATAATTTAGTCCCCCATGCAAACCCGGTCATTATTCCAGCTATCACTAACCAGCGCCATTTCAAATTTTCTGTAAAAATCAGTAATCCCAGCATGGCGGATAACATAAATAACGCCAGCAGCATATCGACATGAACTATTTGACTCATACCGACTAGATACGGCTCCACGGCCAATAACACGCCCGCCCACGTTCCTACGAAACTGCCCATCAATCTCGTCACTAAATAAGTTATCAGACCAATCAATAAAGATACGCCTAAGACCATCGGCCAAGTACTAGCCATGCGAAATGCAGCCAAATTAGACGTATCTACTCCCGTCCCCATTCTCTTTTCTTGCGCGTAAATACCAGCCCCAGCCAGCCACTGTGTTGTTGCCCCCGGATGAGTCGTGGTAAATGTTCCGCCCGGATCATTTTTTTCCAATAACTTATGATAAAATTCACCGCTCCTCGTCATCCATAGCTCCTCGTCTACCGTCATAAATGATCCCACGCCATAAAGGCGCAATACCACTGTTAAAAATACTACTCCCCAAACTATCCTGACCGGCTTTTTTGCGGCCAACTTCTGCTCATTCCCCCGATTACCACTGCTTATCGCACGAATTGTGTTCATCCCTCGTTATCTCTTACGCCGGTAGTAAGTCATAGTGTTTGATCCGTTCTCTATACCTTTAACGGCCTGCCAATTCCTGGCTAACCCCGCCTCAATTTCCTCATATTCCATCAAAAACGAGAATCCTGTTTGCTGCTCTAGTAATAACCATTCAGCATCGCGGTATGCTTGCAGCATTTCTTCTACCGTCGGCAAAAATGCATTCAGCCTGGCCGTATCTGTACGCGTAAATCCGTACGCATACCAACGCGGATGAGCGATATCGAGCGATACCTCATGTCCTGATAAAAATGGTATAGCCGCTGCACCAGTAAATATCGGCTCATCTATTGGTATATTCTGTTTTGCCCAATTTGCCGCCTCTTGTAGAGATGTCAGCTGGAATGTTCCCGTATGTTCATGCACGTAAGTTACATAATTCGCCACAAATAATGACCATCCCAGTACCCCGATAAATCCCAGTGCTAATGTCCTCTGGCTTACTTTATTAACTATTGCACTATGGCTGCCTTGTCCTTGTGTTAATCTTCGCCATCCTTCCGGTATTGCTAAACCTGCGATAATCACCAACGGCGGCAGAAACTCGCCGATATAATTAGCATGAAATTTTATCCAGTTATGATAGAAAAAGACTAGTCCAACCACCCATACGAATGGCAATAACCAGCCCAGGAGATTCCAGCGTCCCTCTGATTTTAGCTGGTTACCAAGCCTATCGATCTTCCCCGCCGCCAATCCGTCCGCCAGGGTACCTCGATATTCTAATAATTCTTCCTTGCCCAACCTCTCCGTGTCATCTTTATTATTTCTTATTTTTTCATTTTTATTCTCTCTAACTCCAGACGGCCAGGCAGCCATAAATACAATTACTAATAACATCGCCCACCATAAGCGATACATGCCGAACACCATTATGCTGCTGCCTTCATACTCTTGAAAAAACGACCACGCCCAGCTATATACCATTACCGGTATAATCCAGAATAGTTTTTGCACGACGTTCTGTCGCCAGCCTAATCCACCCTGCCACCATTCCATTTGACCAACTAGAGAACTTGCCAATCGCTCTCCCGCGAAACCCAAACCTAGCACAGCTAACATGATTAAAGGCAGGGACTCCCGGAAAAATGGCGTCATTCCTCGTATCGAATAGGCTCGCACTTGTTCCCGTTCGGATTCTTCTACGGCGGTAATACTATCCTCCACTGAATTAAATCCAGTTGCTTCCCATAACCCAGCCTGACCATAAATTAACATTGCAACGCCTAAAAAAACTGCTAATACGATCACAAACCCCGCACCGACTAATAATAAACTCTGGATTTTTTGTCGTCCCGTCTTACTGCCAATCAATATTACCAATAATGGCACTAAACCTGTGGCTAGAATGCTTTTGCGCGATACCACCCCTAATCCCAACAATGCCCCCGCCGCTATTAACCACGCCTTGCCTGTTACCCTGTATTTTCTTTCCATACTCACCTGGCTCACGTACATATCCCTAGTTCCCAGCAGCAAAGCAGCTATTCCAGACACGGCAAAGAAAATCGCTAGCGACTGTGTATGCACGTATATATTAAACACTACCGTTACACCCAGCAGCGCCCAGGTCGTAGCAACCGATAGTCCGACTTTTTTACTCCATAATTCTCGGCCAATAATATACATCGGCCACATCGTCATTGCGCCAATCACCACCGACGACAAGCGTCCCACAAAAATTGATGTGCCGCCCAACCATTCCCATAGCGCAATCCACAAAACTACTAACGGTGCTTTAACATACCCATCTCCGCCCGCCAATTTACCTTTAAGCAGCGTAGCCGCATCGTATAAATAATTTCCCTCATCATTAGTCAGCGGCAGCTCCATCGCATATAAAATTCTAGCGACTAGTGCCAGCACAAACAATGTCACCAACCATCTCGCCACCTGCCAACGCGATTTAGCGCTTACCGCTTTACTCTTAATGCCTACGGTCACTGCCAAACAAATCCCCACCAGGAGCAGGGACTGCATAGCCACCCGTCCCCACAAACCATAAGTCGCCCTGGCTTCATACCAGGTCTCTCTAAAATACTGCACTGCCCGCCAGCCTTCACTTCCCCATGCCACATACAATGGCACCTTATATGCTGTGCCAAAAGCTAGGTCCATTTTCACTTTACCTCCTCTGGCCAGCTCTGTATCAGATATTTCCCCTGTCATTCCCCGCCAAATATAAGCGGAGCCGCGATGATAAGGATCCCTGTTATCAACGTCCACTGTCACCGCTTTTCCAGGCATCCCGTCTGGTAATTCTAGTAAAACAATAAATGTTATATCCTTGGCTTGCTCCACCGGATCAAAATTAAACTGGTACATTTGATTATCTCCAAGCTCTCTAGTACTTACCTCCACTTCACGTAAAATTTCTGACAGCTTATCCAACCGACGCAAAGTAAACTTTACTTGTCCGGTATTCCCCCGCCCAGAATAAGTAGCGAACATTACCAAGACACTGGATAAATTATCACGCTCGCCCACAAAAGTTTGCCCCACCACCACTCCACCCAACATTTCCCCCGCATTCGCGGTATATCTCTCCGCCTGATATCCTTCTAATTCCGTAGTACCCAGCCATACCACCATCCCCAGCACCGCCAGCACACCGATCATCAGGCTGATGAAACCAATTTTCATAATAATTATTATACTATGTTCTGCCCCCAGTAGACTCTTTCATTCTACCAATATTCGTTCTTATTCTGCCGATAAAAAGCTACTGTTCGTCTTAACCCTTCTTCCAGAGATACCCCCGGTTCCCAATGAGTCACCTGTTTGATTTTAGCAGTATCGGCCACATAATCACCCGTTTCATTTTTTTCATAATCCTCCGGCCATGGCACAGACTCTTTTTCTCCCTGACCCACCGCCTCAATTACCGCATCTACCATCTCCGTAAAAGTAATTCCCCGACCGCTGCCGATGTTATATGCCTCACCATCTTGGCCTGCTACTATTAGTCGCATCATCGCCTCAACAATATCATCAATATAAATGTAATCTCTTAGCTGATTGCCATCACCGTAAATCTGAATCTTCTTTCCTTCCATCGCTTGCCGGATGAACCATCCGACAATCGCATATTTGCTGTGTTTCATTTGCTGTCTCGGTCCGTATGGATTAGGTATCCGCAGCGACATGCCATGCACCCCGAAGTTATGCGCGTAATAAGCGTAATATTTTTCCCCTAATAATTTGTGAATTCCATACAACGACAATGGTTGCGTCTCATGACTTTCTTTAACCGGCACTTCCTTAATTTTTCCGTATACCATGCGCGATGAAGAAAATAAGATTCGCGCTCCAGGGGCTTGCTCTTTGACTGCCTCCAGTACAATCAAATTTCCCCGCCCATTAAAGTCCAAATCAACAAAAGGTTTTTCCTTGGCATCTAAATAACCCACCTGACCTGCTAAATGAAAAATAAAGTCCTTTCCTCGCACTGTTTCAGTCACTGTCTCCTCGTCCGTAATATTGCCGTTCACTAATTCAACCCGATCTTCGATCTCTTTGATATTAAATTTATTGCCTCCGTAGGGTGTCAGTAATGCATCTAATATACTCACCCGCGCTCCTACCTCCACCAGCCGATGTGTTAATGTACTGCCTATAAACCCCAAGCCGCCCGTGACAAGAACTTTCTTACCACCAAAATCTCTTTTAAACATGCTCTAAGAGTAAAACTTCGCCCCTGCTTTTACAATCAGAGGTGTTGCTAAATTTTCATTGCTTTAAGCCCTTGTCATATTTCAAATACAGCTCATTATACTGTCGCATAATCTCTGCCCAATTGTATTGCTTGGCCATTTCCCTGCTCCTCTGGCCCATCTCGCTGCGCAAATTCTCATCATCGATCAATTGAACTAGGTCATTCGCTAATTTACTGCTATCGTCCCCCCTGATTAAATAACCGTTCCAGCCATCACTTACCAACTCATTATTTCCTCCCACATCACTGGCCACTACCGGTAAACCACAACCCATCGCCTCCAGAATGACTGATGGCATCCCTTCTGACAACGAGGTCAACACAAATATATCTGCTTGCTGATAGGATTTTTCCAGTTCGTCATATGGCACAGTTCCGACATACTTTATTTGCTCAGCTACCCCTAATGCCTGAGCGACATCATCCAACTTTTTACGATGCTCACCGCTGCCCACCACCTCAACCTCGAACGCCTCATGTACTTTCTTTTGCACTTCCGGTAAAGATCGGATCACCCTTTCAAAACCTTTACGCGGGATTAAACGGCCTATGAATAATACTTTTACCTTTTTGTTTCTAGGCCGCTCTACGGGCTTAAACCGATCCCATTCAACCCCATTTGGGATAACCACGAACTCGCTCGTGGGATCCACTATCTTACCTAGCCTTGCTAACTCTTCCGAACAAACCGTTCTAAACTTTGCCCTTTGCCAAATTGCTCGGAGCAGCGGCGTTATCAAGGGATAAATCCTTTTATACCGCGACAAATTAGCGCCGGGTAAATCAGACCCGCCGAAATAGACGGCGTACGGTATGCCTCGCACCATGTTCAGCATCCAGGCCACCCAGCCAGCCGGTACAGCAAAATATGCTTGGACAAAATCAACCCGGTGACGACCAGTAAAAATTAAACTGTATATCAGTGCAGACAAACCAAACGTCACCAGCTCCCATTGCGCACAAAAATCCTTATAACGCCTGATGGCCGGTATGCGAATTACGAGCGCCCCTTCCACCTGCTCCCGTTTCGGTAAATCGCGATACTGCGAAGTAATTAATGTCACCTCGTGGCCCGCCTGCACCAAATATCTTATCGCGTATTTAGTGACTGTAGACCCACCCCCGCCGATCGGCGGAAATTCATTGTTTATCAGCAGCAGTTTCATGCCTAGTTGCTACAATTATTCTAAAACAAACCATAAATATTTCTGCTATTCAAAACATGTTTGCTTTATAATCACTCCCCAGAATGCTATATTTTATCCCACCCTATTGTCTCCTTTATACTGTAAGCTTTCTTCTGCGCATAATACGTTTTGGCCACCACGTCAGCCAGCACACCAGTCAATAAAAACTGAAAACCTAGTAGCACGAGCAACACCGCTAACAACGGCAAGGAGCTATTTGCAAAACCGGTAATCTTCAGTAACCAGATGATTAATATTGAACTGCCCAATATAAAACCAGCGAAGATAAAGCCTATCCCGATTGCCCCGAAAAAATGCATCGGCCGCGCTGCGTACTGCACCCAGAATTTAACCACGATTAAATCAAGAAATCCTTTCAACTTCTTCTTCACCGAGTAATTTGTTCGACCATGTTCCCTCGGATAATGGTTAACCTCTAATTCTCCAACCCTAAATCCTTTCCAAGACAGTAACGCTGTTATATAACGATGCATCTCACCATACAACTCTAGGTCTATCAGCACCTCCCGCCGATATATTTTCAAGCTGCATCCATGATCATGGATTTTTTCGGCCGTCATCCATCGGTGCACCACGTTGCCAATTTTGCTCAGCAACACCATACCGCCATTATCCTGACGATGCCGGCGCCAGCCTGATACCACATCTAAATCCTTGCCAAGCAGATGCTTCATCATCGCTGGGATATCCTTAGGATCATTCTGTAAATCAGCATCCATCACAATGACAAATTCGCCCTGGACACGATCAAATCCAGCCGACCACGCTGCTGTCTGTCCAAAGTTTCGTCTGAATTCAATCATCTTTACACACTGGTCCTTCTGCACGAGCTCCCTCATTATTTTATTAGTATCGTCATCGCTGCCGTCATCAATAAAGATGATCTCCCACCCGCCATCCATCTGATCCATGACTTCTTTAGTCGCTTGATACAACGACCGCAAATTATCCTGTTCGTTATGGGCAGGAATCACTAATGAATATTTCATATTATCTGCAGTATACACTACTAAAAATAGATTAAGGACACACTGTAAACCTTATTAATAGCCATGTCAAGCCATAGTCTTGTGCAGGGCAATCGCATTGAATTGAGGGCTCAAATAGGGCTGCGAAAGCAAAGGGGTGATTTTCGTCCTGCTCAGAAAATAAGCAAACTTGCTCCGATTGGTCCCTAAGCCATTAATTGCAGTGCGATTGCCCTGTAGTCTTGTGAGATCGTACGTTCATACTTATTTACAATTTTACGTAATATAAAAACATCACATCATGAAATGTCACTGCAGAATAAGCGGGTGGCGGCGCGGGGGTCCCCCACCGAGCGCCAGCAGCCCTGAGCTTGTCGAAGGGCGATGCCGTCGGGTGGGGGAGCAGCGCCGACAGGCCTGCCAGCCGCAGCCATAGCGAAGGCTGGACCCGTTTTTTGTCTGGTGACTTTTCATGATGTGACACCTATAGTAATAGTAATTATTGCTTAAAAAAAACTCCTCGTAGAATTAAATCTATTAAGGAGCACAATGCGCCCTGAAAAAAATTCGTGACCAACAACATCTTGTACTATTTGGGTTCCTTTCCATCCCGGTAAATGGACATTTTCCCTAATGCTGCAAAAAGCTCGCCTTTCATTTCTGGCCCAAATCCCTTTGTCATGGTTATTACGTGTATCTTGGTATTCAGTAAATCGCCGATCGTATAAATATGCAGTCGTTCCAATAAACCTAAGATTCTCCCCGCTAGGTATTTACTCTTAAACTGTAAATCAGTCACCGACATTTGCAGTAATTCCGTTAACTCCTCCTTAGTATGTCCGACTATAGCCATGCTGTTTCTCCACTAATTTTGTTCGGCTGATTTAAAAAAGAACGCACTCCACCAAACTAATACCTTACCATTAATTACTTAATATTTCTGTCACCAATCGACATCCCTTACAGACTAATCTTTCTTAAATAATCGCCATAGCCGCTTTTCATTAAGGGCTTGGCCAGTTTTTTTAATTGTCTTTTACCGATAAATCCCATCCGGAAAGCTACTTCTTCAATACAGCCAACCTTCAACCCTTGTCGCTCCTCTACGGTCTGCACAAACATACCTGCCTGTAACAGGGAATGGTGCGTTCCGGAATCAAGCCAGGCTGTCCCGCGACTCAGCACAGACACTTTCAGCTTCCCGCGTTTTAAGTATTCCTTATTTACATCAGTAATCTCCAATTCGCCTCGTTGTGAAGGTTTTATCCTGCTGGCAATATTTAACACCTCATTATCGTAAAAATATAACCCGGGCACCGCATATGAAGATTTAGGTTTCTTTGGCTTTTCCTCAATTGAGATCACATTACCTTCCTGATCAAATTCTGTAACACCATAGCGTTCCGGATCGGACACGTGATAGGCAAATACTATCCCTCCGCCGTTATCTTCAACCTGTTGCCGCGCGTTCCGCAAAATAATCGGGATATCATTGCCATAAAAAATATTATCGCCCAATATTAATGCCGCTGGCCCATCTCCAATAAATCTGCGCCCGATAACAAACGCCTGCGCCAGCCCCTCTGGTTTCGGCTGTTTGGCGTATTTGATTCTCATGCCTAACTGCGATCCGTCTCCAAATAACTTTTTATAGAACGGTAAATCGTGTGGCGTGGAAATTATTAAAACCTCCCTGATCCCACCAAACATCAAGGTCGATAGCGGATAGTAAACCATTGGTTTATCATGCACTGGCAGCAATTGTTTGCTGACACTTATTGTTAATGGGTGCAACCTGGTCCCCGACCCACCTGCTAATATAATTCCTTTCATACGCTACTAATACACTATAACCATAAACCAGTCAAGCCTAAGACCGGTAACTGCTCACTGGTCGAGAAAGACTATTGGCTAAGATAAGACGTTATAATTTTTCACTTTTAAGAAAACCTTCTTTTTCTGGCTCTAAATATGGCTTAACCTAGTAATCCACCCTTAACCTGTGAACAGTTACTAAGACCGCTTAAGTCAGTATTCTTAAAATATCAACCTAAACAATGCTAGCCCACACAACTGACTAAATAAAACCGTAGTAAACCAGTAAGTCTGTTAGATTAAGAGCCTTACCTGTCAAAACTCTGCGCCATTGCTCCCTTTTAACTATAATGGATATGTTTCATTAAGTAGTTTTTGACGTAATCACTGATGGCTTCCTCTATAGTCATAAAGGGCTTTTGGAACCCAACACCTCGCAATTTAGTAATTTCTGCCTGCGTAAAATCCTGGTATTGGTCTTTTAACTCTTCCGGCAAATCAATGTATTTGATCTCAACCTTTCTCCCGGCAGCTTTAAACATCGCTCTCGCCACATCATTCCATGTCCTTGCCACACCGGTGCCCACATTGAACACCCCGCAGGCTTGTTTATTATCCAAAAAATGCACGGTTGCATCCACCGCATCCTTCACATAAATAAAGTCTCTCTTTTGCTCTCCGTCACCAAACTTTTCATTATTTGATTTATACAACTCAATCACTCCGTCTTTTTGCATTTGCTCGAACTTCTTGGCAATTACGCTGCGCATAGCACCTTTATGATATTCATTGGGACCAAACACATTGAAATACCTGATTCCTACTACTTGGTCTAGATAACCTCCGTCTCGCGCCCAAATATCTACCAGCAACTTTGACCGGCCATAGTCATTAAGCGGCTTTAACCGATCAAACAAATCGTGATCATCACTATATCCCTCACTTCCATCACCATATGTTGCACCGCTTGATATATAAACACATCGCACCGCTCGATCAACACACCACCGGACGACTTCCTGCGTAAAATCAATATTAATGTCCTCAAACAACGCCCAGTCTCGTTCGATTGTTGACGTAATGGCTGCCAGATGAAAAACCGCTTCAACTTTTTCTTGATCAAACAAGCCTTCCTTAAGACCCTTTCTAAAACCCGCACCGTCTATTAACTGCTCATACTTAAGCGCTGATAAATTATGTTCCTTTTCGTCATGGTCCAATTTATCGACCACCAGCAAATCTGATCTTCCTCTTTTATTCAAAGTGCCCACTAATGCACTGCCAATAAAACCTGCTCCACCCGTGATAATAATCATAAATAAATATTTTGCCAATCAACACCCCAAAGCCATATTAACATATCCCTCCCTCCCGTAAATGGAGCCCCATCCCGCCCCCTGGGTGGGCTAGCGAAATCCCGCGTAGCAGCCAACTATAGACATCACATCATGAAAAGTCACCAGACAAAAAACGGGTCCAGCCTTCGCTATGGCTGCGGCTGGCAGGCCTGTCGGCGCTGCTCCCCCACCCGACGGCATCGCCCTTCGACAAGCTCAGGGCTGCTGGCGCTCGGTGGGGGACCCCCGCGCCGCCACCCGCTTATTCTGCAGTGACATTTCATGATGTGACACCTATATCTGCCCCACTTGCTCCACAACCCTCCTTACTCACGAAGCTTTGAATGGCAGCGCGGGGTTATCCCATTCCTTGTCGGCCAAAGCCTTGGCGACGGTTGATTCATCCACCCCCCCGCCACCGGCGGGGTGGTTTTCTGCGCCATGGGATAAAAAAAGCTGGCTTTCCAGCTTACAGACCAAGCAGTAGTTTTATTAATGAAGACAGTCCTCCAAACACTGCTGCAACTACTGCTACGACAAATATAAATCGCACCCCTTGATCACTGACACCATCCGTCATTACTACTTTAGTTTCCTGCTTACTTTTCCTTCTGTTTACACTCCTTCGCGATAATTTTGACCAGTCCGGCTTCCGCTGTCGTTCCCCATCTTGACGTGACAATTTTCATCTCCTTTCAAAAGAACCAAGCTGTCGCTACTAGTTATTTCTACCTGTCCCTGCGAATTTTATCAATCAGGCCTGATGTCGAAAATTTATTTCTTTTCTGGATCTCATATCCCACGGTACCAATTTCCTGCATCACCGACCATTCTATCCATTGCTCCGCCTTACCATATTCCCCGCCATTAGCATGTACGTGCGGTTGCACTGTTCGCAGCAATAATTTGGGCACCTCAATCTCATCTGCGTCGATTATTATTACATAGTCTACACAACTAAGTGCCGCCAGCATTGCCGCCCGCGCCTCCTCAGTAAAGAAAGGGCGCTCCTTTCCCTTATACCCTCGGATCGATCGATCCGAATTAATACCCACAAATAACACGTCTCCTTGCTTCTTCGCTGCTTCCAACTGATCCAAATGACCCACGTGCAATATATCAAACGCACCATTTACCGTAACCAGCTTTCTGCCATCTTTTTTAAATTTAGCCGCGTTTTTCTTAGCTTCCGCTAACGAAATAATTTTGTTCATTCGCCAATTTGTCTGGTCTAATGTTTCATCCATAAATGTCTATTAATCACATTAGACATGTTGCGAAAGTCTCAAAACACCCTCTGGGGACAGTATATAATGCTCCTAGAGCCCTAAATAAATCATTTCGCAACATGTCTATTATTGTCTTGCCTTAAGTATCCACTTTGCTGCCTCATATAACGATTCGGCAATCATGTCTGGTTGCTTGGTTCTATTTACAATATCTGTATTAGCCCAGTATTTACTTTGAAGCAACCCTGTTTTTGTTCCGACGCTTTGTCCCATTTCCATGTCCAACAACTTATCACCGATCGTCCAACTCGTCGTAAAATCAATCCCGCCCATTCTACGTTCCGCATCAATCATCATTCCTGTTCTTGGTTTACGGCAAGCGCATCTGCTATCTCGGGCGTGCGGACAATACATAATCAAATCTATTATTACCCTTTCCTTCTTCAACTCTTGTTCCATGTGTTGATGCAAAACTTGCATGTCATGCAAAGTATAATAACCCTGTCCGATGCCGGATTGGTTCGTCACCACAATTAATTTGTACCCTTCCTCCTGAAACATCCGCAAAGCCTGTGGCACTTTCTCGTCAGCCCACTTCCAATCCTCCACACGATAAACATACCCTAAATCAAAATTAATCGTTCCATCACGATCTAAAAAAATCGCTTTATTTTTATCTGTCTCCATATTGATTAGGGGTGGACGCAAAACAGCTTCAAGCGTGCTTGCTAAATAGCTTCGTCAACCATTTTTATTTCTGTCTGTTCGTCCTTTACGCCATTTTTAGTCAGCATCTCATATATCTCATCTGTGCTAATACCCACACTCCCAACTTTGCTGACTACCACCGCACCTCCTGCGTTAGACAATTCGGCCGCTTCATTTTCACACGCGCCAGATAGCATGCTTAATAATAAAACTGCCGCTGCCGTATCACCCGCCCCCGACTCATCTGCTACCTCAATCACATTGCTTTGCGGAATATAATGACCATGCTCGCCGCCACAATAAACATATATCCCCTCTTTGCCCAATGTTAGGAACACGTTAGCGCACATTTTCACGTAGACCATTTTTGCTAATTCTGCCGGCGGGACTTGCTGCTCATGATAGTTCAAGCCGAGAAATTCATGCGCTTCTCTAACGTTGGGTGAAATAAAAGTTGCCCCTGTAAAATAACTCGCTCGTGATGGTTTCACATCAGCACCAACTAAGATGTCTCTTTGGCCTGCTTCATCTAACACCACTTCTGCAATCTTTTTTGTGACTAATCCTTTCGCATAATCAGACACAATAACTGCATCGACACCTTCCGCCATGACTTTCCTGATTTCAGCTATCACTTTTTTCTCAATCTCGCTATTGATATCTTTAACCTCTTCAAAGTCTACTCTGAGCATATGCTGATTACCCACCAGATATCTTTCCTTTCTGATCGACGGCCTTTCCTTGTCTCTAATTAGAATTGCCCGATAGCCTTCCTGATTAGCCGTTTCCTCAATCAGGGTGGCTGTTTCATCATCTCCCACTACGCTAACTAAAATTGTCTCTGCCCCTAACCTTGCTAAGTTTTTTGCTGTATTGCCAGCTCCGCCTGTCTCTTCCCGCTCCCTTGTTGCTCTTAAAATTGGCACCGGTGCCTCTGGATTAATTCGTTCTACTACGCCATGGATATAGTGATCCAGCACAATGTCCCCCACCACCAACACCTTATGCTGGTCAAATTTTTTAATTAATTCTTTAGCCCTAGATAGTTCCATAAATGAATTTGGAAAATGCATATTAAATCATTTATAAATAAATGTCAATATTACTTACTTTCTTCTTCAAACTCCTCACATAAGAGGTGGATGGCATGCAAATGCAGCTCTTGTATCCGGGCCCCGATCGCACTCGGTGATATTATCGCTAAATCAGCCATGTCCTTAAAACTGCCCTGTGTGCCAGTTAACGCTATGATTGTCATCCCTCGCTCTCTAGCTTTTTCTGCCGCTCTCAATATATTCTTCGATGTTCCAGATGTGGTCAAGCCAATAAAAACATCCCCTTCTTGCCCCAGTGCTTCAATCTGCCGCGAAAAAATCTGATCATAGCCATAGTCGTTGCCGATGCATGTTATAACTGCGCTATCCGCCGTCAATGCAATGACAGGGTAAGCCGTTCTATCCTTCTTGTACCGGCCAACCATCTCGTCTGATAAATGCTGAGCCTCTGCGGCTGACCCGCCATTCCCAGCCACTAACACCTTACGCCCTTTCGCAAACACTTCCTTTAAGTGCCTAACAACGTTCTCGATCTGCTCGTGATATTCATCTAAGTCATTCAAGACTTCTCGCAATTCATCAGAATGCTTAATAAATTTATTATGAGTCTTCTTAGTCATGTCTTTTTACCTTATCTAATGATAAACATACTTCCGATCACTACACTATCGAGCCACTATCGGCCTGCCTGTTACCCATCATACCCGCACCTAAATAGTCTGCCAGCGCATTTTGCCATGATCGTAACTGCGGACCTTTCTCGTTAAGTAACACGCTCCATGTCGGTCGCTTAGCCGGTCGCGAGGATTCTGTTGATGGCACTGGTATTACTGATACACCCCACTTTAAACTATTAAATATTTCTTCTGCCAGCGAAGACCAATTAGTGACTCCCTCATTGACCAAGTGATAAATACCTAAAGCCAACTTGTCCTCCACAATTTTCCTGGTTGCCTCTGCCAGATCGACCGTATATGTCGGACTCCCCCACTGATCATTGACCACCCGAATTTCTCGCTTGCCTTCTTCCGCCCTTATGATCTTTTCGCCCAGCTTTATCATAGTATCCACAAAATTTCTTCCGCCCACCCCATATAACCAGGCTGTCCTGATTAGGTAAAAATTTGGACTAATCTCTTTCAGTAATCGCTCACCAGCCAACTTTGTCTCGCCATAACAATTAACTGCCGGTCCCGGTAAATCATCTTCCCGATATCCTTTTTGGTTCGTTCCAGCAAATACATAATCAGTACTGTAATGGATTAATATAGCTCCCAAGTCTTTTACGGCACGCGCCACGTTTCCAACGCCGTCTGCATTCACTGCCAACGCAACTGCACGATTGTTCTCCGCCCCATCAACGTTTGTATAAGCCGCCGCATTTATAACCAAGTTAGGCTTCAAGCCAAATATTGTCTTGCGCACCATATCCTCATCGATAATATCAATCTCTTCACTGTCCAGTGCCGTCACCTCACCCAACCTAATAAATTCTTTTTGTAGCGCACCACCTAGCATCCCTTTTGCTCCCAATATAACTATCCTCATAAATTCTTGTTTCTATTTAATGCCAGCCTCAGCGTCAATTAACCATGAAACAATTTTAGCATACCAAAGCCTGCTCTGCGCAAACCATAACTATTCCCAACCGGCCAACTCTGCAAAACTCCAGACATTCCAAAATTACGCCTTTCTATCGCGTTTAAACAGCTTTATCTCCAAGCGCTCTTAGCCTTTTACTGCTAGCGAACTTAGAATATTATTTCTCCAGCAACGCGTTCCAATCCTCAACAAACTTCTTCAAGCCGGCCTCCGTTAATTCATGCTGAATGTTATAGTCCTGCCACTCCTTCCCCATCTCCACCTGCTCATAAGGAATGCTTTGTCCTTTAAATTCATAAACAAATTCCTTTCCTGGCACTTCAAAACCATTTTGTGCCCACAGTTCAAACCGCTCTTTATTTATCGTGACCACATCAGCGCCCACCCTGATTATCTCGTAAATATTCTCCAAGGTGCGAAAACTCGCCGCCAGCACCTTAACGTGTCCATCAGTATCTTCCATCATCTTCACAATATTTCCCACCAGCTCAGCTCCATTCTGTCCCCTGTCCTCAAAACGCCCGATAAACGGTGATATATAAACAGGTTCTGTTGCACCGAGGGTTGCTTCATAAACCGCTGCTGCTTGCTGCTGTGAAAAACACAGCGTCATATTTAATCGCACTCGATCTTTAAGCTGCTCTGCCGCTTTCAATCCCTCTGCAATTATCGGTAATTTTATTCTGGCTGTAGGTATCCATTGGCTCATAATTTCCGCCTGCTTGACCATCGCACCAGCGGAGGTGTTTTTATCAGCAAACACCTCTACTGAAATATCTCCTCCCGGTATTATCTTCTCCAACTCTCGCACTGTTTGCTGATAGACCGCCAATAAATCTTGCTCGAAGTATTTCTCTCCGGTAGCGATTTTTTTCTTCACTGCCGGATTCATTGCAAAATACGAGGGGTTGGTGGTAGCCCCATCCAATCCCGCATAATCCTCCTTCTGCAATAAATCCTGGATTGCTTGCGCCTCGTTGGGATCACCCGTATCAACTAATAATTTTGCTTTGATTAATCTTTTCATAATAACTAATACAAGTATTAATTGTTAACGATTTGCTGGACTGCCCTCACTATCCCCGCCGCGTCAATACCAAGTCTGGCTGTCAGTTGGGGGTATGTACCCGATTCGCCAAATTGTGTTACTCCGACTCGCCTCAGTAATGTCGGCTGTTCCTCACCCAGCACTTCCGCCACTGCCGACCCTAAACCGCCATTAATATTATGGTCCTCAACAGTTACCACTCTTTTTGTCTTCTGCGCCGATTTTATAATCGTTTCTTTATCTAATGGCTTAATGGTATGCACTCCGATTACTTCAGCATTAATGCCGGCTATTTTCAATTGCTCGCGGGCCGTTAGTGCCATCACCGTACTAGGCCCGGCTGCAACAATAGTAACATCATTGCCTGTCCGATGGATATTCGCCTGCCCTATTTTAAAAACGTCATCCTTACCAGTAAAGACAGCCGTGGCTTCACGGTATAAACGCAAGTATACCGGACCATCGAGCGTAGCGGCTGCCCTAAACGCCCACTCGGTCTGATTAGCATCAACCGGATATATAATCGTCATGTTTGGCAACGCCCGCATATAGGCGATGTCTTCTAAAGCATGCGCTGATCCACCATCCAATGCATTAGATACGCCGCCATGCGACCCGACCATTACTGCATGCAAATTATTCTGGCAAATTTGCATCCGGATATGATCAAACGCCCTGGTCATAAAGACGGCAAAGGTTCCCGCGACCGGCACAAATCCTCCCAGTGCTAAACCGGCCGCTATTCCCACCATATTAGCTTCTGCAACACCGATATCAAAAAATCTTTCGGGCATTTCCTCTTGGATTTTTAGCATCCGCAGACTTTCACCCAAATCAGCCGTTAAAGCCACCACGCTTTTATTTTCCTTCATCACCTCGTAAAGCGTTTCCCCAAACGCTTGTCTAGTAGCAATAAGCGCATGCTTTATTGGTTGTTTTAGTGGTTTTAAATTTTGCATTGTTATTTTAAGTGTTTAGTTTTAGCTTTTTCATTAGCTGCCCAACTCTTCCATCGCCATCTCGTATTGTTCTAGTGTTATTGCTCCGGCGTGCCAATGTTCGCTGTTTTCCATGAACGACACTCCTTTGCCTCGAACGGTGTGTGCAATAATCACCGCCGGTTTCTTTATCCGCTGCGCCTTTACTAACGCTTTCCATATTGCCTTCAAATTATGTCCATCAATCTCCTGTACCTGCCACCCAAAAGCCCGGTACTTGGCGGCTAACGGATCCAATGTTGGCATAACTTTTTTAGTAAAACCATCAATTTGCATCCCGTTCTTATCCACCAGGGCAACCAGATTATCTAGTTTCTCTTTCGGCGCATACATGACCGCCTCCCATGTTGACCCCTCCTCTTGCTCGCCATCACTCATCATCACATACACCGATCTCTTATCGTTCTTTCTTAATTTACTTGCCAAAGCTAAACCAAGCCCCACCGACAACCCTTGGCCCAAACTGCCTGACGATATTTCCACCCCAGGTAAAGACCCCCGATGTGGATGCCCCTGTGCACCAGCGCCTAGTTGCCTCAGCTTCTTCAGCTCTGCTTTCGGAAAATAACCCCGCTCTGCTAAAACAGCGTACAAAGCTGGACAAGCGTGGCCATTGCTTAATATAAAATAATCTCTGTTTTCCATATCTGATTTTACCGGATCGTGCCTCAGTAAGCCGCTAAAAAATAATGTGACTAACAAATCCATGCCAGACAAAGAGCTACCCGGATGCCCAGACTGCGCTGCATACAACATTTCAATTACCTGCTTCCGCAGCCCTCGAGCCTTTTCTTCTAAATGTTTAACGTCCATATGTAAACATTATACTTTATCAACCATCCTACTATGAACATTTGCTTTTTCAAGGTCACACCACCACGCCTGGCCCTCTCCCCCCAAATATCCCCAATCAATTAATCATCTTGGCTTTACCGTCCAGTCAAAACTAATATTTGCATCATCATGCGCCAATCTAAACTCATCCTGCGGATCGTAAACCCGTGTCGTGGCATACACTAGCCAAGCCGGCTCGTTGCCCAATACTTTATAACCATGCACCACTCCGTGCGGTATAAATAAAGTAACCGGCTTATGTTCTCCCATGGTTATTACTTGCGTTATACCTTTAGTTGTTGCCGCCGCTCGCTGATCAAACAACACCGCCTGAATCATCCCTTTCATACAATACCATAAATCGTCCTGCTTTTCGTGGTAGTGGAAAGCCTTTATAACTCCCGGATAACTCATGGTCGTCGATAACTGCGAAACACTCTCTAAAACACTTTCCTTAGTTCGAAAGATTTCTCGAAAAAAGCCTCTGTCATCAGGCATAGTCTTTATTCCTTCCACCACTACACCTTCAATTTCACCCATTTTAGGAGCCTCCTTCCGTCTCTTTTCCTTGCCCTCTCTAGTTGTGCTATTTGCCATAATATATTCCTGCTTACTTATTTATCTTGCTGTATTAATAAAAATTCGTCTAGTCGTTGTCTGGCCAGCTCTTTATGATCTTCTAATGACCATCCCTGCCTATCTCCTTCGCCTGACTCTTCCACTCCCATCATATCTCTAACCACATCTGCCCCCAACTTACTCTCGCCAACTACTCTGCTTTGCCCCATCTGTTCGTCACTGTCTGCCAAAGAAGCATTGGCCGTTTTCTGCAAAATAAACAAAGCATAAATACCCGCTGCTACTACCACCGCAAATACCAATTTTCGCTCTCCCCATCCCAAGGTATAACCAATGCTCCAACCTATCACACTACACACCACCCCCCACAAAACGATTGCTAATATTCGGTATGTTTTAGCTTTAAATTGCATATTGTTTAGCTGCCTAATCTAACCTTATTCTGCGTCTAATGCAATACTTGACTAATTATTATCATTCTTGAGCACTTCTATATATACTTTAGCTGGAATTTTAATGGTTGCCATGCCAGCCATTTTCTTCTTCCCTTTCTTTTGTTTGTCCAGTAGCTTTCTCTTTCTGGTAACATCTCCCCCATACAAATGCCCGGTGACATCCTTACGCATCGCCGATAACGTCTCTCGTGCCACCACGTCGCCACCCACCGCCGCTTGCAGGGGAACAGCAAACTGCTGCTTCGGTAAAACCTTTTTCAATCTTGCTACCATCCGCCGGCCTGTTCTCGCTGCTGCCTCACGCGGCACAATCACAGATAACGCTTCCACCACATCCTTGTTCACCAGCATCTTCAATTTAACCACCTCCGCAACGTGCCAATCCCCCATCTCATAGCTCAGCGAGCCATAACCAGCGGTCACCGACTTCAATTGGTCATACAGGTCTACGACCAATTCCCTAAGCGGCATAGTATATTTCAGCATTACTCTTTCGGAACCAATATAATCCTGACTAACCAGTTCTCCTTCATTTTGTTTAAACAATTCAAACACTGCCCCCATAAATTTCTTGGGCACAATAACTTCCGTCAGCACAAACTGTTCCTCCACTTGTACAATACTTGATCCATCCGGCCACTCCGCCGGTGTTTGTACCTCCCGGACCGTTCCATCAGATATTTGTACCCGATACAAAACGCTCGGCGTAGTCACCACCAGCTCCACGCCCCACTCACGCTGTAGTCTCTCCTGCACAATCTCTAAATGCAGCATTCCCAAAAAGCCACAGCGAAAGCCTCGCCCTAACGCCTCACTTTGCTCGGCTTGCACTTGCAAACTGGCATCATTTAACTGCAATTCCTCTATCGCCTCCCGTAACTCTGGAAAATTATCTCCGTCCGCCGGATAAATACCGGCAAATAACTTAGGCTGGGGGACATCAAAACCAGGCAATGCTGTAAGCTTAGCCTTATCTTCTGCTCGTACCACCGTATCGCCTACCCGAGCTTGTCTGACATCTTTCAATCCGGTAGCAATATAACCAATGTCTCCGGCCATTAAACTTTCCGCCTTCTGCCACTGCGGTTTCATCACACCTACTTCTACTGCATTATCTTTCATATCCGTTCCCATGAAAGATATTTGATCACCACCTTTTATTGATCCCTCCACCACGCGCACATAAGCCACGACGCCCTTATATTCATCATAGATCGAATCAAAAATCAAAGCGCGCAACGGTTTCTCCTTGTCCTGTTTAGCAACCGGCACACGTTTGACTATTTCTTTAATAACCTTTTCTACCCCCTGGCCTGTCTTCGCCGAGATTGTTAAAATATCATCACCCCTGCCGCCAATTAAATCGACGATCTCTTGTTTTACTTCATCAACCTGCGCTGCCGGCAAATCAATCTTATTTATTACCGGTATAATCTCTAAGCCAGCCTCAACTGCCAGATATAAATTGCTGATTGTTTGTGCCTGCACGCCCTGCGTTGCATCTACCAGCAGCACTGCTCCCTCGACGGCTTGTAAACTGCGCGACACCTCATACTGAAAATCTACGTGTCCCGGCGTATCAATTAAATTCAATATATGCTCATGATTTCGCGAATCTGCATCCGCCACATTCTCAGCGGGTATCATTGGTGTCTCAGTGCTATCCAGCACCTCATCCCAAAGCATTGTTACCGGCTGTAATTTGATGGTAATTCCCTTCTCGCGCTCCAGGTCCATCTGATCCAGCAGCTGGTCGCGCATTTTTCGCGCTTCCACGGTATGGGTTAATTCCAGCAGCCGGTCTGCCAAGGTAGATTTACCGTGGTCAATATGCGCTACAATGCAAAAATTATGGATATTTTTCCCTTTCATCATGACAGGAACATATCACGGCCTTCCTCTTAAAGCAAAGAAAAAGGCCACTTGTGTGAAAAGTATAGATCAGCCTTAACTAGGCTAACCTTACTGATCTGCTTTTACGCAAGTGGCCACAAGAACAGCGTCGACAGGAGCTCACTTTATAGCTACGGGGGTACACCAAAGTATCTCATGTTCGGTTCCTTTTGCTGGGGATTGGGCACGACGCAAGCTGTCTACAAAATCCCAATCATACTCTGGGGTCTCCTATTAACGCTTAAAGAACCAGGGACTTCTACAACATTTGAATTTATATCACTCGATATATCTGTCAACTAAACCCAATTTTCTTATTCACTTTTACTTTTCCTCTTTTCTCACTTCTGTTTTCTAACTTTAGTCCCTGGAATTTAAAATTACCGTCGCGTGTGTCTGTAATGTATGTTGCTGATTTATTATAATTCGGAAAGTTTGTAAAGATTTCTGTCTTGTTTGTGTTTTTGTGACTATCTGTCTGCCTCCTATTCCGCCAATCCTTCCCACCTCGGTGTATCCGTCCCAGCCGGTATTTTTTTCAAAGCCGGTTTTTGCGGCAAATATTTCCTAAGCACAATGATTTCTTCGCTCTTCAGTAACCAAGTTAACAGTAAATAAACTGCCACTCCGCCACTGCCTGCAACCACTAACTGCATCAATACTCCCCAAAACCGTTGCATGTCAACCACCGCTGCCACAGGATATTTCAATACCTGCACCATCATCCCGCCTCCCAAAGCGGCTAAAACAATTTTGACTAAGCTTAATATCACCGCTTTGTCATCAAATCCCTTGAGCTGCCAATGCAGCACCCCTAACAGCAGCATTAAGTTCACAATCGCTGACGCTGAAAATGCTAAAGCTAACCCTTGCACTCCCATTATTGGTGCAAGATACAAAGCCAAACCAATATTTACGACCATACTAATGATCGATATTACCACGGGTGTCTTAGTATCTTGCTGCACATAAAAAGCTCGCACCAAGAGCGGTATGGTTGCTTGGGCAAAGATGCTTATGACCAGCCACCCGAACGTATCAAAAGTCAAAATCGTATCCTCCCAGTCGAACGCACCATCGCCAAATAATACCCGGATAATTTGCGCTCGCAGTAAAAAGAAAAAGAGCGATGTTGGTACCACCAAAAACATAATATAGCGAAATATTCTGGTCAATGTTCTGCTAAATTCAGCCTTTTGCCGTCTGGCTATTTGTTCGGCTAGAGTCGGAAAAGCTGCTTGCGCAAAAGATATACCAAATATTCCTACCGGTAAATACTGCACATTGTTGGCTAAGTGAAATACCGCTATACTGCCCGCTAACATTGATGACCCAATCACCGTCACAGTCACCAAGTTCACTTGCATCGCCGCTAACCCCACAATTCGCGGTAACATCATTCGCCACAATTTATGGAAATCATCCGTCGACCAGCCGACAATAGGTTTCCAGCGGTATCCCACCTGCCATATACTAGGTAGCTGCACCAGCATATGGGCTGCTGCTCCCAGCACCACGCCCCAAGCAATACCAACAATACCCATTATCGGCACGAACAGAAACACGCCAATGATGATACCCAGGTTGTATAATATTGGGGCTAGCGCATAAACCACGAAACGTTTATAGGAATTGAGCATGCCTGAAAAAACAAAGCTAATGCAAAGTAGCACCGGTTGCAAAGCCATGGCTTTAGACAGCATGATAGTCAGCGCTAATTTTTCCCCGCCGAAACCAGGTGTTATAACCGGCACAATCTTGTCCGCCAGTAAAAAATATACCCCCGACATAAGACCTACTACTATAACGATCGCATTGAGCACCGAGGTAGCAAAATCAAACGCCTGCTTCTCACCTTTCTTACCTTGAACCAATTTTTCCGTAAATATTGGTATAAACGCCGCCGATAACGCTCCTAGAACTATCAGATTAAATATTAAATCGGGTACACGAAAAGCGGCCACGAATGCATCGAACACATCCCCGGCGCCAAAAGTGGTGGTGAGCACTCTTTCTCTAACTAGTCCAACAAAGCGGCTTAGCAAAGAGGCCGTCCCTAATATTATGGCTGCCGGGATAACCCGGCCATTCCCAAAATTTTGCGGCATAGACGAATCTTAGGCACCGTAAATAAATAACTTGACCAGATCTCGTTCAATCTGCGTCGAGATACGGCTTTTCCAATTGCCTGCCGGCCGTAGCTTTCTTGACCACCGTAGCTTTAGCGAAGGTGGTAGCGACAGCTGGAGCGAAATACGAAGCGCAGTACTACGGTAAGTGTTTCGCGATTGCCTGCCGGCCGTAGCCTTGGCGAAGGCTGGAGAAAAAGTCGTAGATTGCATAGTGGGCGAGAGATGGTTAAGTTATTTATTTACGGTGACTTAATCTGTCGTTCTGGCAAAAACCATCCCAGTCAGCAAGTCTTTCCTAAGTAACCCACGATAAATCAGCGTCCGATCGTTATCTTTGGTCACACCGGACTCCGGTACAGTATGAACCATCTGTACGTTTTCTGGTAAATCAATCTGCACCCGAATTGTTGTCCGCATATCACCAGGCTGCTTAACCACATATGTATCAAATCTTCCCGCCGGATTTATAATCCCCGGCCACTCTGCTTTATCCGGCAATCGATAGCGATAAAAAGCCACGCTCGTTTTACCCGGTTTCGTCACTATCCAATTGGCAAAAAAAGTATAACCTGCTTCTTCTCCTACCACCGTGCCACTCTCGTGGACATATTGGCCTGTCTGCCAGTCCACCACATCTTCATCTGCTTTAGTATGTTCATAAGTTTCTGGTACTACCATTTGTCTTATATCAGCCGCCGCTGAAAAACCATCCGCTTCCAGCAACTTTGCCCCCTTGGGCACCAGCACTCGCTGGTAAACAATATTATCCTTTTGTGCCGGATTTTCGTCCTCTGGATAGACAAAGGCAGGTTGCTCAACATTACCACGGTGTTCACGTTTTATCATCACGACCGCCTCGGCCGTCCCATCCCCCATAATCTCCAGCCGGTAATCGATTTCCTGTTCAATAAATTGATCGCTCTTATGTCCCGCAATATTAGCATTATTAACAGCCAGTAGCGCTGGTTGATTAGCCGGCAGGTCGCCTGACCAGCCAATCTCAGTTAATTTTGTCTGCCAATTATCATTGTTTAGATAAACTAACAACTGCTTTTCTTCAATCATTTTAATAATACCTGCCAATGCTTCCAATGAATTATTGGCATTGCCGGACAGCAGCCGATTAAGCAATACTGGCGCCAGATCTGCTAAGAATTTCTTAGGCTTATTCAGCTGCTTATCATAGGAGTAACTTACCTGGTCCTGCGTCACCAGCCAGAAGTTATCATAGTTTACTTCCATGTCATACCCAGGCATTAGAATTGGACCTGTCACTTTCAACAATTCGCGAATGACTTCTGGCGTCATAGCAATCACACCATCTACAGTAGGACCGCCTTCTTTTTCAAAAAACTCTATTACTTTGCGCGCGCTAGCCGAAAAATCAACAAACCAATTGGCGTCCCTTAGATACCACCGATTACTCACCACTTTCAATGGTTGCGGCGGTTCAATATATTCTTTCAACTGGCCGTCTGGATCATAAACACTGTTTATGTCTATGGCCTCTACCGCTCCCCGATCGATGTGCACTAAGCCAATACTCCCAATAAAACCGCCAGTCGGTCTGATTTCATGATTATTTTGAAACAATAATAAATACTGTTTGTCACTCTCCGCACCCAGCATTGCTAGGACAACATCACTGCGCTCAATGAAACCGCTCAGTGTTAACCTGATCTTCTTGGTACTATCTGTTATCTTCTCCAATTGAGAACGAATTTCCACAGGCACCAATAAACTGTCTACCTTGCTAAGTGATTTCTCGGCTTTGCCTAATGCTTCCTCGGCTAGTGCTAATTCACCTTTTGCTTCAGTTACTGCTGCCACAAAAGATGCTTCACCTTGTCCGCCTAACAATTGATTGGCAGCTTGTGCAATATACCCTCCGGCTACTGATAATTGCTCCCCAGCTGAGAGTATCTCCTGCCCTGATCGTACAGTACCCGTTACGTCCGCCCATCGTAATACATTTTGTGACGATGCCATAGCGCCTCCCAGTTCTGCCTGTGCTTCTTGAATCAATCGAGTCGCATCACTAAATCCTGCCTCGCTGGCAACAAAATCCGTCTCTGCCAACGCTGATGAAGCAGACATTAAGCTACTGTATGCCTCAACCACCCTTTCCTGCACATTCCCCATAACCTGCCACCCCCGGCCCAACCCATTTAAATTCCAAATTACTCCATACACTAGTCCGCATCCGACCACCAAAATAACTGCATTTACCGCTACTTGCCAATTAAATACTGCGCCTACCCAACTCAATAAATTACGGCCTGTTTGCGCTACCTCAACTGCTCCACGCCGTAAATATCTGTTCGGTTGCTGAATTAAACCACGCTTTGACCGAACATCATCTGTCGACGATCTCTCGTTCAGCAACTCATCTGTTTTGCCTTGCTTCGGTATCCTGCCTAACCCAAACCCACTAACCAATTGGCTGCTCCGGTTTACCGGCACCATCATCTGCCTTTCCGTTTCTCTCAACGAATCATACAAACCAGCTGGCCTATTAGTTGCCAGCGTCACCAATTTGCTGTCCTGATGCCAACTACTTTGCTTAGTATTGCCAAAATTTCTGCTCGACTCACTCTGCTTATTGTCCGCGTCACTTCCCTTAGGTTTAAACTCATACGGCAAATCCCGCACTGCCGGTAGCAGCTTGTCCTTATTCTCCTGCCCGGCACGATATTTTTTCGATTGCGGTAATCTATTGCTCTGAATCTTATGGCCATTTTGTTCTGAGACCAACTTTTTGATTGGTTGATGTTTGCCAGACAACCCCATTCTCTTTTCACTCATCCGCTCTCGCTTGGCTACAGCGCTTATATATGGTGGTGCCGAAACTTGAATTTCTGGCCGAGATCTCATATAAACATCACCAGTATGATGCTCAGCTCCAATATTCCTGCGATATAATAGCGGCCGACGATCGTGCGGTTCTGTTCTTATCGTCCGTCGCTCAAATTCTATCCCTGCCTGGTTATTACGAGCTAATTCACGATTCCTTCTTAACTCCTGACCAATCGGCCGTCTTAAGCGAGCCGGCAACCTATACTGCAATCGCAGCACCTGATCACGCGGCGCTGTTTTTTTTGTTTTCCGAATACTGCCATCCGACGGCACAATGTCTTGCATAAATCAATTTTAACACATCTCTGTTCATTTCTTCATAGACCCAGTCTCTCCTCTAACTTTTTACCACTTCTTGATAAAATTCTAATGTTTGTTTAGCACAATTTTCCCATAAATACCTTTTTGCCTGGTTTCTGCCGAACATTATTAACTTTTGCCGATATATATTATCCGTTAACACTAATTCTATTGCCCGTTCGATGTCCGCTGTATTTTCCGGATTCACAAAAGCTGCGCCCTTCCCCATCACTTCCGGTAGGCTCGTCACGTTCGCGGTAATCACTGGTGTTCCACAAGCCGCCGCTTCAATTGCTGGCAAACCAAATCCTTCATATAAACTCGGAAAAACCAGCATCGTTGCCCCAGCGTACAGTGCCGGTAACAATTGATCCTTAATATGACCAACGAACTTAATCCGACCAGCATCAATCCTCAGCCTTTGCGCTAGTTTTTTAGCATCAACAAATCCTGGCATCGCATTACCTGTTAACACCAGATCAATCTTTTTATGCTTAATAGCAATGTTTGCATAAGCTTCTAACAAACGAGGCAAGTTCTTGTGGTTCATCCAGACCCCCACATACAATAAATAATTTCTTTTGTTTAGCATCTTTTCTATCTCCTGACGGCTTGTGTCGGAAATTTTCTGGTAAAATTGCCCTTCCACTCCTTCGTAGATAACCTTGGTGTTCACAGGGGCATTAATGGGTAAAGCGTTCAACTCATTGCACGTTGCATTAGAAACAAAAATGGCCCCTACTGCTTGCTCAACTGCCCTCTTAAAAACCTGCTCGTAGACAATTTGCTTCAGCAAACCCTGTTGCCTCTGCCCAGGAAAGATAAATCGAGTTATATCATGAACAGTAACCACGTAAGGCTGTCGAAACATGACCGGGACATTGAAATTAGGGAAATGCCATAAGTCCGCCCTGACCCTCTTTGCTTGTTGCCAAAATATCACCTGCTCCCGCCACGTATAATACGAACTATCTACCGTCTTGACGGAAAAATTATCTGTTCGCTGAACAAATGCATTCTCTTGCCAAAGAGGCAAGTCCTCTGGACCAATCAAGATTATATACGTATTTTTCCGATCAATCTGAGCTAAGCCAGTAATCAAATTCCTTACGTACCTTCCCACCCCAGCCCAAGCCCAAGCCCTAGCATCTATGGCAATAATCATTTCTTTAGATTAATCCCGCCTCAGCTTCGTGCAAGCGCATCGATTTTGGCAGTTTGTGCTTTTAACTCTTTCTGTGATCGCCCCTCCTTCATCACCGCAGCTTTTTCCCTGCTGCTTGCTCTAAAACTTCCAATGTTTGTCTGGCCGCCCTATCCCAGGAAAATTTCTGCTTGATCTTCTCGATTGTCGCTGTTGTCACTTTCGGCCGGTCACGTAATTGTTCTCCCATCACCTGCGCTAACTCCGCCACGTCGTAAGGGTTTACCATCGTCGCAAAATCACCAGCCACCTCCGGCAGCGATGAATTATTTGAAGTTATAACTGGTGTTCCCGCCAGCAGTGCTTCCAGCGGCGGAAAACCAAACCCCTCATAAAAACTGGGGTAGATAAATAATTCCGCTGCCTGGTACAATCGTTCTTTTTCTGCTTCAGTCACCTGCCCTATCTGGTGTATTTTCTGACGGGCCATCGACTTAGACACCGCACGCTTAATATTACCCCCTAACCAACCACTCTCCCCGGCTATCACTAAATGATGAGGGACATCTGGCGCAATAGCCGTAAATGCCTCAATAATGCTGACTATATTTTTCCTCGGCTCCAATGTACCAAGATACAAAATGAATCGGTCCGGCAAGCCGTCGAGGTTGTTGTTTATACCAGACCGTCTGTCTATTAATTTCTCAATCTGACTTGCCATTTTTTCTGAAAAACTTTTTTCCGCTCCATTGCCAATCCCAGAATATACCACCGTTACCTTCTCTGGCTTTATATCATATAACCTTACTAGGTCATCTTTAGTGGCTTGCGATACAGCAATCACCTGTACTGCGCTCTTTAATAATTGCCGCGGACGCATCAGTTTATGCCAAAGACGCCTGCGCCACGAATAAAATTCCGGAAACATTTCATATGATAAATCATGCGCTGTCACGACATATGGCGTGTCAACCAGGGGTATTAACCGTGCATTAGGTACAAATATTACCGCTGGTTTTAGCCCAATCTTCCGCTGGATCATCTTGTCCCAGCGAGGTTGATTGATCACATATTGCCACAGATTAAATATCTTGTTGGGATAACAAAAAGCCACCACTTTAACAGCCGAACCAAAATCTGGCAGCATAATATTCCGCCAGGAATTATAAAATAACACCCATTCGTTATTCGGCGCCTGCTTCATCATGGCCCGAATTATCTTTATCGCATATTCCTCTACGCCGCTATGCCTGCCTTCCATTAAAGATCGCACGTCTACACCAATAATCATTTTCTTCACTTAATAGGCTTTAATTTGTCTCTTCCATAATCATGCCCTAATTTTATGTTATCAAACCATTAATCCTCCGACTGCTTTGCCTCAGCGCTCAAACTAGCTCTTAATAGAACTACATTAACCCCACCAAACAATACTAACAGGAAGACACTGACCGAGATTACTGCTGCGGCCACCCGACCTACTCCCACCCAAGATTCAGTCGGTATTACTTTAAATATTAGCGCTGGTATACCCTCCTTATGATATTTCTCTACATTTTCCTTCATTACCTCCTGCAGCCCCTCTGTTAACCTCAAGGCCTTCTCCTTGTCTTTATGCCGCACAACTATCTCCACCAATTGAGGTCCCGTCTTATTAGCTTGCACTGCCCGAAACAATGCTCGCGGTTCTTCACTCGGCGCGGTCAAGTTAGCTTGTCTATAGGCCGCGGCAATGACCTCTGGTGTTTTTACCCACGAGGCTAAAGTCGTCGTAAATAAATCTGTCGCTGATAATGCATAATAGCCATCGTACCGAAAACTGCTGCTTGTTTCTCTTTCGCTTAGTGAGACCAAGTAAGAATAATGCACTTCATAATCTGGCTTACTCCTTTCTGCCCAGACAAAAGCCAAGACTGCCGCTGATGCACTAATTAAGATAAGCCCAAGTGAAGCTTTCTTTATGGCTTCTAGATAATAATTATATGCCGTCATAAATTTAACTTTTTATTGTTGCCCACGCCGTTTCCAGATGCAATACTCGTTATTCACTTTCTCCTCTATACCACTCATAAAAGCTTGTTTACTAAACTTCTCCGCGTGCCGTCTGATTACTGACGGATCAAACGTAATTTTTTGCCATTCTAAAATGCCACCTTTTATACTTTGCACTGTTTGCTCTGAAAAAAAAACTCCTGTTTTACCAGGCACTATAGTTTCTAAAGCGCCACCCGCTCCATAAGCTATAGTTGGTCGGCCACTTGCGGCCGCTTCTAGCGGTGTTATGCCAAAGTCTTCCTCTTGAGGAAACAACAACGCCTTCGCTCCCCGATAAACCAATGCCAATTTATCATCCGGCACAAATCCTAAAAAGCTTGTCCATCTCTTAGCGCGCCGACGCAGCAGGCTTTCTTCCGGCCCAACTCCTACTATCTTCAAGGGATATCCCAAGTCTTCGCAAGCATCAATGGCTAATTCAATTCTTTTATATGGCACCAATCTGGAAACGACCAAAAAATACTCGTCGCCGTACACACCATTAATGCTGAATGTGTCCAAATTAACGGGCGGTGCCACCACATATGCTGCACGACGATAATACTTTTTGATTCTCTTAGCCACATATTCTGACAAAGTTATATACGCATGTACCCGCTGCGCCGCATAGTAATCCCATAGTCTGATATAAGACAAACCCAGCGGTGCCAAGCGCTGCAGCATCCGTCCCGGGGCAAACTCCCTCACGTAACGGTGACTGTCATCCCATGCGTATCTAGTAGGTGTAAAGCAATAAGAGACATGCATCGTCCGCGGCCCCGCAATAATTCCTTTACCAAAACTGTGACTAGCCGATAATACAATGTCATACTGCCTTAAATCAAATTGCTCTACGGCAAGCGGCATCAAGGCCAGCGGAAAATAGCGATGGGGTTTCTTTGCTCCCGGCATATTCTGCAAAAAAGAATAACGTACTCGCTGCTCATTGATAATTCTCCCTACCGAAGAGCTGTCATAAACTGTTGTGTAGACCGGTGCATTAGGGTACAGCTGCATCAGCGCTTCTAAAACTCGCTCTGCCCCGCCTAGATGCGTTAAATAATCGTGCACTAATGCAATTCGCATATTGTCCCCCTGTCAGCCATCGATCTATTCTACCTGCTCACGATCTTTCTGTTAAGTCTGATAACGTTGGTAGTATTTTAAATTTTGCATTGTTATTTTTCGTTTTTATTTTTACGTTTTACCTTTTGCACAGCTGAACTTCCTATTTCGATTATCATTTTCCATTAAACTGCATTCCTGTCCGTAAACAAAATTCTTACCGTCTTAAACAACAACAATATATCCAACTTCAATGACCAGTCTTCAATATAGCCGATATCCAGTTTAGCCTCCTGTTCGAAAGGTAACCCGGCATTGCCATTCACCTGAGCCATCCCTGTCATCCCTGGCTTAATCGTAAATAGCTTGTTGTGCCACTTTTCATATTTTTCGATCTCTTTCGGCAAATGTGGCCTTGGGCCGACTAAGCTCATTTCTCCTTTTAATACATTGATCAATTGCGGCAACTCATCAATTCTGCTTTTCCTTAAAACTCGGCCCACTTTAGTAATACGCGGATCATTCTTCATCTTAAATAGCGGACCGCTCCTTTCATTGTGCCCAGCCCTCAGTTCTGCTTCATACTTTTCCGCCTGCTCGCCCCCGTATCGTTTACCAGTACAATAGCGTGACCACATTGTTCTAAATTTAAATATTTCAAATTCCGCCTGGTTACGCCCAACCCGATTTTGTCTATAAAATACTGGCCCGTTACCTTCCAACTTAATCAGTAAGGCTGTAACCAAAAATACCGGCGACAAAAGAACTAATCCCATAATGGCTCCGATTAAATCCATGATTCGCTTCGCTACTCGTCCCCAACCATCCAACGGAGTCCGCATCAGCTCCATTAGCGGTACACCTTCAATCTGCCTAAATCTTATGTGCGAGGCATAAGTTTCATATAAGTCAGGAATATATTTGTAGTCGATCTTATATTTATCACAAAATTCCAGCAGCATCAGATTATCGCTTTCCGGTAAAGTCGGATCTGTTTTAATCATCTCATCGATCCCTTTTTCTTTATAGACCTCCTCCAGCCACTGCCTACTCGGTTTCTCTATCATAGCTACTACTTGATAACCCAACGCCGATTTCTTTTCGAACTTTCCCGCCAAGTAAGCGGCAAACCGTCCGTTTCCCACTAAAGCCACTCGATATACGCCAAAACCATGCGTGAGAAGCCATAACTGTATTTCCCGCACGCCCCAACGTCCTGCTGATACCAGCACGATAGCCAACACATAAGCTGCTAACAGAATAAAACGGGACTGAAATAATTCAGCGCTTAAAAAGATGGCTCCGATCACACCCATCACGCCAATCGATATACCCGAAAATATTTTCATAAATTCATCATATAAACGGTGCGTTACTCTGATGGCATACAAACCATGAACGGCAAAAATCACGACGACTACAGCCGCCACCACTGCGGTAAGCTGCATGTACTCCTGCAGCGGCAAATCAAGCACAAACACAGCTGGCCGCACTTCCTGGATAAATTCGCTCATCCGCAAAAAATAAGCGCCTGCGCCTGCTAGCATTATGGCTGCCCAGTCTATCGGTACTAATATTGCTGCAAAAAATAACTCAGATCTCTTCATACAATTTCCCAAGAACTAAACCTCTCACCTCTTTAACTTACGCCAAAACTACCCACCCAAATTCTCTGCACAGCCGTTTCTTTACGCTTTTCTGTCAACCAATCCTTAGCCAATCCATCCTTATGAACCTGTCTTATAAACATAAGTCACCACCCTACCGCTGGACTATAGATATGTCAATATCTGGTGACATTCGTTTTTTATTGTACGTCTTTTCTCCTATTAACCACAACCGTCATTCTTTGCTTCGTCTATTGCTGAAAAACTTTCGTTCTCAAGACTCCTCTTTTACCACTATTTTTTACAAATAATCCGCCTTGGCGGATTATTTTATTACTGAGACAGGCTATAAGCCGGATTCTGTACGGTCAACTTAACGCCAACCGCGACGACCATCTATCTGTGGCATGCTTCGCAGCACACCTCAAATTCACCTCCGTGAATTTTGCCTCCCACCTACCATCAATAAAAATTGATAGTTGCTTGGAGTTGCACCGAGAGGGGCTTGCCCCGGCCAATTATTACTAACCAGCCGCGTGGTCTCTTACACCGCGATTTCACCCTTACCCACAGACCCACATAGGGTCCAGGCGGTATGTTTCTGTTGCGCTCTTCGCCTACTTAAGGTAGCGAACGATACACACGTGTGCTTACCGTTCCCATCCCTATTTTCGGTCCCTCAGCTTCATTTCGCCGAAGCGAAAGTTACGCTGGGCAGACGTTATCTGCCACTCATATGTTATTAAATAACATGGTGTCCGGACTTTCCTCTCCGTTTTTGACGGAGCAGCCGTCCACCTATCTCAGCAACATCACCATACCGTTATGTCAACTCCCAGTCAAGTAACCGCTCACCGGTTAAGGTAAGCGGGCTTTTCAACGCCACAGTCTAGCCAGCGCCGGCAGAAAGTTTCCC
>MHHQ01000026.1 GCA_001817065.1 Candidatus Andersenbacteria bacterium RIFCSPHIGHO2_02_FULL_46_16
GAAAAAAGCTCAGGAGAAGTTTCCTGAGCTGTATGGTGGTATTGATAATTAAAGTGTGGTGGTACTAGTCCTCGTAATCTAATAGTAAATGTTGGAATAGCGGTGTTGTTCTTCCTTCTTGTCATTGTCGTCACGCGCTTCATCTTCGAACTCAAATCATCCCCCGGTTCCACATCGGGCGATTAACTAGTCAATCAATTTCTTCAAGCGACTTTTTCAATATCGGTAAATCCTCCTTGCAGGTTTGCCAAACGGTTTCTAGCCTTACTGCCAAATATTCATGGACTATCCGGTTACGCATGCCAATCACCTCATTAAATGGAATTTGAGGATTATGTTCCCTGAATTGCCCACTCAAGCAAGTTGCTGCCTCGCCGATAATCATCAACTCATGCAACACCGCGCTCACTGTTTTTTCATCCGCTACAAAGTCCTCATATGAATTACCGGCAATAAATTTCTCCACCTTGCCGATGGACTCCAAAACATGTTGGACATAAACCCTGTCATCCTTCATAGATCGGCTCGGCTTCAGCTAATACCTGTGAGCGGAAATATTTGCTTAATGCTTCCGGTTCTACTAAATCAACTTTTTCGCCTAAGGACTCTTCAAAATAGTCCTGCATTCGCACTAACTCAAAATATCCCACTGGTTCTGCTAATTCCAGTAATAAATCAATATCGCTGGTATCAGAAAAGTCACCATGTAAGCGCGAACCGAACAACGATATTTTTCGCACATTACTCCTCTGTGGCATTTTTGCCACACAATCCCTCACCTTTTGTTTAATTAACTCAATTCTCATATGCTAAATCATATCGTTTTATCCTTTGTCTGTCTAAAACATCTCTCTCTCTTCATTAACAGCAAACCATCGGTGAGCGCGTAGCCGTCTACGAGGATTCACTGATCCAGCCAGCCTGTCTAAGCCATATATTAACGGATTTGTATTCCATACCAAGGTATTTCGCTTGACTGTCCCACCCTTTTGGCTATACTAGAACTACTAAAACCACCCGTCCCTAGCGCAAGCTACGGCGGGTTTTTTAGTGGCTATTTAATTGAAACTGGTCTATATCTGCTCTTTTGAGCAGGGTGCGAACATCAGAGTATTTAATTAGACCGTAAGACGGTTGGTGATTAAAACCCACATATTCTAGCTTCTTTCCTTCTTCTCGGACATATTGGATAGCTGGTATAAGATCGGTATCTGAACTGACAAGAATAGCTGTATCGTAGAAGTTTTTATATGCCCCACGCAGTAGGTCGGCTGCAATATGCACATCAACGCCCTTCTCATGAAAGACACTTTTGTTTTTAAGCATGTGGCCAAATTCCATGTCCCAGCCACATTGGGCGAGCCAAGCCATAAGACGTTGTTGGTTAGCGCGTAGTCGTTGGCTTTGCTCACTATGATCAGCTCGTATTTTGCCAATATAGTAGGTTGCCGAGATAATCTGGCGTCCACCAGCTAGCCAATCACCAAATTTTTTATACTCAAATTGTATCTTTGGTTCGTAACCTAAACCTTTGAGGTAGTGATACATATTGCTGCCATCTACCAAAATGGCTACCCGTTCTGATTTGTTCATACTACTAATAGTATCACAGTGGATTGGCTCATTTTAGTCACCATGCACACACCGCCGTCTGGGTATTTTTCTTTCTTGTCATTGGCGTCACGTGCTTCATGTGGGAATTACACTAAGAAAATAAATAGATTTATCGTCCTTTTCATCCACTGTCTTGCATCTTTACGGTAATGGTCTGACAATTTACTAAGAGATCTCTAATTATTTTTTAGATATGGCATCTAAACCTCAAGTCTACGTCGGCATGAGTGCCGACCTTGTCCACCCCGGACACCTTAATATTATTTCCACTGCCGCCGGTCATGGTGAAGTTACTATTGGTTTACTCACCGATCAAGCCATTGCTAGTTATAAGAGGCTGCCTTATTTGGATTATAACCAGCGTTTCCAAATAATTAACAGTATTAAAGGTGTTGCCCATGTCATTCCTCAAGCCACTCTTGACTATGTTCCTAACTTAATAAAACTCAAGCCCGATTTTGTCGTCCACGGTGACGATTGGCAAACAGGCATTCAGCAAAAAATTCGCCAACAAGTTATTGATACATTAGCTGCGTGGGGAGGCAAGCTTATAGAAGTTCCCTATACCCAAGGCATCTCCTCTACTATTCTAAACCAACGTATCAAGGAAATTGGCACCACTCCTGAGATCAGAATGAGGCGACTCCGCCGCTTACTTGGTGCTAAATCGATCGTTCGTTGTATTGAGGCTCATAATGGTTTAACCGGATTAATAGCCGAAAAGACCTCTGTTAAAATTGATCAGCAATCCAGAGAGTTTGACGCTATATGGTTAAGTAGCCTGACTGACTCGACTGCCAAGGGCAAACCAGACATAGAAGCCGTTGATCTAACCTCTCGCCTCCACACCGTCCACGACATACTGGAAGTGACTACTAAACCAATTATTTATGACGCGGACACGGGCGGCACGACCGAGCATTTTATTTTCCATATCAGAACATTGGAACGCTTGGGTGTGTCGGCTGTGATCATCGAAGACAAAGTCGGTTTAAAGAAAAATTCGTTGTTCGGGACAGCCGTTCCCCAAACGCAAGACAGCCTAGCCAATTTTTCTTTCAAAATTCAATCCGGCAAAAAAGCCCAAGTGACAGACGAATTTATGATTATTGCCCGCATCGAAAGCCTGATCTTGCAAGCCGGTCTGCCTGACGCCGTCGCCCGCGCCCAAGCCTATATCTCTGCAGGAGCTGATGCCATTATGATCCACAGCAAAGAATCGTCTCCCGTGGAGATTCTAGAATTTGCACGAGCCTATCAAGCCTTTGGCTCACATGTGCCGCTTGTCGCCGTGCCTAGTACTTATAATTCCATTAGCGAAGACGAATTGGCGACGGCAGGCTTCCGCATTGTGATTTATGCTAATCAATTATTGCGCAGCGCTTACCCTGCTATGGTTGAATCAGCCCGGTCTATTTTAACCCACGGGCGCTCTCTGGAAATTGATAGCCGCTTAACACCCATCAAGGATATCCTAACCTTAATTCCGGATGATCCGGCCGGACTAAACCCCCTCCCACAGCGCTTGTCTGAGCCTGCTGTCAAATTAAATCATTCATGATTACTCCCGCTGCCTTTTACCGCGAGCTGGCAAAACATAGCATTTCTTTCTTTGCCGGCGTTCCTGACTCGCTGCTCAAAGATTTTAACGCTTATATTACCGATCACACCCCGCCCAGCCGTCATATAATTGCCATTAATGAAGGCGCTGCTGTGGCGGCGGCTGCCGGTTATCATCTTGCCACGTCTGGCATTGGCCTGGTTTACCTACAAAATTCCGGCTTGGGAAACGCCGCCAATCCCTTAATATCACTGGCTGATCCGCTTGTTTACCGTATTCCCGTTCTGTTATTGATAGGCTGGCGTGGTGAACCCGGCGTTAAGGACGAGCCCCAACACATTAAACAAGGCGCGATAACCTTATCTTTGCTTGCCAGCATGGGTATTCCCTACCAAATAATTGACAGTACAAACGACCACGCCAAAGAACCTGTCCTTAAAGCCGTTAAGCAGCTCACAAAATCATCAGGCCCCGTTGCGATCGTAGTTCGTAAGGCTACTTTCACCTCCTACCAATCCACCCCAGCCGCTTCACATCACATTCCTTATGAGCTAACCAGGGAAGAAGCTATTCAAATTGTTACCGGCCAACTAAAAAGATCTGATGTGATTATCTCCACCACCGGCAAAACATCGCGAGAACTTTTTGAAATCAGGACGCGTAATAGACAGTCACATAACCGAGACTTTTTAACGGTCGGATCGATGGGTCACGCTTCGCAAATAGCCCTCGGCATATCCTTAGCCCGTCCGCGCCGACGTGTAATTTGCATTGACGGTGACGGCGCTGCCCTGATGCATTTGGGTTCGTTAGCGACCATAGGTTTAACTTCCCCGCCTAACTTTAGGCACGTAATCTTAAATAACGGTGTCCACGATTCTGTTGGCGGCCAAGCCACCGCCGGTTTCAATGTTGATTTCACCTCTCTGGCTTTATCCTGCCGGTACAAATATGCTAACCGTGCGATTAACCGTCGGGAATTAAAAAAAATCCTTCCTAAGTTCCTCACTTCCACCAGTCCTGCCTTGTTGGAAATACGCCTGCGTCCAGGCGCTCGCTCTGATCTCGGTCGCCCGACAACTTCTCCTCTAAATAATAAAAAAGCCTTCATGAGTTTTCTTAGAGCCTAATTCCATGTCTGGCCAATTGGAATATATGACTCATCACTCCGTCGCTCCCCTGGCTAGACTTCTTAAAAAATACCGGACCAAGCACATTCTGATCGTTACCGACAACTTGGCTTATACCGTTTCCGGTGCCGCCGAAAAATATTCAACTGTTTTAAAACCCTATCACCCTGTATTTTTTACGGATTATACTGTTAATCCTAAACTGCCCGATATCCGTCGCGGTCTTAAATTATTTCATCAGAATCAAATAAATACCGTCCTAGCTATCGGTGGCGGCAGCGCCATAGATATGGCCAAACTGATCGCCGTTTTTGCTACCTCTGATAAACCGATTGAAAGTTTTGTGACCGGCCAGAACAAGCTCACAGAAAAATATGTGCCACTAATTGCTATTCCAACCACAGCTGGCAGCGGCAGCGAAGCTACTCACTTTGCCGTGATATATCACCGCGGTCAAAAATACTCGATTTCTCACTCCTCGCTGCTTCCCGATGCAGCTATCATTGACAGCTCACTCACCTTAAGTTTATCTGGCTATCAAACAGCTGTGTCCGGTGCCGACGCGTTATGCCAAGCGATCGAATCCTACTGGTCCGTCAATTCTACTCCCCGCTCAAAAACATTTTCAGCGCGAGCTATCAAATTAATTCTTAAACACTTGGCACCATCCGTAAAAAAAGGTCAACTTATCGATCGCACCGCCATGTCCCAAGCAGCTCATCTCGCCGGCAAAGCCATTGACATCGCCGAAACCACCGCTCCCCATGCGTTGTCATATACCCTGACTTTAAAGTACGGCATCCCTCACGGCCAGGCCGTAACCGTCTTTTTACCTTCCTTTTTAGACTATAACAGCACCGTCACCGCGCATGACAACAATGACTCCAGAGGCCCAGCCTATGTCCAACATACCCTAAAGCGCTTATTCAACCTCTTGTCTGCCCAGGATGCCGCCGAGGCGCAAGGGCACATTAAGAAACTATTTAGATCTATCGGCCTCAAAACCAGCCTAGCAGAATTAGGCATAAAAAGCCCCCAGGATATCCAGAAAATTTCTTCAAATGTGAATAATCAACGCCTAGCCAACAACCCCCGCGCCGTAACCGCCAGTTCCTTGCTTGAAATTATAAAGTTCTAGTCTTCTTCCTCCTCGTCATCGGCGTCACGCGCTTCATCTTCGAACTGCAAACAATCGCCCCTTTCCACACCGGATGTGTAACCAGGGTAAACTGCTATATTTGCTTTGACAGTCGTCTAACCACAAACCCGCTTCATGTCTTCCATACAAATCCAACACCTGAAGTTTGAACTTTTTGGATTTCAAGGCTGACGTCATGGCCAAACGTAGTGGATGACTAAACACTAAACACATTCTACTAGTCACTTGCCGTGACATTTTTTATATTTCCTGCCCGAGCCGCAAAGACAAGGGTCATTGCGTCCAATTTTTCTTTGGTCACCGAAGCCATGCGCAATTAATTCTGATTGGGTCAATTCAGCCGTCTTGAAATTTATGCCCAGGTCTTGCAAAAAAGCAAAATATTTCATGGCCAGGCCTTCCAGCATCCGACGTCGAGCTAAGTTACCTGCTTCCCTTACCATACGCTCTCCTTTTTCCAGCCATGGGACGTCTTTGTTATCCGTCTCTTGTCTTTTCCTAATGCTCTTAAGTTTATGATTAATATTTTTTAATTTGTTCTTTACCTTATAGTCCCGATAAAAATCAGCTAACAATTCCAACACTTGCTTCTGGTCGTCGAAGGCACCCAGGCTGTTATAAGATAAGCTGCCCGGGTGTTCTTTCTCCCGGCGTTCAGCCGCCGCTAGCGCCCGCCGCATATATTTTTCCTCAGCGGATTTATTTTTCTGACGGAATTGTTGCCTGGCAGTAAATAAAAATGGCAAAGGCGTGTAAGGAAATTCAGCGAAAAATTCCTCGATCTCTGCTCGCCAATCAGCTTCCTGGTACAAGGCTTTGTCCATAATTCGCGCAAGCCGCCAAAAGTTATCCCCGGTAAGTTTTTGAAAACCTGAAGCCAGTTCCAAAATGCGCATACGCTGCGCAGTCGTCAACAATTCTTCCACCGAGTCTAAAAAAGAAGTTACATCCGTGGCGTAATGATAGCTGCTTTTCCAAACAGTAATGAATTCCGGGTGGCAGATAGAAAGGTACTTTTGCAAAACATCCAACATTTTGTCAACCGCCGTATCGACTTTGTTGTCACCGCTAAAAACAGCTTCATTTAAATCAGCGAATGTGCTTTCTAAAATATCGACAGCCGGCCATGATGTACACCACCTCTCCCACAACGCATAACACGCCATCCAAACAAAATCTTCATGCCAATCATCCGGACCGGTATAATGCAGATACCACTCCTCCTCCACCAGATCATCAGTAGAAAAATATTTCTTAGCTACTTTAATGAATTCATTTTTGTTAGTCTTGATGCCATAAACGGCTAGCTGCTTGATGATTTGACTGGTCGACCACTCGCTGCGGATAGGTTCTAAATCCCATCGCTCTGCGTTTTGGCTTGATTTCGATAATCGTTCAACTCTTCCTCTTAACACTAACATCGCGAAATCACCCCTGTCATATTTCTTCTTGGTCATGATCGCGAAATCATAATTGGGATTCAACTCCAAAGATTTATCCAATAAGAGACTGCCTTCCACTTCCAAACCAGCGCCAAAATGCGCCACCGCAGCATTGGCAAACAGACGATAAATGTCCGGCCTGACAGTTTTTTGTTCAAGCAAAGTGGCAAAGACTGTGTTGAACTTCTCCACGGCTGCCGGGTAGTCATCACTGCTGATTAACGAGTGGGCATCGGTCACCAGCTTCATAAAATCCCTACCGCCAACTTCCCTCTCCTCGGTCGAAAAACCCCGGCTGCCAAAACCCGCATCTGCGCTTTTTTCCCGCGGACTTTTGCCCGATAAAGCCGGCTGCGGCAGAACGTTGTAAAAGTCCATCGCCGCATTAATCAAACCCTGTAAGGCTGGTAATTTAAGAATATCGCCAGCCAAACCTGCCAGCAGCGACATAATATCCGTGGTTGAACGTTTGCCGGTGGCTGCTTCTCGGCACCAGCGTTCCACTGTATCGATTGTGACATATTGTTCCAAATCATACCGGTGCAACAGTTCCGACAGTCGCCCTTTAGCAGCTGCTAAAGTGATGTCGGTTCCCGGAATGGCATCAAACTCATTTGAACCAGAAGAAAACATAACTTCTAACTATAATAGCTCGTTAAATTTTTAATGCCACTCATGGTCTGTGAATTACGAAACGGTCTTTTCTAATCATCCCTTACCAGTTCCCCAAGCGTTAGCT
Organism: Candidatus Andersenbacteria bacterium RIFCSPHIGHO2_02_FULL_46_16; assembly: GCA_001817065.1. Taxonomy (GTDB): domain Bacteria; phylum Patescibacteriota; class Andersenbacteria; order UBA10190; family UBA10190; genus UBA10190. Next base: position 7,646 of record MHHQ01000026.1, read on the forward strand.
CGTGGGACGTAGTCCAGTCCCACGGTCTCGTCTACCATAACAGGACGATATGCCATCAACCACTATTATATGCCAAATTATGACCTTGCAAACATCGGGTGTTGGAATATATTGGAATATACAATCTGTATCAATGTACTTCGCTGCTCCATTAAAAAATGACAATATCCGTAAATTACCCTATATTTAGGGCATGAAAAGACAAGGAGCGAAAAAGATAATTGTCACGGATACTCTCAAACAAGACGTCAAACAAGCTTTAGAGCCATACCAAGTTCAGTTTGCCTATGTCTTCGGCTCCGCCATTACCGGACGTATGCACGATGAGAGCGATATTGATATCGCGGTATTTTTTTCCGCCTATACACTGCCCCGCCAAAGATTTAAAGAGCACCTATCCCTGCACGGAGCGCTAGCCACTGCCTTTAAGGTACCGGAGGAATCACTGGATATTACTATCTTAAATAATGCGAATATACTACTGAAATTTGTAGCCATCAGCGAAGGCGTTGTTTTATACGAAAAGGACCATGCTAAGCGCGTTGACTTTGAAATGGCGGTCATCCGCCAGCGGGACGATGAACAGTCTTACCGCCTATTGAGCCGGCAGGTTTTTTTACAACGATTAGCTAAACAATCATCATGACCGAAATAATTCAGGAAAAATTGGAAAAGAAACTGCGTTTCTTGCAGGATGCAGTCAACCAATTGTCTAAATACCAAAAACTTTCCCCCGCTGAATATAACAATGACCCTAGAAATGAACTCGCCGTCGAACGGCTTTTCCAGATTTGTTTGGAAGCGGTGATTGATACCGCCCGCTTGCTTATCATTGAACACCAGTTGGAAAAGCCACAGGACAATAGGGGAGAATTTGAAATTTTATCCGGTGCCACGATAATATCGTCTGACTTGGCTAACCATTTAAGCGCAGCCAAACGTTTCCGTAATGTTTTAGTTCACGATTATGTTTCCGTGGACAAGGAACAGGTATACCGTAACTTGCAGGAAGATTTAGAAGACATTCAGAAATTCCAACAAGTTATCGCACAATATCTTTTAAAAAACAAATCCGGTTCCGCTCAAACGAGATAGGCATTAAAGTTATCGATGAGCAACATAAACAATTTTTTAGAATCATTGATAAAATTTTATCGGCTCGGCTAAACACAACAATTAGCAAAGATAACTTAGCCTCCCTCATATACCAATTAGCCGGCTACGCTCAATATCATTTCTCTGTGGAGGAGCAATATTGTGAAGAGTATGCTTATCCCGGTATAACAGCGCAAATCAATGCACATAAACAATACCAGAGTGACATAATGCAAATAATGCATAAAATGACAAACCCTCGGATTGATATTGACATGTTATCGGAAGAGGTCGCTAACTTCTCAATGAATTGGTTAACACGCCATATTTTATCGGAAGATAAAAAGATTGGCGAATGGTATAAAAAAACGCGTCACGAAAAACAATGGAGCCCCACGGCCTGACGCCCGTGGTTCCTGCCGCAGCAGGGCGCACCGCCGCAGGTGGGGCAGCAGAATCCCACGTAGCCGAAAACCTGGTACCACACTTCGCTCCGCGCTGCGGAGCTTGCCGGGATTATCATGCTTGCCTTCATCCATGGACCTTAGGCCATGGTTTTCGGCTAAGTGGGATAAAACTACAGCTTTTTATACCGGATATCATCAAACACGCTCCAGCCGTTGCCCGTGACAGTTACACCCACCCCCCCTTGCGTGAACTCCTCGTCTGTAATTTCTCCTAACAATGTAAATTGCTCTTCCTCGCTTTTCCTTAAATAAAGCTTAATCACGTTGCCCCGTGTTTCCACCATCACTCCAAAAGGCTCATTCTTAATGATGCTCTCATTATTAAGCTCGCCTTGCAAAATAGTATCATTCCCTTCCGCGTATTTTTTCTGCAGCGTCCATTCTTTCCCTAAGTCACCCGCCACAGTGAAATAATACCCATCGCCATTATTGTAGTTACCTCTAAAGAAAAGACCTGACGGCGCTTCCGTTTGCGGCCATATAGTTGCTGCCAAAATAAAATTATCCACCTTTCTGGGTTCTGCCAATTGTGCTGCCATACTCATGGCATTATTTCGCATGGCTAAACGATTTTGCCCGTATTGACTATAAAGCGTCATGCGATATTCCGATCCGCGAGGCAATCTAAGCCTATTTAATAAATCTTCATTCTTCATCAACCCCTGCATCATGTCAAAACGGACCGTGGCAATTGAATTAGGCCGAGACATTAATAATACCCTGATACTCCCCGCTTCCTCCCAAGTCATGGTAGTTTTTTCACCTTCCTTGTTTTCGGCAACGAATTGATCCGTACTAATCTGTACTATATTCCATCCTTGACTAAGATTAGTAAACTTATATCGGTAATAACCCTTAAACTCCTTATCACCTACATCAATCGCCAACGTGTCATAGGCAAGCGGATTATCCACATGCACCATCATGTCTAAATAATCTATGCCGGCAAAGTCAATATCACTATCATATTGGCTGCTTACCGTCTTCCCGTCCAAACTTATCAACTGTAGACTTTGCTGCCCTTCATACGCATTACCGCTGTCATATACTCCATCGCCATACCAGCCGCTGCCAGGCCTGTCTTCAAAGGTACTTATTTCCGTAGCTTTTGCCTCAATTTCATTAAAGTTCAGCACTATATCTGCATCCTCCTTAGCTAAAGGCGGGTACTGCTCCTCGTCTCCTGTGCTCACAAAATCAAATTTATCTTCGTGATTAGATGTAAAAACATTCTGCGGTATATAAAACCAGCTCATTCCCCCAATTATTGCCATCAATAACACCGCCCCCAGCGTTATCAAAATCCACTTAATATAATTTCTTGTACCCAATAAAAGCATCATCCCAGATTAACGCTTTATATATAATGACACAAATCCAATCTACGCTCTCCGGTCCTGGCTAACCTTGAATGAATACTCTGATAAAAACACCGTATAATATGGCCAAACAACCAGCCTTAGCTATCTAGCGATGATACGCGCCAATAGCTTCACTTATATTTCTATATCCATCTCTCTCCAGCAACTTAACCAGGCCAAAATTGATCTCACCCACTAGTTGCGGCCCCTGAAAGATCATCCCGGTTATCAGTTGCACCAACGAAGCACCCCGTTTAATTTTTTCATAAGCGTCCTGCGCCGAGAATATTCCGCCGACGCCAATAATAACTAAATCTTTACCGTATTCCTGATACGTTTTGTTTATTAATTCGTTAGACAGCCGCCAGGTTGGTTTACCGCTTACACTCCCCTTAATATTTGCAGGAATAACATCTTTGATAGCCGGATCCTCACGATTTTTATTTAAATTGCCAATCACTACCCCCGTCACACCATATTTAATTGCTACCTCCAACAGCTGCTTAAACTCCGGCCACGGTAAATTAATCGGCATTTTCAAGAACATTGGCTTATCTGCCACTTTTTCCAATTGCTGTAATAACTGCTCCAAATCTGACCCATTAGTAAAAGGTTCGCCGCCAAAAGTATTGGGACAAGAAATATTTATCGTATAAAAATCTCCCATACCACTATCAACCACTGCGGCTAACCCCGCTTTATAATCCTCAACCCCTCCCGTCATACTAGCCGTTGCCCGACAATTAGTCTTACCAATGGAAATACTGATCGGGAACGGTTGGGCAGATTGCCTCTTTCTTAATCGAGCCACAATTGCCTCCACCCCGTCATTCTTTAAACCATAGTTAACCACAATGCCATGGGACTTCGGTAACCGATAGAGCCTCGGCTTCGGATTACCTTGATAGGCCTGCTTTGTCACCGTACCAACCTGCGAATAACCAAATCCCACGGCAGGCAGAATATTAACCAACCGTCCGTCCTTATCAAAACCAGCCGAAAGCCCAACCGGATTAGTAAATAATATCCCGGCGATGGTCTGATTTAACTTCGGGTGGTCGTAGCGAAACAATCTGGTAACCACAGATCGCATCCATGCTTGCTTACCCAATAATTCACCGTTTTTTGTAAACCGATCATGAACCACTTCCGGATCAAAACGAAAAAGCACCGGTTTCAATCCTAACCGATACACTCCCCCAATGAATTTAGCCATTAACCACCACATTCTTTTCAACAAATATTTATCTTACACATAAACTTGTACTCCTCCTCTCAATTCATCTTTAATTATTTAATGGTTGAATAAGTAATGCTTAATCCATATTCCGGTAAAAATGCGGGCGTTTCTTTGTGAATAATAATTTTTGAGAAACCGGTTTTCTTCAGCAGCTTTAAGTAATCATTTTTAAGAATAGCGCCACTAATACAGCCCGCGAGCAATTCCTCGTTATTCACCAATTCATCTGGCAAGGACTTTACCAAAACAACGTCAGATACCATTAACCTACCACCCGCCCTCAGCACTCGGTACACCTCTCGAAAAACCTTTTCCTTGTCAGGCGCCAAATTGATAACGCAATTGGAGATAACCACCTTAATTAACAATATATGTATATCGTCCGAGAAACGTTCACTGCCAAACCAGGATACGCCAGCCAGCTGGCCCAAATGATGAAAAAGGAGATGAAAAGTTGGCCGGGTTTTAAAAGGACACGTATTGCTGGATTTCGTGACCAAATACAACCAGATTATGATTGAATACAAAATAGCCAGTTTGGCAGACTTTGAAAAAATGATGATGGATTTTAAGAAAGAACAGACTAAAACGAAGAAAATGAATAAACCCCCTGCCTACACCGAGCTCTATCAAACAGGCCAGCGGGAAATATTTAAGATTGTGGAATAGCAGCGATTGCGCCCAATTACAACCAATTCATTCTAAAATATGCTTCCCCTATAATTCCGGATAGTCGAATACTGGAATCGTGTAATCGCCATAGCGCCAGACGCGTGTGCTATCTGCCGGCGCAGAGACAAACGTATTATTAATAGATACCGCGCTTGATTTTGGATCAATATACACACCGTCTCCACAATTAGTAATGGTATTGTTTTTGATGATTTGTGAGCCGGCTATCGATGCAATCCCCGTATGACAATCCTCAATCACATTACCCGTTACTTCTTGATCACCGTTAAATTTAAGATCGATCCCTTCGTGCCCAGCGTCAGATAAATGGTTGTTCATAATTCTAATATTGGAATTAGCCGCCGATATCGCCCCCCACATCGCATGACGTGAAATGGTATTTTGAATAATACTGTTTGGCTGTTTACCGACCGGATTAATCCCATTGCGAGTATATTCAACAATAACATTGTTTATCACACTACCGTCGCCCTGAAAAACAATTGCTTCCCAGTCAGCCAAGTCCTGTTTTTCCGCCGCCGAGGTAAAAAGAATTGGTTGGGCTGTTGTACCATCAGCCACTAATTTTCTCCACACAAAAAGTCCGGCATGAGTGGTAGTGTACGACTTTAGCCGCGTGGGATCCCGATTATTAAATCCATCTGGCGGTATTTCATCGCCTCCATGGCGATCATCCCCGACAAAAAACTTTATCGTTGTCCCGGGCAGCACCGTCAAGTTCCCAATAATTGCCACGTCGCCGGTCACCGCCATCTCCCCGCTCCAACTTTGATTGCCGAAATACCACCCGCTTATGGATACGTTAGATTTTTGGGAGGTTGCCAGAAACTTAAAGACAAAGACAACGCCGGCAATTGCGATGATCCCAACCAACCCGTATAGAATATTTTTCCAGCTCACAACTCTTACCATAACATACGGTTCCCTTTAGGCGCCATCCAAAAATAACTTGGCCAGATATCGTTCAATCCGCACTAAGATACGGCCTTTTCGATGGAGCGAAACAGGAGGCGTAGCCAAGCTACGGCGAGTGTTTCGCGATTGCCTGCCCCGCGCCGTGCCCATCCGTAGCCTTGCGCGAAGGAGGGTAGCTTTAGCGTAGTGGGGAGAAAAAGTCGTAGATTGGTTTATCCTGAGCGCAGTCGAAGGGTGCATAGTGGGCGAGAGATGGTTAAGTTATTTTTGGACGGTGACTTAGCTCTACACTCACATGCAAAGGCTCATAATCTTTATCCAGGTTGATTGTAATTTATGAAGGTCCAAACCAGTCCACATTGAAGATAAGCGTGCAACCTTGATTAGCCAAACACTAAAACCCGATCGCTCTCCTCAACCATTTTAAGTAAATCAGTCATCGTGGAAACTGGACATACTCCAGTTTCTTTCTTGCCACGAAGCTCTAAGCAAGTTCCGCAAGCATATAATACCCCTCTTAATGCCTTATATTCGGCAACTTTCTTGGCAATATCAAAATCTTTAGTGTCCGCTATGGTATCAAGTTCCGCCCCTTCATTCATCAAAAAAATTGTTACTTCGTGGTTGGCTTTTAGAGAGGTAAGACCGAAACGAAAAGTATTCCAGATATGTTCTGGCTTATTTGATTGCAGAATAATGCCAATTTTCATCGTTGCTAACTTATATCCTTTTTCTTCTCTTCAAACTCCTTTTTATCTATTTCTCCCCGTGCGTATCGAGCTTTGAGAATATCCAGGGCAGTTGTAGTACTCGCTTGCCCCCTGCCTTGATTCATCAGCCACTTAACGAGCAGAACTATCCCCGCCACGATCAGCACCCACCACAATAGCATAAAGACACCACCCAAGCCAGGCATGCCCCATCCTCCGATGGGTACACCAGAACCCCAGTTCATCATATTGAAGCCACCTCCCACCTGTCCCCCGAAGCCTTGGCGAAGGAGGAACATCATGTTCATCATCGGCATAAAGCCGGTGCCGCTGTTCGGATAGGCGGCTGCAGGATCACACCCAGAGAGACGCTTTCCCATGACCACATGCATTTGTTCTTCTCCTTCCTCCCCCATCATTCGTATCATCATTTGGTTCATGGCCGCATGAGAGTCGCCCATCATCTGCCCCATAAAGTATTCGCCCAACGCGCCGAAGTTGTCATCTGACAAAGCATCACAATTAATTTCTTTATTCTGCAATTTCTGCCACAGTGCCTTTCCTTCCACTTCCTCGCGGGCGGTCTGGTCATCGGCAGGCAAACTGCTGCCCATCATTTGGGCACTGGCCGAGAATATTATTACCAGCAACGCTATACCAGTAAAGACCAAGATTAACCCTTTCATGCTTACAACATACCTATCTTTACCCCGCCCCGCTACTCACTATATCTAACCCCTCTTCTTCAACTCTTTTTCTAATTGCGGGACTATTTTCCGTAAATCACCTTCTATTATCATATCATTTTCTCCTAAATATTCAGGATATTCCGGCGGTTCAGCTTGTTTTTTGTTGATCGCCACTATAGTACCATTTGGGTTCTGCTCTTTGTACCAAGCTAAAAACCCCCTGTCATCTGCCCTAAGACCTATGGTGACTACCATATCTACATCCCGCAGTTCTTCTGGCTTTACGTGTTTTTGCAGCTTTGGGCCAGACACATGAAAAGGTTTTGTTCCTGCTCTCTCATGCAGTAAGTCAGAGTTTTCAGTAATGACAGGGCCGTTAGTCCCTCGTGCAATTCTAGTCAGACTTTCATGGGCCGGTGATGGCTCACTGCTAATTAAAGATTGTTTAAATCGGTGCCATTTTTCAGTAATTTCCTCTGGGTTACTTACACCCTTTTTAAGAAAACCGTCTTCGTTCTTCCTTATATCAATTTCTAAGTCCTCCATCAGTTCAGATAAACCATGAATTCTATCCGCGGATATTCCGGCTCCCGTATAAAAAACTACCTTCTTTCCACTCATCATCTCGGCTAACTTGCCCTCATTAATAAATTGATTATCTGCCCGTTTACCTCCTTCCTTTTTTAGTGGCACCCTAACCAAATATGGCTCGCTACTAGCTGCTTCTTTTGGTACTTCTCCATATTCAAGCCGATAAGTATCTTCGCCAACAGTGGTAAAGTTGCTCTTTTCCTCTTCTGTTAAGGTATCTGGCAACCCCCCTATATAAGTGACTATAAAATACGGTCTTTCATTTCTCATGCCCAGCCTGTAAGATTTGACACCTTCACGCGCGAAGCTACTTTCGCTCTCCAGAGCTGTTTTGATTTGTTCATTTGTTGGACCATCAGTTTCCTGAAACCCCGACAATGGCGAAGCTTCTATATCTTCACTCCTTTCTGCGTTCCCAAAGATAGGAGGCCTTTCACCAAATCCTTTTCCCATATATAAATCATATTAGTATTACCTGCCAAGACCAAACAAACTACCGCTAGTTCGGTAATCCCGCCTCGCCACAATTTCCAGTTGCTATATATAGGCATCACATCATGCCATGTCACTGCAGAATAAGCGGGTGGCGGCGCGGGGGTCCCCCACCGAGCGCCAGCAGCCCTGAGCTTGTCGAAGGGCGATGCCGTCGGGTGGGGGAGCAGCGCCGACCTCTCGACCCTGAGCTCAAGGTCGAAGGGCAGGACCCGTCTCTTGTCTAGCAACATTTCATGATGTGACACCTATAGTTGTTATTATGCGCACGAGTTTTTCTCTAAACAATGTTTAAGAGCTGCTTTCTATTGTTACTAGATCACTTAACGCCTATACTCTTATTTATGAACGATATAGACAAACTAGCCCAAGCGACCAAGAAAAGCTTCGATAAGGTAGATAAACAGTTCACTAATGTAGATAAAAGGTTCACAAAGGTAGATAAACAGTTCACTGAAGTCAAGCAAGAAATGAAAGCTATCCGACAAGAAATAAAAAATAGCGAGAGAAGGATCATTAATGAATTCCAAGCACTAGCTGAAAACATTCACCAGGACGTCGCTGGAGCCAACCAAGACAAAATATCTCTTATTGAACAAAAACAAGACGTGTTAGAAAAAAGAGTTACTAGAGTAGAGCAAAAAGTGGGCGTCTAATTAATACACCTGGACAGAATTATTCTATTTGACTCCACGGCGTTGAAGGACATTATTTATCCTGTTTCTCCTTATACCCTGAAATACTTTGAAGGGTGCGACACTCGAAGGAAGCCAGGTCGAAGGAAAACTATTTTCCAGCGGCTAAATGAGAATATTTACATACCGGACTTGAGGTTAAGTTAGTCTACCCCACCCTGCTACTCACTATTGTTTATCTAGTCCTAAATAGTTTAACTCTTCAAAATAACTGTCTGATACCAGCCACACCTTATTTCTTCTATCGTCAGCCGTGGGTGACTATACCAAGGCCTCTCCCGCCGCGCGCAGCTCTTGCGAGCACGGTGGGGGTGCGGAAGCTACGGACCAGCGGCCAGTGAGAATGATTAAGTGTGGTTGGTATGATAGTCCACAATCTTAACTTTCTTGTTGTCTTGAAGGAATAAAAGTACCTGACACCCTGATCTTGAGCCTACCCCCCACACCCTAACGCAGTACTGACTTTGACACAATCAACGATCAGTGCTATTTCTTACTGTCTGATACTTCGTTTACGACTGAATCTGCTTGCACACTCACAATAAAGGAAGTCTTCGATGGATCAAGCAAAACAACAACCTATCTCATCTCTGGTCAACCGCGACTGGCAAAACATTGTTTGCCTCTGGAATTATCTTCGTCAAAATTACCAAATGGGAGAGTACATCCTTTGCGAAGAAAACCTAGCTGAATTACTTTCTATAAACCGATTAAAGCTTCGTGAACTGATGGGAATACTGCAGATGCTCGGTCTTATAGAAAGACGTAGAGGGGCCGGTACCTTCCTCACACCCCCACATCCGAACTATCTCGCCAAGTTTCTCTCCTTCTTTTTCAAAGACGGTATCCATGACACCGCCCCATTACGCCGTCTCCAGGTTACTATACAAATTGACATAGCTGAACAGGCCGCCAACCACTGGGTCCCTGGTGATCTCACACGGATCGTTGATCCCATGCAAGCCCAAAAAGACTGTTGCGATTGGGATTCGTTTCTGTTATCCGACCAACAGTACCACTTCGCTATCATTCAAGCTGCCCACGATGATTGTCTTTTCCACATAGGTCAAATTATTTCTTTAGCCTGCCGATTTTCTCATCAGCACCGGCTTTGTTGCATAATTCCCCTTAAACTAAACCGGCTGCGGCGTTAGGCTGGAGGCATGACCAAACACAAAAACAAACAAAAGAAAATCTACCGTATTAAAAACTGGGCTGCCTACAACGAGGCGTTAAAACAGCGCGGCTCGCTTACCGTCTGGATCAGTCAGTACACACTGATGCACTGGGACGCAGAGCCCACCGGTGAGCCAGGAGCACCGAAAACGTACGCTGATCAAGCCATTGCCACCGCTCTTACTATCCGCAAGCTGTTCCGCTTGCCGCTCCGGCAGACCGAGGGATTCCTGCAATCGCTATTCGCCAAGCTGCGGCTGAAGCTACGGGTGCCGGACTACACCACCCTCTGTCGCCGTGGCCGCTTCCTGCCGGTGAAGGTACCGAAGCGAACCAAGGCGATCACCGACATCATCATCGACAGCTCCGGTATCAAGGTGTACGGCGAGGGCGAGTGGAAGGTGAAAAAGCACGGCAAAGGTAAGCGGCGCAAGTGGAAGAAGATTCATATCGGCATTGATGCTGATGGTGAGATTAGAATGGGAGAAGTCACCGACGAAACCACCGGTGACTCGTCGATCGCGAAGGCCTTGCTGGAGCAGGAGACAGCTCACATTAATTCACTGACCACGGACGGCGCCTACGATACAGCGAATGTCTACGACGCATGTCGGGAGCGCGACATCGCACACGTCGTCATACCGCCCCGAGAGGCCGTCATCTGGCAGCACGGCAACCGGGCTGGTCCAGCGCATCCGCGGGACGGGAATCTCCGTACCATCCGGCGGCTAGGCCGCGCGGGTTGGAAAGTAGCCAGCGGCTATCATCACCGCTCGCTGGCAGAAACAACCATGTTCCGCTACAAGACCATCTTGGGCGAGCGGGCGCTGTCCCGTGAAGACTCGCGACTGCGCACTGAGCTGAAACTTGGCTTCCTGATTCTGAACCGCATGTTTCAACTCGGGATGCCGGAGAGTTACGCTGTTACAGTGTAACTACCGGTGGGTAAAGGGAAGGTTTGCTTCCTGACTGGAGTTATGCAACAAAGCCAGTATTTTATCGAGCGCACGGCGTAGATTATTTTTCCTTAGCGAGCTCAGCTTCCTTCTTCTTTATCATCTCAAGTTTCTTTTCGAGCTTTTCGCGCCAGTGAGCCAACATTTCTCGTTTCTTTTCCGGAGTCATTTCTTCATGACCCCAACCTCCACCACAGCCATGGCAATGACAGCAGTGTCCATGTTCACCGCCCATACCAAACATTCCATGCATCATAGTACGTCACCCCCTTTCATATATAGAGGACTATACCCATTGGATACATTTTTGTAAGACTATTTTGATATGAAAGCCCTCCACGGTGAAAATAAAATTCTTCATCATCTCTTCATAAAGAGTTTTCTATAGTGTCTACATATGAAAATCCCTTACCATAACCCGTGGCTTATTGGCGTTGTCATTTTAGTAATCATCGGCGGCATCTGGCGGTATCGCTCTCGCTCAAGCACAACAACTACCACGCCAACGACAGCTCAGGTTGAACGAGGCACACTTGTAGAAGCAGTCAGTGGCAGCGGATCCGTTGTCGCTAAAATTCAAGCGGACGTTGCTACCAGCGGACAAGGACGAGTTGAGCAGCTATTGGTTAAAGATGGAGACATCGTAAAAGCTGATCAAGCGTTACTGCGTATTAAATCTCTCGCTACTCCGAAAGATATCGCCCAAGCCTATGCCTCTATGTTAGGAGATATTGAAGCCACGACGACTTCTCAACAACAACTGCAAGATGCTCAAAAAAATGAAGCCATCGCTAAAACATCGCTCAGTGGCAGCCAGCTGGCATATGGCAAAAGTAAAATAGACGCACAGAAAACGGTGACTGATGCAAATAAGGGAGTCATTGATGCGGCAGGCCAATCGCACTTAATTTCCATTTTTGTTCACAGCTAGTACGCGCAGAAGATAGGCTTCGTCCCATGCTGCTTTCATGCGCTTGGTAG
>MHHQ01000027.1:0-30827 GCA_001817065.1 Candidatus Andersenbacteria bacterium RIFCSPHIGHO2_02_FULL_46_16
AAATATACAAGAGAGCGGACGAACTGGGTTTGGAGCTCTGTCCACCCGAAACCGGCCCCCAACTACGACTAAAAGAGGCTGCCGAACAACGCTTTGGTAACTACTTCAACATAGCTATGAAGCCAATTACCGACTCCCACGGCTACCCGCGCGTCTTCTACCTCAACCGGGATACCGACGAGCGGTGGCTCGATGCGGGCAGCGCTCGGCCGTCGGGCAGGTGGGATACCGACCTCCCCTTCGTGTTCCGTCTCCGCAAGTGACACTTTAACTAGCTGATACCACGCAGTCTTGCCTCGGGGAAATTCATATATACGCGTACTTTCACCTACACCGTAAACAAACCTGCCATTGATTAAAGTTCATAAATCTTTGGTTATATAACTACCGCGCTGGCTAGCGTGTCCTGCCAGGCGCAAGATAGTTCGTAATAAGTAAAAAACGGTGGATAGGAGATCAATCGGTACGAGATATATTCTCGACAACCAAGTTCTCAAACTATCCACCGCTCGCATTATGCCGTCATTGTTTGTCTGAAAAGCATCACTTTTACAGTTCCAACTCGTACGGCCTCATTTGGTTGAACAAACCTGTCAGGAATCTTTATGATGCCTGGGATATCACCTATGTGTAAACAATTAGTGCAGTAATCATCCACGGGATTCTGTCCGAAAGAATGAAAACTCAACCTTACTGGATCCCAAGCCTCTATCCTCTCCTCACATTCCCGACAAATCAGAACTGACGACATCGGTTTTCTCCTTAAACAACCGACTTTGAAACAACAAAGAACTCAACCCCATCACCCTAGTACATTAATGCCTTTGTGTCTATAGATGTCACATTATGAAATGCCACTCTTAAATAAACGGGTGGCGGCGCGGGGGACCCCCACCGAGCGCCTGCAGGCTGCCCGCCTGGCAGGCCGAAGCCGTCGGGTGGGGGTGCAGCGCCGACAGGGCCCGTCACTATATTTGTGGCATTTCATAATGTGACTTCCATATATAGTGCCGTCTTTGTCAGAAACAAAGGTGCTGATAATCGCCCCATTTAGCGCCTTTTGCCCTCTCTTCTATATGCAAAATGGCGTCTGCAGTATACTCACTTTACCACCCTTCCGTCATAAAACCCGTCATGAATTACCAAAACCTTAACACAATCAATCCAGACCGACCTCTGCGCCTTAGCTCGCCGGTTACCGATATCCCGCGAGTCGGTCCCGTTAAGGCGGAATATCTAAGTAAACTTGGTATAACCCATGCCCGTGATTTCTTGTTCACTTTTCCCCGTAAGCACGATGATTTCTCGCACATTACCCCCATCAATCAGCTGGAAGCTGGGGCTAAGATGACTATTCGAGCTAAGGTCAAAACCGTCAAAACAGATTATGGCTGGCAGGGTAGACGCCGTCTCCTGCGTATCTTTGTTGATCTGGAAGACGACACAGGCGTCCTTAATGTCACCTGGTATAACCTGCGCTTCTTAGAGCGTCAGCTATGGCAGGGCAGGGAACTGCTTGTTGCCGGTACCGTTGAAGCAAATCCGCAATATAACAAGCAGATAGCCGTAAAATTGCCTAAAAACAAGACTAAGGGACACTTTATTACGCAGTACCGTATGCGCTCTCCCGTTATTGAATTTGTTACCAGTGATGATCCCACCCACACCGGTCGCATAACCCCGGTTTACCCCGAAACCTACGGCGTCACATCTCGTTTTCTGCGCTATCAAGTAAAAAACCTTCTGCCGCTCATAAAACAAATCCCTGAGTACCTTCCGCCAGAGATTATCCAGCGTCATGATTTCATCGGCATACATGAAGCCATCTCTCAAGTGCATTTTCCGGATAGCACGCAGCAGTTAGAACAAGCCCGCCGTCGCCTGCGTTTTGATGAATTATTTTTTCTGCAGCTGGCTGCCTTAGTCCGTCGCCGCGAGCGTCGTCAGCAAAAAGCTGTCCCCATCAAACCTGCCCGCGCGAATATAGCCACCTTCATTGCGCGCTTACCTTTCTCTTTAACCGGTGCCCAGCAGAGATCAGTGGAAGAAATATTCTCGGATATGAAGCAGCCAACACCCATGAATCGTCTTCTGCAAGGGGATGTCGGCTCCGGTAAAAGTGCCGTAGCCTTGATCGCCGCCCATGCTGTCTTGGCGGCCAAACAGAAAGTAATTTATCTGGCACCTACTGAAATATTAGCCCGACAACAGCATCACAATTTCTCTCAATACTTAACCGATACGCCAGTCTATTTACTTGTTGGAGCAACCAAGCAACGAGATAAGGCATCAATTAAGCTTAGCTTAACAAAGCGCATACCAGCAATTGCCATCGGTACCCATGCTTTATTGCAGGATGATCTGAACATTAAGGAACTTGGTTTAGTTATTATCGATGAACAGCACCGTTTCGGTGTTAAGCAAAGGAAATCGTTGCTCCGCCAAAAAAAATCTCTCATGCCTCATCTACTAACTATGACTGCCACCCCAATCCCTCGCACCTTAAGTCTAACGGTTTTTGGCGACCTTGATTTGTCCGTACTCGATGAGCTGCCGCCTGGCCGACAGCCAATCACCACCACCATTATCACCTCAAACGCCAAAGAAAAAACGATTACTTTTATCCTTGAACAATTGCATCAAGGTAGGCAAGCATACGTCATTGCTCCATTAGTCGAACAGTCCGATAGACTGCAAGTTAAATCTGCTCAGGAAACCGTTAAGGAAATGCGTGCTTATTTCCCGGACATCGCCATCGAACTAATCCACGGCCGGCTAAAACCGCTGGAAAAACAATCCATCATGAATAATTATTTTGCCGGTGCTATTCAACTACTAGTATCCACCGCCGTGGTAGAAGTTGGCGTCGATGTACCCAACGCTACATGCATGATTATCGAGGGAGCAGAGCGTTTTGGTCTGGCCCAACTGCATCAATTCCGCGGACGAATCGGCCGGGGAACCCATCAATCCTTCTGCTATTTATTTCCTTCAACTGATGAAGCTGCTGCCAACGAGCGACTACTTACGTTGGCCAAAACCACCGATGGTTTTACTATTGCCGAGGCTGACCTGCGTTTGCGTGGTCCCGGTGAAGCCTACGGCCTCTCTCAGTCCGGTTTTAATGACTTGCAAGTTGCCTCTCTGCTTGATTATGCCACTATAAATATAGCGCGTAATGAAGCCGATAAACTATTAGAACGAGATCCGCATCTTCTCAAGTATCCGATATTACAAAAAAAAGTAGCCCAAAAAAATCTAGTCGCCCACTTCGAGTAAAAAATAGCCCACTAAAACTGTCCAAGCTAAATAAATATACGTTATTAGCACAGTAAAAGTGTACACAATAAATAACGAGCAATTGTCGGCTTTCTATCGCCCATGAAACAATGAAAAGATTGAGAAGCAATAAAAGGGAGTTTCGTTATTTACAGTTTTCAGTTTTTCTAATTTGTTATGATTTAAGAATTTACCACCGCCATCAGACGGAGTCCCACCCGAGGCGGGAAGGTTTCTGATTTCATATTTTGAATATAACGAACTGGCAATGTTAGGCGATGTTTCAGGATCTTGGTGGCAAAAGATACCTCCACGGAAGCAGTGCATCCTTTCCCGCATACTCAACTCCAATTCGCGGTGTCGCTAAAATCCTATCGCGACCCACCCCATAACCGCCATCAATCAGCCAAAGCTTATTGCTAATCGTTAAGTCTTCACCATTCTGTGCCTTCGAGATATGCATAGCACGGCATAGCTTGCCTGGACCATTCAAGGCGGTCTGGCCTACATTCGCTTCGCCCATTTTCTGCGTAAAAGCTGAAAAGGAAATTGAATTATCGCCCGATTCATTAGCAATAGCAGGCAATACGTTCCAAGACATCAATCCCCGCACTAGCACTGCAGCCGGAAAACCAGGTTCTTGCGTTACGACGTTTAAGCAACAATACATGCCATAAACCAAATAAACATACGCATGTCCGGCCTCGCCGAACATGACTTCCGTTCGCTTTGTCCTGCCTTTAGCCGCATGACAAGCCAAATCATTCTCTCCTACATAACTTTCTACCTCATTTACCCTGCCCGCCAAAAAATTTCCTCTCCAGCGCCGCACTAAAAGCTTTCCTAACAACTCCTTTGCTACAATATGCGTATCTCGGGCAAAAAAAGCCCGTTTAAGTTGCTTTGCCATATCTGCTAATTTAAACCAAAATCAGGGCAATGAAAATTGCCAAGTTAATAATTATGTACCCATAATCAGTTATGTCTTATATATTGACCTTATTTAGCGATATCCTTTATTTCTTTCTTCCTGCCATCATGGCTAACCTAACTCCGGTCTTTGCAGCCTACTACCGAATCCTGCCTGCTCTTAACCGCCCCCTCGACGGCGGACTAACATTACGCGACCAACCTCTCTTCGGCAGTCACAAGACTGTCCGCGGCCTGCTTGTCGGAGTTCTTGCCGCCTCAATCATTGGTCTCCTGCAGGGTAACCTCATCCTTGGCGCCGTTATGGGCTTAGGCGCTCTTTGGGGAGATGCCATGAAAAGCTTCTTTAAACGACAGCTAAATATCGCGTCGGGTGCCCATTGGTCTCCTTGGGATCAAATCGATTTTGTAATCGGCGCCATCATCTTTACCTACCCGATTACACCCCGGTCACCCCTTTTTTATCTTGCTGCCATTTTGCTAATCGGTCTCGGTTCCTTCCTTTTTAGCTATATCGGCTCAAAACTAAAAATCAAATCTAGTCTTTAATAGCTTACCAATAACCCTTTGTACGTTCCAGGAACGTACAAAGGGTTAGGTATTACTAAAAAAGCTTCCAACCTACTCTATAAAAAAAGCTCATCCAAAGATGAGCAAGTATTTTCTTCATTATCCTAATCTTAGTTCAGCTTTCAACTCCTGCACCTTACTATTGAGAGCATCAAGAACAATGCACGCACGCGGAATATTACACAGCAAAAAGGAAAACCAAACAGGACACTCTTCACTGGTAATTTCAAAGAGAAGTACCCTCATCTGCGCCTTAACTTGTTCTACAAAAGGTGAAGAAGATTGACCTACCCAAGCCAATAGGGCTTCCAAATCAAACCAATTGGTCGTCGTTGCTATCACCTCCTGCGCAATCCTGTCCTCGATCATTCTCTGTGCAGTAGAACCGGGCGATGTTGTTAGCCACATGGTTAGTAACTCATAGCAACTCGTTATTCGTGGCAGAAGGCTGGGGAGGACATCTATCATCAACGCTTCAATTCGCTCCCGCTCTTGACGGTGCCATTGCCACTTTCTTGCCAACCAAGCCCAACTGACAACCTGGTTCGCTGCCACTTCCTCATAAGCATCCATTGAACAGTAATACCCTTCTAGCTCATCATAATGTCGCAATAATTCCACCAACTCTTTGCTAGCCATTTTTTCGCTCCGTATGCTTGAGTTAATGAACAAAAACACAAGCATCGAAACAAAAAAGGTCTATAATATTTGCCAAAGAACAGCCCTGCAATATACGCCCAGCTCAAATAACAATCAAATCAAAACTATCAATTACTTTGAGTTTTAAATTGTTATTTTACGCTTTTCTCTTTACGCTTTTCATTTACTCCAGCAGCCCTTCTAAATGCAGCACAAACTTATCAATCAGCTGTTCAGTTTTTGGCTCACTCTTTAACTCATCTACAATCCGATTTATCTCCTCTGCGCTGGCTTCCGACAAGCCAATATCATGCGATAGCTGCAAACGGGAACGGGCACTCGGTTTTTCCTTAAAATAATCCTGCAAAATTGCGTGCCACTTTATAATCCGATCTTCGTCATTGACCAATTTAATTTCATCCTCATAGATCCGATTTAACGCCCGATATATCAAATTCCAATCATCATACCTGTCGTATAACAACTCATCTTCCACTAGTTTCAAAGCATGCGGCACAAATGGGTGCCAGGGCAGCTGTTCCTTCATATTGGCGCTCTCTAAAAACTTTGATCGAGTCTCGTCAATCCACGCATGCACCTTCATGCCCGTCATAAAATCATTTTGACCGACCAGTCCGCTAAGCGACAGCTCGCTCTCATGTGATCTCTTTCTGCTGGTCACACCCAAGTGGCGTATGTCGGGAAATAAAGTACCCGCCCAAAATGAAATATGCTCAACTTTTTTTCCCAAAAAAGTTGCCATCCGCGCTGCATAGACTACATGTCCAACCTCCCCAGCCATATGCCATTATTATACAACTACTCCGACTAATTTACGACCTAGGTTATTCCACGTCGTCCCATCTGTCCACAAATACTTGAACAAAGTTCAGTGTTATAATGACCATAATCTATTAGTTATTATAAATTGTCAGGCTATGCCATTATGCAAACCAGTAGTAAGACTCCTTGATCAGCGTTTTTGGATTTTGAATTTGTTTAGGATTTAAATATTTCAGATTTCGGATTTTGAAATTTACTATATGACTTCCACTACCCACCAAATGTTCGCCTTACTCTCAGCCCTTGTTCTGCTGAGTTTATATCCAGTTTCTTTAGGTCCTCTTATTGGCACGATGGCCGTCATCGCCACAATGGTTGGTGCCCTCACGCCTGATCTGGACCAGCCCACCGCCAATATCTGGCGGCGTCTGATTGGCGGCAATACCGTCGGTAACATATTTCGCGCCTTCTCTGGGGGACATCGCCACCTCACTCATTCGTTCATTGGTATTATTGGCATAGGTTGGGCACTCGAGTGGGCGATATATAATCTGCTTAACCCTGCCTACACCCAAACCGCGCTAGGCGTATGGATGGCTTTTATGATTGGTTATATCTCGCATCCCATCGCCGATTCCTTTACTGACCAGGGCGTGCCCTGGTTCTGGCCGCTGCATTTCAGGATCAGAATACCGCCCGGTCCAGAAGAGGTGAGAGTTACCACAGATAGCTTTGTTGAACGAGTCTTTGTTCGCAGCGGTATAATTATCGTCGGTGTCCTTCTTCTGCAGACTAAATGGCCGATTCTTCTCGCCCTCTTTCGTTAAGTATTCACATATAATATCCATATGCATTATTGCCGCATCAAACTCATCGCTATACTGTCTCTTTTAATGCCTGCCCTCACCCTCGCCGCTCCCGCCGAATCCATCCATTCCGCCACCATACGCTTGGACATCTCCGCAATAATTCAACCGGTCACAGTCCAGCCCGCTTCCGGCCTATGGAGCAAAGCGCTCAGGCAATTGGGTATCCGCAGCCAAAGCTCTCGATACATCGAACCCGGCTCCGGTTTAACCGTCTCTTCAGCCGCTTACGCGCCATCACCTTACCAAACGGATACCACGCCTTGCATCACGGCCGCCGGTACCAGAGTCCGTCCTGGTGTAGTAGCAGCTAATTTCCTGCCCCTTGGCACCCTCCTTCAAATTGGCAATGACGTCTATATCGTCGAGGATCGCATGAATCCTCGCTATCCCAACTCAATTGATATATTTTTCCCATCGACCAGTGAAGCCTTAGAATTTGGCAGTCAGCAACTAGATATTGTAGTTATTGGTTATGGCGAACCAGGCCAGCAATTACCTCGTGAAGTGCCTCCTGCCCCCGAACCGGAGGAAGGAGACCCCGAGATCATAATTGCCAATCCGCCCCCCTTAACCGACCGCATCGTTGGCCGCCTGGCCTATTGGCAGCGCGTGGCCGGTGACTTCGTCGGCTTGCGCTCCTATGACGTCAACCGCTACGACGTTGATTGTCTAACCGAACAATGAGAGGCGAGTGAATGCCATTGATTTGGCATTTGAGCTTTGGCATTTGGATTTCCGCTCTTTTGGTCATTAGCGTTTGGGATTTGATTGGTCATTGAACATTGGTCATTGGGGTTTTTCAATTTCATATATTCTAATCTTCGGATTCACAAACTCCACCCTCGGCCGCAGTCCTGGCCACCCTTCGTACCAAATCTCCTCGCTCAATTCATATGGAAGCTTTCTGTTAAATAGATCCCGGAAAAACATCCCCTCCGGTTCCTGCTCTTGCGATCTAAAACGATCGTAATATAGCTCACTGACAATCAATACCTCCGGCCGCCTCTCTATAACGCCATTTGAACCAAGATCGAAATTAGCCGTTTCGTCCTCAAACCTTTCTACTGCTATCTCATTCCACGTCCGATAGATCGGTAGGTTTGCCGCACAAATCCCCACGGCTTGGGCTTGCTCCTCGACTTGCTTCAAACCCATTAAGATTCCAGTATAGATGCGGTTTGATTCCAAGGCTCGCCTCGTTGACCACTCACCATTGTCATGTGGCCTTCTCGTTACGTTTAAAAACCACTGTGCCGTATCGGTAACATACGAGGTAACTTCCACCTCCTTCTGCGCAGTTAAGTTGTTCATCTGCCAGGGGCTCAATTGTTCCCGAGAATCATGAATAAAATTTAGGTCTGCCACTATCACATACGCCAGCGAGTAAACCAGCGTCAGCACAAACGTTCCCTGCCAAAATCGTCTCTGCCAGCCCGGAAGATTGAACATAAAATCATTCAGCATCTTGCCGGCCAATATCAATAAAAAAGGCGCCAGCGGCAATGCATACCGCAGATGACTGACATGCATTCTTCCCACAATAAAATAATAGGGGAGCATCATGACCGCTATAAGACATATTTGCCGGCGCCAATTCTTTTGTCCCAGTAACCAAAGCATATAAACGATGCCGCCCAGGCTTAATAACGCTAAGGGCCAGCCCGTCGCGTTTATATAATCTCCCACTAATGGCAGCCACGCGCTCGGTCCATCCGCGTTCCGCTGCCCGTTAAAAAAGAAATCTTTGGTATACCCGATCGCGAAATAACAAGGCAGGGCCACCATCGGTAAATTCGCCGCCAATAAGGCGATTAAACCACTTCCTACTCCCAACACTAAACGGTCAAGCCGCCGCTCCTTTTTGCTGCGGCACCAATGCGCCACCAGCAATACCACTATTGCTATTCCCCCCACAAAGCGAACTGCTGCAGCTAAGCCGCTGCAGATGCCCGCTGCTGTATACGTCCTGGTTGCACCTGTCCTCCACACCCGCACTGACATAAAAGATGCCATCGTAAACCACCAGAGCGAGGAAATATCCACGGTGGCAAAATGCGACAAGTTCACCAGTCCCATCGTCAAACCGATTAAAGCAGCACTAATCAAACCGCTTCGCCGATCAAATAACGTACTGGCGATGCCATAAGTCGCCGCCACAACCCCCGTGCCCATTAAGGCGGACAATAGTCTAGCCAGCAGTGTATCTATGCTCCTGACTTCGAAATCGTGCCAACCAAACACCACTTGTCCCAATTTAGCCGGTGCAATCGCCAGCAACCCCACCTGATAAAAAGGCAGCGCGCCGTAAGTATAGTAATTATGGTTAAGCTCCCCGACGGAGTACATATACTCCGCTTTATCCAACACTTCGTCCGGGTGCCATCGCTCCGGCAAGCCCCATTCTATGCCCCAAATATTAAGCGCAAAATTAACCGCCAGTATTATTAACAAAATCCATTTATACCAAGACATCTATTCTGTTTAATCCAAGTCATGCAAAACAGCCAGCTCAAACTCCCCTGATAAAGGGAGCCTGCCTGCCGGTAGGCGGGCGAGAGGGACTTTTAAACTTTATTACCTGCCTCAAAATAAAAAAACCGTCCATCTTTGATGAACGGTAATGAATTTCAAACCCTCACCCCCGCCTTGATCTGCCGAACCTTTTGATCAAGCGTCTCTCTTACCGGACAAGTCTCTGGGCGCCGAATTAACTTCATAAACCATTCGGGGCAATTTGACGCATCAATCGAGTTAATCAGCTCTTTCAGCCGGTTTTCTATCAAATCACCGGGCCGCGTACTTGGCCATACATCCTGACGCATTCCTACCAGATCATCCCATCCAGCGTTCATCAGTAACCCTGGCAATATTACCAGCATCCGTGCCTCGATTAATTCACTCGGTGCAGTATCACGGTGAACAGCTTTAATCATTTGCCTCAAGCGATTCCAACTTGTCACATCCCGGCAGATGTTCTCCATTCTCTTCTCAATCAGCCGGCTGGCAGCCGAGTCCTTAGATGTCATCTTCCACATAACTACCAATTTATCCCAATCGCTAATATCAGGTAGCAAGATGGGCAACTGTCTTGCCATCTGGTTCTCTAGCACGTAACGCGGTATGGAATCACGGCAAGTCTTTTTCCGCCACTCCATTAATGTATCAAGGCAGGTTATGGACGCTAGCACTTGTTCCATCTGTCCTTCAATCAGGTATCGCGGAAATGATTGCGCGTAAGCGCCGTTCCACATCCGCAGCAGACATTCGAAATCATTGATATTGGCCACTAGCTGCGTTATTCGCGCTTTTACTCGCTGGTGGAAAGTCGAATGGTCATGTAGTCCTCTCCACCACACGATCAATTGGCGCCAATCATCGCATTGTTCGACTTCAATAGATCTCGTCAAATCGTTCGCCGGTTGGTAATTGCGCAACAGTACGACTAATTCCTGATCCATTTTTTGCTCCGTATGCTTGAGTTAAAAAACAAAACACAAGCATCGAAGCAAAAATAAGGTCCATGTCAAATTGTCAAAGAACACCCCGACTGTACTCCAGACGGAAATAACTTTCAAATTCTGTCGTCAATAATGTGTTTTGAGATTTTGTCATTTGGTATTTCTAATTTGTTTAGGATTTCGAATTTAACAATTTAGCATTTCGAATTTATTAAATATTGTATAAACTACAACCATGCATCTAAAACCCTACATTTCAATCTTCCTGGCCTTAATCCTATTAGCTCCGGTGTCAGTTCATGCCGCCAATCTCACCGGCTGGGTCACTATTGAATCATCCCGCGTCACCACCGCCAAATCCCGCCCATTTACCCTTGTCGCAGGTCAAAAGAAGTTCACCGCTTCATCCACCGAAGTCACCAAATGGTTCAAAACCCAGGTTGCGGGAAGTGCCACGCAGTTGCAACTTCGCCCCGGTGCTATTTATAACTATCTCAATGTTTACGTCTCTCCTAAGGTAAATAAGCTAGGACAACAAAGTCGTTTTAAGTACGTGGATGGAAATCTTCACCTGATCAGGCCTGGCAGCAAGGGAACCATTGTTGACGGAGATAAAACATCGTTCGCCATTCGCAGTGCCTTATTAAGTGGCCGTTCTAGTGCTATCGTGCCCTTTAAAGAACAGCGCCCGTCCATTTTTTCCGCCAGCGACTTCACTAAACTATCTTTCCCGGATTTATTGGCCCGCGGTGAAACCAATTTTGCTGGCTCTCCCGCCAATCGCGTGCATAACATAATAGTGGGCACGCAGCGTTTTGACGGGTTGGTTATTATGCCTAATGAAGAATTTTCGTTTAATAACTATCTCGGTGACGTCACCGCCGCCAACGGTTACTTGCCAGAATTGGTTATCAAGGACAATGTTACTACGCCAGAATATGGTGGGGGAATATGCCAAATCTCTACTACTGCTTTTCGTGGCGCCATGGAATCAGGCATGAAAATCACCAGCCGTCGCAATCATTCCTATCCCGTCGCTTATTACGGCCAGCCCGGCTATGACGCGACCGTTTACCAGCCGGCACCTGATTTCAGATTCGTCAATGATACCGGCCATCCGGTCTATATCACCACCAAAATTTCTGGTACTAAAGTTACCTTCGAATTCTTGGGCAAAAAGTCCGGCCGCACTATTCGCATCAACGGTCCCTTTATTACGTCTAAAAAGCCCGACGGGACTTTAACGGCCGCCATCGCCCAATATGTCATGCTTAATGGCAAAACAATCCGCGAGCAAAACTTTGTCAGTAACTATCAATCAGCGGATAAATTTCCCGAAGTTAAAGCGGCTAACAAGGGTTAATTAGTCTATTCCCTTTGTCCACCCCGGAGGTGTACATAGGGACGAAAAACTGCCTCAATTGCCTGATCTATATCCACCAGATGTGTCAAAATTAGAAGGGCGTACCCCTGCTGACCCTCTCCCGTAAAAACTATTCTTGTAACTCTCCCTCAGTCACTAGCAAATTGGCCTGTCGTTTCCTTGGTTTCAACTTGACCAATTGCCTAGCTTTTGGCATTTATTAACTATCTTTAACAAGCTCGTTGCCTGTAAAGATTTTTGTTCTTCGTCAATCAATTCAGACAATTGGAGCAAACCATGAATAAAAAACCGCAACGCCGCATTGCTATGCTGCTGATAGCTCCTTCTAAATATGACGATCAAGGCTTTGTCCACCGTTATCTTAAAGGAGTCATCACCACTGCTAGCCTCAGTACCGTAGCCATGCTGACTGACCAAGCGCTCGTTAGGAGTACTTTCCAGCGCGACAAGGTTACTGTAAAAACCTTTGAAGACAGCATCTATTGGCAAAAACTCTCCATAGCCTGGTTTTATTGGATCTGGCGTATTTGCTGCCTTTGGTATAGCTGTCGCAGGATTAAAATCAAATTGATTGTTGGCCTCGTCGGTGTCCAGTCGCATCAATTTCCTCGCGCTGTAGACCTGATCCATCTCTGGCAAAAGAGAGGCGCTATCTGTGTTATTGGTGGATCGCATGTTACCGGCTCCATTACCGCCATGCTGGACGGACTTAAGGATCGTGGCAATGGACCAATTCCGTGCCCACACCAAATGCCGCCGGAAATCCAGTCCCTGCAAAAGGAGGGAGTTATCATCTTCCACGGTGAAGCAGAGCCTCATCCGAACGGCACCGACGCCTGGCAGCAATGTTTGCGCGATATTCTTGACGGTCAGCCCCAAGTCCTCTACCGCGGTGGTCAACCAGATATTACCAACGCACCGCTTCCCGCATTGACCGGACCAGCGATAAAATATTTTTCCCGTCGCTTGGTGCCTCTCAATGAATCTCGCGGCTGTCCCTTCCATTGCAAATTCTGTTCTGTCATTACCATTCAAGGCCGCTTAATACGCTGTCGCCGACCGTCCATTGTCCTTGATTATTTCCGACAATTATGTGATCGCTATGGACGAGCACGGGTATTTATTACAGGTGACAATTTTGCCCGCAATAAATATCGCCAGCAAATCCTGGCCGGTTTAAGCGATTTACGCCGACAGGGCTTACGGATTACCTTCATGATTCAGGCTGATATTGATGCTTGTCTTCAAGACGAGACATTGCTACCACAACTGGCTGCGGCCGGCTGTAACATGATCTTCTTTGGTGTTGAATCTCTTAACCAGCAAAATCTCCTAGCCGCTGGGAAAAAACATAATGTCGGCCGTGACCTATCAACTCTGTGCGCCAAGTGTCACCAGCACAACATTATTGTTCATGCTGCTTACATGATTGGTTTTCCTTTTGACACACCCCAGTCGGTACAGCAAGACATCGACCAGCTCATGGCCTTTGGTGCGGACCATGTCAGTTTTTATATCCGTGGTCCGATCCCCGGTAGTGAAGACTGGATTAACTTGATTTGTAGCGGCCAAAATTTTGATCCTGACATGAACAATTACGACTCGTTTCACTGTGTCACAGACCACGATCTTCGTATGAGCCGTCAAGAATGTGAAGCCACTTTCCAGGCTGCCTGGCGCCACTTCTATCGGATCCCCAATATGATTAAAGCTCGTCAGCGATTCACTGACCGATCCATTCGTTGGGGCTTACTTCTGGTTCACCTCTGGTACTGGTGGTCTGTTAAGGTCGAGCATTCTCATCCCATGCTCTCTGGTTTTTACCGCTTTCGTTCTTACCGAGATCGTCGCCCTAACGCACGCCCTCTGTCATTTGGACGGTATCTCATCCAGGAAATCTGGCGTCACCTGCGTTATCTCGGGTACGGTCTGGCGGCCTTCTACACTTTTCAGCAGGTTGAACTGGAAACAGAATGCAGCCTAACTGAAAAAAAGATCGCTGTCACTGGCCAGCTTCGCGGCATCGGTGACTGGTTTATGCGTACCTTTGGCGAGCACATGTCCAGACGCTGGTTAAATGACTTTTGGCTTGGCTACGCTCGCAATCGGTGGCGTTTACTCCACCCACTTGTCGGTATCAGGTGGCATATTAAAATGCTACCCTATGCCATCACTGAGATTGTCTACACCATCCGATTTGCTTGGATGTTAAGACAAATAATCAAAGTGGTTCGTGCTTAGCTTATTGTCTGTTTTGCCCCGCCTTCTATTTAGAAGGCTTTTTTGTTACTCGATTGTGACATAAGTCTAACGACAAACAGTTGCAACCCATTGCCAATATTGGCAGCTTTTAATTGAAGAACAGAGGCTCCTTTTCTCAAACTTTTTTGTACTTTTCACACAAGGAGAATGCCATGGCTTCTAACCAAAACTTGGCAAGAGGCACAAAAGATCAAAAGACTCAACACAAGGAATTGCAGCAACTTAAACGTCGACGCGCTCAATTGATTATCGATTTGAAAGATATTGCCCACGACCGACCATCCCAGCCCAACCGTAAAGTACGCCGACATGACAACTTTGATGTCTTGTTAGCCAAATTTGACGAGATTGAAATGAAGATCAAGCATCTGGAGCATCAGTCGGCTAAGAACTCCAAATAATTCAGCAATTCTCGCTCCTGCTGCATCTGTTCTTATCCAGTGCGGCCCCCCGCACTTTTTTCTTTTTTTCCAAAATGAGTCAGCTCGCCTAGCGGGCAACGAATTTTGAGAAAAAAAGAACCCCGCACTAACATGGCCGTTCTACTAGCCATGACATCAATACTAGTTAAACTCCATCATCACTCGCGCTACGCGTAGCGTAGCGCCGTGAATAAATCGCCATGTTTAGTGCTGGGGTAGATAGCATCCGCAAAGAGTGAGTGCTGTGCAGCAGGATCACGGTTTTGCGAGAGAAAAATAACCCTTCCGTAGCCCTGAGCCTGCCTACCGGTAGGCAGGCTTGTCGAAGGGCGTAGGAGGGTATTATTTCCTTCTACTCATGCTATCTTACCAGCAAGCAACGAATTTTGAGAAAAAAGGAACCCTGCCTACCGGCAGGCAGACCCGCACTAACATTGCCATCCTATTCTTGCTCTTATTGAAATTACCGCATAATTCTTAATCAACGCCTGCGACATGCGTGGGCCACTACACAGCAGAGCATAGGCGGAATAATAGCTGGCCGCCAACAAAGAATCTTCTTAAAACCGCTTATGTATAGATGTCACATTATGAAATGCCACTCTTAAATAAACGGGTGGCGGCGCGGGGGACCCCCACCGAGCGCCTGCAGGCTGCCCGCCTGGCAGGCCGAAGCCGTCGGGTGGGGGTGCAGCGCCGACAGGGCCCGTCACTATATTTGTGGCATTTCATAATGTGACTTCCATAGAACCCCCCAACAGTCTATATAGACCATATATTGGCATTTAGATTGTATAATTGATTTGGTATTTTGGTTTTGGCAATTTGGATTTGAAATCCGATTTGCCAAAAAACTATATTTGCGGGAATATGTTGTGTCGTTGTTCTTTAACCCAACCCACATTAAAAGGTGCTCTGCCGTGTTCATAAAAGAACGTGATAACAAACTGTTAATCTACCACGCCGATAGCAGTCGTCTCTTGGAAGAACAAGCCGTGTCCGTGGAGCAACAATTTTACGACTTAGATCTAACTAACGTTCGCGACGTTATAGTTGATCTTCGCAACGTAATGATGATCTCCTCTCACTTTACAAATTGGCTAATAATTGTCGGTAATATAGCCCGTAACAGAGGAGGAAAACTGATTTTATGTTCCCTCAGCGAACATGTTTGTGAAATACTGAACCATTTACGGTTTACCACGATCATCACCATTGCTGTTAACCTGCAGACAGCCAAGCAGTTGCTTCCCTGTGATGACCAACTCGCTCCGCAGTAGTCTTTCTTGGCCCACCATGTTCTAAAACACTTACCAGAGGTGTGCGCCCATCTTTCTTTAAGCTAACCGCCAACCCCCGCATGAATTTTACCATTCCTCTGCGGATTTTATTTTAAACACTTTTTCAACTCACCACCCTTCTTAATAAAGAAAAACCCCAATCCGTACGAAAGAAAGGGGAGTGAAATGCTTTATTAATAATGGTTGACACCTACTAATAGCCTTCACGCGGAAGCTTGAATATACGAGTCGTCTCATTATGCTTTACGGGCACTATTTGACGAATTTTCTGGCTAAGTACCGCCGCATCATACCAGGTAAAACTTAAATCTTGGTTTCTGGCGAATCTACCTAGTACGCGAAGTGCCTCAACTCGGTTGTCATCATCAAACAAGAAGACATACCTTTCCTTACCTTTTACCAGAGCCAGAACATTGATATCGCGCTGAAACATTGGGAACCTCCTAGGTTACATCACCCATTAGAGACGCCAAAGAGCAACTAATTGCTAACTAGAACTCTCTGAAAATAGCAGCACAATGCTAAATATTCAAGTGCCGCATCAACTTTGCCTTCATGGCATGATTTACACGCCATTATGTATAATCTTCCTGGGAGTGTTTCTAAAACACAGGTTTATATACATACATGGTTTAATATATGCAATATTCCCCATCTATTTATAGGCATCTACGCATAGCAAGAAGGAATTTTTACTGGTTTGTAACGAACGGCATAATTTTATCCCAGCCTCGTATTAGTACGGAGCTAAGAAGAAAGGGTAACACAAGTTACCCGAGTTTAGTTTATGGATAATAACGTCAGTGCCAATTAATCCTGGATCTTTTGCAGTTGCTTGATCATTCTAATGAGCTTGTGTGACGGAAAAAAACTTTCTTCACCAGCGTCTATGCGGGTTTGTATAAAACCTGATCGAACCAACTCCTTAATCCCAGTCCGCACAAAAGCATCACCAAATTGAAAGATGCCACTCCCAGAATCTGCAGGCGACTTTAACTTCTCCAGTACAACCATCTGTTGCAACTCCCTCCATGTGACACTTACCCAACGTCCTTGTTTTTTGGAGAAATGAAGGAGTCGAGTGGCGGCTTCTTCTGCGTTGGGCGTATGAAACGACACATAGGGGAACGACCACTTACAAATCCTTATTTGACTTGGCTGGCAAGGCAATCTTATTTCCTTTACCATGGCCACAGCGCAACTGCCATCTACATTTGTATCCACGTTACTTCCTTTTCAAAGAACATTCTGTCCATTGCATGACACATTTCAGAACAGCTTATTATGGCACTACAAAGCAAAGTAGTCAACACCCATGATAATTATGACTGTATTAAGCCTCAGGCTAATTAATATATATTTCATATATCCTTACAAAACAGCATTCAGTGTATATCCAATACCAATTATGCCGAACGACACTATTCCAAAAAAACTTAGACGCCATCCAAAAATAACTTGGCCAGATCTCGTTCAATATGCGTCGAGATACGGCTTTTCCAATTGAGCGAACCAGGAGCCGTAGCCAAGCTACGGTGAGTGGTTCGTGATTGCCTGCCGGCCGTAGCCTTGGCGAAGGCTGGAAGAAAAGTCGTAGATTGGCGCATAGTGGGCGAGAAATGGTTAAGTTATTTACGGATGGTGACTTAGTAAAAGGGGCAGCCTGATCACCTTCTTGAGCATCAATGCTTCCGGCAAAGATAATCCCACCGTCGCCATCATAAACGTTAACGCATTTCCCAGCGGCACACCCTTGTCTACTAGTGGTTGAATGATCGGAATCACACTATGTGCACTGGCGTAAGAGGGCACGCCTATCAAAACTGCTATCGGCACAGCCAATGGATTGTCGATGCTCACGTATTTTTCAAAAAAACCTAATGGCACATAACCATGGATAACTGAGCCAATCGCCACTCCAACTAGCACGTACGGTGTTACCTGTTTAGTAATACACCATGCTTCCTGAGATACCAATTTCAGAACCTTTCCAGAAAATTTCTTTATCGTTACGCCTGACTCATTTCTTTCCCCTTTATTCTTAATAAAGCTCTCCACATATCGCTCCATCTTAAGCCGGCTAATCAGATAGCCGCCTAAGATGCCCAATAGCAAACCCGCCACCACATAAATTCCTGTTATTTTCCAGCCAAACAATCCAATCATTACCAAACCGTCTCGGTGAATCATGAACCAGTTTTCCGACTGCTTCTAACATTGTTTTTCCTAAGTCACTCCATTCCTGATCAGACTCGCATCGTGCCCTAAATCCTCCCACCACTTTTTGTACAATAATACGCATAGCTCAGCTCCCCATGTAAATAACGCCGTTTCCAAATTAAGTAAGAACAAACCCAATTTCAAACTACAGCACTTTATATCACCCAAGCCCTTGAAAATCAAATATCTAAGTAGCCAGGATTATCTATTAATAAGTTCATCATTGACATCCAAGCGCCTGCTATAGCAATATACGTGAGTCGTACCTTTGTCCTTTTCGCAACCAAACGCATTTTATGTTTTCGAAAGGATGATGCCATGTCCACAGCCATCGATCGTCCGACCATTACCGTGAGCCAATACCACAGTCTGCAGCCTTTAACCCTTCAACCCACACCCGAAGCACTCTTCGCCTACCAGGTATGGAAACTCAAAGATGTTGGCCTGGATTTGCTGGACACAGACATCAGCCGGCTGTGTGAGCTCATTCCCCAAGAGCCGCAGCTATTTCTTGTCATTCCGCGTCGGCCTGGAAACCCTGATTGGCGTGCTCTTATGCGCCTCGTCACAATCGATGGTACAGCAGGCCTTAACCGTCTCACCCACCAGGAGTCTCTAGCCGATAAGGTACCAATATGGCAGCAGGCTCACCTCCTTATTGATGTAGAGGACGGACGGGAATATCTCAATAAAAAGCCAAGCGATTCATTCCGAAGAATTCAACAAAAAGACCGTGTTCCGTATACCGTCTGGTATGGGATCATCCACTGCATCCTGTTCCCCTTTGTTCTTCAGGATCACTCCCTCGATCTTTGTGGCACCAGCTACCATGATAATCAGGTCCCCAACATTGGTCTGCGCCTTGACCGGGTGCCTAGCCTCGACTGCGGTTCAGGGCAACAAGCACATCCCGATTTTGGCACTCCGTCCGCCGACAGCATCCGCATTTCCTGAACACCACTAATCTTGTTCTTGGATCCTCCTCATGGAGATAAACCAACCTGTTTATCTCCTTTTTTAACTAGAAGGATAATATCTGATACCAAACGACGTTGATTACTTCCCTCTGATAAGGGGCCTGCCTGCCGGTAGGCAAGGATTCAGGGAGTTTTCTTAGCCATGTAACCCCTCCCTGCCTCCCCTTATCAGGGGAGGCACTAAATCACTGTCGGTTGGTATGACCTCATCCCCAAAAACAAGTGTCCACATTGTTCCTGGCTCGCTTAAAACTTTAAAGAGGGGAATATCATCCAAGGTAATTTTGCTAAGCAGCAAAATTGGTATTCTCCTGTTAAAGATCAAACAATCTTCTCATCTGACGCATTTCACCACTCTCGTGAGCTGCCCAGAAAGAAGAGTGATGCTGCCATCACTCATAGGTTACCAATGTTCATTATCAGGTGTTAGTGCGTTAACTGACCCTATTTGCTGGGCAGGGGAGCATCAACCAGGAGCACACGATAGTCAATTCGGCACTTGTCATAGAAGAATTTAAGATCAAGGCCGACAGCATTGCCCCTATTAAAAAGGAACAGAGCACGCGGACAATCTCTCACCTTGTGCACAGAACCCAAGCAGATCACAAGGGCTGCCCTTCTCATCACTTCCCGAAAAATATCATGTGCGCCTAGAGCCAGCAAATCCCCGGTTAAAGCCAGTCTTTTATTGCCCAAGGACATCACCTCTTTTTGCACTTTGTAGCATTCAGCTTCCTTGGTCAGTTGCATAAGAAAGAGTTTGCGTGCGCCCCAGCAGGTGATAGGGAAGTTCTCGCTGGTAATGTCCCGATTAACATAACTGTATTTACCGGCCCGAATTAGTTTTTCTGTCGTCACGTCATCTGGAATAGATACCTCACCAATTTCCGTAATGATCGAACCATAAGCTTGTGCAGTCACAGTTGTCCTCCAGTCTAATTTAGGGTTTTACCTTCAATTATTCCCAAGTAACAATTTGTACACCTCTGAAAAGAACAGCCTATTAATACACCTAAACCTGCTTTCCATCAACACATTTTCTCATTTCTTCCGTTAACTGCGACGCTATGAGCCATTAATCGTTTCTTGTCTTCTAAACATCCACCATCATTCCATCCTCGGCCAGTGTCATTAGGTCGGGATATTTGGCAATAACAGCTTTCACCCGCGCTGCTTGGTCATCACGCACGTGGGTTAGAACTACGCGCTTGATGCTGCAGCGCTGTGCTAGCTGTGCCGCTTGCTCGGCTGTTAAGTGCGTTTTAGACGGCTGCACTGCACCAGCCTCAATCAGCAGCAAATCAGCCCCTCGAACATTATCTTCAAATTCCTTTCCTTGCTCGCCGCTCAGGTCACCGGTATAAACCAGAGACAATCCGCCAGTCGACACCTTATACCCAACACTTGAAAACCATGGCACATGCTGCACATCAAATGTGTCCAGCACCAAACTGCCTACCTTTCGGTTGACTATACCTTCTACAAATTCTACGCCGTAGGATTCATTCGGTTCCGGCCACATCACCTCACGCAACTTGTTAAACCGCTCTTCTAAAGTACTCGGCCCAAAAACAGTCAGTCGTTTGTGCTCCTTCTGTAATATCATATCGTCCACCCAGAGCGCTTGCATTAGCGGCAACAGATTCGAAAAATGATCAGCATGAAAATGCGTGATACCCACCGCGGTGATGTCATGCATGTTGATATCTCGCTCAATTAACCTGGCTAAAGTAAGGTGTCCGCAATCCAGCAGCAGTTTAGTGTCTCCTTCCTCCACTAAGTAAGCCGCCGGATATCGGTTCTTTGTTGGCATCATCCCGCCGGACCCCAGGATAGTAAGACGCATAAATCGACCATTTAAAAGTAATATTTATAAAATACAGCATTCAAGGCAGTATAGCCAAAACACGTATCAAAAGGGGACTAATACCAACCGACAGTGATTTAGTGCTCCTCCCCTGATCCTCCTTCGCCGAATGGCTTCGGAGGGACGCGGTAAGGGGAGTTAGCCGCCCATCAGGGCGAGGCGAACCTCGCTGCGGCGGGCCCCGCCTGCAGGCCTGCCTCAGGCAGGCGGAAGAGGTTTGTCGCCAGCACCTGTAAATTCACGGTCAATCCTCCCCTGATAAGGGGAGTTAGAAGGGTTTTTCGCCAACGGCCAGAAATATAGCCCCCCTTTCCCGCCTTATCCCAACTTCGCCCTAAGGCTTCGCTGGGCGAGGCAGAGGGATATCAGCAAGCTTCCCGAACCCAGAGGTGGCTTTAAAATTGACATAATACTAATAGTTATCTATTGTTCACCGTTCCTGGATAATCTGGGAGCTGTGCCTTGACAACTTTCTTCTCACTCTCGCATGCGGAGGTATCTACCATGCGTCGATCGGCATTACTATTTGATCTCCACAATCGTCCGACCTCAGTTTTCACTCTCTTTTTACGCGATGTGCAAATCCCGGGTGACGACCTTTCCACCATCGATGATGCTCTGCAACAGCGATTCTTTCAGAAAACTCCCGACGGCCAACCGCTGGAACGCTGGGAACTCAAGGAAGTAGAAGTCGCCTGTTCGACTGATCGCATCAAGCAACACCTATCTACCTGCGGTTTTATGGAAAAAACCCAGCCCAACGAAAAAGTCTGCGCCTACGCTGCGTGGCCTGGTGCACTCGTGATCAGAGCTGTTGCTCGTCTCAACAATCTCGCCAGGGCATGGGAAGACGGCGTACGATGGGAAAAAACCATCGTCTTCGGTGGTAAACGACCACTACAACCGGACAAGGAGGGCTACGAGGCCTGCTGCAAGGCCATCGGCATCGAGCCCCACGCCTACTTCGATGGCTTCGATCGCGAAGATGAAGTATTGCGTGAGGTTCTGGCCCCGAGCTTGTATCTCTGGCACAAGATGAAGCTGGAAACCGAGCTGGACATGATGCGCTGGCTTTGGGAGCAGGTTGACATGCCGCCGGAACTCCGTGCCCTGCCCGTGACCTTCGTAGACGCACCCATGAAGCCTTCCGGCATAGAAGGCTATCCGCCGATACGGCCGAACACCGAAGACACCATTCGCGAATGGCTGATAAGTAATCCTGCCCCTGGATCCATCCTTCTCTCCTCCGGCGCCCCCTACGGCATGGCCCAGGACGAGACCTTTTGGAAACTGCTCGGACCTCACGGCTTCACGGTCACAACCTTCGGCCACGCCGCTCCCAACCTTCCCGTTGAAAGCTTTATGCGTGAAGTCGCCGGTTGCGTCCATCAGATTCGCCAAGCACGCCTGGGTC
The DNA here is from genome assembly GCA_001817065.1 of Candidatus Andersenbacteria bacterium RIFCSPHIGHO2_02_FULL_46_16. Lineage (GTDB taxonomy): Bacteria > Patescibacteriota > Andersenbacteria > UBA10190 > UBA10190 > UBA10190. Next base: position 22,376 of record MHHQ01000027.1, read on the forward strand.
TCTAATAGCCAATTCTTTTATTTCACCCCCAGTCTGGTATCTACCATTCTGGGATTTTTTTATTTCACCCAAATGAATGTGCTTGCCTTGCGGTCTTTTTTATACTTTGTTTATTATCGCAATTGCAGGCCCAAGAAGAAGTCGTTATAACTTTTGTGAGCGGTTTAACGATGCCACGATTTACATTCCAGGTACTTGCTGATTGTTATTTTGAAATGCACTCAAAAAAACCCCGCGCAAAAAGCAGGGTATTGGTAACTATAACAACTTCATAAGCCGCTTGTGGTTCTTTAGCCGACGTAATGCCCGTTCCTTGATTTGACGGACCTTCTCTTTCTTAATATTGAGCTTGGTCGCGATTTCCTTATCAGTATGTGCGCTTCCATCATCCAGGCCAAAAGCCAGCCTGATAATCTGTTGCTCCTTATGCTCCAGTTCGGATAACACCTCGTCAAACACTACATAGAGAAAACTCCTGTCGGCTTCCAAGCTTGGAGACGCGGCTTTTGCATCGCCTACGAGAGTATGCAGGGTGTCAGTGTCGTTACCGACAGAGTCGTCCAGTGAAAACACAGCAACGGCGCCACGCTTGTCGTACCGTAAAGCTCGCTTAATCGCTCCTTCTATGCAGTGGGTTGCGTAGGTGGAAAGTCTGTTGCCTCTTTGCCACTCAAACTTTTCAACGGCGCGAATAAGTCCCAGATTACCCTCTTGGATTAGTCCTAAGAGTGTCAGGTTCAACGACTTGCCCACATATTTCTTGGCGATTGAAACAACAAGCCTCAAATTAGATTTGATGAGCTGTTGTCTTGCTTCGCCGTCTCCGGCTTCGGCGCGCTCTGCTAAGTCAACCTCATCGTCAAGGCTCAACAATGGCGCTTCGCCAATTCCCTCAAGGTAAAGCTCCACAAAGGTCTTTACCTTCTTTTCTTTCTTTGCTCCCTTGCTCGGCATTTTTGTTTCCTTGAATAAAAGAGCCATCAAAAAACAGGTCATTGCATGATAGCATCTTGATATTCACTGGCAAATACAAAACCATCCATACCCAATCCGGTTCTGATCACCCCTCAAGGCAGCAAGAAAGTGTCTTTATTTAGAGATATTTTCTACGTAGCCCAACTATTAAGAAACTGGAACCCCATAACAGCCGCAATTCGTCGAATGGCCCACTGGAGACACGCGCCACGGCAGTCGCTGTATAGGTCCTAAGCCAAGTATGGCCATTGCCGCAGTCTGTGTCGAACCCAGCCAAGAAAAAACCACCACATCGAGAAATATCTCAAGGGGTGGCTCAAGAAAGGACAGTGGTTGGCCCGATCAACTCAGAAAATCAACGCCTTGCTTCACTTCCGGGTCATTCTCGTACGCATCGTGCGCCAAAGCGACGATGGTGTCGGCGACGATACCGGAGATAAGCTTATCGAACCACGGCTGAACACCAGAACAGGTAACCACCATGCCACGCCGCTTGACGCCTCCCCAGTAGGGAGTATCACCTGAAAAGAGCAGGTGTGGGATGGGACTAGTGCGATCATCGTTGCGATCAGTCCACAGTTGCAGTGCCTTGCAGCGAGCGATGTTGTCGTACTGGTGTTCCCATGCACCCATGTCCCCGATACTCCGTTCATAAAGCGAGACGGGTTGGAGGGGGTAGTTCGGCCAGTCCGGATAATCAGCTTCGCGGGCATCTTCCATTCCTGGCACCAAAATCACTATGTGACAGTGGTATCGCTTGACCTTGTGCATCAGCGGTGCCGTCCTAAGCACAGCGTAAACGGCAACTTCAACAGCTTGCTGTGCAATTTTTTTCGTCAGGTACTTCGGGGTCAGTAGTGGTTTCGTCATATTAGGCTCCTTGCTGAAAAAAGGTCAGGTTAAATCCACTCCGACAACGGAATTTTTTCCCTCCACCGGTACAGAATCAAGGGTAATGCCACACTCAATGCTGCCAAGAACATTGTGAGAGGCAACACATAGTTCGCGAATGTGTGTTCGGTGATCGCGAAAATGGCCAAGCCATATCCAATAGCGAAGAAAACCCATGCGAACGGACGGTCACCATCTGGTTGCGTCCATACGAACACAAAGGTAGGGATCGCCGCAAAAATGTCGGCGGCAATCGCCAAGTACAACGCATACTGCGCCAGTTCCTGTCTATCATATACGACAACCCATATCGCAAGAGCGATAATACCGAGTATTAGACAGACAATTTCAACTCGGTTCATTTTGGTCCACCGGCCATGCTTCTTTAATACAAGCAGAGTGATCAGAAGCGGGTTTGTGAATCCAAACACCGCCGGCCAGATGTTTGAGCCAGCTCCAGAGCTTTTGTAGGTCAGCAGTAATGCTAATCCGATCAATGCCCAAAGCGACCAGCTGGTCAGATTCGGGTGAATCTTGTCCTGCCACGTCCTGATGACGTATGGAATAATACTCACGATGACTAGTAGTCCAGAAATCAAACCAATCGTTTCTGTACCCAAGGGACACCTCTTTTCAAGTATTGGGGTTTTGAAAATTGACTTGCTGATTGTCAAAGAGCGGCTTCGTCGAGCCGCGCTTGACGAAGACACCATAATATAGGATTATACGTTGTCTGTGTCAACCTCGGCACAGAAATACCGAAACGACCAAAACCCTTTTTCTGGAGGCACATAATGATTCTCTCTGCTCCTTACCAATTCATTCTCGATCAGTGGGAAAAGCAAGGCGCCTGTGTCATTCAGGCAGATTGGACTACCAGCTTACAACGTCATGTAGGCGCACAGATTGTGTACAACGGTGAACTCTGCTACGCCAAGTTGGCCATTGCCAAGCGTGGCGATCTCGACGAGCCAGACATGCTGAATGGCATGCGCCGGGAAGTGTGGTGGTCGCAAGCTATTCAACGACTACGCCAAGAAGACCCTGCCTTTCCCTTCACCTCACCTCGCATCTTCGCGACTAACATCAACCAGCAACCATTTCAGGATGAAGTAGCATGGGTGATTATGGAGTACATCAACGGTGTACCAATCGTCGACTGGGAATCTGAGCGAATCGCCCGCGAAATGAACGATAAGCGGTTTAACCGACTTTTCAATGCCGTGATCAATTCACTCATCGCCTTGGAGCAAGTGCATCCCCAAACAATCGATGCGTTGGGTTTGCCATCGTTGCCTTCACCGCCGCATGGTATGCGTCGGTGGCAGAAGAAAGGACTGCTTAATATGGATGCTGCAGTTCTGGGCAACGGCGCATTCGAGGTCAAAAACTTCTGGCGAACGCCGGACGGGCAATTGGTCATCACGGACAACGAGTTTGCTGGCTGGTACCCAAAGTACGACCACTTGTCGTATCTCTACCATCGGCTGTACTGCAACACCATGCGGCCGGATCTGGCCAAAAAGCTTCTCGGGGCTTATCTGGAAAGAGCAAATCTCTCTGAATGCTCCAGAGTGATTCTCTCATCACATGGGAACTTGATAAGCCATCAATTGTTAGCAGATCCGTTCTTCAAAGAGTTTGTTCGATTACTCACGCCTCGCGTACTCGGTGGCTGGTACTACGACACTGTCCGTCGCAAGCTCATGCCGTGGCATAGAAAACAACGACTACGTTATGGCTTGCTGTGGTCAATGCTATGTGGAAAATACAACAACCTTACCTCAAACTAAAAAGGGAAGACGATGAATAACAAGAAGAAAGGTTTTGAGAAACTCTGAGGTGACCTGTGTTGGATGCTTCCGCTAACAATCATCGCGCTCATCCTGCTCATCACTGGCTTTGACCCGGTGGGCAACTTGCTCGGTCCTCAGGCTAAACAGACGGTGATCATTGTCATCCTTGCCGGCGTCGCGCTTTACGCAGTCTACACCAGCGCTCGTGGCAAGTAATCCAAACACCCCGCTCGATTCACTTCGGTGAGTCGGCGGGGATTTTTTTTGTCTAAAAATGCTAAAGTGGTTAAAGGCTTCCAACACCCAATGTTAGAAAGGCTTCAAAGAGAACGAACTTGTCACGCAACTTCTGGCGAAGCCGCGTAATTAAAAAGAATTGCCAAACAGCAGTTCTTTTTACGGATTAAGGCGTCAGCCACCTATTATTTTATTTTTCTCTCTTGTCGGAACAATTAACCTATTTCCTTTCGCTAAAATAGCATAATTATAATTTTTTTGTAGGCCGTAGTAGAGGACGTTATAACTTTTTTTGAGCGGTTGAATGAAATGACGATTTACATTCCTACTTTTTAGCACCAAGTAAGAGAGTCAAAACAAGATGAATGATCTTCTCTTTATCTCTTGGGTTGCTTTCCGCCACTAAAATCGTCAGTGCCGTTAATGCGGGCGGCGTCAGGCGTTTAGTATCCAATATTCTAGCCTGGTGTAAGAACCACACAAAAGCATATGCACCGTTGCGTTTATTGCCGTCAGTGAAAGGATGATTTTTAACTATGAAGTATAGCAAATGCGCCGCTTTTTCTTCCGCGGTTTCATAAAGATCCTTGCCGCCAAACGATTGCATCACGTTGCCGACAATACCCACCACGCTGCCAGCAGCACGCTCGGCACCAAACAGTTCAGTCGCCTCGCCTTTTTGGGTGAGCATAACTTTTAGTTCTGCTAAACTAGCCGCTAGTGTTTCCGCCGTCAGTTCTACGCGCTTTTTCGTTGTGCCTTTGGTGGGTAGTACATTCTTGTCATACGCCTCCAAAGATAACCACGTATCCGCAAAAAGATTAACCAGCTCAAGAACATCTGACGTATCTATAGTGGCGCCATCCGGCAGCAACTGCTGAATATTTTTTGTGGCCTCAATAAATTGCTGATAATGACTAACAATACGTGCCTTATTTATCGTATAACCATCTGTAATATGTTGGCGCAACATCTTTGTGGCCCACTGGCGAAATTTAGTCCCAACAACTGAATTTATTCTGTATCCCACTGCAATTATTGCATCAAGATTATATGCCTCAACCGTACGGCGAACTCGCCTTTTACCCTCAATTTGAACTTGTTCCATTTTGGAACAAGTTGCCTTTTTTGAAAGCTCTTTCTCTTTATAGATATGCTGTAAATGACGAGTGACTGCTTGAGGATTTACGCCAAAAATCCTTGCCATTTCTCCTTGGGTGGCCCAAATTGTTTCTTTTTCTAAATCTTGCCGCAACTCCAAAGCTCCAGACTTAGCCTGGTAAATAACCATGTCATTTTGCATGACACCTTTTTTCATGTGTGCATTTTAACACAACCAAAACCAGCACCCAAACAATACTAAAACACCTTGGCCGTCGTAGAGGACGTTCGAACTTTTTTTGATGGTTTAATGGGATCATCCACCAATTATTTCATTTTGCTCTCTTGTCAAAACAATTAGCCTATTTCCTTTCGCTAAAATAACATAATTATAATTGTTTAGTAGCTCCAAGGGGAATCGAACCCCTGTTTCCGCCTTGAAAGGGAGCTGTCCTAGCCGCTAGACGATGGAGCCAAGCTTAGCTTGGTTTACCTGCGCTGAGCGCAGGAGCCATGTAAACTATTTTTTAACAGTTTTTTATTTTGTATTGGCACATGGAGTTGCTGTATTGAAGCCCGTTGAACGCTGGGCTGGTCGTCGCAGCAACCCACCAGCCAAGCGTTGAGCGGGTTTTGTTGTGAATAAAAAACTCCACAATCCAATATTAGCTAGCGCCACAGAGGGGTGATCACGATCGAGGAAGCGCGAAAATTCTACCCACCTGATCAGGTTCCATCCGATCAGGAGCTGCAGCATGTCTTGGCAACGGCATAGACCCATTAGGCCGACGCTTGTTTGCTCTTATTCCACAATACGTTTAAATATTGTCGAAACCCATCAGCAGTTTGTTGACCAATGATGTCCAGTACATACGGCTCATCACCATAAAACAACATGCCTACGTGGTCGTGCCAGATCATAATATCCATTGGACCCTGTACAGTTACCTCCAGTAATCGCAGATCAATATTAGGGCGCTCCTTGTTCAGTTCAATTTCTTCTTCTTTTGCTCCGAATAGCAATAGGTTCAGCTTAATATTACGGTCGATCCGAGCATTTTCGAATCGTTCATAGGCTACGCTGTCTTTTCCAAAAATCTCAAAGTACCGCTCGCTATTAACGCCGAGAATATACACTTCAGATTTTTCCGGCTGCCGGCGGATGCTCTCTAAGTAATACTGCTGCACACCTTTTACATCACGATACGTCCGCACCTTATCAGCCGCGCGTTTCTTGTTAGCTCGGTCAAATAATAGGGGAACCAACTCCTGAGTCTTTTCTAGTCGTGCGCGGGCATGTTCTTCCAAAGCAGCCGGGTTGCTGACGCTAAAGCGCTTCCGCCCACGGATTTCGTGAATACTGATCAATTCTTTCTCTTGTAGGGAAGAGGCGGCGTTGTAGATCAACTGCTTGTGAAGGCCTGATTGCTTCTCAATATCGCCTACAGACGGCTCGCCTAGCTCTAAAGCAGCGATATACACTTTGATCTCATTATCCTTGAGGCCAAGTTGAGCCAATTCTTGCTCTAAAGTCATAGTTTGGATGTCTAGTAGTCGGATTTTACCTATACATAGCAGTATAGCATACAAATATAAAGTAATCAAATATTGTTGACTATTATAAATTATTCTGCTAGTATTGGCAACGTCAGGATCGCATTGAGCGAACTGGCACTCCCAAACCACCTGTTCTTTACAAGGAGAAAAGCTATGAAAGTCCTCGTGATTGACGACGCACAGTGGAATCAGGACTCTGCACATCAGACGCTCGCGGACCACGAGGTCACAGTCGTTAGCACGGTGGAAGATGCTTTTAGGATCTTCCACAGTGGAGAAAAGGATTTCGATGCTGTGCTGACGGACCTGTGGATGCCCGCGCCTGCGAAGGAGTGGGATGCGGGATGTAACCGTATCTTTGGCGGCAACCCGTATCATCCTGAGGATGACGAGCATGCGCAAGGGGATCAGATCCCTGCAGGGCTTGCCTTTGCACTGGCCGCCGCGAAAGGGGGTGCCGCACACATTGCTATCCTCACGGACTCTGACCACCACCGGGACAGGCTGGTGGCCCTTCTCGACATGATTGGTCACTGTGGACGGGTCTCGAGCCGCGAGGTTCGCTACTTTCCGATGAGGAATCAGTGTGTCAGGAGGTCATCGGGGGAAGTGCTGAAGTGTGATGAGGCATGGGAGCTGGTTCACGCTGACCCCAAAGAGTACGGATACGTGAAGAACTGGGGAAAGCTCCTGCAAGAGATTACGGACACTTGTTACTAGTCAGCAGGAACCGGTGTGCACCAAGCACAAGGCAGATACCGGGAAAGCAAAATTCTGCCAGGTTCAGGCGATTACCAGAAAATCGCCTTTCTTTCAGAATATCGGAGGATTCTCAGGTAATCTGATAAGAAATCACTCGTTAAAACAATTTTAGCTTCGAAATGGTAGCCCTACGGAGGATCGAACTCCGATTTGCTCCTTGAAAGGGAGCTGTCCTAGCCATTAGACGATAGGGCCATTAATTAATTTTTATTACCAATTTTCCCTAAGGGATCTCTTCGGGACAATTTTCAAACCAACTCATTTACAACTCCATCCTCCCTAAACTCTCTCTAGGCGAGAGATATATTATAGAGCTGTAAATTCAATGTAAAGCCCCTTTTACTTAAAAGACAGAGCTTTTGGAGTATGAGGCTGAAACCCCGCACCGAAAGCCCAAAAATATACTTTAATCCCCACTTTAGGCTTGTGGGGCTCTCTGGTGCTGGGTAAAGTGTAAATCGAAAATTGCAAAATAACAACCTAAAATAGAAAATATGACAAATTTAGGTTGATATGCCAGTATCTCTGGTATGAGCGATAAATATTTCCTGGCTATAGAAACTTCCTGTGACGAAACTGCTGTTGCGATCGTTCGGCACAGTAAAGACGCCATCTTGGTGTTAGGTCAGGCTGTTGCCTCGCAAATAGATATTCACGCCGTTATCGGTGGGGTAGTGCCTGAAGTAGCCGCGCGCGAACATGTCACCATTTTGCCGTCCTTGCTAAGAACAGTTTTAAAAGAAAGTGGCATAAAACCGGCACAGCTTGATGCTATCGCTGTAACCGTTGGCCCCGGCCTCATGCCTGCCTTAGTTATCGGAGTAACTGCGGCTCAAACCCTCGCATACTCCTGGAAAAAGCCCATAATTCCCATTCATCATCTGGAGGGACACATATATTCGGCTCTGATGAGCCAGGTAAATCCAAATACCAAAACCCAAAATCCAACTAACCAACGCTCCCAGCCCATCCACGAATTTACCATTCCCGATCAACACCAAACCTTTCCCGCGTTAGCACTGATCGTTTCTGGCGGACACACCATGTTGATCCAACTTAATCATCACTTGCAGTACAACGTTCTTGGCACCACCCGCGACGATGCCGCCGGCGAAGCTTTTGATAAAGTAGCC
>MHHQ01000027.1:30865-79428 GCA_001817065.1 Candidatus Andersenbacteria bacterium RIFCSPHIGHO2_02_FULL_46_16
CTCGCTTATCCTTTTACGCGGCCTATGCTTAGATCCGGTGACCTTGATTTCAGTTTCTCCGGCCTCAAAACGGAAGTCCTGTACAAAGTCCGCGAGTTGTCTAAAGACCAGCCGGTCGCCTCCTTCGTCAACGACATCGCTGCCTCATTTCAGGCTGCTGTCATCGATTCTTTGCTCGCCAAAACAAACCTGGCTATCAGCCAAGGAGAGCCCCACTTATTACTCCTCGCCGGTGGTGTGGCTGCCAATACAAAGCTGCGCCAAGCCTTTACCGATTTATCTGCACAAACAAGTATACCGCTGCGTATTGCTCCCTTGTCCCTATGCTCAGATAACGCTGTCATGATCGCACTGCCCGCCGTCTTCGCTTATCAGGCAGGTCGTCTGACTGACTGGTCAGACATTGATGCCTGTGCGCGCCCTGATTTATCTGCGTTCTCCGGAACAGTTCCTACGGTTTAAGAAAATTTCTCACGCCAACCTGGTCTCGAATTTTTAGCAGTAACGCCCGCCGTAATTGCGCACAACTTTCTTGTGGGCAATTAGCTAGATGATGCGCCACAAATTCAAAATCTCTTTTCTTTAGAATCACTTTTGATGAACCATACAGCAACGGCTGTATCTGCACGCAACCCAATAATTTGCCTTCCTCCCACAGCCAATCAAGTTTTGTCTTAATACTCGTAATAACTTTTTTTCGGAGCTTACTGCATGACCGCTTCTTGCAGGTCTTCAAATGATTCAACGAAGTACGAAATCCTACTTGCCCTGGAATACTGAACACAAAAGCTGGCCGGCAACCGCCTTTAGCTTGTTTGCAATTACATCTAGACTTAACTCGGAAGCCGTCAAAACTCCACACGTGCACACGACCAATTCCTAAATGATATGCCATAATCTCTTTACTATACCGTAAAAAACGATCCGTGCCAGGTTGATCTTGTGCTATTTTTGAGGTTTCCTATCAATACGGCTGCGACAAGCCTTTTTATCTACCCCATTTTGCGACAAAGATCGCGACCAACCGGACAAACGCAACTTCGTCTGTCCGTAAGACAGTAAAAATATACGCATTATCCCCGACAAGGTATTATAAATAGTAATCTCCATTAACTAAACGAAACCAATTGGCATATTATGGCTCCCTTACCTAAACAATATGATCCATTGCAGCACGAACCAGCCATTTATAAAAAATGGGAGGAATCTAATGCCTTTAAGCCCAATAACGGGCAACCGTTTAAACGCCAGGATAAAAAACCTTTCACCATAATGCTGCCCTTGCCCAATATCACCGGCAGCCTCCACATGGGTCATGCCCTCCAGTATTCCATCATGGACGTATTGATCCGCTATCACCGGATGAAAGGGGATCCGACGCTCTGGCAGCCCGGTACCGATCATGCGGGCATTGCCACTCAAAACGTTGTCGAAAAAAGCCTGCGCAATCAGGGGATTTCCCGCCATGACCTGGGTCGGGAAAAATTCCTAGCTAAAGTTTGGGAATGGCGCGAGGAATACGGTAATCAGATTATTCAACAAATGAAGCGGCTGGGCAGCTCGTGCGATTGGAGCAGGTTAGTTTTTACCATGGACGACAAATACATGAGAGCCGTACAGGAGGCTTTTGTTCGTTACTATGAGCAGGGGATTGTCTATCGCGGTAATCGGATCATTAATTGGTGTCCCCGTTGCACCTCTGTCATCTCGGACCTCGAAATAAATCATGTCGAACAAGCGAGCGAGCTTTATACCATCGCGTATCCCTTCTCCAGCCAGCCCGGTCATATTTCTGTCGCTACCACGCGCCCCGAAACCATGCTGGGCGACACTGCCATCGCTGTCCACCCTGCAGATAAACGATACAAAAAGCTTGTAGGAGAGATGGTCATCGTGCCTCTTATAAACCGTCCCATCCCCATTATTGCCGATGAACGCATCGACCAGTCCTTTGGCACCGGCGCAGTTAAAGTCACTCCAGCCCACGATCCGCTCGATGCCGAAATAGGCAACACTCACAAGCTGCCGATTATTAATGTTATCGGCGAAGATGGCCGGCTCACCAACCTTGCCGGTGCCTATGCCAACTTGCCGCTTGATGAAGCCCGCCTCCAAATCATTAACGAATTAGACGCCGCTGAACTTTTAATTAAAACCGAGCCTTACCGCCACTCCATCACTCTTTGCGATCGTTGCTCCACTCCCATCCAGCCGTTAATCTCTCGCCAATGGTTTGTCGACATGAGCAAGTTGAAAGGCGCCACCACTGCCGTGGCGGAGCAGGAAATAATTAAATTCTTTCCTCCTCGCTGGAAAAAACACTTCATTAACTGGATGGACAATGTGCATGATTGGACCATCTCACGGCAGCTTTGGTGGGGTCAGCGCATTCCGGCTTGGTGGAAGGAAGACACGCGAGGCACAGCCAAAGAAGAAGGCAACTTTGTTGTTTCAATTGATCCGCCCGAAGGTGACGGATGGCTGCAAGACCCTGACGTCTTCGACACTTGGTTTTCCTCTGCCTTATGGCCGATGGCGACCCTCGGCTGGCCTGACAACACAGCAGATCTAAAGACTTTTTACCCTACTTCTGTCCTCATTTCCGGCCGTGACATTATTTACCTTTGGATCGCTCGCATGATTTTCTCCGGACTTAATTTTATGGAGGATGAAAAATATGCGCGGCCCGATCAAGCCAGCCGCATCCCCTTTGAACATGTTTTTATCCATCCCACCGTCCTAACTAAAACCGGCCAGCGCATGAGTAAAAGTCTTGGCACGGGTATTGATCCCTTAGAACTTGTCGACGAATATGGCGCCGACGCCACCCGCTTTGGCTTGCTTCATCAAATAAGCTACGACAACCAAGCGATTAAATTTGATCCTGTCAGTATTCGCTCCGGTCGTAATTTCGCCAATAAAATCTGGAACATCGCTCGCTTCCTGGAATCTATTGAAGATCGCGACCAACCTTCCACATACGCTGACCACTGGATCCAGCAGCGCATCCAACAAGTAGCAGTCGAAGTTACCGGTAATTTAGAATCGTATAAAGTCGGTGAGGCCGCCCGACTCCTCTACGATTTTATTTGGCATGACCTAGCTGATTGGTATCTAGAAATACTAAAAGTGCAGGGAGACACTAAAGTTGCTCATGCTGTTTTCAGGGACGCCTTAATTCTAATGCACCCATTTCTGCCGCACATCACCGAATTATTATGGAGTAATAAAAATAACGCAGACCTGTTAATCAGTCACCCCTGGATCACCAACAAAGCTTCTGCCAAGAATCCTCCATCATTAGATCTTTTTCAGGACATCATTAATACCGTCCGCAGTGCCCGTCGTCTGCTCGACTTGCCGACTAAGTCAGTGATCGATTTATATATCTCGCAGCCGTCTGACCTTGCTCCAGCGTTGCAAACTATGACGCACTCCCGTCTCGTTGACGCTGACGCTTCCAGCTTCCTCAAATTCCCCTTAATTATCGGTGGTGTGGTTGGTATTGGTTCCTCTGACATCACCGCCGACAGTATCGAAGCTGCCGCTAAAAAACTAGACAATGACTATAATGCCCTCATCACTCAGCAAACCAAATACCAGCAAATACTGCGGCAAATGACGGGCAAGGCGTCATCCAAAGCCATAACAGCCAAGAAACAAGAACTCGCGTTGCTTGCCGAGAAACTATCCGAAATTGATCGCAGCCGCCACGCTCTGCAAGGTCACTAATCTTTTTGGGCATTTATAGCCCAGCGTATAATTTCTAAGTTCTTTGACATTTAGGCTTTGGACTTGATTTGACATTAGGATTTTGACATTAGGATTTCTCAGTAACCCTTACAAGTATCTCCTTCTAATAACGTGAACATCATGGGATAGACAATACAACGCGTAAAATTTCGAGTTGTGTAAAAATCTTCACCCCAATTGTGCTACAATCAACGCATAGTTTACATTTATCAATTGTGTTATCATTAACTCGTTAACTATGGGAAAAATAAACACACCTGGATTTTTTGAAAGGCTAACCGGCGCTCGCATCATGAATCGCGATGACGACGAGGAACAGGTGGCGATGCACGAAAAAGAAATCGACACAGGAGTTGAGGAAGAGTCAGACAAAGACGATCAGCAATATTTAAATGAAGCAACCGAGGAAACCGAAACCGAACCGGAAGAGGATTATAACGACGAGGCTGACACTACCAAAGAAGGCGACGAACAGGAAGGCCAACTGACCGTTGACGTCTTTCAGGATGACACGAACGTGGTTATCCAAAGCACTATTGCCGGTGTCTCCCCGGATGATCTCGATGTATCCATCACTAATGACATGGTTACTATTCGCGGAGAACGTCGTCGCGGTTACGATGTAGATGAAGAGAATTTCTTTTACCAAGAGTGTTACTGGGGCACTTTCTCCCGCTCCATTATTCTGCCGGTTGAAATCGACGCCGACCGCGCGGAAGCCAAAATAAAAAACGGCATCCTCACCATTCGAATTCCCAAGGCCAATGCCGCCATGACCCGTAAACTCAAAGTGAAAGCCACCTAATTCAACAAGGTAATTATTCTCAAATCTCGCTGGTCAAAACCAGGGACTTTTTATTCCAAGCACTCATCATCTGGTTAAATATTTTTGTCATTTGGATTTCAGCATTGATTTGTAATTTGGGTTTTGTCATTTGAATTTCGTCCATTATATTTACTAAAACATATGTCAGCCATCATAAATTGGATCATTTTCTTCGGCCTCGCCCTTTTGCTTCCGACCGCCTACGCCGCCAAGATCGGTGCGCCATACGCGCCCACTTTCATGGCTGCCATCAAGCGCGCTTTTTCGCACATTTCACTTGGTCCCTCGGACGTCATCGTCGACCTTGGCGCCGGCGATGGTCGTGTACTGCTCGAAGCGGCTTCGCGCGGAGCCAAAGCCGTCGGTTATGAATTATCGCCCATCATGTGGTTCATCGTTTGGTCCCGGTTGCACCTGCTGCCTTCCCGCTCCTCTTCAGCTGCCAAGTCTGGCCAACCGTCCGTACCACAAAAACGGCTCACCGTTTATATGCGTAATTTTTACCGACAGAAACTCCCCGTTGAAACCACCGTCATCTTCGCGTTCTTAATGCCGGAGCACATGGCTAAAGTGAAATCTTTTCTATCTAAGCAGCACCTGCCTAACCTGCGCTATGTGCTTATCTATGCTTTTCCTTTTCCAGATCTCAAGCCGCTAGAAGTTATTCATGCACCAAAATGCTCTCGGCTATATGTTTACCGTCCCTCCGATTTTCGGCTGAACACATAACCTTCCCCCCTGATAAGGGGGACGTCAGGGAGTTAACCTGTGATCTCAGCTCACCTTCCCCCCCTGATAGTGCCCTCCCGACGCCAATGGCAGAGGGGATTAAGGGTGAGATGGAGGGCGTTTTCATTGATATAATCCTGTATAATACAAAAATACATCTAACCATTTAGTTGTTAATTACTTGATTTGGCCGTACAATTCCTTTCCATGAAGTACTACATCACCACACCCATTTATTACGTCAATGACAAGCCGCACGTCGGCTCGGCTTATACCACCATCGCCGCTGACGTCTTAGCCCGTTACCACAAGCAACAAGGCCATGACGTCCATTTCCTTACTGGCACAGCTGAGCACGGCTCCAAAATAGCGGGCAGCGCTAAAGCCGCTGGCCAATCACCGAAGGCTTTTGTTGATAAAAATGTCAAATTCTTTAAAAAGGCTTGGGAAGCCCTCGGTATCAGCTACGACGATTTCATTCGCACGACGGAAAAACGACACGAAGACGCCGTTAATCTTTTCTTCGACAAACTATATAAAACAGGCAAGTTATATGAAGGGGAATATGAAGGACTCTACTGTGTCGGTCATGAAGCGTTCATCAAAGAAGAGGACTTAGACGACCAAGGCAACTGCCCCGACCACGGTAAGCCGCCGGAAAAAATTAAAGAGAGCAACTGGTTTTTCAGATTATCCGACTATGGCGAATTGTTGCGGGATAAAATTACCAGCGGTGCCCTAAAAATATCTCCCGAGATCAGACGTAACGAAGTCTTATCGTTAATTGAACAAGGGCTGGAAGACATTGCTATCTCCCGCCGTACAGCAAAATTTGCCCTGCCGCTGCCCTGGGATAAAGAACAAACCATCTACGTTTGGCTGGACGAGTTATTTAATTATTGCTCGGCGATCGGCTACGGCAAGGACAAGAAGAAATTCAAACGCTATTGGCCTGCCGACGTTCACATAATCGGCAAAGATATCTTAAAATTTCATTGTGTCATATGGCCTGCTTTGCTGGACGCGATAGGGGAGGAACTGCCTAAGCAAGTCTTTGCCCACGGCCACTTTACTATCGACGGCCAGAAAATCAGCAAAACCCTAGGCAACGTTGTTGATCCGGTTGATCTGGTAGCGGACTATGGTGCCGACGCCATTCGTTATTTCCTCCTGCGTGACATTCCTTTTGGTAACGATGGTGATTTTTCCCATACTCGTCTGAAAGACAGATATAATGCCGACTTAGCTAATGGTCTCGGTAATCTTGTCTCCCGCACCCTCAACATGATCCAGCAGTATGCCCCCGACCAGGACTATCAGGCTAATAATAAAATTCTTCCTCGTGAAGTTAAAAGCACCCTAAAGCTAGTTGATAACTATATTGAGAAGCTGGAATTTCATCATGCCCTGGCGGTCATCTGGTCTGTCGTCAAAACAGCTGACAACACCATCGAGGAAACCAAACCTTGGCAATTGATGAAGGGCGGAAAGGAAGATCGTGCACAAAAAGTACTCGCTGAGCTCTTCCAAATATTACTAGCCGTCAATAAACAAATCGCTCCTTTCCTGCCTGACACTCACGCCAAGCTGGACCAATTGCTCAGCGCCCGCCCTATCAAGAAACCCAGCGACCCTTTGTTTGCCCGCAAGGCTTAGTTATTCCTCATGCCCACACCCAGGTGTTCCCATGTCCACACCACACCCGGTGTGTAAAGAACGGGTTAAATGCATGCCTACACGCCGTTTTAGACTATGTCTTCCCACTCTCCACACCTGGTGTGTAAAAACCTGGTGTGAAAAATAAAAAATGTCAACTTTACCAATTTTTATTACCCATTAAGTAAAATCAATGATTGAAGTCGAAATAAAGTTTCCTCTCATCAAGAATAACGAACAGCTCATCACGGCTGATGCAAAGTTTATTAGTGAAAAAAACGTCACTGATGTCTACTACGACAACGCTACCAACCAACTCACCTTGTCCGATCAATGGCTGCGCTGCCGCAATGGCCAATTCGAGCTCAAGACCCCAGTAGATGCAAGCACCAAGAACTCTGCCTTTGTTGCTCGTCGATACATTGAGTTAACCACTGACAACGAGATCATGGCTGCTCTAAATCTGACCGGGCTGGGCCTAGCGCCTGCTCTCCAGCAGAACCACATCGCACCATTTGCGACCGTTAACACTACCCGACGCTCCTACCAGCATAGTGAACTACATATTGATATTGATCGCACTGATTTTGGCTACGCAATAGGGGAGATCGAGAAACTAATCTCAGATCCATCTCAAGTAAAAGAAACAGAAAAGGAACTGCAAGACTATCTCTCCGAGCGTCACATCGCCTATTCGCAAGGACATCTCGGCAAAGTCGCTCACTACTTGCAGAAGCACCAGCCGGACCATTTTCACCAACTAGTCGAAGCTGGTGTAATCAGCCACACCAACGCGCTCTGATCCAATCTACTTTATTAAATTGTACAGTCGTCTCCCTTATCGCGCCTGAATTGCTCCGCTCGTTTCCTGTGCAGTTTGTATCGGCTCCCAGTGTTTTATGAAATTATTTCCGCATACTTCCTCAAATGTCTTTCCTATTACCCGTGCACTCCGTATCCACATTTACCTTCCCATCTTTACGCACCTAGCGTGCATTTTATCGACCAGTTTTTTCTTCCCCTGATAAAGGGAGATGAAGAGGGGTTATTATTCGTGTTCCAGCCCTCCCTTATTAGTTAAGGGGGCAAACACCTTTCTTTCTTCAAGACTTAAGAACGCGAGGAACTTGATTTTAATTTTCTTTACTGTTATCACTCAATTATATGAAATTATTAATCACCGGCGGGGCGGGATTCATCGGCAGCAACTTCATCCATTACTGGCTTGAACATCATCCGGAGGACCAGATTGTAAATCTTGATGTCTTAACTTATGCCGGCAATCCTGCTAATCTGGCGGACGTAGCCAACAACCCAAACTACACCTTCGTCAAAGGGGATATCCGTGATGCTGAGATTGCAAATAAGCTGGTTAAAGCTGCAGACATTGTTGTTCACTTCGCCGCGGAATCTCATAACGACCGCGCCGTTCTCGATCCCGGCATCTTTGTTGAAACCAACATCAATGGCACCTTTAAGCTATTGGAAGCCGCCAGACAAAACAATAAAAGATTTCATCACATCTCTACCGATGAGGTCTTCGGACATCTGCCGCTTGATGAAGGGACTTTTACCGAAGAAACACCCTATGCTCCGCGCAGCGCTTACTCAGCTTCCAAGGCTGCTTCCGATCATTTGGTCCGCGCTTTCAACATCACTTACGGTTTGCCGGTTACCATTACCAACTGCTCCAACAACTATGGTCCATACCAACATCCGGAAAAATTCATCTCGCGCATGATCACGAACTTGATCGATGGCGAGAATATAAAAATATATGGCGATGGTAAATACGTGCGTGATTGGCTGCATGTCCAAGATCATTGCCGAGCGATCGATCTGGTCTTAACATCGGGCAAAATAGGGGAGACCTACCTCGTCGGCGGTATGACAGAAGACATTAATAATCTGACCGTCGCGCACTTCATATTGCAGCTCATGAATCTAAAGGAGGATCGTATCGAATTTGTTAAGGACCGCCTCGGCCATGACCGTCGCTACGCCGTAGACTGGACAAAGATCAATAAAGACCTTGGATGGGAACCTGAACATTCCTTCAGCAAATGGCTCAAGGAAACCGTGGAGTGGTATAAGAACAACGAATCATGGTGGCGTCCTCTTAAGGACGAAGCGGAAGCTACCTACAAAAAAACTGGTCAATAATTCAAATTCGCTAAAAAACGATCAGCAGCCCTCTAATATATAGAGAATTATACTCCCGCCTAAATTGGTATTGGGGTTCATGAAAAGGGGACAAACTGCCCCAGCAAATGTGTCTATACAACAAACAGCCCCTTGCCGCCGGCTGGGATTCCAGATAATTGTATATTCATACCCCCCCAATCTATTTTTTCTATCAAGTCGACTGCCAGAGCAGTCATATTTTTCATTAAATCTAATTTGTCATAAACTATTGACAAAATGCTATTTGTGGCGTATAAAGACTTGTTTTAACTTAAATACGATATGCAACAAAAAAGCCCTCAACCAACAGTCAAAGAACGCATCTCTGCCGATACTATAACGCGGCAGATCATCCCATCAGCTATTCTAGCGCCCTCCGCGCACAACACCCAGCCTTGGAAATTTAAGGCTTTGTCAAACACTATCGACATTTATATCGACTGGAGCCGGCATTTAACTGTCTCGGATCCGACCCTCCGTCAGCTATATGTCAGTCTCGGTTGTGCCACGACAAATGCTATAAATGCTGCCAAGTATTGGAACAAAACTGCTGCCGTACAATATTTTCCTGAAGGTAATGGCAAAAACCAGCCGGTCGTTCGCCTGACCTTTGCGCCTGCCAACAAACCGATTGACCACAATCAAACAGAAGCGGATATTTTCGCGGCCATCGTGCAGCGCCACACCAATCGGTCATTCTTTGATGAGAAAACATTAACTGACGATGAAACAACAATTCTCAATCAATCACTCGACCATAACATCGCCACCTTCATTTCTGACCGAAGCAAGCTGGAAAAAATTGCTGATATATCACACGAAGGCACTTTCAGTACATTATCCCGGCCCGAATTCAAGGAAGAGCTATCTCGTTGGGTGCGCAACAGCTGGACCTATCAGCACGACGGTATGCCCGGTTATGCCATGGGTATTCCTGCGCCTCTTTCCTTAGTTGCGCCGATGATGGTGCGCATTGCCCCGATCCATATTCAGGAAGCGTCAAAAACAAAACAGCAAGTGACCAGCGCCTCAGCCGTAGCTGTCTTTTCTACAGCTACTGATACACCGGTTGACCACATCCGGGCCGGCCAGCAACTCCAGCAAGTCTGGCTCAATGCCACTGCTGCCGGATTAGCTGCCATGCCTGTCGTCGCCGCTATCGAAGCCGGTGCAGAATTTCGCAGCCAGGTGCGTGACGTAGTCCAAGCCAAACCATTCACCCAATCAATGTTGCGTATTGGTCATTCATCCAAAACAAATCTTCGCGCCACACCCCGCCGCACCCTAGACGAGTGCCTCCGCTAAGTTCAGGTTTTTAGCAAACTTAAAAAAATTTACTTCATCAGTATCTCCGCCACTTTCCGCGCGGCCTCTTCCTTAGCGGCAAAATGAATCCTCAGGAATCCCGTTTCTTTACTTCGGTCATGAAAAAATATCGTTGCCGGCGTTGTTACAATCTTTTTCGCGATTAATTCCTCTACAACAGCCATGTCTGTTGGCCGGTCATGTTTCATTAGCATGTAATAAGTAGCCGGCACTGGCTGGGGAATAAAACCATACTTCGTAAACGCTTCTTCCAGCACCGCCTTATTTCGCAGCAGCATCTCCCTCAATTCAACCACGTATTGATTTAATTCCGGCAGATTATTTTGCAGCACCTCCGCCAGGACATGTTGGGACACTGTCGATCCGCCGATATATAAAGCATCATGGCGCACGGCCATTTCTTCAATCCGTTCCGGACTTGTCACAGAGAAACCAACCCTCCACCCGGGAATAGCGAATGCCTTTGACCAGCTGCGCACCAGTACTGTTTTTGACCAATCCATCTTCTGGTAATCCGCGTCATCCTTCGGTGGATTATCCCAGATGAATTCCCGATACATTTCATCCAATACCAATAAGCAATTCTTATCTCTCGCTGCTTCGCTCAATTTCTTTAAAGTCTCCAAAGAAGCCGTCTGTCCCGTCGGATTGGCCGGGGAAGTAATAATTACCCCATCCACATCATCCATTTTGTCTATCACATCATCCCAGTCCAATTGTTCCCCAATCTTGGCTGGCAAGAAAACTATCTCGAAACCCAGTGCATTCAGCAGTATTTCATGCACTATATAAAAAGGTTCCGGCAGCAACACCTTGGTACCCGGTTTTAGGTCAGTCAATAAAGAGCTGGTTATCCCGGCCATCGCTCCGGCTACGGACATCACGTTGTCTACTTCAATATTCCATCCGCGTGACCCCAAATAATTCACTAATGCCTCCCGATATGCCGGCACACCTCGTTTATTATCGTACCGGGAAATTTTTTGTATGGGAACTTTATGTAGCGCGTTCACTAACGGCGTGGGCAGATCCGTATCAATTACCCCCTGCGCTAAATCAATTGCCCCTTCCTTTTTGGCTCTCTCAGCCAACTCTCTGATACCTAATTGTTGTGTCATATCGCCTTATAATATAGAACACTGCCAGTTTTCACAAATAATTTATTATTTAGGTTATACTTAAACTATGACAAAAAACCTCATTAAAAAACTCAAACCAACACCGTCTGCCAAAGAGCAGGCACCCAAACCAGATTTCTTTAATTTATCTAATCCAGATGATGCTGCCCGATTATCAAATCTCCTAGACCAGAATCCGCACATCAAGGTCATCGATACCTACGACACCCAGCTCAAGGAATTATTTACCTTAAATAATCCCGCTTTAAAAATGAATCCCCCCGAGTTGGAAAAACAGTTTGCTGTTCACCAAACAGAACATTACCAAGACAACGACCCCTCTGCCGCCGGCAACTGGGTTTACTTGCCCTGGCGCTATGTTTTACTGCATCTGCTCAAGGATGATGATTTCCAGCAGGTGCGCACCGGCCGCAACCGCAACCTGATCACCCCGGAAGAACAAGTTAAATACTATAACAGCACCATCGGCATCGCCGGACAATCAGTCGGCAACAGCTGCACTTTGAGCATCGTCTTAACCGGCGGCGGTAAACATCTCAAAATTGCCGATCCGGACACGCTGGAGCTGACTAACTTAAACCGCATCCGTGGCTCCATTGCCGACCTGACCGAGCCAAAAGTATATATGTCCGCCCGCCAAATTTATGAGCTGAATCCCTATGCTGACATCACTATGTTCACCGACGGCATCACCGAAGATAACCTTCAGGAATTTTGCGATGGACTGGATGTGATGGTCGAAGAAATAGACAATCTGGAAATGAAAATCCGCTTACGTCAGGAAGCCAAGGCAAAAAAGATTCCTATCGTTATGGCCACGGACAATGGCGATAGTGGTGTCATAGACATAGAACGTCACGACCTGGACGACAATATTCCGCCTTTTCATGGCCGCGGTGGTAAAGATATTGCCGAGCGCGTAGTCGGCAAAAAATTACCCTTGCCGGCCATCGGACAAATTATCGGCGGGGAATTACTTGGTTATGACCTGTCCGAGGAACGCACCGTGCGTTCTCTTTTGGAAATTGGCCGCTCCATACCCACTTGGCCGCAGCTCGGCTCCGCTGCCACCCTCAACGGCGCCGTTGTCTCTGTGGCCGTTCGCCGTATCCTAACTGGTCAACCGCTCATCGATAACCGCGCCAACATTTCTGTCCCGGCTCTCCTCGAGCCTGGCTACACCGACGAAGCGACCACGCAGCAGCGCCTTAAGACCATCCACGAACTCGGCGATCAATTCAACGCCATTGTCCAGCAAATTCTCAAGCATTCATAGCCACATTCCTATCTTCCCCCCGATAAGGGACAGAGGGGGTTTCTCAGTTTTGTGAGTATATACGAAAGAAGCTTATGTCTTCTACATCACCGGCGCAGACAACCGTATCTTTTCCACCAATTCAAGTATCCGGTTCGCCACCTCCGCGCGCCGTCCCTGTCTTAACCACCGCGTCACTTCATTCCCAATCTTATCCAATTCCTGGTAATAATCCCGCAGCCGTTCCAGCGCGGCCTCTTCCCTGTCCTGTCTCATCCTTTGTTCATAAATCCGCCGATCATTTCGCGCGTGTGTGACCGGCCTGGTAACATTTGCCATCTCATTGCCAGAGATTAACTTATCCTTCTTGGCTTGTTTAGCAAGCCGTTCAATTTCCTTGAGTAAAGCAATATAATCTCCGTCATCAATCAAAGAAATCGTATTATTACCAATGTAAACTCTCTGGTTTGTTTCTTGTCCCAGCGTAGCCTCCCCCTCATTTGTTGAGGAAACATTCTCATCTTCATCCGCGTAAGAAGTAATGATGGTATATTCCCCATTACCCGTGCCGGTGTAAGCCAAGGTATACCAGCCATTTGGCGGATTAAGAATGGTTACTTCTATCGGGTCGTCAGGGTCGTTCGGATCATCGTCATACTCCGCGTTCTCTGCCCCGAAGTCGTTGCGGTTAGCAGACAAAACTTTTCCATTTGGTCCCATAATGGAAACCGTTAACGGCGACAGAATAGTAATACCAAAGATACTTTTCGGCTCTTGGGTAGTAAACTGCTGCGCCACCGGATTTAATCCCAAAATATCCAGCACTTTATCCTGCGCCGCGTCCGGCAGCTTATGATGCTCGGCGTTATCTAGCGTGATGTTAGTTTCACCCGCGTGCGCGCTGGCCAGCATCACCCGGTCGTCTCCCTCCGCTGAATCCAGCGGCGGGGGAATGGTTGCGGGTTGTCCGTCCCGCCAGCGAGCCAGCGCCTCGTCTTCATGGCTGCGCTCACCGGTCAAACTTACCTTATTCAGCGTCTGCTCTTTGTTTCCCGCAATGGTTGTCAGGCCTACACCCTTGCTTACGATACTTCCTAAAGCTTCATTCAGATTCTTCAGCCAGGAGTTTTGTTCGGTCAGCGTGCCAACGGCCACCGTCTCTCCGCTTCGCCGAACAAAATCGCTTGTCGGCAGCATGTCGCGTAGAGAAGGGAAGTAGGCGCGGAAAGATGCGGGACGCTTTAGATCTTTTTGGTTGTGCGTTTTCTTTAATGAATCTTCAACTTTTTCTACACGGTTTATTATCCAAAACTTCCACCCCTCGGGGAAAATTCCCCCTTCCCAAGCGACGTAAGAATCAGCCGAACCCCTATGCGGTGATCCAAGAGTGATTAACTGGTCAATGTCGTTCGCGTAAATATCATTCTGAATATATGCCCGCGTCACGATGCCGCCGAAGCTGTGGGCGACCACATCAACCTTACTGGCTCCGGTGCTTTGCTTAATTTGATCAATGATCGGCTTGAGATAAGTGACAGCATTATGCTCGGCCGGTTTTCTCCAGTCATAGTGGGCGACAAACAAGTCCGTGCCTTCCTCGTATCCCTCTTGTTCCAGTTTCGTCATTAACCCCTTATATATGTTAAACCCAAAAGCGAATTTCCATTTGCCACCTTCTTGATCCTTGTACAATAATTTCTTGTTCTGGGAGACCGTAATTCCCGGCACGATCACGATCGGGTCATGGGTGGGGGTAGGTGACGGAGACGGGGAAGGGGTTGGCTGCGGACACCAAGGTTCATAAGGCGCGAATTGGCACATTTCCTGGCAAAAATAATCCTGCGGTGTCACATTGCAATCCGGGATCTCAATGATTTGGGCGTTGGCAGGTGCAGGAAAATACCAAAGTAAAAAAACTACAAGCAGCAAACATGGCAAAGCCGTTCTCTCCCTTGCGAAGCCCCGTAGTGAAGCAGCAGCTTCTACTACTGGGGGAAGGGGAGACGAAGAGGGGTTTCGTGGTCTTTCGTACACCATATTTCTGATTATATACGACGCGGCGTACAATTAAAGATGATGAAATGGACGCAAGCGTTCCAACCGAAGAAGTGGAAAGTGATTGTATCGCTAGTCCCATTTATTTTTCCGTTATTTGAAATTTGGCTATGGATTCAAATAACATTCGACTTATATGTAGATGTAGATAATTTTCTTTTTGATGTCGAAGAAATTATCGGAGGTGTTTTATATATTAGCGAAGTAACTATATCAGCTCCATTTGAAAATCTTCTGCGCCCGCTCGGTTGGTGGTCACGCAACAGTCTTGTTGTCGCCCCCGACGGCCCCCTCCTCCCCGGCAGCTTCGCCGTCGCCATCACGTACTCGCTGCTAATTTATATCATTTGGTCGCTCGT
Source organism: Candidatus Andersenbacteria bacterium RIFCSPHIGHO2_02_FULL_46_16 (assembly GCA_001817065.1). Classification (GTDB taxonomy): domain Bacteria; phylum Patescibacteriota; class Andersenbacteria; order UBA10190; family UBA10190; genus UBA10190. The sequence continues at coordinate 46,148 of MHHQ01000027.1, forward strand.
CAGCCTGCGGAGCAGTAATCAGAAGCCATATTAGCCTTTCTTTAATCCCATTGGACGCGTTTGCGGCCGTCGGTGTACGCTTACTGTATGCCAGAATATAGTCTCCCCCAAGCCATCCCCGCGCGTGATAAAATAAAGCAACAGGCAGTAATTATACTTGAACCCCCTTACCCTTATTGCACTTATACCTGCACATTGGACGCATTCTTCAGACGTTAGAGACGTTAGTGTTTACTGGAGTCACACAATACAGAGAAAAAACTAAACAACCAAAACAGTGAAGCGCAAACATAAAGTATAAAGATAAGTAGCGTTGATGATTTTATTAAATAAAAAATATGAGCACTGATTTAACATTTATCACAAACGAAAAAGGTCAAAATCTCAAAGAGAGATTCGAGATTTTAATTAAAGATACAAGATTTTTTGATTGTTTAGTTGGCTATTTTTATGCCAGTGGTTTTCACGCCATTTATAAGTCTCTGGAAAAAACCGACAAGGTTAGAATTATAATTGGGATTAGTACCAGTCCTCAAACATACGATTTAATGCAAAAAGCAAAAACTGTCGAACAGTCATCTTTGCAATTTTCAAGTGCGGAAACTAAAGAGAAGCTTGGTGAGGTTGTTGAAAAGGAAATAGAGGAGGCTGATGACAGCGAAAATACAGAAAACGGTATTAATACTTTCATTGATTGGATTAAAAATGGCAAATTGGAAATCAGAGCGTACCCATCAGAAAAGATTCACGCCAAGGTTTACATTATGACTTTTGGCGAGGGTGATCGAGACAAGGGTCGGGTTATCACCGGCTCAAGCAATTTCACACAGGCAGGCCTGGTAGATAATTTGGAATTCAACGTCGAGCTTAAAAATCGAGCCGACTATGATTTTGCATTGGCAAAGTTCAATGAGCTTTGGAAAGACTCTGTTGATGTCAACCAGAAATATGTCGATACGATTCGCACAAAGACTTGGTTGAATGACACAATCACTCCCTACGAACTTTACCTCAAATTCTTGTATGAATATTTCAAGGACGACTTGAGTCAGCACGACGAGATGTTTCTCAAATACCTACCGAGTGAGTTCAAGAAACTGGAGTACCAAGAGCAGGCCGTTCTTAACGCTAAAAAGATTCTTGATGAGTATGGCGGTGTCTTTATTTCAGACGTGGTCGGTCTTGGTAAAACCTATATCTCGGCCATGCTTGCTGGCCAGCTCATTAACGAGGGCAGGATTCTTGTTATTGCGCCACCGGTACTTTTGGATAAAACCAACCCCGGCTCATGGCCAAACGTGTTCCGAGATTTTAATGTGCCAGCTACATTCCGATCAGTCGGAGAGCTTGAGAAAATCATCAAAGATGGTGTTGAGCAATACAGCCATGTATTTGTGGATGAAGCTCACCGCTTCCGAACCGAGAATAATGCCACTTATGAAAATTTGGCCGAGATTAGCCGCGGCAAAAAAGTAGTGCTTGTTACCGCTACTCCATATAACAATTCACCAAAAGATATATTGAGCCAGGTAAAACTTTTCCAAAAAGCTAGAAAAAGCACAATCCCAAACTTACCCGATCTTGAACAGTTTTTTGCCAGCCTTGAACGCAAGCTCAAAAACCTTGATCGCCAGAAAGATTACACCGACTACATCAAGACCGTAAAGGAAAATGCCAAAGAAATTCGGGAAAAGGTTCTCAAGTACTTAATGGTACGCCGAACTCGTACAGAGATTGCGAAATATTTTGCCGAGGATTTGGCTTCCCAAAAATTGCGTTTTCCAGACATTGAAAAACCGGAGGCGGCTTTTTACGAGCTCAACGACAAGGAAGACGTTGTCTTTACCAAGACCGTTGAATTGATCGCCAAAAAATTCAAATACGCCCGTTATACCCCGATCCTTTATTACAAGGGTGAAGTGAGCCAGCCGGAAGAATTAGCGCAAAGAAATATGGGTAAATTTATGAAGATTTTGCTCATCAAACGTCTTGAGTCCAGTTTCCATGCTTTCCGCAATTCTCTCGGCCGCTTCATTCATTCCTACGAGTCAGTTATCTCCGAAGTGGATAATGGCAATGTGTATGTCAGCAAAAAATATACCAATAAGATTTTTGAGCTTCTTGCCGATGATAATGACGACGCGGTTGAAGCGCTGATCAGCGAGGGCAAAGCGGAACGCTTGCCGAGCAAAGATTTCCGGGATGAATTCCGGAAAGATTTGCAGGGCGATTTAGATATTCTAAAAGAAATTCACGAGCTTTGGATCGGCGTTAACAGAGACCCGAAGCTTTTATCCTTTATAGATAAACTCTCCGCAAATCCAATCCTAAAAAAGAACAAGCTTATTGTCTTTACTGAATCAAAAGAAACGGCCGAATATCTTGCTAAAAATATTGACGAAAAGTTTCCAAACGAGACTCTTTGCTTTACCGGTAGTTCCAGCGCGTTGGTTCGGGAACAAGTCATTGAAAACTTTGATGCCAGGGCACGGTTTCCCAAAGATGATTACCGCATTCTCATCTGTACTGAAATACTGGCGGAAGGCGTAAACTTGCACCGCTCCAACGTGGTCATAAATTATGATCTCCCATGGAATCCGACTCGCATGATGCAAAGGGTCGGCCGTATTAATCGCGTGGACACCAAGTTTGATACTGTTTATACCTTTAATTTTTTCCCAACCAAACAAGCCAACGATCAAATCAAACTCCGGGAAGCGGCCGAAGCGAAAATCAACGCTTTTCTTTCCCTGCTTGGAGGGGATGCTCATTTGCTGACTGAAAACGAACCAATCGGTTCTCACGAGCTATTCAGTCGCCTTACTTCCAAAGAAATTATTACCGGCGAGGACGAGAGCGAAGAGAGCGAGCTCAAGTATCTCCATGTGATTAAAAATATCCGAGACAAAGAACCGGACACTTTTGAAAAGATTAAACATCTCCCCAAGAAAGCCAGAACAGCAAAAACCGATAAAACTAACGCGAGCCATCTGGTGACTTATTTCCGCCGGGGTAAAATCCAAAAGTTCTTTATGGCCTCGTCTGTTGGTGCCAAAGAATTGGATTTTATTACTACGGCCAAAACACTGGAAGCATCAAAAGATGTCAAACAGCAAAAAATAGACAAGGACTTTTACGGCTTAATTGAACAGAATAAAAAAGCATTTATTTTTGCCACTACCGAAGGGTTGCCGGATGTAAAAATGCGCGGAGGCAGGGACAGTGCCACGCAAATTTTACGTATTCTCAAAGCAACTATGAAAGATCGCCGACAGTTCACCGAAGATCAAGACCTCTACCTTAAAAAGGTTATCACCCAGCTTGAGGAAGGCGGCTTGCCAAAACAAACCACCAGAGTAACCCTGCAGGCTCTCAATAAAGAAATTGAGAAAGGCATTAATCCTCTAAAAATTCTCTCGGTTTTGCAGAGCCATATCTCGACCCGGCTTCTTAAGGGTCATTTTGCTGAAACTACCGCCGATCACTTTGGTAAGCGAGAAGTTATTCTGTCAGAGTACTTAACGAATTAACTTATAATTTTATGGAAAAACAATCAAAGGATAAAACTATTGCTATTTTTGAAAGGAATCAAATCCGCCGCCACTGGGACGAGGATAAAGAACTTTGGTATTTTTCTATAGTGGATGTCATAGCTGCCCTAACAGAACAGCCCGATCATAAAAGAGCTCAGAGCTATTGGACAACACTTAAAAACCGTTTAAAACAAGAAGGAAGCGAGGTCGTCACAAAATGTGACCAACTGAAAATGCGAGCATCTGACGGAAAATATTACTTAACGGATGCAGCCGATACGGAAGCGATGCTTCGCCTTATCCAATCTATTCCCTCGCCAAACGCCGAGCCGTTCAAGCTCTGGCTGGCCCGTGTTGGGTATGAGCGATTGGAAGAAACCGCCGACCCGGAACTGGCTATCAATCGCGCTCTGAAAACCTATTTGCAAAAAGGTTATAGCCGCGAGTGGGTAAATCAACGTCTAAAAAGCATAGAAATCCGCAAGGTATTGACGGACGAATGGGAAAAGCGCGGAGCGAAAGAAGGCCTTGAGTTTGCTATTCTCACTGACGAAATATCCAAAGCTTGGGCGGGACTAACAACCAAACAATACAAAAGCCTCAAAGGTTTAAAAAAAGAAAATTTGCGCGATAATATGACCAATTTGGAATTGGTTTTGAATATGTTAGCAGAAACCGCAACTACGGAAATATCGCAGAAACGCGAGCCGAAAAATCTTGACGAAAATAGAACGGTAGCGCGAGAAGGCGGAACGGTAGCGGGCAACGCACGCAAGGAAATTGAAGTTAAAACCGGTAAAAATGTTATAACCAGTAAAAACGCAAAGGCGTTGCGCGGCAAGGAACAGAAAAAATTGAAAAGTAAATGACATGCAGAAAGCACAGGCGCAAAATAAAATAAAAGAAACTTTTGAAAATCCTTTTGAGGAAGCGCGTTTTCGTGATTTCATTAGAAATTTGTTGAATCATATTGAGGAAGAAGATAACCATCCGTATAGCGGACAATTTATTGCTACAGCTTTTCAACCGTATATCAGCACCTTAAAAAGAGTCGGTAAATATTCAGATGGCGAGCACGAAATAGATATTCTTATCGTTCAGCTTAAAAAATTTACATCTCTTGAACGCGCTCGTACTGCTCAAAGAAATTTTATCGCCAGATATTTGAACGGAAGCCGGGGCGGCAAGATGAAAGACGCCGCGCTGGTTGCTTTTGTTTCCCCAAATGATACGGATTGGCGATTTTCGCTGATCAAGATGGACTATAAATTTGCCGAAGGAAAAAATGGCAAAACCAAAGTTAAAGAAGAGTTTACACCGGCACGCCGGTGGTCTTTTCTTGTTGGCCCAAACGAGCATAGTCATACGGCACAAGCAAAATTGGCTCCAATTATTGAGGACGAAAACGTTATAACCTTGGCGCGGTTAGAAGAAGCGTTCAACATTGAAAAAGTAACAAAAGAATTTTTTGAAAAGTATCGGGAACTGTTTTTGCGTGTTCACGAGACTTTGAATGATGTCATCAAACAACACCCTGGCATCAAAGCGGACTTTGCGGATAAAAACGTTAACACAGTAGATTTTTCCAAAAAACTGCTCGGTCAAATCGTGTTTTTGTACTTCTTGCAAAAGAAGGGCTGGTTCGGAGTGCCGATGAATAAAAGTTGGGGCGAGGGCGATAAGAAGTTTTTGCGAACCTTGTTTGAAGAGGCGGCTGGCAAAGACAAGAACTATTTTAACGATTATCTTGAACCTCTCTTTTATGAAGCTTTGGCCAAGGAAAGGGACGATGATTTTTACAGCCGGTTTGAATGCAAAATACCTTTTCTAAACGGCGGACTCTTTGATCCGATTAGCAACTACGACTGGGTAAATACGGCCATTGATCTGCCTAATGATATTTTTTCCAATACCCGAAAGACTAAAGACGGCGACATCGGCGATGGTGTTTTGGACTTCTTTGATCGCTATAACTTTACGGTAAAAGAAGACGAACCGTTGGAAAAAGAAGTCGCTGTTGATCCGGAAATGCTTGGCAAAGTATTTGAGAATCTATTGGAGGTTAAGGATCGTAAATCCAAAGGCACTTATTACACGCCGCGCGAGATCGTGCACTATATGTGCGAGCAGAGCTTGGTGAATTATTTGGCTACCGAGCTTGAAAGCAAAGTCTCAAAAGAGGACATAGAGAAGCTTATCAAATTTGGCGAGAACGTCGTCGAGCATGAAGCGGTATCAATATCCAAGGAAGACAATCCAGACTATGGGGGTGATTATAAAAGACTCCTGCCGGACTCCATAAAAGAATTTGCTGGCGAAATCGACAATAAGCTTGCCACCATCAAGGTTTGCGATCCGGCTATCGGTTCCGGAGCCTTTCCTGTTGGCATGATGAACGCCATTGTTAAGGCTCGCATGGTGCTGTCCGCTTATCTTTCTCCACCTGCCCGAGGGGGAGATAAAGAGGGGGTGGGAGAAAACCGGACGCTCTACGCTTTCAAGCGCGACTGCATTCAAAACTCTCTTTACGGCGTGGACATCGATCCCGGCGCGGTGGAAATCGCCAAGCTTCGTTTATGGCTTTCACTGGTCGTTGATGAGGATAACATCAAGCAGATCAAGCCATTGCCGAACCTGGACTACAAAATCATGCAAGGCAATAGCTTGCTTGAGGAGTTTGAGGGTATAAAGCTATTTGATGAAAAACTGATCGCCGCTATTGATACTGGTAAAGAGAAACAACTTGAATCCATCAAGCAAAAACAAGCTGTTTTGCAAAAAGAATATTTTGAGCTTCATTCGCAAAATAAACTAACGCCGGTCAAACAGGCCGAACTTAATGCTGAATTAAAGAAGTTACAAACTCAACTAAAAAAACTTAACAATGCCGGCCTGCCCGCCGAAGCCTCGGCGAAGGCGAGCCTCTTTGATGTGATGAGCGAGGCTAAGAAAAAAGCCGACGATCTTAAGCTTCTGCATAAGGAATTTTTTGAAGCCACGCAAAAGAGCAAAAAGGACAGTATCAAAAAGCAGATTGAACAGCTGGAATGGGAGCTTATCGAAGCGACACTCAAAGAACAGAACAAAATTTCTGCTCTCAAAAAACTTGAGGAGTTCAAGCGATCAATACCAAACCGTTTTTCCTTTGGAAACTTAACTTTGCCGATGTGTTTGAAAGTGGTGGATTTAATATTGTTATTGCAAATCCACCCTACGTAAAAGAATACGTCCATCGTTCCGCATTCGATGGATTAAGAAGCTCTCTCTATTATCAAGGCAAGATGGACCTTTGGTATCTCTTTGCATGCAAAGGTATAGATTTAGCAAAGGATAATTCAGGCATAATCACATTTATTGCCCAAAATAATTGGGTCACGAGTTATGGTGCATCAAAAATGAGGAATAAGGTTTTAGCCGACACGCAAATCTTAAGCTTAATAGACTTCGGGGATTTTAAGATTTTTGTAGCGGGCATACAGACTATGGTAATGATGTTTGAGAAAAATGTTGCGATTGATAATTATTCATTTGATTACAGAAGACTTCTGGGCAATACGTTAGAGCTTGCAGATGTAATTACTATTTTAAATAAGGAGAGCGATATCAATGCAGAATATCTTACTGCAAAAATAAGTAGGAATGAACTCAGGGATAAAATGCTTACTTTCAGTAATTCAGGGGTAGAGTCTATTCTTGAAAGAATTTCAAACAAGGCGAATTTCCACCTCGATCCGACCAAAGAAGTTGCTCAGGGAATTGTCTCTCCCCAAGATTATGTAAATAAAGCCAGTCAAGAAATATTGGGTGGAAATTCTAAAGTCGGAGATGGCATATTTGTATTGTCTGACGATGAAATGAAAATGCTCAATTTCTCTAAAAAAGATGTATCCCTCATTAAGCCTTTCTATACGACAAACGAACTTAAAAGATGGTATGGGATTCCTGAAATAAAGGGTTGGATAATTTATACTGATTCTAGTTTTAAAGATAAGAAAAAAATTGAAGAGTACCCCGGTATTCAAGCCCACCTTGATCGTTACAAAAAAGTAATTACTTCTGATAACAAACCCTATGGTTTACACAGAGCCAGAGACGCACACTTTTTCACTGGAGAGAAAATTATTGCCTTACGGAAATGTTCTAAGCCAACTTTCACTTACGCTGACTTCGATAGTTATGTTTCGGCAACTTTTTATGTGATCAAAACTGAAAGAGTTGATCAAAAATATTTGCTGGCCATCTTGAATTCAAAGTTAGTAGCTTTTTGGCTCCGGCATAAAGGAAAAATGCAGGGTAATAACTATCAAATTGATAAAGAGCCAATCATTGATCTCCCAATTTATAAAGCTCCCACAAAAGAACAAAAAGACCTGACAAATCTTACAGCCAGAATTATTGAGTTTATAAAATCACCGGATTATCTGGTCAGCTCAGAGAAACAAGCAAAAGTCCTGGACATTGAACATCAGATAGACGAGCTGGTGTATAAGCTTTATAACCTGACCGACTCTGAGATTGCAATTGTTGAGTCATTGAATAAGGTCAATAAGGAAACTTATGACAAGTAGTAACATTACTCGTTGGATTCTTGATGCAGGGTCTGTTTCGGGGCTTGTTGCCTTAATTTATACAGTGACACAAAGCCTGAGACGGCGACCCAGATTTAAGTTTGATTTTAGAGGAAGCAATCGCCAGCTGTTTAACAAGGACAATCTTGAGTATTGCCGCTTCATGTTTGATGGCTACGTAAAGAATCAGAGCTTGGATCCCAACTCATTGACGGCTATACATCTCGTGTTGTGGGAAAACAAAAAACGTAACCGCTATCTTAGTTTTGGGCATACGCCTATTGAAATTGTGAACAAGGGAAGTGACGCTAAGGTACGACTTCCTATCTCGTTTCAACCACGAGAAGGTAAACATTTGACTCTGACTTATGAAATTCCCCTGACTGGTACTCACGATATAAGCTTAGTCCACGCTTCCAGACGGCTTGATTTGGAAGAGGGTATGGCTTGGCTTCCAAAACACAACTATTCCTTGGCTTTTATTGACGTGAATGAAAATCTATTCGATGAACGCGGAGTATTGCGGAATCGCAAGGAACTTGATTTGCAATGGACATTAGTAAATACGTTCGAATCACTCAAGAGAGGTAATCCAATTCCTTATTTACGGCATCTGTTTCGTATCTGGGGTAGCAAGATTGCGTTTAAAGCTCATAAGCTGTTCTTTGCTGTGGGTATTTGGAAATGGGGTTAAGAATTAACTTACACTATGGAAATAAAAATACCGGATTTTACTAAATTAACTTGGCAGCTGAACGTTGCTATTATCGCTGCAGTGTTCACGGTTTTTTCGCTGATTTACAACGAAAAATACATTTATTATGGATTGTTTACTTTCGCGTATGGTGTTATTGGAGCGTCAATTCTTCCTGCGCTAGAAAACCTTCTTCCAGGGAATAAATGGAGAAACTATCTGGTTGTGCAATCGATCTTGACGGTTTTATGGATAGCTATTTGTATGTGGTTCGGTTTCAGCTCAATGCGGTTATAGATATGGTTGCTATATATCTTATTTGTAGTAGGGGTAAGTAAAGAATTAAGGGTCAGGAGTGCTCCTTAGAAAACCCCTCATTTCTGTAAGACAATAGTCTCAATATGCAAACATCAAAATCACCCAAGCAAACAGCGCGAGTGGCCTATGCCGCCGCCCAAAAAGTTTTACCTCCATACAGTCACGATTGTTCGCCACATATGTTCACCCAGCCGCAGTGGATAAAGTGTGGGGATGAATCGATGAACGATGAAGGTGACGTGCCTCAACAGTGCTTGTTTTTACGGTATATTTAACATATATTCAACGGTTATGAACAAGATCCAATCTTACATGTATGTATCAGTGCTACTGGCAGCATTGCTGGGCGTGTCTGTTTTCTGGGCGGACAAGAGGGAAATAAACTCAGAAGTAAGAGAAAAAGGTGTTTTTTTTGAGCAATTGGAAGGGCACTCCGGTGATGCGACAGTAGAAGATACTTTATTGGCCAATGAAAAATTAGCAGCTATAAGGAGAGAAAACGGAAATCAACGCATATCTTTGACTAATGAGGAATATGGAAAATATCTTGATAAGATTAATCCGGATCACTGGTCCGTGGCCAGATGTGAAGTTGACTTTAAATCGCGACTTGAACCTAGCGAAACGATTATTTTTGACGATTTAATAAGAGGTATAAAATTAAAATTGCCATTTAACAATGATTGGGGAGGAGAGACATTCTTAATACCTCCTTTCGAAACAGAGAAAAATATTAGAGACGCGGATCAAATTACCTTTGGTCCGATTAGCAGTATGTTTGAAGGTGGTTGCGGTTGGTTGCGTCCATATACTCTAACGTTTAATGAGCCGATAGATCTGCATGACATTGATTACCATGCGCTAAAAAGTAATGACGACTATAACTTAATAACTGATCTTCAAGTTGAAAAAGTGTCTGGTAAAACTATCGCATATTACAGTATCAGCGATTATTGTACGAACTACTACGTTATTATTTTCGGATTTAAACATAATTATGAACTCATGGTAAGTTGTGGGGAAGAAAAAGATCTGCAGATTTTACTGGAGGTTGCACGAAGTGCGGAACTTTACTGATTTCGCAATGATATATTTGGTCTAACCTAGCGGGAGCTCCACGGGCGTAAGCCCGTGGGCGTCTATGAAAAAAGGCTCACAGTAGCGAGCCAATGTTTTGTAACTCCACGAGAAGATCCTTCGTGTTTGATTACAGAGATTCTATTATTCGGGCCGCACTAGGTTCAGCTCTCATGATCGTGACAATAGCCTTTTTCTGCTTAACCATTAAATCTCCGTCATTCGAAGCTTGACGCTCGGCGATCCGAAAGGCGATGGCTGTTACATAGTAACCATAGCGCATAGCCATCTCTGACACACTTGCCGGAAACTCGTGAGTTATCAACGTACCGAGCCGTAAGGATATTTGTTCCCATTTCTGATGATCACTGCGGACGACCATCAGTATATCAGTGGGATCATCGAAAGCATTCGTAATAATAATATCGTCGATAACTGTTGAGAACTTACCCTGAGTTATGACACTTACTAAGGCGTCTTCAGTACGATATGCCCTGACCTCACCCTCCACATATTCGTCTAGGCTACGGGTCGCACCTTCAGCGCCTATAGCGATGTCATAGAGATGGCCGGCCTCATGAACCTGAAAAATACCAGCCCATATGTGAGTGAGCTTGACTGGCTTGATAGAGAGAATGTTTAATCCGTCACGGCAGTGCGCCTGAAATACGTTATCTTGCTCATCCATAAGTCGATGACTCGGTGGAACAATCACCATCCAGGCAATGTTTTTACCGTTCTGCAGTGACACATAACTATTTCCGCATATTTCTGCCCAAAGCACCTGCTCTCTGCGGAACTGAATGATGCTATAAAGTCGAGTCATACTAGTCTGCGTGTCGGTTGTTGCGGGGTATATCCTCCGACAAACAAGCTCAAAACCTGCATCATGCAGTTGTCTTGCTTCAGATTCAGACACTAAATTAGAAACTGATGCACCACCTACCGTATCCAACATGAGTTCTTGATCGCCCGCAAATACAGCATCTACCAATTCTGGCACAAACTTTTTTTCTAAACTCACTTGTGAGATCCTTATCTTTTGTTGTTCAACGTGCACGATTAATCTACTCAACACGTACGAAACGTGTCGTCACATTTTACCATTTCTTCCAGAAACCAGCTTAAGTAAGGGTTTCTAGAAAATTATTTGTACATTGCGAAATTAACATTGTCAACTAAGATTAACAAAGATTAACAAATAAGCCATAAATAAGAACATAATAAGTACAAATATAAAAGTATAATGGCTATAATAAGCCACTATATTATAACAGACAAATAAATAATTCATTGATAACTTGTCTTGACAATGCATAATGAGTCGTTGCAAAAAATATCATAGTTTTAAAAGATCAGTCACACCAGCACTCTCCTTGTAAACCCTTCCTTAAGCCAAAAATACTCATCAGCACACCTTAGATACTTTCAAACAGTAGCCCCAACTTTCTCCTTGATATACAATAAAATCGTGAAAATCAATAAATGGAAAGTCCTTGATTCCAAACTCGTTCTCGACGAAAAGTGGTACAAGGTACGCCAGGAAAAAGTGGAGATAAAACCAGGCAAGATCGCGGACGATTACTTTCTCGGAATATTCAACGATATTGTTATGGTGGCAGCCATCACTGCCGACAGCAAAATTCCGCTTGTTAAACAATATAAACATGGGGCAGGCGAAATTTTGCTTGAGTTACCAGCGGGCTATATTGAGGATGACGAAGAACCGTTAGCCGCCGCTAAACGAGAGCTTGCAGAAGAAACAGGATTTACAGCACCCACCTGGCATAAGCTGGGATTCTTCTACCGCAATCCAACCAAGGCCAGAGGTAACGCCATCCATTTATTTCTTGCCCTTAATGCCGAAGAAACACACCCACAAGTACTCGATGACAATGAAAATATTGAATTAGTCATAAGATCATTTCACGAAGCTGTCTCAATGGCCAAGTCTGGTAAACTCAAAGTCAGCGACACTGTCCTAGCCCTTCTGCTAGCACAACAAAAGTTAGTTGAAAGCAGTTGATTATCCGAACTCGCTTTTAAGTAATCCCATAACAAAATCATCAATGATTAAATACCGTTACAACTTAATAAAAGACCTTAAGAATCATATCGATGTACTGATGTCACTACGTGAACTTAAAAAACTGCCTGTAACCATCCACTACCCTAACCCGTGGGAAACATTGAAACTGATCTTCATCCGCCCCAAGATAGATTATCAATGTGACAAAGACATTACCTGCTATTGGAAAAGCGCCGGTACTGGTGGAAGTTACTTCCCACCCGATGAGATTTATGTCTGCCCCAGAGAAACGTCATATACCGTGGAGGAAATTGTAAAACATGAGATCATCCACCTAGAGCATGAGCATGAAGTGCAAGGTATGACCCATGAAGAGAAAGAAGCTTATATCATATCTAAGGAAAATTCTTAGTACCGCTTTCTAAAAACGTGCACTAGCGTGTTGGATCACTAGCTACATACATCACCGCAAACAGTAGCCCCAATTTTCCTCTTGATATACTATAAAACCATGATCCCTTGGCTCCGTCGTCCCAACAATAATCACCGTGACTCGTTATTCAACCTGCCGCTGCAAACAGCTCTAGCGATAAAAAACAAAAGATATTCCCGTCATTGCTTTTACGATTACTCCCCGGCAGGTTTTTCCTGCGGAAACCAGAAGTTTCATTGAGTCCAATATGATAGGTTGATGTGTCGGTGAGAAAACTCGTGGAATAATTTAGTAAGATATATATGGCGAACACTGAAAACAATAAAGCTAAGGAAAAAATGATAACTCCTCGCGCAAAGGATTATTCGCAGTGGTATCTAGATATTATCGCTGTAGCTGATTTAGCGGAAAATGGGCCAGTGCGCGGCACGATGATTATTAAGCCATATGGTTACACGCTCTGGGAGAGGATTCAGACTATTCTCAATGCGCGTTTTAAAGAAGTTGGAGTACAGAACGCATACTTTCCGATGTTTATTCCGGAAAAATTTCTCAAGCGTGAAGAAGATCACGTAGAAGGATTTGCGCCGGAGGTTGCGGTGGTAACACATGCCGGTGGTAAAAAGCTTGAGGAGCCGTTGATTGTTCGTCCAACTTCAGAAACTATAATATATGACACTTTTTCAAACTGGATACAATCCTATCGTGATTTGCCTCTATTGATTAATCAATGGGCTAATGTTGTGCGCTGGGAGATGCGTCCCCGACTTTTTCTGCGCACGACGGAATTTTTATGGCAAGAAGGTCATACGGTTCATGAAACCATGGAAGAGGCTGATGAACGTGCACGACAAATGCTCGATGTGTACAGAGATTTTGCCGAGAACGTCATGGCAATTCCCGTTGTTCGAGGAATTAAATCGGAGTCAGAGAAATTTGCCGGTGCATTTCGAACGTATACAATCGAGGCCATGATGCAGGATGGTAAAGCGCTCCAGCTGGCGACCTCACACAACCTTGGTACCAATTTTGCCAAGGTGTTTAATGTATCATTTCTTGGCAGAGACGGCGAGCAACATTATGGCTCACAGACAAGCTGGGGACTTTCCACGCGGACTATCGGTGGGCTCGTTATGGCGCATAGCGATGACAAAGGTCTCGTGTTACCGCCTCGCATGGCATCGATTCAGGCCATTATTACCACAATCGGTCATGGTAGTGATGCAACCAACGTTGAAGAAAAGGCGCGGGAGATAATGAAGGCATTACAGGACGCTGGTGTCCGGGTAGAAATTGATGCTCGTGAATTGCGTCCGGGTGAGAAATTCTATGAGTGGGAAAAGAAGGGCGTGCCTATACGTATTGAATTGGGACCTAAGGATGTCGCAAAGAATGCAGCGGTAGTTGTTCGCCGAGATACAGGCGAGAAACAGAACATAGCGCTCGATGCTCTTGCGAGCGAAATCACAACGCTCTTAGAGACGATTCAAAAAGACCTCTACACAACAGCACTTGAAAGAAGAGTTGCTCATACAAAGACGGCAGACTCATGGGATGACTTTACTCAAGCGATCAAGGAAGGAAACTTCGTTCTTGCCCACTGGTGCGGCGATGCAGAGGTCGAAAAACAAATCAAAGAAGAAACAGGTGCGACTATTCGCTGTATTCCTTTCGATCAAGTACAAGAGACTGGTGCGTGTATCAAAAGTGGCAGGCCTTCAACAGGGCGAGTACTGTTTGCCAAAGCGTATTAGGTATATCTTTTACGATTTTGTTGAATAAGTAGGTTAAAGGGACACTGAAGGTGTCAGATTTTCTGCGGAGCATACCTGACACCTTCAGTATCTTTACCTGTTTCAATTTGTTTATATACCTAATCTATGCTTTGACACAGGTATTGAACTGGATACAATAGCAAGATGAATAGGGACGTCGTAATGCGCCTTTATGAGGTATGTGGTAATCGTCTTCTTGTCTGTGATCGTCAAGGGGGTGGCGAGATAGAGAATGATGCGAACAATCTCGCAAAAGCCTGTTGGGACGAAGGGCGTCGGATTGCTGATGGCGTGGTCTGGTTCCAAAGGAATGGTCAGGAGATTGCATTCGGTTTTGTTAATCCTGACGGCTCCGTTGAAAGTGTGTGTGGTAATGGTCTCTTCGCAGTAGCGCACGCTCTCGAAACAGGTAAACATTCTCAGATAACCCTTTCGCCAGCGAAACATGCACCTGCGGACATGGAAATTAATGAAGCTACATACACCCTTTCGGTTCCGTACAGTCTCTATGATCAGCAGCTAATCGATATGCCTAATGGTGGCAAGCTTTACGACACTGGATCGCCGCACGTGGTGATGACTGTATCCGATGTCCAGAAAGCACCTCTTCATCAGTTGGGTATAGAGACCGGAGATCGTTGGAAGGCAAATTTGACTATGTACAGTTTTTCTGGCTCAGAAGTGCGGGCACGCACGTTCGAGCGGGGAGTCGATGCTGAAACAGATGCGTGCGGAACTGGTGCTTTAGCTGTCTCTATAGACTCATGGCTCCGGGGGGTAAACCGTTGTAAAATTCTGTATCCGGGGGGAGCTTATGATTCTCATGTCATCAAAAATCAAGGAGGACTGACCTTGCGACTGAAGATCCGACGGGAGAGTATTTGTTCGATGGGTAATATAGCCCTGCGTTCTTTTTCTTCTCAAGAAGTTTTAGATAGAGGTCTCCTATGCTCTCATTGAAAGACGTGAAACTTGCAATCGTAACAGGAGGGTGGTCCGCCGAGCGCAACGAGAATCTCACTGGGGCTCGGACAGTTCAAAAGACTCTTGTAGAGAATAATGTTGATGCCGCATGGGTTGAGGTACGAAGAGGTCATAACTTCATTCCTGAAATATTACAGCAGCGTCCTGATTTCGCCATCTTGTGTATGACAGAGGAGGTGCCGATTCAAGGAGCTTTCGATATTATAGGGATTCCCTACAACGGTTCGGGGGTTCTTACTACCGCTCTTTGCTTCGATAAACAAAAATCAAAACAGCTTATGGTAGCTGCAGGCATACATACGCCTGCGTATTACATTTTTAGTGTGGAAGACGTTAAAAGTATTCTCTCTCATATGGATTGGAGGGTGATAGAACAACGCATCGGCTTTAGTTTTCCTATAGTGGTGAAACCAAATGCATGTGGCTCCTCAGTCGGCGTGTGCCTTGTGACTGAGCTGGCGGCTTTGCCTGGTGCTCTTCAACGAGCTATAGAGCACAGTGAACTCATACTTATTGAGCGATATATACAAGGAACCGAAGTGACTTGCCCTGTATTGGGAGATCGAATTTTCCCAGCTGTTAAGGTGCAAACGCCTACTGGTATTTACGATTATTCTCACAAAGAACATCTTACGGCCTCCTATAGTGTAATACCGGAATCGGAGAAGTTCTTGCATGTAGCACTAGAAGAAGCAGTTGGTATCCTCCGAAGTACCTTTTCTTTAGAAAATATTTGGCGACTTGACGCTATCTGGGATGGGGCTCATCTTTTTATTCTTGAGGTGAACACTCTTCCGTATCTTGGGGGGACATCGGGAGTTATGGCAACCTCATTTCATGCTTTAAACATGGACCACTACCAATTTCTTAGTGCTGTTATTGGGGAGAAGCTTTAATATGGAGTCTGACCTTCCCGGGGGTCTCTGTCCTCCCGATTTTAAGATACCTTTGGATATTGCCGTGGTTTATGGAGGCGTATCTGAAGAAAAAGAGATAAGCACAAAAGAAGGAGAGCGAACGATGAAGCTGTTTCGGTTGTATGGGCATAATGTCTATCCGATTTTCATAGACGGCACAGATAGATGGCTTAAGCGTTTGCAAAAAGCCCCTCGGTACGCGATTCTATGCGTAACTGAAGATGTGGGTATTCAATGGATGCTAAATGCATTCAAGATTCAGTATAATGGCTCAGGTCCGCTAGCAACTATGCTCTCATTTGATAAATTGTTGACTAAAGTACTTTTTGATCAGGCTGACGTACCTACACCTCGGTGGCAATCGTTCGGGCTAGAAGATAGCCTTATACCAAATGCGATTACTATTGATTATCCGATGATTGTTAAGCCTGTGCGGGGAGGAAGTTCGCACGGTATGTCAGTTATAGATAGGCCAAATCAGTTACAAGATGCCGCGAAGTTAGCATTTTTGGATGATAGCAAGATCCTTCTAGAAGAGTTTGTCGATGGAACCGAAATTACCGTTGTGTGTATAGGGGCACGCATACTTGGGGTCGTGGAGTTGGTGAAGGATGATCGCATGTATACATATGCGACAAAATTAGAGGGACATATCGGATATCGAGAGCCTGCGGAGATTGAGAAAGCTGCGAGTAGACAAATTGAGGTAATTGTGCAAAAAGTGGTCGATGTATTCGGCCTGAGGAGTCTCTGGCGCTTGGATGCGATTGTTACAAAACAAACACCATTCGTACTTGAGATTAACACCTTACCCTTCTTGGCAGAAGGAGGAGAACCATACGAGGCGGTGCGAAATAAGGGTTGGGAACTATACGACCTAATGCGAGAAATTATATATGACTTTAGTGCGGACGAATCAAGGCGTCTCCTGGATTAAGTGGTTGCTGTTCTATGTCGCAGCCCGTCTTTTTGACGCATTATGGCGTATCAATGCTCCAAAGGCAGATATAGAGCTCTTCCTCACAAGTGCGTTTAAGGATATTTATCAAAGCCAAGAAGCTTCATTTGTTCCTTTGCAGGAAACCCCCTCGTCATTCGAAAGTCTACATTGGCATACATTCGGTTTTGAGACCAAAGAAGAGTACGAATTCTGGTGTGTGCGATTGTGCGGTATCGCGTGTCTAAAGATCGTATTGAATTATTTTCAGATTGATCTTGGGGCGAACATTGCAACGATTACTAAATGGTGTAGATTGCATGGAGGCTACGATGTTATAGCTGACCGGGGATGGACACACCGCAGCCTAACAGCATATTTGGGACACAAGGGGCTCAAGGTTTCGCTCGGGCGCTTGATTTTGTGGTCGATGATCATTCACAATTTTCGTCAGAATAACGTCCTGATTGTATCAATTAAGGAGGGGAAAGGGGTGAACCCGCTAATTGGAGATGGGCATTTAATTGTCCTTGTTGGTGCATCGGAGGCGAGCGGAGAACGATGGGTGCATTACTTAGATCCGGCAAAACCAGAGAAACCATTCATGAATCAAGCGTCGAGCATGACATGGAGTGATTTTCTGCGGTTGTATCGTCTACGGTTTATTAAAGTAAGTAATAACAATTAAGAGGAGGCAGGCCAATGCGAGTGGATTGCACACCATGTCCTGTTGAGCTTGGGGTTGCAAACGTTCAGGTCGCGTACATAGAAAAATATGATGGATTGGCACGAGAGCAACGAGAGTATGTTTTCGAAGAGAGTAGATTGCTGATCAGTAAGAGCTTTGGTCAAGAAACTGCCGATACATCGTTCGATGAAGACGTTATGAGGTTCATTCGCAACGGCGAGATGTATGTTCTCAGGTGCGGTGAGGCATTAATAGGCATGAAGCTTGTACGGATGCTTTCATGCTGTCAGCGAAGCGTATTATACAATGCAGGCACAGTGATCGCATTAGAGTGGCAACGACGTGGCGTTAATACACGATTGACTCGTTGGATCGTTCAATCGCGCGGTGCTGAGATTGTTGCGTCACGGACTCAGAATCCGAATATCTACAGGACATTGCAACTCACTTGCTCTCGGGTCTGGCCCCAGATGCATGAGAGGACGCCCGAAAACATCCAGCAAATTGCTCTGTGTGTGGCGCAGAAAGTGAACGGTACTCTGGAGACGTTTGACAGACAGCGGTTGGTTGACCGAGGGACATATGGGGATACGCTCTATGACACCATTCCATTTCCGGAAAACCCATCGCCAGTCATTCGGGAATTGTTCTCTCAATACGTGGATGCAAAACGTGGGGATTCCATGTTGGTTATTGGAGAGGTTTCTTCTTAAGGAGTAACTACACTAAATATCAAAGCGGGCCTGAATACACTTTCGGGCCTTTTTCATACGATTACAGAATACAGAGGGAAGCTGATGTGATAAAGTCAAGTATGCTCAAGCGCAATCTTGGTTCAGCCTTGCGGGCTCGCTCCTACTGGAGCCAGTGCCGGGAGATCATGCTGCGACTGTTCACCCACGACGTAATGATTGTTATGCCTGAAGTTTGAGGGGTTTTCTACGGAGCAGGGCGAGTGCTGTTTGCCAAAGCGTATTAGGCATATCTTTTGAAATATTGAAGAAGCAGGTTCATGGATCGTGTAATCAAGGCATGGATATATTTATTCATCTGACACTAAACGGGCTAATCGCTGGGTCGATATGCGTTGGTTGCTTTAGGTTTCAATCTCATTTATGGCACAGTGCGCTTGTTTGATCTTGGATACACTTAACAGGTACGGAAAAAGTGGGGCACTACCTTCCTTATGGCACATATAAAACCACCCGACACAAAATGTGCAGATGATCTTGTTACAATTTATATCCGTCCGCATTACCTTGATGCAGAATAGGATATGCCATAGAATACATATCCGCAGCCTCTTCTTTTCGCAAAGTACGGTCAGGGTGGCGAAGTATTATCCTAACCAGGACATTGTCCTGCCCATTGACTGCGCCAAGTCTTTCTACTGCCTTTGGGTGAAGGTTGGCAAAAGCTGTTCTCTCAAGAATAACTACTTCTTTAATGTCCAACCATTTCAAGAAACCCTGCATGGCAGTTATTGTGGTCCTGCCAGCTTAAGGATAGTGTTGGACTATTACGGCGTGGAGAAAACCGAGGAAGAAGTGGCTAAAATATGCGGGCGCGATCCTGATATAAGGACCGATGCTTCATCAATCAAGAAGGCAGCCGTAAGTTTTGGCTTCAAAGCTGAAATTCAGAATGATTCTTCGTTTGATGATATTCAACGCTGGCTCGATAAAAAAGTGCCGGTTATTGTTGACTGGTTTACTCGCGGTCGGGCCGATTATGACGATTCGGAAGTGCCGGATGGGCACTATTCGGTGGTAGTTGGGTTAGATAAGGACAATATCTATCTGCAAGATCCGGAAATAGGGAAAATGCGTACACTAAAGCGTGACGATTTTATGCGGGTTTGGTTTGATTTTAAAAGCAGCCAGATTACTTCTTGGGACGAGATGATTATTCGGCAACTAATTGCCATTCAAAAAAACAATGAAAAACGATAAATATCGCAAGGCAAGAGGAGGATATTCAAGAATACTACAACTATCATGTGCCAGCTGCGGGAAAGAATTATTCAAGAACTGTAGCCCCAATTTTATCGCTACACAGCAACAGGCACATAAGCAAAATACTAAGCAGACAATCGAGTATTGTTAACATGGCGATTAAATTCGTTATCCAAGCTCTGTTTGAGCGAATGTACAGAAAATTTACAAAAACCTTGCCTAACCCTATGTCTGATGTATGAATCAAGCTGACAAAATAAATGGTGACTGCCGAATTTGTGACCGGATCAGTGCAATTAAGAGCAACAACAATCCATATTTGGTCGCCGAGCTTAATACCGGATATGTAGTAATTGGCGATTATCAATTATTCAAGGGGTACACCTTATTTTTGTGTAAGGAGCACAAACGTGAACTACATGAATTAGAAATAGAGTTTCGACAGAAATACTTATGGGAAATGAGTTTAGTTGCCGAAGCGGTCTTTCTCGCATTTCAACCTCAAAAACTTAATTATGAATTGTTGGGCAATACTGATCAACATATGCACTGGCATATTTTCCCACGACATAAAAACGACCTACTGCCGAACAACACTATCTGGAATATTAATAAAGAAATTCGTACAGCAGAAACGGCGAAGCCTACCCCTGCTACACTTGAAGAATTAAAGAAAAACTTAAAACGATGCTTGGACGATGTATTAAAAACCCCCTGAGGCTATAATTAGTTCCCATACTCTTTGTGGAACTATCAAGGAGATTCCGAAGCCGTATCAATGGCTCTATGAAGAATCTGGATTGATACACCAATGCTCAACCTTAGAAGAAGTATATGAAGGGGTTGATCGATGGATGCATGATCCAGCGCTTCCGGAGAGACTGGCAAGAAAAGACAAATGGGTTCGGTCTAATCAAGATCGATGCCTGGGGAAAATCGTTAAAACGCTTCAACTATAGCTGGAAGAGTGACTATGAAAGAAAAGCGAAATTAACAAACCGCAGACGGATAATCACCTTCGGTATTTTTTTACAGAACAATCGTTTCTAAATCGTTTGGGACAAGGACATTTCCGCTATAATATTTTGTTGCTTCTTCAATGTAAGCCTTTTTACGATTACTAAATGTCGATCTATCTTCAGTATGGATGAGAATTAGATTTTTCGCGTTTGTTGTGGTAGCCGCATCGCAAGCATCTTTGACGCTGGAGTGGTGCATGTCATGAGGTTTGAATCTGGCACTATCTCGTTCGAGGCAAAAGGCATTGTGGAGAAGATAATCGGCATTCTTGCATGCTACCAAGAGGCTTTCTTTGTATGGTTCATCGCCAAGGCAGACAAAATTTTGTCCATCTTCGAATTGAAGTCTAAATCCGAATTGTTCTTCTTTCGTACTTTGAAGGTTGAATGGTTCCAGTTGCCATGATCCGATAGTAATTTTCGTTTCTCCATCGATCGGATGAAACATAATTTTTCCTGCAAAAAGTTTGGTTACTTTCTCCGAAAGGAAAGTTGGGGCGATATCCTGAATGATTTTGATCACGTTTTGAGAAGCGTAGATAGTAAGATCTTTTGCCTCGTTTTTCGCTATCTTTGCTCCGAGTAAGCGAAGAATCCAGAATATACCTAAGAGGTGATCAATATGCTTGTGCGTCACAAAAAGATGCCGAATGCTCTCGAGGGGAATATTCATTTTTTCAAGCTGCGACAAGATACCGTTTCCGCCCCCAGTATCCACTAGTAAACCGATATCTTTGTTCTGTATATAGAAACAAGAATGGTAGTATTTTGTTGCATCAGCTGCGCCAGTTCCGAGAAATGTGATTGTTTTTGACGGCATGAACTTTATTTAGTCGCTATACAAATTGATACAGCAAATTTCTATATGTATTATAATAGTCACTATAGTAGAGGGCAGGCAATGCTAGGACTGCTCGTTAACTTTCATTTGTCTTAATTTCCAGGATGGCTTCCTTTACTAATCTTTGAAAGTTTCTATTTTCTCTCCAAGATTGTCGCAACTTATTTCTTAGCTCTTGATGCTTGGGGTAACCCCTGTCCTCAGATAAAATCACAGCATCAAATTCAGGTTCATTCAACAGAATCGTTAGCGCTTCTTTCAAATTATCGCTTTGCTTCATATTTAATCCGTTCTTTTTCAAATAGTTTCTATAATAATGCAGAAACTGAAGATGCATGATTTCATGGCAAATTGTTGTAATTGAATCCGGGAGGCTACGCCACAACGAAACCATGAACCAATTTTCCTTTTCGTTATATGGACACATGTATCCTGTCGTCCAAAAACAATTAAACTCCTCAGAAAAAATCGGTTTACCTGTCATTTTCTCCAAAGCTTGCCAGTACTGTTGCTCCACCATCTTCCAGGCGATTTCTAGTGATCTCATTTCTTCTTTAATTATCAAGTCTTTGTATTTACATTTCCGATCACTTTGCAGATACTCCCTGATTATTTCTTCAGCGTCTGTAAAACTGGCTTTTAACACCTGCGATAATAAATTCTTTGGGATATGGCCGACTTCGTCCTTCCAGTCCAATCCCCAGAGATTTTTATCTTTAGCAATTAAAACCCAACTCCAAGCGTCTTTCCCGATATCGTATTTAAATTTTATTTGCGGCATTTAAATTTCTATAAATACGTAACACCTTAGCCGTGTATTCCAACTGTAGCACCAATTTTTCTCTTGATATACTATAAAACCATGATCCCATGGCTCCGACGTCCCAATAACAATCACCGCGACTCGTTATTCAACCTGCCCCTCTACCCTCCCGCCCCTAAAAAAATGGGGGAGTCGATCTTGCCTCCCAGCAACTCACCACCGACGTTAACCAAATACTAAAGTCTTTTTCGGTCGTTAAAGCCCGCCGTCAGTTATCTGAAATAAGCGAGGAAGAATGGCAACACCGGGGAGAAAAACGAGCGCTAGCTATCTTTCACACTGCGACTAAACATACTTGATTCGTATTTGTCAATAATTATTGACAAAAAGGCTAAGTAAGCCATTGATATATACTACAAATAGTATACCATTCACCGTTCGTGTTAGTGATGGTTCTTTAGCAATCTACAAAAATCCTTGTGGTTCAGTTTATCTTGTCGCCAGAGCACAGTGCCTAAATGACCACCAAAGATAATGGTCATCTTGCGATTCGGTAACAGACCAAAAGGTGGAAAGGAGGGAGTGTTGTGAAGCAAAGAAAAAAGAGCCAACAGAGGAACAAACCTGTTTCTCACATTGTATGCCGTGGCAATCGCCGTCGCATTGTTGCTCATCGTGAGGCACTCGGTGCAGTCAAGTACAAAGGACAGTAGCCAGTTAACCTCCATCTTGGGTGTGAGAAAAACACTTTTTCACACCCTTTTTCAAATCTTGATAGGAGCTGAACTATGAGAATGAATGTTTATTCGAGAAACGGTAGACACTTATTAGTGTTCGCTGACCAGCCGCAATGGTTAGTAGTAGATGATGTTGGTAAAGATATAGCCGATAATCTTTTCTTAAAAAAGAAAAGCATCAAACAAATTGTGGCCTCTTATCCACAAGAAGAAAGAGAGGTAGTGCAAAGCACATGCGCGGAAATAGTTGAATTAACAAGCGGAAGTAAAGAAAACGAGGTTCGCATTAATAAACCGCTTACTTCTCATGCGACCATTGCAATGATTAGCTTAACAAGAACTTGTAATCTAGCCTGTCCTCACTGCTATGTTGATGCTAGGAAAACCAAAGGCATAGAGTTGTCTCTCAAGGAGCATGAGTTACTGGCAAAGCAGGTTAAAGAAGTGCTGGCCACAAACGACCTTCTTGAATATCAAGTTAACCTAACCGGCGGTGAACCGTTTATGCGTTCAGATATTTCTGAGATTGTATGCATTTATTATGAGTCTGGTTTCCGAGTAAGCATAAGCACTAACGGCTTACTAATTAAAGATAGACACTTAGACCTCCTACATCAGGTTGATGCGGCACTATCTATTTCTCTTGATGGGTCATCCGCCAACGCACACGAAATAATTAGAGGCCCAGGCACGTTCAAGCCAACTGTCCAAAATATACGGATGCTAGTGGAACGAGAAATCAGAGTGAGTGTGAACTATTTGGTGCATGCGGGAAATATCAACGAGTTGGGTGAGACCATAAGCCTTGCATATGATCTCGGCTGTGCTGCCTTTAACCCCATAAACCTAATTCATCTAGGTAGGGCAAGGAAATCAAAACTTCAGAGAGCCCCCGAGGCAGAGATTTTCCGAACATTAGCTGGCCACTTGGTTACACACCCAGAGCAACAAGCAATGTTCAGGAAAACTTCGCTATTTTCTTCCTTGGGCGCTGCTCTCATGGGAGGAATAATTTGTGTCTCTTGTGGAGTAGGGGACAGGCCTTGTGTATACATTACACCAGAGGGAGACGTGTATCCTTGCTCTAACACGCAGGATCCCAAATTTTACTTAGGCAATATTAGGGAGCGTAGCTTAGTCGATTGTTTGAGCAAAAAACAGCCGGTATATGTTGAGCTTCAAACGCTGGATGTCGACCATCTCAATGATATTTGTGCAAAATGTGACGTTCGCTACTTTTGCGGAGGTGACTGCCGCGGTGAAACATTCAAAGTGACCGGCGATCTCTACTCTCCTTATGCGCATTGTTTAGATAGGCATGATTCCATAATAGAATTAATGTGGATTGTTTCCGAGAGCCCTGAACTCTTTGCTGAACGTAGTGCCGAATATGTCATGAACGCGGATAGGCAAGCGTGATATCTTAGCAGGACAAATATTTTATTTATCCTGCTTTTTTGCGATCACAATTAGTCGATCACTTCTATATGAATATTTATCTTTGTTAAAACCACCTTTAAAAACAAGGTTACTATTTTTTATTCCTGCTGTTGCAAACAATGTCTTAATCTCTGGTGCCATAAAATATTGCGTACTTGACTCTAACACAGCACGACCTCTTTTTTCTCGTGCTAAAAGATGTAGGTTTATAGCGTCGAATTCTAGTTCATCAGTATCTTCTGCCTTTTTGTTATGTTCTGTTAAGAACCTAACTAGTCTAAATACATTGTCTATATCCACACAAATAATACCTTCCATTGTTGTTGCGGAAACCATTTTGGTGATTAAATTTTGAGCTTCAGATAAATCACGACAATAACTAAACGATGAAAAAATGCAATAAGTGATATCGTAACACTCATGTTCAGGTTGCCAGTCAGCGAAAGATTGGTTTTGGATAGTGAAATTACTGTCGTTGACATTTTTTTTAGCTTGCTTAACCAGTTGGTTAGACAGGTCAATTCCTAAACCGTTTGGTATTCCCAATTGTTGAAATACCTTCAAGTGACGCCCGTCTCCGCAACCGACATCACAAACAGAATGCGGCTTTTTGCTTAATGACTCTATTAAAAAGTTAACTTCTTGTGCAGCTCGCGAAGCAGTAAAATAGTCCTTATGTTCATCGAGGTAATACTTGTCATAGTAAGTCTGAATTGCTTTTTGTCCTTTTATTACATTCATAATTGTATGTTATTGGAACTTACCTATGAAAACAAACAAAACTCCTTATTGTTAATATTATAACTAACCGTATTATATGCGTACGAGTTGTTCGTTCTGTGCTGTTGGGTGTGGGTGTAGTACTCTTTACAGCTTTCTAGGTTTTTTCTGGAGGTGGAGCAGGCCATCTTCAAATTTTAATGACAACGACAGCTATTCAGCAATGAGAAGTGAACAGATCTTACGAAGATTGGAGCCTGACGGGGAAACAAATTCAGAAAAACGTGAACGCAACTGTGACAACTCGCACCCTTAATTTCAACCCGGAAACATTTCGTGCAGATTTACAGTGGCAAGTTTCTCAAAACACAAAGAAGGTTTCGTTTAGTGGAAAGTTGCGTTTGTACACGCCACCAGAGATTAATCACCTTCTTAGCGAGCGAGGCTTGGTTATTAGAAAAACGTATGGTTCATTCAGTGATGAGACATACAATATTGATACACAGCGTTACCTGGTAGTAGCGCAAAAGATATAATTAATGTCACAAATACGTTTACATTCTAAGTAGGGTAGTCTTTGAGAATGGTTGAGCATTGTGGGCGCCATTCAGTAGCCCCAATTTTCCTCTTGATATACTATAAAACCATGATCCCATGGCTCCGACGTCCCAATAACAATCACCGCGACTCGTTATTCAACCTGCCCCTTTAACCGGCGCCTCCGCAAAAAAACAAGAGAACCAATTTAGCCAAAAAGCACTATTATATATTTGTCAATAATTATTGACAAATATTACTTAAAACTACTTGATATAATACAGATTCAGTGTATTCTTTTTTAGTTCTTTCGTACCTTCCAATTTAAGGGGACTCACAGTGAAGAAAAAACCTGCCAAGAAAGAACCAGTAGCAACAAACAAAGAAAAGGCTTTCATTAAAAAGTGTGTCAAGGAATACTTGTGCGAACATGGGTATGATAGAGATATGGCGCATTTACGACGGTTGTTGTCTGCGATAGAAGAGAAAGGAGGTAATTCATCTGGGTTGGGTATGATGTTTGGTAGCGATGACAGTGCTAATCCCTTTTCCTAAGGAGAAAGCGCAGAAGTTTTAATGTGGCGGTTGTCGGGCTAGAGCTTTCGTCGAGTATAATGATTACCTTGCTCCCGATCCTCATTGTTGGTTGTAACCCTTTCGGGCTATCATGGACGATAGCCTTTTTCTTAGTATGAACATTTACCTACAACGATTTCTAAATAAGTTCGATAAACCAGGCAAGGCATTAGACTTGGGTGCTGGCGACTTTTTTGATGTGGCTTGCCTTAAACAACTAGGTTGGATTTGCGATGGCGTAGATCTTAACACGGGAGTGGATCTAAATAAGCTATACATCGGAAACAAACAATATGATCTGGTTTTTTCTAATTACGTTATTCAGAGGCTGGATTCCAAAGATGTGTTGGTGTCTTCCGCTTACCGCAACTTAAAAGAAGGTGGCTGGTTTTTCCTGCATACTTTTGATAAGTCGGATAAGAGCGCCAAGGGTTTTGATAAAGACTGTATCGTGAATCTGTTAAAAGACGGTGGTCTTATTGACGTTAAAGCAAAAATATTCAGCTTCTATGATAATGAACATCAACACTGGCACAAAGTTATTGAAGTTATAGGAAGAAAGCCCTCAAAATTGCCTAGTTAAGTAGACTAAGTCCAAATCTCTCTAAAAATAAAGGGGGTAGTTCATATCGTGATTCTTTGTTCAATTCACTACTTGACCTACAAGCGCTTCACTTCAATAACAAGTAAATAAAGCTGCTCCCAAGCCTTAAATATGTCATTCAACCATGACAAAATCAATACTACGTCCTATTGATCCCAATTCACGATTGATTATACTTATAAAATTCTGAATCCGTCTTGTTCGCTCACAACTGAATCATAAAACATCCTATTACCCATGTTAAGGACTGTCATTTCCTGTACATAGTAGAACCTTTGTCACTCAGAACAGAAAGGAGAAAACGCTATGAGCAAGGCACGAAAGCTATCGAAGAAGAAAATACGTAATTCTTCATTGCGACGTGAACGTTCTCGCTACCGTCTCACTCAAGCTCTGAATGCTTTCGACGGTGACAAACCGCGCCGTGGTAAGTAGACCTAAAGGGAGCTTCCTTCATTTAAGAGATCAAGAAAGCTCCCTATTTTCATTAAATGGAAGGAATTTTAATGAGAGATTACATGATTTTATCAACGGATTTTACTTTGAAAGGATCACACGAAGAACAGGTATTGTTGCACTTAGCGGGAGGAGAGAAATATGAACTCACGCGGGATCAATATGATCTGTTGTGCCTCTTTGACGGATCGTTCACCCTAAGCCAAATCCACTCCCAGTATGATCGAGCTTCGCAAATAGTAATTGAAAAATTCTTAGCTAGGCTCAATAAGCTTGGAGCAATAACTTCTTCAAGTAAGCGGGGACAAAGGAAAGCGCAACGAAAACTTGTCTCATCTCCCCGGTTAAAGAACGTGCAACTCGAAGCCACAAGTGTCTGTAACTTATCGTGTGCTCATTGCTATCAAGCATCAATGTATCCCGTATATAAAAACATCACTCGAGCTGATTGTGATGAACTGATTGCTCAGCTATCAACCATGCAAGTTGAAGGGGTGAGTATTAGTGGCGGAGAACCACTTCTTGATAGTAAAACAATTCATCTAGCACACGAGGTTGAACGCAACGACATGAGAGTCACCTCGTTATTCACTAATGGACTTTTACTGGATAAGGACATAGCGGCAGAGATTAGTAGCTGGCGAAGTCAACCGACTATCTTCATTAGTCTAGACACCCTAGTTCCAGAGAATTTTCGCTTTCGAAGCATTCAACGTAAGGCAGCTAAAATAGCACTAGGTAGAGTCTTTGATGGTATCACAATGATTACGAGCAAAGGATTGCCCATCGTAATCAACACCGCCGTTAATCAATGCAACCTATCTAAGTTATTTGACATGCATGAATATATCAAAAATCTTGGTATTGCTAGCTGGCGCCTTGGTTTCCCAAAAAGAACAGGCAATTTTCGTGATTCGTATCACGATTTGGAGGTACCTTGGGATAATCTGCTATCTGCCTCTTTTGCTCTGCTTCGGCACCACCTTGAATGTGGCAATCCCTTCCATATCCAGATTGAGTACCTATATAGAGACGAGCTTTTTGCAGATATGGCAATGTTGCCCGATTCATCCTATGTATGCGACTACGAAGGAAGGCGTAACAGTTGTTGCATTAAACCCAATGGCGATGTCGTTTCATGTGCTTATTGTAGTAAAATGCCACTAGGAAACATCCTAATACAAAGGATGGAGAGTATCTGGTACTCCGGTTCGATGCAATCAATCAAAAACATGCGGATCTGTGATGTGACCGAATGTTGCGATTGTACATTGAGGGGGTACTGCGCTGCTGGATGTAGAGCTAATGCCTCGTTCTTGGGAGGAGACTTCAAAACATCAAAAGATCCCTACGCTTGTCAGGCAGTCCGGTATTTTGTCGATCAGGTTCTTCCATATCTTCGACAGCAAGGAATTGCTAAATAATGCTAAATGTCCGATAGTTTTAACTAGCGGACTTTTTTATGACAATACCTTATTCCCTATTAGCTAAGTGGTACGACCAGCTTTACTCTGACGACTTTTATAATCAGTATGCTATCTTTATCCAGTCCCAAGCACAACAATATAAAATTTCAAAAATAGACCTGTTAGACGTTGCCTGCGGCACCGGAAGATTGTTATCCAAGCTTGTTCCTTATAGCGTCTCTTCTGTTGGAATTGACTCGTCTGCAGGCATGCTTGCAGAAGCAAGAAAAAAACTGCCACAAACAAAATTTCACCTACAAAACATGACTGCTATTAGAATTAGTGGTATGTACAATGTTATTACGTGCACCTTTGACTCATTAAATTATGTGTTGAATATAGATGATGTCCAAGAATATTTTCGCAATATTAAAAAACTGTTAAAGGAGCAAGGCATTTTCATCTTCGATTTTAATACGATTCACAAAAAACCCCTTGGTCTAATAAGCAAAGGTAAAATAACCTACAAGGACCGCACCCATGGCACCTTTTGGGATATAAATATCCATACACCCAGTGGACAAGAATTTCATCATGAAAAATTATATACGCTAGAGGAAATAAAACACGCCTTAGAGGTAAACGGTATGCACATCAAGAAGATTTATTCTAATTTCAGCACACAAATTACTAAGGAGGACAAACATCCAAGAATAATAGTAGTTGCCCAATAATGGCCATCACATTTTCTGATGCAGTCTCCCGGAACGAGATTTTTCTAATCCAAATCAATAGCCCCAATTATTCTCTTGATATACTATAAAACCATGATCCCTTGGCTTCGTCGTCCCAATAACAATCACCGCGACTCGTTATTCAACCTGCCTCTTTATCCACCAGCCCCAAATAAGAAGGGTGGGATAGACTTAGCGTCGCAGCAACTCACCGCGGACGTTAATCAAGTCCTAGCCTCTTTTTCCGTCGCCAAGGCCCGCCAACAGTTATCTGAAACCAGCGAAGAGGAATGGGTAACCCTTAGTATTGGTTAAATATCTATTTCTCAAACATTTTGTCAGCCTAAGTTCAAATGGTTATGATCATTCCAGAAAAATTGAAACCTGGTGACATGGTTCGCGTTATTGCACCATCTAATACGATGAGTGAAACGGTAAAGATAAACTCAAAAAATGCGCTTAAGCGATTTAATGAAGATTTATGCCTGAATGTTTCTTTTGGAAAACATATAAACCATACAGACAAATTGAACAGTACGAGTATTGAATCAAGAATAGACGATTTACACTCCGCTTTTTCTGATCAGAAAGTTAAGGCTGTTTTTGCTGTTATGGGTGGCTTCAACAGCAATCAACTATTAAAATATATCGACTGGAGTGTAATATCCAATAATCCAAAAATATTTTGTGGATATTCTGACATTACTGCCCTCAATCTTGCTATCTTGTCAAAGACAAACATAATTACCTACTCTGGCCCCGTATATGCAACCTTTAATGATGAAATAAACTTTGAATATACTTTGGACTATGTTAGGCGGTGCCTCTTTTCACTAAACCAATTTACGATAGAACCATCGAAGCTATGGAGTGATGACAAATGGTACATTGATCAACAACAAAGAAACCTTATCAAGAACACCGGGCATCTGATTATTAATAAAGGCAGTGCGGAAGGTACAATTATTGGTACAAATCTCAGCACCATAAATTTGCTTCAAGGATCCGAATTCTTTCCGCAGCCAAAAAACTCAATTCTTTTTCTGGAAGATGACTATAATTCAAAACCAGCAATATTTGATCGACAACTTCAAGCACTGTTACATTTGCCCGGATTCATAAAAGTTAAAGGACTTGTTCTTGGTCGGTTTCAGAAGGAGAGCTACATCAACGACAACGACTTGATAAGAATTATTAAATCAAAAAAAGAGTTAAGCATAATGCCGATCATAGCCAATGTTGATTTTGGACACACACAACCGATGGTCACATTGCCAATAGGAGGGTTAGCGAAAATTAGTATCAGTGACTCAGTCAACAGTAAAATTGAAGTAATAGAACATTAAAAAAAGAGGGTGGTTTATTTGAATAAACCACCCAGGTCGTCGCTAATCGCAGCAGTGACCTTTCAACATGTCACACCTCCTTTCTGGATTTAGTAAACGATTCTTCCATTTCTCGTTGAGATGGAAAAACAAACTCCGGATCAAGCCCCTCCTCGTTTATCAAGCTCTTGTAAATAGTGCGCAACCGAGAAGATAGTATTGGCACAATCTTTTCTTCCACAAGTGGCATCACCGAGCACGACAATGGGTCTATCGCATCACATTTTCCCATCCATTCCAAGGCTTCACCACGGCAACCCGTGCCACACAAGCGGTAATAACGACAACGTTTACAATTACCCAATTCCCCCTGACGGAGCAGGAAAAAGGGGTGTGTAGAGTACACATTCACTAGTTGTAAAAAATCGTCATACTCCCAGGCTCGAGCAATTTCTAACTGCAACGGTGAGCAAATAGAAACTTTGCCATCTACTCCAACTGCCATCTTACCAATTGCATATGCGCAAGGGTGAGCATTGTCAAAACCCGGATCATCCATATTGTCTGCAGCAAGGTTCTCCAATGAACTTTTATACACGCGGAAAGCGGTCAACTCCATTCTTTGCAAATGGCCATTCTCGTACCTATCTTTAATGATGTCAGCAACAGTCGTTATTACTTCTCTAAACGAGGCATAGACAGAAGTCGAAGGAGATTTCATAGGTAAATCGAGACGCCAGTGATTGATACCCATCTGCACAAGTGTCTCCTGAAAACTTCTCAGCTCGGGAAGGTTATATTTGGTGAGGATTGTGTTAATGGTCACATGGCATTGCGGAGCCACTTTTTTCACAAGCTCAATCTTTTTGATCACATCTTTCGCCTTACTTGGTGGACGGGCTTTCTCATGTGATACCAATCCATCTAATGAAACCTTTATTTCTTGGACTTGTCCTGTGGTGAGTATGTCCGAAATAAGTTGGTCATTAACCTGATCTCCATAAAGGTTAGAAAATAGTATCACATGGCCACCAGAACATGCTCTAATCAGTTCCAGGATCCCTGGATGTTGTAGAGGTTCTCCACCAGAAATCGAGATTCTTTTAACCCCGTACTCCAGGGCTCCCTTTATCAGCTTGACGAACTTTTTAATATTGCCATGTGCCAAACCTTTTCTTCTCCGAGTCACAAAGCAATATTCACAATTCAAGTTACACCTATTTGTAATATCAATATGAAGCGCGGTGATTTTCACGTGTAGGTCCCCTATGTTGTTTTGCTGAAAAGACTGACTATTTTACCGGAGACAAGCGCGACTATAATCTCAAGACTTGCGAAGTCTTGGTGACTGGAATTGTCAAAGGACAGCTCTATACCAGTAATTTGTCAGTATTGTGCTTATTGCTTTTATATACAAATAGTATTGTCAATCAACGCTGACAAAAAATAGCGCATAACAGCACACAATAAGCACAAACATAAACAATGCTAAGCTATGTAAAGCCTAGCACTAACCGAGCTATCAGGCTGTCTATTACTATCTTATTCTGACAATATAGATTATTTCTCGCCTTATGTGTCCAACCTCTCCTCTACCTTTCGCGATATTGCTCCTGCACCGCAAAGTGTGTATCCTAATAAATCCGGTTTCTTTGCTGATGTCGTCAAATAGAATATCGGCGCGTGTGGTTACAATCATTTTCGGAATCAGCTCTCCGGAAAATAAGCCACGCAAGAACCTTGCGCGCAAACAGTAGCCCCAAAATTCCTCTTGCTATACTATAAAACCATGATCCCATGGCTCCGACGTCCCAATAACAATCACCGTGACTCGCTATTCAACCTGCCCCTCTATCCGCCCGTCCCTAAAAAAACGGGGGAGTCGATCTGGCCTCCCAGCAACTCACCGCCGACGTTAACCAAATATTAACGTCCTTCTCTGTTGTTAAAGCCCGCCGCCAGTTATCTGAAATTAGCGAGGAAGAATGGCAACACCGGGGAGAAACCAGGGCCCTCGCTCTTTTCCATGCCGCGGCCGAGCTTGTACCTGCCTATAAAGATTATTTGCAGAAAAATCAGATCAAACCGGACAAGATTAAGACCATAGCAGACTTCAAACAAATCCCTCTCGTCGATAAAGAAAACTATCTGCGTGTTTATCCGCTCGACCAGCTCTGCTGGCATGCCAACATATCGTCCAGCCAAATGATCTCGG
>MHHQ01000028.1 GCA_001817065.1 Candidatus Andersenbacteria bacterium RIFCSPHIGHO2_02_FULL_46_16
TTTTGTGATGTTTGTGTTTGTCACGCTACCCTAAAGGGTAGCAGAAAAGTTACATTTTGTTTTGCGCTTGCTATAGTACATTGGGGACGTATTTGAGCCGATGGTGGGAATTGAACCCACGACCTACTCCTTCGCTTATACCCTCATTTCCTTAATTGATAATTTATAGAGGGGCTAGACTGTATCTTATCGCCGTTTGGCGATCCCTTGTCAGTCGTTCGGGCCGCGTGATCTCGCTAGACGAGATTTTACGCTGCCACGGTCTTGACCTCGAGAGGTTATTAACCGTAATTCGGGATGCGATTCTGGCATTACTGCCAAAAAGGGCGGGGCTTGCGGCCCACCATGGAGTTGCTCTACCACTGAGCTACATCGGCACGCGTTCACCTTGTGACCTAAATGTAAAAGGACAAATGAAAAATTAAAAATAATGGTGTCTTGCTAGGCAAGACGCTTTCACATTAACGATTCAACAAGATCTTGTCGAGGTCGGCTTTTTTGGCAGCTACGTCTGGCTCTGCGAAGTGTGTACGCGCTGGCTCCAATAACGTAATTAGTTCTTGAGCAACGGCAGCTTTTAAGTCCATGGGATGAATGGCCGCGTTAGCGTAGGCTTTTTCTAATTCTTGGTATGAATTGAATTCTACTCCCCCGCCGTGTTCGGGCTTGCGTTCGATACGAAAAGGCCTTTCTCTGTTCCACCACAAGATGTGTCCGATCCAATTGAGTATTGGGTTGAAATATATTTCTTTTTCGGGACAAAACGCCTGATTAACTTTTTTGGCAATTTCATCCGGCGTGTCATGAACCCAGATGGCAGAATTAGGATCCGACTTACTCATTTTCATTTCTATAATGACGTCCTTTTGGTCAGTACCATCGGGAATAGGCCAAGTAGCCGGTTTTTTTAAGCCGATGAGTAATGGGTGGTGCAGGGCGATGGGCTTAGGCCGGTCTGGATATACTTTAGGAGCAACATCACGCATGACGACGTGGGCTTTGCGCTGGTCCATGCCGGCATGAGCGATATCCACGTTTAGGTAAAAGATGTCGGCAACCTGCATGGCCGGGTACATAAGTTTAGCACCCTCAACTTCGCTTCCCTCTTTACGTCCCATAATACTGATGCTGCGCTGCAGACGAGCCTGGGTGGTATTGTTCATCACGCCGAGCACAGTTTCCCAGTACTGCATCGTGTTTTGCTGGTACCAATCACTGGCTAGACGGAATTCCAAGTCTGCCGGATCACCGCCGACAGATAAGTAAGCGGCCTTGATAGCTTCGGTGAAATAACCACGTCCTATTTCTGCGGCGGTTGCTTTGGTGCCATCCAGTTTGTTGTTTATCCAAGTATGCCAGTCAGCTAACCAGACGGTGCATTTTACTCCGAGGTCGGTTAAATCTTTCATGACGAGGGCGCTCATGATCCCCTGCCCGATGTGAACATACCCGGAGATTTCAAAGCCGATGTAGTGAGTCAGTTTGGTGCCGGATTCAAGGCGTTCACGAAAATCATCTTCGGTTATGATCTCGGCGCTATTTTTTATTAGGCGGTTTATTATGGCGGTTTGGTCAGACATACAAATAACGATAAGTTATTTTGGGAATAAATAAAAATCACCATAGTCTTTAGGCTATGGTGTGAATGTGGTGCTAGTTGAATGAATGAGCTTAATTGATGCCAAGATCAATTTGAACTTGCTGCCATTCGTCGTCGGAGTCAGGGCCGGTTACCTGAACAGGGAGCACGAGGATTGAGTGAGGTGAAACCTTAAGGGAATCAGCTGCACCTCCGCGCACTGTTTCTTTGCTGCAGCCAATCGAAATGATTCTTTTGTTGTAAACAGCGACGTAGTGCCCGCCCAAGCGTGCTAATTGATCCGGATACTGGGTTAGAAAGGTTTGTAGCCAAACAAAGTTTTCCCGCTTGTCGTTTACAATGGAGTAGCCATCTTCCTCCGGGACATCTGGCGCGGGTTTGGGTTTGGCGTCGCGTGGCGGTTTTAGTGCTTGAGGAGGAATCGTAATAGTAATCTGCACACCAGTACGATTACCAAGCTCAAGAAGACGATTGGCTAAAATTAACATTTGCTCATTGTCCGCCGCCTGATTAACTTGCACTGATAAATGTTCTGCTGAATCCTCAAATACTGCAAGTACTGATTGAGTCATGAGTCTGTCTCCGTAAAGGGGGAAAGCTGTAGCATGAAACGAACGATCGACGTGTCAGATAATATATGACAATGCAAGCTTTTGTCCAGCTCATTGCCTTACGGCCACACTAATGTCTAGGCGCGTTCTGGCTGTAATAACTTCTGGAGCGGCAAAGGCACTTGCCTGATAATTTCCCTGAAGTATGGGTCAAGAGTCTTATGACGGGTGAGCTCTGTCCAGCTGCACCATTTATAATCTATGGCTTCATCGGTGTTCAATGTGACAACGCCTTTGGCGCGGGATAAGTAAGTGAGGCAGACAATATGTTGATTATCCTTGGTAAATATATCCTGGGCAGCCAGAAGAATTGGCTGATACGCTATAGTCAGGCCAGTCTCGTCGCTTGTTTCCCTGACCAGATTGGTCAGCAGATTAGTGCCGGGCTCCATGCGGCCGCCGGGAATGTCCCACTGATCAACAATGCTGGAGTACTTAGCCGATCGTTTGATCAAAAGGAATTGACGAGAGGTGTTGTATAAGAGGGCTTTGACACCCACTTGGAGAGAGATGTTTGGCATTGGAGCCAGCTCCGAGATTCGAACTCGGGACCTTCACTTTACAAAAGTGTTGCTCTACCACTGAGCTAAGCTGGCGTACGCGCTGTGCGCTAAAAGTAAAACGTAAAAAGAAAAATGTAAGGTAATAGAATCCCGATGGGCGGGCTAATCTATAGTAAAGAACTAGCAACAACTGGTATAGTTGACATTGTACGTTAGAATATTAGTATCATACAGTCAATTAGTTTTTGTTTTGTGATTACTAATTAGGAGTTTACCAGCGGTGGCCGACCCAACTTCGCTAAAGCTTCGCTGGGCGAGATGAGGCTATAAAGGGCTTGTTCATTAAACGGTGTATATTGAAAAATTTAAGTTATATCCAGCGGTGGCCGAACGGCTGAGGCGAGGGTCTGTAAAACCCTTTTAAGTAGGTTCAACTCCTACCCGCTGGACCCTTTGATAAATGGCTTCTTTGCTGTTTTCTGTTTCAGCCGAAGCAACCTCGAATAAGTGCATAAGAAGCGAAATTTCAGCGGTTCGACAAGATTGGCCATCGTATTCTATACCCTGCGGATATAATAAATGTTCGAACCGCACCTTTTCGCCTATACCCAAACTCTCCCAGCTCTTTAGAGGGTCTTTCAAAGCATCAAAGGCGATTGTCAGTACCTCCTCAAACTTGTCCTGATTATCCTCAACGTCTGACCGTAATACTTCCAGGGCTTTTACCTTACCCCTTAGTTCATTCATTTGTGTAATAAAATCTTCATCGTCATACAGGTTTGGATTACGGCGTTTCTCTGTTAGCAGATTAGCCTTCTCCTGCTGTAAGCCTTCCAACTGGCGGGTAATACCCTTCTGATCCTGTTGGTGGCCTTTCAACCAGTCCTGCCAGTAGTCCAGGATCACCAATTTTACCAGCTTGAATATGGAAGGTCTGGGTTTTAACTGGGCTAGCTTATTTTTAAAATCTTTCTCCATATCTTCTTTAGGTACATTCCGTGACAGGTGGCACAGTGAGCCGCTACGGTGGTGATAATACTCGTATTGCTTGCTCCGCCCTTGAGGTGCGCTGCCGGTAAGTCTTTCTCCACAATGAGAACACCTGACTAATCCCCGTAATGGAAACAAAGGATTGATGATATTCCTTGTCGGTGAATGGTGGGCGTTCTGTTCGTTGACGGCCTGACAGCGATACCATAAGTCTTTCGAGACTGTTGGTTCGTGCCTGCCGACTACTTCTTTATCAAAGGACACCATCAGTCCCATGTAAAAAGGATTCTTGATTATCCTATCCAGGTTTTGCTCCCTTATCTTCCGGCCGTATCTTGAACGATAACCTCGTTTATTCATGCCATCCGCTATCTTAGCCAGTGTCCAGCCTCTTGCTCTCTGTTCAAAACCCCACTGTATCTGTGTGGACATTTCGTTTCTGACGGCCATGCTTCGTCCGGTGGCTGAACTTCGTACCATATCGTACCCGGGTGGCGGTGTACTCACCCACCATCCCTGCATAAACCTGGCCATTGCTCCAGTACGGCATCGTTCACCTCGGACTTGGTTGTCATACTCGGCGAATGCGCCAAGTATATTTCGCTGCAGTTTCCCAGCTGGCGTATCATTAACATTCTCGGTGGCTGAATGTAACCCCACACCAGCCTCCTGCAAGGTACGGATAATAAATAACTGGTTCTCAAGGTTGCGTGATAGGCGATCCACCTTATAAACAATGACTGCTTTTATCTTGTGGTTAGGTACGTATTCCAGTAACTTCTGAAACTCTGGGCGGTTTAATGTCTTAGCTGATACCCCCTCCTCGCGAAAGACCCTGGCTACCTTGTACCCTTCACGCTCGGCGTACTCACGGCACATCTTTGTTTGTGTGTCCAACGAAGTGCCATCTACCTGGCTTTGGTCTGACACCCGAACGTATACGACACACCTCATACTTCTAGCCTATACACGTGGAATAAACTATACAAGGCGACATCCACAATGAAAGTGCGATAATATCGCAGAATTAGAAAAGTCCGACGCTGTCGGACAATTAAGTTGGCGAGAAGTAACACATAAGTTACTACCAGAACCAAAAACCAAAAAGCAAGAGCAAGAAGAAGAACAGGAAAAATCAGTGCTACAACACTTCCTAGTACAAACAAGGTTATATACATAGCTGCATACAGGCTTAGCACCTGTCCGATAAAATTTGCACCCTCATCGTTCCAGTAGGCTAAAAGCTTGTCAAACATAAGAAACTGGTATTCTTATTTTTTTACCGTCTACTGTGCAGTTAGTCCAGCGTGGTTTAGGCTGCTTCGGATAATGTTTAGCTACCTCGATATTTATATCCTTCTCTCTATCGCTTGGGATATTTGTACTCCAATGCTTTCGTAAGATTCTTTTAGGGCGACCTGTATATATTGTTTATAACCTACCATCTTCTACAATTACCGGGTTATATTCTTCCCAGATACCGTCATCGTTGGCGAAGTAACTCTTGTCCTCCAGTTCAGCGATAATGTCCTCCTCGACTTCATCGAAGGTTTGTGTGTCGTCTACCATCGCTCTACCCTTGAGCTTCTAATATCCTGCCGGTCTTCAAACACTCCGGCCGCTGCCATCTCTTGCCATTCTTTGCCATAGTTCTGTTGTAACTGAACCTGTTGCTTTTCACTGAATACGTGTTTATTGCTGCACGTTACCGAACAGAAAAACTTGCCTTCACCACTGAATAACGGTGGATTATACGTAGCTCCGCAATGCCAACAAACACGTTCCAATGACTTCATCATTTTAGCGTCTGCTCTCTTTCCGCGGTTTACCGCGTCATTGGGTGAAGTTGAAAAGAAACCATCAGCCACATTATTTTGTGAAGCTGTCCACTCCTTGACCGGCATTTCTGCCTCGGTCACTGGCAAACGTTTACCTTCCGGCATAGGCACTTTTTTAGCGTGCGTCCTGGCTGCTCTGACTCTGCTCGTTTTCTCCATTATTTTTATTTGATCCATAAGATTAGTTAATTATTAAAGTTGATAAGGGTTAATTATTGGGCTGGCTTTGACTGCTTCTCTATAGCCTGTTTCCTGTGAAGCGAACCTGTTTGAATTATTGATTGCCTTTACAGCAGTCTTAGACTCAACAGTACCGGAGAGTATATCTAAATCTCCCAGATAACTTGGCCGCCAGGCAGGCGATGCTTGAGGTTGTCTATTATCTGACGGTTGGAACGAATACAAGGCGTAACGCAAAGCGTCCATTAAGTGGTCGTTTAACTTTACCGGCAGTTCCTTGGCTTCCCTGTCCAGCGCCGCCTCATCGTAACGATACTGGGACATCTCCTCTAGCGTTTGAATACAGGTCTTGAACACGAATAACCTTTTTTCATGGATCAACTGACGAACGTGATTGATGCCATCCACGACTGACTTATTAGCCTCATAGACTGGTAAGAACTTGTTACGCATCTCCTGTATCTTTTCCTGGTCTTCCGGGTCGGGGTATATCTTTTCCACGCGGTAGT
This sequence comes from Candidatus Andersenbacteria bacterium RIFCSPHIGHO2_02_FULL_46_16, assembly GCA_001817065.1. Classification (GTDB taxonomy): domain Bacteria; phylum Patescibacteriota; class Andersenbacteria; order UBA10190; family UBA10190; genus UBA10190. The sequence continues at coordinate 6,232 of MHHQ01000028.1, forward strand.
CTTTGACGAAGTTATACGCTGCCTGGAGAATATCAGCCGTTACTCTCTCGGCTTGTTTCCATTCCGCGATAACATAATAGGCGCGGTCGTAATAAGCAATAGTAACTATGGCGGCCGGATTTCTGAACCCGAAGTCCACACCCATTATCCTGGTAGTGGCCTTGCCCACAATGTTGTCTATTGGGTCAATGATTAAATCAGATGGCAAGTCCCACACTAATCCGGTCATCTTTTGAAACTCGCCCATGTACCGGCGGTGAAACTCCTCGGAGGTCAATCTCTTTTGCTCGTTATCGTAGAATTCTTTACTAAAAGCTGGATTGGCGATGGACGGCCAAGTGTAAAAAGCCAGGTTTTTATCTCTTCCCTCCTGCCAGGGTAAATAGAACTCCTTGTACAGCCAGTTCATCGCGTAAGGTGTGGTGGTAATAAACACCTGCCCGCCGGTCATTGATACGCGTGAACGCAACACTGTCCAAGTAAGCTGTGAAGCCATGCCTAACTCATCCCCCCAGATATAATCAGCGGTAATGCCTTCTATACTTAACGGAGCGTCAGCTGAACGAATGAATACCTGTCCTCCCCCTGGCAGTTCAATAACTTCTTTTTGCGCTTTGTAGTACCGGTGAAGTTCAGGAAACACGTCCCACAGTTTAGCCAATGTAGCCTGTTGCAGGATCTTATAACTCGGCGCGACTATTACTCCTGTCCCTTGCGGAAACTCCTGCATTTTAAGACCTACCCAGTGCGCGCCGGTGAATGTTTTGCCTGACTGCACACCGGCACAACAGACAGTGAACTGCGCCTTGGATTGGATAGCGTCGTATTGCTGGCGAAATAATTTAACTTCCTTGGTGTTCATCTCTGGTTATGATTATTTGAAATGGCAACCCACCCTCGCCTGACATTTCCAGCGCTTGTTTAGCCCGGCCATAAACCTGCTCCAAAATAAACTTCAACATTGTTTCATTGCCTTGTTCGGCCATGGTATAAGCCTTGTTGGTTAGCTTGTCTACCTCTTCAGCAGTAATATAATCAACGATCTGCGGCCTTTTAACTGAACCTAATGGACGGCCAGCTCCTTCGCGTTTGCCTCCCCAGCTTTGATTTTCTTGATTTTCATTCATATTTGTGGCTTAGAATTCATTAAAAACATTATTGAGCGTCTGTAGGAATGTTTGCTGTTCCTTCTTATTATTGGGAAAGACATAGTTGCTGACTGTTCTGCCGAAGCCTGTTTGATTCAATAAGAACTTAATGTCTCCAGTCCTAACTTTTCTGTCCACAGTGTCTTGAACTACCCGTTGCACAAAGTCGGTTATCGTACCAACGCTTGGCCCTAGTAGGTTGTCTGCCAGATACCCGTAGTTGGCTGATACGATAGCGTCTGACACGATCCCAAACCCTCCCACGCTCATAAAGTCCTGAAAGTAACGATCTAGTGCGTTGGTTGGACGCTTGGAACCGGTGAGTAGTGAACGTATGTCGGAGATCACCTCCCCTGCAATAGGGAACACAGTTCCCAGAACTATCAAATCCCTGACCATACCTGTCATATTCCCCTGCTGGTACTGCTGCTTAAATCTATTTTTCAAAAACTTGGTTTGGTTATAGGCGAAGGACTTGAATTGAAAAATGACTTTGCCTTCTGGTGAATTCACGAAAGCCGGTAAACCTAGCGGATCACCGTCGAACTGCGTTAGTTCAGCCATGACTTGCCCGGCTCTTTGCAGTTCCTCCTCGGTTAGAGTTCCTCGCTTAAGTGCTGCCTCCGGATTTATACCGAGTTCCTTTAGACGAGTCTTGAATATCGCGCTGCCATTACGCTGCAGCTTTAAGAACGTAGAGCGAGCGTATTCAAACCCCACGTTAGCAGCCACTATCCGATTAGCCTTTTCGACTGCGGTGAAGCCGGTGTACTTTAAGAACTTCTCGCCGAATCCAGCGCCTACTCCGGTTGCTTCGTGAGCTTGGCGTAAGACTGACTCTAGCGTGGCTCCTGTCTGCAAGGCACGTTGTTTCCCTTCTTCTGTAAAGCTGTAGGCTATTCCCTTAGCAAAACTTTTAAGATCGCTTTTAAGTAACGTGTTAAGGTTCTGCCCGATGTTAGCTACCTGGGCGAAAGAGAGTTTCGGTATCTGCAAAGTTCTTAGAACGTAAGATATTCTTTCTCTTTCCGGTGAAGTTTCGATTGCTCCTCTGGCCTTATTTACCAGTCGTGCCACTGCCCGGGCAGCGTCTATACCTTCGGCGCTTCTCACCTTCCCGATTAACGCATCGACCTTTTCAAACTTCTGCCCGAAGGTGGATATTTCTTCCAGGCGTTGTATTGTCTGCATCAGATAGGTTGGAATGACTGAACGAGGATCCGGATCATAGAAGGGATAATTTATCTCCCGTGCTTTTTCCAGTGAACCTGACCGTTGCAAGCGTGAACGTCTAAAGAACCTTAGCGCCATACCTTGCGCCTCGGCTCTGGTCTTGGCTTGTTTAGACTCCAGTAGCCAGTTAATCCAATACTTTCCCCCTCGTCCTTCTTGTGCGGTGAACTCCAAGTAAGAGTCTAGTACCTGCTCGGCTTCCTTAGTGGTCTTAAAGAACTCATTGCGCACAGAGTTACGAAGTACGATCATCCGCATCTTACCCCGTTGTAGTTTCTCAATCGCCGGAACCATGTGCGGAAAGTAGTTCTCTCTCGGCTTAAAGGGAAAGTCTTTCGGTTCGTCCAGTTTGAGTTTTAGTCCGATGGCTTTGGCTTCGTTTAACAGTGCTTCGGATAAGTCAGATACATCCGGGCCTTTAGCACTCCTGACACGAATTCGAACGTCTTTCTCTACCGCTTCCAGTGCGATGCTTTTCCTGAAGGTGTCTACTGCCTCATACGCCTTCTTAATCGCTGGAGATACGACGCCTTTGCCCTCCAGTGCGTCAGCTAGCTGTAAGGCTTGCATATCATCCAGGTCGAATAGTCCTGACTTCGCGAATATATCCAGTCCTTTGCCTACTCGTCCCCGTGTGTTTCGTTTAGCTACTAGGAACTTATCGGCTATTCGTTTACCGGCTGCGCCATAATCTCTCTCTAGTTGTCGGCCAATAGACGTGAAGAACTTACCCGGAACACTGGTTGCTAACTTTGAAAATACATTACCGGTCTTTTGTACGGCTGCGCTGGCTACCTTCTGCGCTCCACGAATAGCCAATACTCCCCCTAACTGCAGCGGTGCGCCAACTACCGCTCCGATAGCGACATGTTTCATAAAGTCTCCAGTGGTTGCGTCGTTACTTAACGCATCAGCTCCGCCAAACGCTCCACCGGCAGCGGCTCCTCGAAGTAACGTGGCAGTCTTAGTGACTCCTTTAATCCCGAACGTACCCGGAACCAAGAACAAACCGGTACCGATAACATCACCAATAATCTGCTTGGCGCTTTTAGGTGGAGATACGTCTGCGAAAGTAGGCGCATCATCCAGTATGTTAGCCAGCATTTGCTTACGTCGCTGATCCATGTCCGAGTTCTTGATTTGTTCGGCTAAGTTCTTGCCTCTAAGTTCGGTTAGCTTTAAGGCTTTAGCGGTAGAGGTGAGCTTAAATAAATCCTCACCTAGTCGTAGAGGTGCGGAAAAGATGGTCTGTATTAGACCTCGTCTATCAGCAAACGGTGTACGTGGCGCCACATTACTAACAGGCTTAATGGCCTGCTGCTGACGACGCTGTTCAATTATTTCTTCTAGTGTCATTAGAATCCTAATAGTTTACGAATAGTGCTGCTCGTGTTGGCAGATGAAACAATACTGTTTACTTCTTCACTGGCGGAGTCTAATCCGAGCGATTGCGCCTTCTGCCTAATCTCGTCTTTAGTGAAAGCGTTAGGGCCAGCGCTAGAGACTTCCTGTGCCAACTGCTGTAACTTCTGATTATCTCCGGGGACAATATACTGATTAGTGTTCAAGTCATACAATCCGCCGTCTACACTCTGCACATTAGGTGTTGGTGAAACTAACCACTGGCCAGTATTGAGGTCAATCAGTCCGCCCTGTGCTGATTTAATTCCCGCGAACGGTGAGCCGCCGTCTGAAGGTTTGTTCAATCGCGCGACATCAAGCTGGTAACCAGCCGCGAACTGTTGCTGATTCGTTTCTAACGTCTGCGCGAACTGCTCGGCGGATTGCTTGAATTGATCCTTGTTTAGTTGCAGGTTCGCTAGTGAAAGTTGGTTAGCAAAAGTCTGTTGCGCGCGGTTGTAGGCAGCGTTTATCTGTTCCGCTTCAAATGACCGATCGGCGTTATATTGCTGTAAAGCCAATCCAACGGCAAACTTCGCGTCCTCTTTTGCGCTATCTTCAAACGACTGAATAAGTTGCACGCGGCTAACTAACTGCGCGCGTTCAACATTATATTTCTGTGTTAGCGCGTCTTGCTTTCTGTTTCTCAAACCTTCCGCCAACCAAGGGTTTTCATCAATTTCCGCGCGGTCGTCGGCGTATGTTTTATCCAGATTCTTTAACTCACCTTCATAATACTGTTTAGCCGTGCCGGATTGATTCAAGCCAAGCGCGTTAAATACTTGTTTCAATGTAGATTCAAAAGTCTGGATTGGCTGTTGCGTAAAGCCTTGAGGATTAGCTGTAACACCATAATTCGCCAACAGCTGGTCGGCTGTAATAGTCGGCGCTGCGGCGCGTTCCGCCAGAATAGATGGCGAGGTAGTTGGCTGCGCTAATTCTTTTTGACTGATTGGCCGCTCAACTATTTTCCGGCTTGTTTTGTCTTGGTAAAAAGCATTTCCCTCGGCGGCGACTCGTGTTTCGCCATTGGCTGCCTTATAGGTAGCGCCAATAAATTCAAAGTTGGCTGTTCCGGCTAGTCCTTCACCGGTAATTATTTCTTCTTTAGCCTGTAATGTAGTCGCGGCGGCTAAGGCTTGAGCAGCAGTCATTGGCGCGCGGGTTATCTCCGCGCCAGCGCCACCCTTAATTTCGGTCTTACGAGTAATGCCTAATTCTTCAGCAGTCCGGCCAAACTCTCCAATCGTGGTTGTTTGTCCGGTTGGTGTGTTTACGTCACTAATCTTCCGGCGTTCTACCGTACCGTCGGAATATTCAATCAGCATTTCGTCATCGGCCGCGTGCTCATCAACTCCGGTCTGCGGATTTTTTATGGTCTTGCCTGTTCTGACAATTGTTTTTCCTTCAATTGGAGTAACTTTCAAACTACCCATACCGACACTTGTTTCCGTCACCGGATTACTGGCGCCGATTGGCTTGCCGACTACTTGCGTACCGGTTGGTACCTCGCCGGTTTTAACTTTTATCCCTCCGCCTTCCAGTTCCTCAAAATATTGTCCTGATTGGGCGAATACGTCTATGTTATATCGCGGATCAAAGTAACTCGTACCAACTCTAGCCAATGCGCCCGTCTCGCCTAGAGCGGTTCGTTCCTTTAATGACGCCTGTTGCTTAGGCAGGTTTTCCTGTCTGCGTGCCGCGTCTATTTCAGCCTGGCTCGCTCCGGCTGCTTCCGCCTCGTCTTTTGTTCTATAGGTTGCCATAATATTATGCTGTTCTTAATAATTTCAAACTTTGAACACGTCCTACATAGTTAGAAGAGCTGCCGTTTTTATCTGCCATGGTTAAACGTAAAAGTTTCGTTCCGCCTTCTGTTACGGAAACACCCGTGATACTTGCCACCTGATTGGCCGCATCACTAGCGGCGTACCAGTCAATTGTTCCCAAACTCGTCCCGTCCAAAGCTACAGTCATTGTGCCCATGTTATTTGCCTTCTTAGCCATGATTGATACCGTCCATGTTCCTGGCTGTAAATTAACTCGCCATTCCACGTAGGCATTTTGCGCGCCGGAGGATTGTAAGAAACCGTTAAGCAAGCTATCGGTGGAAACAGTCAAGTCACTAAAACTTGATTGCGTATATGGCGCGGAAAACGGGTCAATAGTTATTACCGAACCGCCCACCAAGTCCGATACTATCCCTGTATCGCCGACAATATGCGTACCGGTTCCGGCATCAGTCAAAGTGGAAGTCGTGACCGTTCCGATTTGTTTTCGCTTATAGTCAAAATTTGGTTCGGCCAATGGCTGCGCGTATTTAATTTCGTTGGTTAAGACTTTCATTTAGTAAGCGTTAACTTGATTAGATAAATATGTGGCGATTTCATAAATCTCCGGCGTATCGCTGCCGCTAGGGTTTATTTCTGCGCCGATTTCCAGAATATGAGACGGTTCAGTTAAAGCCGAAATTGCCTCGGTTGCTCCGGCCGTTGAGTAAGTAGTTGAGCCATCGCCGTAAATAGTGTAGTGCCACGAATCCTTATCAGCTTTATACTTAATTGAGAACGATGTCCCAGAAGGCAGCGGCGCGCAAGTAACATGCACCGAATCTACCAGCTTTTTATTCCACGCCTGTCCGCCATCAAATTCCAACCCTTCGTAAAGCGCTGTGGCTCTAGTGGTAGAGCTGACCGCATCAACTCCATAAGACGAACTGTCACTTTCGGTTATCCCCCAAGAGGCCATTAAAGTTCCATTGATTACTGCCACCGCGCCGATGGTAGCCACCGTACTGCCGCCGACTGTAGGCGATAGACGATACTGATAATTTAACGCGGGGCTCCTATTGATATGTCTGCGGCCGTAAGTCCAAATACCAGGATAACTTCCACCGAAGATACCAAATGCCGCTAAATCTTCATGGACAGTTACACCCCCAGGGATAACATGACCACCGCCAGGGATGGTCGCTAGCGGAACTGAACTGGTGAAGTCCGCCGAAAAGATTTCTCCGTTGTCGCCACCTTGCAGCAAAGATTGCTCGGCTGTAACTAGAGCGTTTACGCCCTGCACCGGTATTCTTTTTTTCTGTATATAATTTAGCGCGGTGACAATCCAAGCCCACAGGTGTCCTTCCTCGCCGGTATCGTTTCGTTCGCTGCCAAAAATCGTATAATCGTCTCTTTCCTCTATAGCATTAATTAGATTCCCCGGCCTGACGTTGACTTTTAGCGGATCAAAATCTCCGTCAAAATCAAGCACCGATAAACCCTCGCCATTGGCGATCATTAAAGCCCCTGATGCGTTAGCCATACTGTGCCAGACGGCGGTAGAAGATATGCCCTCTGTTTTCCAGACCTGCTCCACACTATTTCCCCAGATTGCTTGTCCAGAGTCTCTGGCCGTATCAAAAGTCGTACCCATTCGCCTTCTGGCATAGGACGTACTTTTACCCCAAAACATATAAACAGTGCCGTCATCTAGTCCAAACTCTCCCGCGCCAGTAATGGCTTCCGTGTCGTTGTACACATTCGTCCAGTAGCCATCCGGTGAAACGGCCATGATTGAACCGGTCGCTCCGAAACAATAAGTCGTACCGTCAAAGGAAGGCACAAACATGTTAAAGTGGGAATTTAGCGTCGTGCCTCTGGTCGTGCCGCTGCCAAGTTCTCCGGTGCTGGCATCTAAAATAGTGGCGCAGGTGCTTCCGGCTCTTAGCGCATCCAAGCGATTATGAATATCCAAACCGTAGCCAAAGGAAAAACTGCCTTCTAAGCCGCGCCTGTTTTCGTCGGAAACTCCTCCGCGTGTACTTCTGATAACGTAGGGGATCATCTTTTTGGTAATTGATATTGCTTAAAAAACGCCGACTCTCTCTCTTCCATCTTGGCAATAATTAAGTCAACTAATTTGTTGAGTAAGTAATTTATAAACTTAGGCATAAAATTTTCTTTTTAGCGCAAGTAAATCTTCCACTGAATAGGCGCGCCGCAAGTTCTTTGAATTTTCATCGCGAAACATTTTTACGAGACCTTTATCGCCAAGACTGCGGACGAAGTTCCGGCTCCGCCCAAGTATCTCGGCGGCTTTGGAAGTTTGCACGTACCTTGATTCATCTAGTTTCATATAACGAAAAGGAAGGCACCTGAACTATTGGTGCCTTCCGTGGTTTGGGTTAGGGCTATTAAATTACTTTGGAATTACGTTTGCATTACTATTGTAACCTTTCAGTTTTTAATACACAAGGACATTTTTGGAGGATTTTAACCCTTTGTTAATTCATCATGCTTCCAAAACAAAAGGTCAATTGCATCCAGGCAAAACTGCTGCTGCCATTTCGCTTCTTTAAGATTAGTAATGGCTTGCTCCATCATCTCCACACAATTAGCCTGATTAGCTGCCTTAGTACAATTTTCAATTTGCTGCTGCGCGGCTGCTAACTTTTGATACACTTCGCGCAACTTTTCTTTTACTTGTTCAATGTTAGTAATTTTGCTTCGTTCTAGTACCTATAAACATTAAATTAAAATACTGATATACTACTCATAATCTTTCTTTACCTTTTATCAACACAAACAC
>MHHQ01000029.1 GCA_001817065.1 Candidatus Andersenbacteria bacterium RIFCSPHIGHO2_02_FULL_46_16
CCCGTCACTATATTTGTGGCATTTCATAATGTGACTTCCATATATATACTTTTAAGTTATTAACATAAGCCACCCCCAGTTGAGTATGAAGAAGAAACAAGTGTGGTTATTCGGCAATCCTGACTTCGCCCCAGATGCCTTGCCCCTGAAAATTTTACCGACCCTTAAGCAACAACTTCCGCAGTTTGATTTCATAGTTAAAGACCCTCACGAAGAGTGGATTCTGCCGCCGCGGCTGATTATCATCGATACTATTAAAGGCATTAAAAGCCCGCTAGTCGTTACATCGCTAGATGCTTTCAAAAATTCGCCCCGCATCACCATGCACGATTTTGATCTCATTACAAATTTACGCTGGCTGGCTAAACTACGCCGCCTTCCTCCTTTTGTTATTATTGGTCTGCCTATGGACTATAATCTCACCGCCACCCTGACCTTCGTCACGAACCAACTAGCAGCTCTTAACTCCAATTCACTTCCAGAAAATGAGCCGCACAGCTCATGCACGGGTCATAAGCCCTGATCAACTTTTCCATCTCGACCTGAATTTCTTCTTTGTTTTTTCCTTTGTTTATTAGCTGTTCCACCAAACTCGCCAAGTCCTGTTCAATGTTAATTTGATTCTGCCCGGTCGGCACTACAATCATCCCTTGCACTACTTTCCCATCAGCGCCAATTTCTACCCGATGATACAATGTGCCTCGCGGTGCTTCCACTACCCCCACCCCAACCCCTTCCTTCTTGGTTGGCTCCACTGGTTTCTCCACCTTGAACTTAGTATTTCTTAACAGTTCTTCCGCCGTGTCCATGGCATTTAGTATCTCAATCGCCTGCGCCAGATTATTATCAAAGATATTGGTCGATGGAAATCGCTTTAAGGCAGCAGCAGCATCCTTCTTGGTGTCAGCATGCAACGTATCTTTTGATAAATTCATTCGCGCCAATGCTCCAACCATAAAGGATTCTCCCTGGTAGGTATAACCTGACGCCTGAGAATATGGCAGCACTACTCGCTCAAGATGATCCCGGTAACGGTTCTCTGAAATAACTCCACCGTTATCATCTTTAATTTCTCCCTCCAAGTAACCATACGGATTACTGACTAAAGCCATATAATTTGTCTTCCGATCAAAGTGCCAATCACATTTTGCAAAAGTGTTGATCAATCGCAACACCGCTGGCCTCACTTCCACCAATGACCGGATAGCTTCATCCACTTCCTCCTGCGTCGGTACCTTGATAAACCCGCCGATTACCGGATTAATCGCGTGTACACTGCGCCCGGCAATAATCTGAGCTAAATAATTCCCTGCCGCTTTAATCGCGAAAGCATCATGTAAATGTTGATGCTGCTCTTCGTCCTGATCATCGAATGCTAAAAAATTATCCTTACCGTATATATCAGGCATAGCAAATAAATACAAATGCAAGGCATGGTCACGAATTAACAAGCCAGCCACCGTTAAATTTTTCATAATCTTACTCTGAGGTGAGGCTTCATAACCTAAAGCCTTCTCGCAAGATTCTATCGATGCCAATAAATGAGCGTTCGAGCATGTCCCGCAGATCCTCATCAGCAGCTGCGGCAGCGCTTTATATAACTTGCCGCGCATTGCCTGAGTATAGAATCTTTTATACTCAGTAATGGCAAAGGTGCATTTTTCTACTTTTCCCTGCCGCACTTTTACCTCCAGCTTAGCCGCGCCCTCTACCTTAGTTACCTCGTCTAATGACAAATCCAAATCTATAGTATGCATATTTTATTCCTTTATTTTAAGAAGCAATCGCGAAATGCTGCAATGCTTTGTTCACCACCGCCACAAACTGCTTTGGATCCATCGGACAGCCCGGCAACTCAGCATCCACTTTCACCACTTCCTTAACCGACAAAACATGGTCTAAATGATGAAATCTTTCTAAGATAAAACCAATTTCTTGTTTCGTTTTTTCGTCAAACTGGTTTCGTTGCGCTGATGGCATGCCCACCACCGCGCACGCCCCAACTGCTACCAGCCACGTGGCTTGCCCTCTTATCTTCTCCAGTCTTTTCTTTTGCTCTTCTGACGAAATCGCTCCCTCCACAAACGCCACGTCCAACGCTCCTTCAGTATTTTTTGCCTGTAAAATTCTCGCATGCACAAAGTCAATCCGTTTCCGCCATTCCTGCCAGTAATCATTTAGAACCTCGGTAAAAACAATTGTCGAGTCTTCACAGCAAGTAAACGTAAACCACCCCACCTGCAATTTTTTAGTCAATGGCCCGTTCATCTGCCCCCATCATAACACAAATAAGGACTACTCACTTAGCGTTCAAACACAGTCTTGCGATCCGAAAAGGTATAATTGTTAGACGCACAGCTGAAGCCTGGCCGCGCTTCCATCTTAAGCGACTTATCATCAACTAATTCCACTAACAATATCCTTTGGATAGTTTGTCCCTGGTTATCCTGCAAACCCTGGTAACAAAAGACCTGACCGTGCTCTGTTGCCCTCGAAAAATCCCTATTTACATACCCAGTTTCCTTCGGCTTAAAATAATATAGCCCGGCCTTAAGCCCGCTCTTCCTGAGCGAAGTACCCATACTAATTACCGGCCGCTGGGGTTCCAGCACATCATGCACCAGCGCAACATGCTGATCCTCTGTCATTGTTTGCTCCATCTTTTCCGCGCGCCACCGCCCTTGCAAACTGCCCACTACATCCTGATCTATCCGGCCACAAAGCGGGTCGTCCGATCTTTTCTTTTCCCCATCTCCTAGATAGGTTTGCAGCTCTTTCTGCTGCGCTGCTGGATAGTAATTCAAGGGACATACTGTATAGGCCATTTTACTTTCCTCAATTAATGAATTAGCAAAAACTAACGGTTTGCTTCTCGCATCCACCATCCCCCAATCAAATGCCTGCCGGCGGTCTGCGCCTCCTGCCCAACCCATTACTTCGCCACTCCGTAATGGGAGCGTAAATTTAGCTTCGCGCACTCGCACCGTTAATCCTCTCTCTTCATAACTAAATTGATCCTGAAAATTCATCTTCGTTCCCTCAGCCAACTTTGGCTCCAAAGCTTGTATGTGATAAAATCTAGCTTCCACTTCCTGACAGGGTGAAAAATAAATTGTATAATCCCGATCCACCATTTTATCCTCAGACCAATATTCCATTTCTGCCACTTTCGTTAACCAGCCCTCACCCGGCGCCGCTACCTTCACCCGCACTGATCGGCTATCACTCCCCCCTGTTTCACCGTCCTTGGTCTGCCATAGCAGACGACCCCGTGGAAACACCCATCCATTTTCCGGATCCATACTGCCCAAAGGCGTTATACTGGCCAACTTATCTCTCTCTACCGGCCATTCATTAAAAAGGGGATTATTTGCCCCGCAGGCCATCAATTCACCCGCTCTATAATCTAACCAACTCTCCAGTCTATTCCCTCGCATTAACCACAACCCCACCAGCACCAGAATTGTCAGTGATATCACCGTCAATATAATAGTCGTACTGATTTGCCGTCTAGTCATTTCACTTATTATACCCCGAATAGGGCATTTCTTGTGGCGCAAAAAATACAGACAATGCCTTGCTCGCCGCTATACCAAGTCCAACCAAACCATCTTAAAAAACCGCCCTTATTTAGTCGCCCAGCCTAAAAACACCTCCATTAAAAGTAACTCTTTATACCCGACACGCGAGCCGCTAGTCCCAGATTTACTCATCTGTTTGTCCGTCGAAATGCTCTTCTTTTTCATCCGCTTTAGTGGCCTCTACTACGTCCTTAAGATGGGCTGGCGGAGAATACAAAGTATAAAGTTTCAATGGCTTCTTCCCTGCATTAATTACATTGTGCCAAGTTCCCGCTGGTATAATCACCGCCCACTCACCCTTGATATTCTTCTCCACCTCGCCATTATTCAAAATCACTTTTGCTTCACCCTCTTCCACTCTAATAAATTGATCTAAGCCATGTATTTCGTTACCTATCTCTACCCCAGGTTGCAAACTCATTACCACCAGCTGCGTGTACCGTCCGGTATACAATACCCGCCGATAATCTTCGTTCTTCCTTGTTTCTTCTTCAATATTAGCTATATATTCTTTCATAAAAAATGTTCATTAATTATCTACTGCCAACCCTATTAACTAGTTTGCCTCCATTGACGCCATACGCCAGTCGCTCTTTCCACCAACGCTTGCCATTTCGCTCGTGCCACATAGGGCAAAAACAGCAGGTACTGCCAAATATGTCTCAATATATATTTCTGCACCAGTGAATGATCTAGCACCGAGCAATATTGCAGACAATCATTGCATGGATAAGGTATCTTTCCCGCCAGCCACTGTTGCCGCAATCCCTTAACTTTTTCTCCTTGCCAAATCTCCTTAAAACTCTTTTCGTTAATATTTCCTACCATTAGATCAAAATTAGTGTCTCTCGCCCAGCACATCCCCACTTCACCCGACGGACCAACTACCAAACCGTTATAGAACTGCGCGCACGGCCAAGTATTATTCTTTTTCTTTTTAAACTTCTGCCCTTTCGGCAAATCCTCCTGGGTGACCATCCCAGACCAGTTATCATAATCGTCATTCAAAACATTAATCTTGCTCGTATACCTTAGCATCTTTTGATAGTAAGGACTCTTCGCTAAATCAAATCCCTTGTCATGTCGCAGCCAAATACTAACATTCAAAGGATTATCTAACTTTTGGTTAGCTTCCAGTAACGTTAAAATATTTTTCATCGCTTGGTCGAAACGATCCACCCCGTATATCCGTTTATAATCCTCCCGCCCCTGCAAACAAGTTGATATCATTAACTGGGTTAATCCGCTATTTACTATATCATCTGCTTTCTCATAATTCGCCCCGATCATATTGGAAAACGTATAGATAACCTTGAAATAGTTGAGCGACTTCGCATATTTAACCTTTTCCAAAAATCCCGGATCAACAAAAGGGTCACCGATGATCGGGGTAAACTTTAACTCCCGGCACCCAATCTCCATAATTTGCGCCAATGTTTTCTTGTACTGCTCAAAATTCATTATCTTTCTCTCTCGCTTGCAGTCTTTATTGGCACAAAAAGAACATAATGCATTACATGCATTAGTCGGTTCAACACATACTCTCAGCGGCTCCTTCTCCAGCTCTTCTAATAATTTAGGCAATTTCTTTCTAATTGATTCGTCAAACATAGTCATACCAACATAATCCAAACCAAAAATTCTTACCACTCTACTTTCTCCTTTTCTTCGGCTTCACCAATATTGCCTTCACTAACCTAAGACTCCTTAAGGCTTACCGATGTTTTCATCTCATACCCTTATCGGATCGTCATCAAAATCGCACCCACCGTGATTAAGCCAGCCCCCATCGCCGTCTTCCAAGTCAGCTGTTCCGCTAGAAAAAGCACCGCGAACACCAACACGAACACTACGCTCAGCCGATCTACCGCTACTACTCCCGACGCTGGACCTGTCCGCAACGCCACAAAATACATCAGCCACGACAACGCTCCCGCTATCCCTGACAAAGTAATAAATAGCAACGCTTTATTATCAATGGAGGATAAATACTTCACCTTGCCCAGCATTAATGCTGTGATCAGCAAAAATCCCGCCATAATGACCGATCGCACGGTTGTCGCCAAGGTTGAATCGATGTCCTTGATCCCCACCTTACCAAAAATGGCCACTAATCCCGCAAAGGCCGCTGACAAAAGCGCATAAATGATCCATCCTGCCATATTTACAGTATAAAATAAATCAACTAATTATCTAAATTTCTCATACTCCTTAAAAAGCTCCGGCCTATCGTCCTCCCTCTTCACCCCGCCTAGCTCTACTACTGACTTATTAGCAATCACGGTACTATACACACCATGCCATATCTATCATCTTTAAACGCCTCTCTTCTTGTTTCGTTTGGTTATGGTCTGTTCTTTCCAGCCGTCATCATCGAGGGACCAATCGCTACTCTTATTACTGGCCTATTAGTTGCTAATGGACAGTTAAATTTTTTAGTTAGCTATCTAATAATTATCTCCGCGGACACGGCAGCTGACCTAACGTATTATGCCATCGGTGCCTTCGGTGAAGCAGGCATTGCCCAGCATATTAAAACACGGCTCGGCCTTACTCCTGATCGACTCTCAAGCCTTAAAAATCTATTTTATCGGCACAGCGCTAAGACTTTCCTGACCGGAAAAATATTGCATGGACCCGGAGTGTTTATCCTTATCGCCGCCGGTGCCGCCCATGTCTCTTTGTTGCGTTTCTTCCTCTACAATTTTTTCATTACACTAATAAAATCCTTGCTTTTATTGCTCGCCGGTTATTATTTCGGTCAAGCCCTTGGCTTCCTGCAACGCTGGCTGGATCTATCCTCTCTACTTGCTAGCGGAATTGTTATAATAGTCATTGTCACTATATTAATCTGCCGTCACCGACACAAAAAAATATGAGAGTTCTAATCGTAACCGACACGTACCCGCCGCACGTTAATGGCGCCGCTTATTTCACGTATCGTTTAGCCCAACGCCTGACCGAGCACTCTCACCAAGTCGAGGTCATTGCCCCTTCCCGATCAGGTCGCCAAGAAAAATACTTACAGGACAAAGTCACCACGCTCGGCATACGTTCAGTTCCTTTGTATATCAATAATATGCGCATCGCCATGCCACGACTCGATCAAAGGACTATTACCTCAGCCATTCGCCAATTCCAGCCAGACATCATTCACGCCCAAGGCCATTTTTGGCTTTCCCGGGCAGTCGTTCGTCAAGCAAAAAAATCCCATATTCCCATCGTGGGAACAAACCATTTCATGCCAGATAACCTCACTCACTACCTACACCTTCCCCCGACCGTAGTGGCACGCCTCAACGCCAAATTGTGGCAACAATGCATCGCCTACTTTCTTTCATTAGACGCAGTCACCACGCCTACCCAAACAGCTGCTAATCTCCTTACTGAACACGGTTTTACCAAACCCGTCCAAGTTATTTCCAACGGCATTGATTTGGAAAAATTTAATCCTAACTACGATACCCAAGCCCTTAGAAAAAAATACCGTCTGCCCAAGTTGCCCATTGTCTTAACAGTCGGCCGTCTTGATAAAGAAAAAAATATCGACACAATCCTTCACGCCCAAGCACAAGTGCTTCCTATCCACCCCCTACATCTAATTGTCGCTGGCTCTAAAAATGGCAGCGCTACTCATCATTTACATCAACTTGCTCAGCAATTAAAACTCGACCAGTTCGTCACTTTTACCGGTTTTGTTCCCGCTCAAGATCTGCCCGCCTTATACTGCTCGGCCCAAATATTCGTCATAGCCAGTACCGCTGAACTGCAAAGCATCGCCACTATGGAGGCAATGGCCTGCAGTCTTCCCATTGTCGCTGCCAATGCAGTAGCTCTTCCCGAGCTAGTTATTGATAACGAAAACGGCTTGTTATTTTCACCCCATGACCACGAGCAGTTAGCCCGCCATCTGCTTCGCCTGCTAATTGATAAACCCCTGCTGCAAAACATGGGCCAAGCTAGTCATCAACGTATTCAAAACCACGCCATTGATACTGCCATTCAACAATTCATTGATCTATATACAAATCTCAGTAAAAAGCCATCGTAATCGCCAAACACCTTGCCCTCAGACAAACCAGAGGCAACTACTTTTTCCTATTTTTTTACCTTATAGACCATCGCTTCCTCTTCGGTGTATCCGCTACTAAACTTTTCCATAAACTCAAAATCATCCGGGTGCCGTTCTATAATATCAAACACCGGTTGAGCAGTTGTCTCGATGATATAAATAATATTAAATGCCTTCAGCCAGCCGTAAATTTCCTCATCTGTTAAATCCTCCATATTCTCTGCCCATTCAATCGGGAAAATTCTGGTCCGCTCCAATGTTAAATACACTCGCGCCGGCAAATCACTTTCCTCCACAACAGCCACATTTCCCGGCAAATCTAATAAGTATTTACTTGCTTGTATTATAACCGTGTGGTTGCCAGATTTTTCATTAAAGCCGCTTATCGTCCCCGGCATCGCCCGCGCACTGTCCAAATATATCAACATAGAGAAAACCCCAACCAATAAAACTGTGCCGACTCTGCTGACATAAGAACGCCGCCAATCGCCGATAATCCAGAGGCCAAATATAACCCCCGCGCACAAGAAAGGAATAAGTTGCAAATAATATCTCGATTTCGGCAATATCATGGTTATCACCAATACTTGGCCAATCAGCATCAGGCCCACAGGTATACTAAATTTCGGTTTAATCACGAGGGTTGCTCCCCAGCCAATCCCCGTCAGTGCTGTCAAAACCATTGTCAGATATTTGTAGCTCTCCCGCGAACTTTCTATCAATACAACTATTAAAATCAGCAACAAAATATAAGGCATAAATCTCACCAGTCTGCCATAGAACCGGAATTGATTCCGGTGTAAAAAACCCAAGATTAATCCAATCGAAAGACCCCCCGCCAGCCACCACAACTGTTCCCCCACTGCCTCCACCAAAATCCAATTTCTTCCTAAAAACAATTCCAAACCCTTCAAGTTCCCTACAAAATCGCCCCAAGAATAAGCCAATTTCAATCCTCCATCACCCGCAATATCCGACATGGTTCGCATACCAGTTTCCCCCGTTATCGGCCAGAAGACAAAAGGAATAGCCACTAATGCTAACGCCGGCCAACCGGTATAAATAATTGTTTTAATATTTAATCGATGCCAAATCCACACGGCCGGCAGCAGCACTGCCGCCACCGCCCCTCCCTCCCAGCGCGTTAAAGTTGTTAGTCCCACCAATACCCCAACTAAATATCTGCCATATTTTTTGCGTTGTAACATAAAAGCATACACTGCTCCCAAAATTAGCGCGGCATACAACGTATTTGCCAAACCATGTACCGACTCCCACCAAAAATTCCTATTAACAGCCAGCAACAATCCCGCCCCAATGGCCAGTTGCCGCGGTACCTGCAAAAACATTAACAATCGAGGTAGCATCACCACTGCTCCCACCCCCGCTATGATACTAATAATTCTGCCCCACACGATCGGATCAATCACCCCTAGCCATGCTGGTAATAATAATAAGGGTAAAAACGGCGCCTTTCTTCTAAATTCCTCCGCAAATGGATTAGCTCCATCAAGCCAAGCCCGGCTTTGAATTAAATAGTTAAAAGCATCTCCGCCAAAAACACTTTCCACCTGCACTGCTGTCCGCAGTCTCACTAGCAATGCAATTATGGCCAATCCGATTATAAGCCAAGTAGTGACGCTCAATCTAAATATATTTCTTTGGCTGCTAGCCAAACTTAAAATAAACGCCACCAAACTTCCGCCCGCGACAACCAGCATCACCCTAAATGATCTCTCCTGATGATCCTTCGTCCAAATCACTATTCTCTGCGCTACTGTCACCTTCTCCACCAATCCCAGCGCTACCCGGCCGCTTTCCTTTTCAAAACGCAGTCCCATCGGATTCTTCACTTGCGCCTGCGGTGCCTTAAATTCAATTACCACCTCGCCGCGGCGATCCACTCCATCAGACAACGCAGTCCAGACAAAACTATCATCCGCCGCCTGTTCTAAAATAATTTCTCCCCGAGACATCACTTCTCCATCTAACGTCTTCACTGTCACTGCCACCGGTTTCATGTTTTGGGAGCGACGAAAATCTACTACGATTGCTCCAATACCCACCAACTCATGCTCTATTTGTACTACTTGCTTTTGTGTCCTATCTCCATACAAAACATAATGCGCCTCATAAACATCCGTTCCTTCGCTCACTATCCGATAATATTTCACCGGCATCAATAATAAAAGAATAGCCCCACAGCCTATTCCTAGCCCTATCAACCATTTTATCCATTTCATGTCTTTACCTTAGCAAAGGTGATAAATTTTCACGACCCCTAATTCGCAGACATAAAAACATCCACTCGCCGCTTCCCCCTTTACTTCACCTCACATTATTTGTCACCCTTGAATAATTAACCACCAGACGCCAAACTATCTTCCCACCACGTAAGTTAACTTCCTGTCCCCTCCCCACGCCCATCCACCACATTACGATATTACATAATATCGTAATAAAATATTTGCACCTCGTCCCAGCATTTTCACGCCATTAATTAAAAAAGGCAGTCATCCTGACTGCTAAGACCGCCATAAACTACTTCACTCGAAACAGCATCCATTATGCCTTACCTTTCACGCTAGCCTATTTATGTTATTAAGAAAAAAGGATCAATAACTGATCCCAAGCGATACGTCACTAGACCACCTGCTTGTACTCACACTATTCGTCTTCGTGTCCCATTACCTTGCCTGCAACCGCACTCCAGTTCTCCAATTCTTGAGCGACAATTGCGTCCGATAATTCCAGTTCATCCTCCCGTGCTATTTCTTCTCGTACCTCTGCAAGCATCGTTGACTTCTTTGCCCCCCGCAGCAGTTCATCAACCGTCACATATTTCACAACTTTTTTCTTGTCACTCACGAGAACCCCTCCAACATAATGTGGAAACATCACAAAACAACTCGACACAATTCATATCGTACTCCCGCTCCAAGCGTTCATCAAATATATGTTTCTGATTCTATAATTTAGTATCATGTATTTGTTTCACCTGCCTGTCGTAGGTAGGCCTGCCCACAGAAGCTTCAGCAAAGAAGGGAATTTCTGCAATTCTAATTTCGTATTAGAATCTTTTGGCATTTGGATTTTGTGATTGATTTGTCATTTGGTTTTTGGCATTTGGATTTTAAAGGTCTATTTTTTATCTTTGGTTATGTTATATGGATTTATAAGTTTATGTTCTCTTCTTCGCTCTCTTTCTCTCGTTTTTAGTCAGATACATTTTTCTCAGCCGTAAGCTCTTTGGTGTCACTTCCAGCAACTCATCGTCCCCGAGATATTCAACAGCTTCTTCCAAACTCAGGTCCCGTGGTGAATGTAATCCTTCTGCCGCCCCGTCTCCCACTGCCCTCATATTAGAAAGTTTCTTTTCTTTACACACATTCACATCGATATCCGTCGCCCGAGAATTTTGTCCCACAATCATACCTTCATACACTTTCACTCCCGGCTTAATAAACATAACCCCACGGCCTTGCGCTGCCACCAAACCATAGTGCGTGCTCACTCCTGCTTCATGCGCCACTAATGACCCGTGTTGCTGTATTTCAATGTCTCCCAGATAAGCCAAATATCCCTTAAACAATGTATTGATGATACCCTCACCACGCGTATCCGTCAGGAACTCAGAGCGGTACCCGATCAAACCTCGTGTCGTTAACAAAAAATGCATCTTCGCTAAACCTTTTTCTACTTTCATGTCTTTCATCTCGCCCTTCCGTTTACCCATCTTTTCTATTACTGTCCCAGCCATCTTGTCCGGACACTCTATAAATACATCCTCGAACGGTTCCAGCTTTTTCCCATTCTCTTCCTTGAAAATAACTTGCGGCTTCCCCACTTCAAACTCATAGCCTTCGCGTAACATCTTCTCAATCAAAATTGCCACGTGCAGTTCGCCCCGACCAAACACCGTGAATGAGGCATCTGACGCACTGTTTGCTTTCACCTTTAACGCCACATCCGCCAACACCTCACGCATCAATCGTGCCTTCAAATGCCTGGACGTCGAAAATTCCCCTTCCGTCCCGGATAAAGGAGAAGTGTTGACCGCAAAACTCATCTTCACTGTCGGTTCATCAATCATAATGACCGGCAATTGCTGAGGATTTTCTGCATCAGCAATTGTCTCACCAATTTTTACCGACTCGATACCCGCGACCGCCACGATATCACCTGGCAAAGCATTATCCGTCTCCACCCTACTCAGTCCATCAAAGGTCATGACACTCGTCAGTTTCGCCGGTTTAATCGTGCCTTCAGCCTCAATCCGCGCTACACTCTGGCCCTTCTTTAAACTGCCGCTAACCAGTGGGCCAATCGCAATTTGTCCTTTATACGAATCATATGCCACATTCACTACCAGCATCTGCATTGGACCTTCGCCAATGTGCGGCGCTGGGATATATTCAATAATTGCATCAAACAGCGGCGCGACGCTTTCCATCTTATCCAAAGCCGGCTCGGTCCCAGCCTTGCCTTGTATGGCTGAAGCGTAAAGAACCGGAAAATCTGCCTGTTCATCTGTTGCTCCCAGATCCACAAATAATCCAAACGTTTGGTCCAACACCCATTCAACCCTGGCTTGCGGCACATCAATTTTATTAATAATAACTATCACCTTATGGCTTTTTTCCAGCGCTTTTTTTAACACAAACTTCGTCTGCGGCATCGGACCATCTTTCGCGTCTACCAATAGCAGCACACCATTGGCCATTGTCATAATTCGCTCGACTTCGCCTCCAAAATCAGCGTGGCCAGGCGTGTCAATGATATTAATTTTGCAGCCCTTGTACTGCACCGAAGCATTCTTGGAAAAAATTGTTATCCCGCGCTCCCGCTCCAGCTCATTCGAATCCATAATTAAATTTGTTCCATCGTCTTTTATGCGAAAGGATTCCGATTGACGCAGTAGTGCATCAACTAAAGTTGTTTTGCCATGGTCAACGTGAGCGATAATGGCAACATTCCTAATGTTAGGCTGCATAGTTTTGTCTTTAGGTATGAATACGCGCCAAATTATTTTGTCTCTTAGCCTGAGGCTTACTCGGTTTTACATAAGATGCATCCACTGACTTAACTGCTTGGCCTTGCCCCTGCGGTTTGTATCCGTGACCGCTATGCCTAGCTGGACGGTTATTTGACCATTTGCTCCCTTGGCGAGCTGCCCCACCTGACTGTCGCGGTCGTGCCCAACGTTCCGGTTTTGCCATAGCACCCCGGCTAAATCGGCCAGACTGCAGATTTGCACGCCACGGTTCATGCGGCAAAGTCCGATGCGCCGGCAATTCTGGCAGCGGTGAAACTCTCAGCTGTTGACGGACTAAACGTTCTATCATCCGTACCTTCCCTTGCTGATCCGGCATAATAAAGGAAATAGCCCGTCCAACTTTACCTGCTCGGCCGGTCCGTCCCACCCGATGCACATAATCATCCGGGCTGTCCGGTAAATCATAGTTCACCACTAACTCAATATTACTAACGTCTATGCCGCGCGCGGCGATATCTGTTGCTACTAGCACCCGGTATCTACCTGATTTAAAACCTTCCATTGATTTCCGTCGCTGTCCCAGCGAAAGATTAGAATGAATTTCTGCCACGCTATATTTCATATAATCCAAAGCGCGGCATAGCTTTCTTGCCCCGTGCTTAGTTCGAGAAAAGACCAATACTGTTCCCTTATATTCATTAAGTAACTTTTCCAATAAACGAATTTTATCGTCTTTGCGAACCACAAAGAGCTCTTGATCAACTTGGGCTGCTACGGTTCCCGACCGCGCAATCTCAATCCTGACCGGCAATTTCATGTGCTGAGCAGCAATCTTCACAATCTCCGGTGGCATCGTGGCGGAAAATAGCATCGTTTGTCGCTCCTTAGGAATCCGTTCTAAAATTTGCTTAATTTGTGGCGCAAAACCCATGTCCAACATTCGATCCGCTTCGTCCAGCACCAATACACCAACCCTGCTCAAACTTAGCCGTTTAGTTTGCAGATGATCAATCATCCGCCCTGGAGTCGCAATAATCACGTGCGGATTACGTCGGATCTGATCGACCTGTCGTGCCATCGATCCACCGCCAATTAAAAGTGTGTGCCGCAAACCGAGGCTTCTGCCTACCGCTAAGAACTGTTCCTCCACCTGGATCGCCAGTTCCCTCGTTGGAACAAGAATTAAGCCTTGCTTCTTCAGCTGGGAAATTTGTTGCAGCATCGGCAAAGCAAATGCCAATGTCTTGCCTGTCCCAGTTTGGGCAATGCCAATTACGTCCTTCCCCATTGTTGCTATCGGAATAGCCTTCAACTGAATTGGTGTAGGAGTATTAAATTTTAATCCGGCTAAGACTTTTAATAGTTTTGGAGAAACCCCCAAATCTTCAAAGGTAACGCCCTGCACTGAGAGTTTTGTTTCAGACATATAATATATTTACATGACCCGGTTGCTGTTAGGTCACGTTATATGCCCAATGCTCGAGTCCATTACCTCACGCTAAATGCGTAAATCAAAGTAATTCCGTTATCCTAATACAAATACAGATTGATGTCAAGACACAATTTTAAAATCGGTATTAATAACCAAGTGACAGCCAGATAAACCCCTACCCGTTACCCCCCAATTATTAACTAACGAGTCTAACTATTCTCCCGGAGTTGGAACAGCTAGCGCTACCCAATCCCCTGCTGTATTAGTGTCAGTTGACGAATCCGCCCGCGCAATCGATAATCCCTCTGCCACGCCTGGTACCGCCGGATCAAATGCCGCTGTGCTGCTTCCCCAACTAACCGCGTCTACAACCACCGCACTCGCGTCCTTTAGGTACACCACGTCTCCACCAGTCGCTAATCCATTTCCGATTAGACTTCCCAACGCCACCACCGACGTTCCAGACGGAATCGTCCAGAAGCTAGTGGTCGAACTATTATTAGTGACTAACAAATATCCGTTAGCTGGTATGACCGTTCCATCTGGAAAAACATCACTCGAATTACCATCCGCTACCACAAATCCGCTCACGTTTGCCTCCACATCGTTATTGTTTCGCACCTCTACCCACTCATTTGCCGTCTCTTCGCCATGTAAATCATCCACATCATAATAAACTTCACTCAACACTATGTTTACTGCCGGCGTTGGTGAAGGGCTGGGACTTGGCGATGGAATAGGGCTCGGGGAAGGACTTGGACTAGGTGTTGGTGACGGACTGGGAGATGGACTGGACGAAGGCGAAATGCTTGGTGATGGATTAGGACTAGGCGATGGGCTTTGGCTTGGGGACGGCTCCGGTTCATCTGGTTCCTCCTCACAAAACGCTGGCACATTTGACCCATATCGTTCTTCGTAGCGTGTGAATTGTTTGCAGTAACGCTCCATCATACGAGCCACCTGCTTCTCGACTCTCGCTACCCATCGATTAATATAATCCCGCTTGTGTGCCCCTGCGTCATAGGCAGCTAAAGACGTTGCCGGCACCAGAAGGATAAACAACGCTAATAATAAAATACTAAAAAACTTAGTGTGATACTTGTTCATATAAAATTGTTAATGAAAGATCTTATCTTATTAGTATACACCACACCTATTTTACACCCCAATCGTCGTTTGCTCAATTCTTACCAACCACTACAAAACATTAATGCATTACAGAAGTCGACTGTCTGTCACTCAACTAGACCACACCTCAACCTTGCGTTAATCGTCCTCGTCTTCACTAAGGACTCTTCCACAATTAACTTCCCCAGATATGGTACAATGTTCTCATGACCATCACCGAGCAGTACGCCACTCTTCACCCTCGGCTCAACGAGCTCCAGTGGCGAATATACCTCGGCACCGAAGCGGCCAAGATTGGACGGGGCGGCATTAGCATCGTGGCCAGAGCGTCCGGATCAGACCGAAAAACAATCCGCAAAGGACTCGCTGAAGTACGGCAACCGCCTCTCAATGATCGGGTGCGACAGGCTGGTGGAGGACGAAAGAGGTTGGCCGAACAAGACCCAACCCTGATTGCCGATCTGGAATCGCTAGTGGAGCCGAAGGGTGATCCCATGTCGCTGACCCGGTGGACCACCAAATCGTTGGCCAACCTTGTATCCGCGCTAGCCGCCCAAAAACACACCATTAAAAAATCAGCCCTGGCCGAGGTGCTCGCCTCGCTTGGCTTCTCGCTCAAAGCAACCAAGAAAAACATTGAAGGGTCATCACACCCTGATCGCGACCAGCAATTTTTGCATATTAAAAAGACTTGCCAGACATTTGAGACCAAGCGCGCCCCAATTATCTCCGTGGATTGTAAGAAAAAAGAATTGATTGGCAATTTTAAAAACAATGGCCGGGAATGGCGGCCAACCGGCAAAAACACGGTGGTGAACGTCTATGATTTTAAAAATCTTGCTAATGGGAAGGCAGCGCCGTACGGGGTGTATGACGCGATCAAAAACATCGGCTTTGTTAATGTAGGCGTTGATCACGATACTGCGTCATTCGCGGTCGAATCAATCAGACGGTGGTGGCATGCGGTGGGAAAAACACTCTATGCCGGCACTCGAGAGTTGTTGATTACGTCTGACGGTGGTGGTTCAAACGGCGTCCGTAACCGGCTGTGGAAAAAAGAATTGCAACAATTTTCAAATGAAACGGGATTGGCTGTGACCGTCACGCACCTGCCGCCGGCCACCAGTAAGTGGAACAAGATTGAGCACCGGCTGTTTTCCTACATATCCATTAACTGGCGGGCGCGTCCGCTCATCTCCCTAGAAACAATCATTGAACTCCTCTCTAGCACGACGACACAGGCGGGACTCACGGTGACGGCCGTCGTCGACCAGAATCTGTACCCGACCGGCGTGAAAGTATCAGATGCAGACATGAGCCGGCTGAATATATCGCGCCACGACTGGCATGGTGATTGGAACTACACCATCAATCCGCAGCTTCTGTAAGTGGGGATGTTAATTGCGGATGGGCCCTAAACGCCCCCCAGTCCTGCTCGTCATTCACTGTTTCCTTACTTATCACCTTTCCAGACCCATCTAAATGCAATTCTAGCAACGCCCCTTTATATACTACCTTCGCTACTATTTCGCTTTTGGTGCCCGGTTTAATATCAATAATATTCATCGCTGGATACTTCTGCTGTAAAGACGCACGGGCTGTTTCAAAACTCGTTAACACCGTATTCGCTGCTTTCGTCGCCGCGGTATCTGTGACTGTTGTTAAGGCTCCCACGTCGTATTTCGTCAACAAATTCCAAGCCCGATTAGAATGGATTGAAGCAAATATTCCGGTTACTTCCCGACCGCAGTTATTGATAATAATTCCCCGCCCGCCTGGATGCTGGTCTATATAATTACTAACATCATAAATTCTCCCTTTAATTAAAAGCTAACAATCATTGTCTTGGCTATGCTTCGATAACTCAGTCGTCGTGATATTAACCTGACCAAAACTTTGTTGAACTTGTTGCCTTCCTAGCTTCGAACCCCCAGTATTATTTTTTGCCAAACCCCTGTTCTCGGCGCCGATAATACCTCAGCCGCTCAAAGCATAAACTGTAAACAAGATGGTCACTATTGCAACAAACAGAATCAAGGACACGGCCACTAGTTTCTTGATGATCTTGCCCATATTCATAACAAAAAAGGTCAAAGCTCAAATTCTTCTGTATAAATATCCCTTTTAGCTACACCCTCTTGCAATAACTGCATTTTTAAACTAGCCATCATTGGACCAGGTCCACAAATAAAAAACGAGGTTCCCTTTAAGCTGCCGTTAGTCAGCTCCTTGATCTTTTGCGCTGTCAGATACCCTCGCTCATCTGAAAACCATACAGTTAGTTTTAACTTTCTCATCGCCTCCTTCTCGATTGCGTATAGATCCTCCAACGCAAACAGCTCACGCTTGTTACGAACGGCAAAAAAAAGATTAATGTCATAGCCATTATTTGTTTCCGCGCGCAGGTCGCGGCTCATCCCCATAAAAGGCGTCATGCCTATTCCCCCTCCTACCCAAACCTGTTTCCTGTGCCTGCTCCAACCGAAATTGAATCTGCCATACGGCCCTTGTACCTCCACCGCCGTCCCCGGCTTTAACCTCGCCAAAGACTGAGAAAAGACTCCTAAATCCTTCACCGTGATCTCTAAATGATCATCGTTTGATGCGGACGAAAATGAAAACGGATGACTCTCAGCTCGAACTTCCCCATTAATAAATTTGAACCAGCCAAACTGTGCCGACTGATAGCGCATAGCCTCCTGGCCAGCCACCATGACAATCCGCCAGACCGCATCATTTAACTTTTCTACCCGCTCCACCAGATACCGATATTTCTTATGCGCATTGAAAATCGAATGCCTGACATACAATACCAAAGCTACTGTCGCTAAACCAAAGATATATGATCTTAGCCACCAATTTTGTGCGATATCACTTGGTATCAAAAATGCATGCCAGCCACCCAATAAAAAAGCTGCTGCTAAAAATTTATGTGTCATTTTCCAAATTTGATATTCCGGCCGTAAATAAAACGTTAGGACCAACAAACTGATCATTACCAGCAGCGCCGCCCAACCTAAAAACAACACTAAGCTTGCCAACGGCCAAATTATCGCAGCTGCCGCTACCACGGACACTGGCAACACCGCCATCGCGCTAAACAACGGATGGAATAGTAACAAAATTAATGCCGTCCCGCCTAACCAATGGTGTAATATATATACTCGATTCAATCCGCCAAAATAATTTTCTAGCCAAGCCACTCTGGCACCCAATATCAGGACGAGTGAAAACAACGTCATGCCGACTAAACCGGACAACTGTGCTAAAGAAACCATGGTCGCTCCAAAGCCGCCAAATCTTACCAACCATGGTAACATGGTTGCCCAAATCATCACCGGCCATAACGCTAAAACCAATATCGCCAAGGGTCCGATTTTTTGTTTACTTACCATATTTATAAGCTCCCTTCACAATAGTGACTCCCCACCTATAAATCCAGCTGATGATGATTAAAGACAAAAAAGGCCAACACCATGAAAGCAAATATATGGAGCCCCACCCCGCCGCAGGCGGGGCGGTCCCCGCGATAACGTGGCATCCCGCCCCCTGGACGGGGTGGCGGAATCCCGCGTAGCAGCCAACTGTCAATCCCACTTGCTCCGCTATCGGCGGAGCTACCCTCCCCCTTGCTCACGGAGCTTTGAATGGCAGCGAGGGATTGTCCCATTCGCACCTTGTCGACCAAAGCCTTGGCGACGGCTGATTCATCCACCCCCGCCACCGGCGGGATGGTTTTCTGCGCAGTGGGATAAATCTACAACCTTTTTGCTAACGCATTCATTTCTTGTATGTATTAATTAATAACCACAGTGCGGTTGATCATCTCGGCTGTGCTTATTTACTAATTGCTTCTGCGTGTATTTAATATAAAATTAACCGATGAATGAGATACTGAGCGGCATACAAAAATACGTGCGCTGTGCTAACTACTTAACTGTTGCTCAGATTTTTTTGCAGGATAATTTCCTGCTGGAACGACCACTCCAACCTGCTGATATCAAACCTCGCCTCCTCGGCCACTGGGGATCATGTCCTGGCGTCAATTTCACCTACGCGCATTTAAACCACTTAATCAACTCCACAAAAGCCAATTTGTTGTTTGTCTTAGGACCAGGCCACGCGTTTCCGGCCATGCAAGCCAATTTATTCTTGGAAAACACACTACAGCGCTACTACCCTAAAGCTACTCACACCTCGGATGGCATTGCATATATCTCCAAGAATTTTTCCTGGCCATATGGCTTTCCCAGCCACTGCAACCCCGGTACTCCCGGAGTAATTTTAGAGGGTGGTGAACTAGGTTATTCCCTCTCCACTGCTTACGGCGCTATTTTAGACAACCCCGACTTAATCGTGGCCTGTCTAATCGGTGACGGCGAAGCCGAAACCGGCCCCATTAACGCCGCCTGGCATTTAAATAAATTCATCAATCCCGCCACTAACGGCGCAGTCCTTCCTATCCTCCATTTGAATGGTTATAAAATTTCTGGGCCAACCATTTTTGGCCGAATGGATAATCAAGAACTAACTGCGCTCTTCACCGGCTATGGTTATGAACCGCATATTGTCGAAGGAGATGATATCGACCAAACCATGCAAGACACCTTACAGCAAAGCTACCAAGCCATTCGTCGTCTCCAAAAATCCGCCCCAAACAATAAACCTAAGTTTCCCATGATTATCCTGAAAACCCTGAAAGGTTGGACCGGCATTAAGGAAATACACGGCAAAAAAATCGAGGGTAATCACTTATCTCACCAAGTTGTTCTCAAAGAACCTAAGACTGACCATGAAGAACTCGCTGCCCTTGAAGAATGGCTTAGATCATACAAGTTCGAGGAATTATTTGATAAGAAATCCGGCTTTTGCACTGCAGTAACAGAGGTAGTCCCAGAGGAAAGTCTCGCCATGGGCAACAACTATCACGCATTTGGCGGCAAAAAAGTTTTCACACCACTCCAGCTTCCTCCCATTGAGCATTTTGCCGAAGATGCATCTATCCCAGGCACCATTGGTTCCAGCAGCATGCGACGAGCCGGCCTCTATCTAAATGAAGTTTTTAAACAAAACGAGCCTAACAAAAACTTTCGTTTTTTCTCCCCTGATGAAACCTACTCCAACAAGCTCGATCAAATTTTTGCTTCGACTGGTCGAGCGTTTGTCTGGCCTAGCGAAAAATGGGATGAAGACATGAGCCCCACTGGCCGCGTAATAGAAATGCTCAGCGAGCACAGCCTGCAAGGCTTAGCCCAAGGCTATGTTTTGACAGGACGACATGCCATATTTGCCTCGTACGAAGCATTTATTCAGGTCATCATCAGCATGGCCGACCAATACGCTAAATTTATCAATGTTGCCCGGGAAATTAAGTGGCGCGGTGATTTTCCTTCTATGAATTACATCCTGACTTCCTCTGGCTGGCGCCAGGAGCATAATGGTTTCTCTCATCAAAACCCCGGTTTTATCGACGACATGTTGCAGCGCCAAGGAAATTTTGTAAACGTATTTTTTCCCCCCGATGGCAACACTACCCTAGTCGCTCTCGATAGAATGCTGCGCTCGACCAAAGAAATAAATATTCTAGTCGCCGGTAAAACATTAGAGCCACGCTGGCTGACCCCCGCCAAGGCGGAGCAACAGTTATCACAAGGTGTTATGACTTGGGACTTTGCCAGCGACCCTGATCCCGATATTGTCCTAGCTGCTGCTGGAGATTATTTGACCAAAGAAGCCATGGCCGCCATTAAAATTATCAAACAAGAAATCCCAGCCGCTAAAATACGCTTCGTGAACATCACCGCTCTCTCCTGCGTCGGACTTGGTCCCAACGACGCTCCCGTCACTCAAAGTATGTTTGAGGAAACTTTCACTCCCGATAAACCTGTGATCATTAACTTCCACGGCTACCCCCAGACGATCAAGCAAATACTCTTTGACTATAGCGACAATAATTCCCGATTCACTGTCCACGGTTATATCGAAAACGGATCCACCACCACTCCCTTTGACATGCAAGTGCTCAATGAAACCAGCCGCTACCAATTAGCCATGGATGCTTTTACTGCCCTAGCCACCCAAGACGTCATTAGTCCCGCCCGGGCTGCGCAGCTTACCCGAAAATACCTGGATAAATTATCTGACCATCATGCCTACATCAAGCAACATGGCACTGACTTACCAGAAATAAGTGATTGGCAATGGACCCAAAATATTTAATCGTCAATCCCGGCAGCGCTTCTAAAAAATACGCCCTCTATCAAGGTGATAAAGAAATCTACTTTGCTCACTTTGAAACGGTGCAAGATCAGCCTATTGTCACCTTCAAATCTGCAGACTCGTCGGTTAAAGACCAGATTGAACCAGCTATCTTTGCCTCCGCCGTTGACTTCTTTCTACAAAGGCTTATGACGAAAAAAATTATAACCGACCAGGCTGCCATAGCCGCTATTGGCATTCGTGTCGTCGCTCCCGGCAGCATCTTCACCCAGCATCAAATTATCGATCAGAACTATCTACAACATTTATCCGACGAGCGAGCCAGTGCCCCGCTTCATCTAAATCCTTTATTAGAGGAGCTTGAGCAATTAACCGCCGTCTTTCCAAAGCTCCCCATTGTTGGTATATCCGACAGCGCTTTTCATACCACCATCCCTGCAGCCAGCCGCCACTATGCCATCTCTTTTTCCGACACTACCCAGTTAGATCTACATCGTTTTGGTTATCATGGCATTTCCGTACAATCCCTCCTGCCTAAAATTCAATCCTTACTCGGCCAAGTGCCGCCCCGCGTTATTGTTTGCCATCTGGGAGGCGGTGCTAGTCTTACCGCCATTCAGGACGGCAACAGTATCGACAACTCTATGGGTTATACACCGCTGGAAGGTTTAATCATGGCGACGCGCGTCGGCAACATCGATGCGGGTGCCCTTATCAAACTGTCTCAAGCCAAAAATTTAAGTTTGACTGAATTAGAAGAATATCTAAATACTCGGTCGGGACTCCTTGGCTTGAGCGAATTAAGTGACGACATCAGAAAATTGCTAAAGCTTGAAAATGAAAATCCTCAGGCTAAGCTAGCCCTGCATGCTTATGTTAATACCATAAAAAAGTATATTGGCGCCTACACCGCCATCCTTAACGGTTTGGATCTGCTGGTCTTCACAGCTACGATTGGCGAGCGATCAAGCATTATCCGTGCCCGCATCTGTGTCAATCTTGACGGGCTAGGCATACATTTAGATCAATCAGTTAATGACCATATAGACAGCACCAACGCTATCATTAGCACCACGGACTCGCCCGTTACCGTAGCCGTCCTTACCACCAACGAAATGCAGGCTATCGCGCAGCAAATGCGACCTTTGTTAGACTAAACTAAATTCCGCGGCAACGCTCAACAAGTCTTTCCCTCGATTTAACCAATAGCCTAACTACAAATCAAAAAACCGCCAAACCAAGTAGCGATTTTATTATCGTTTCATCAATTGTCACAATAAACAGTAGAGTTAGGCACCGTCGAAAAATAACTTGGCCAGATCTCGTTCAATCTGCGCCGAGATACGGCTTTTCCAATTGCCTGCCGGCCATAGCTTTCTTGACCACCGTAGCCCTGTCTGCCGTCAGGCAAGGTTTAGCGAAGGTGGTAGCGACGGCTGGAGCGAACCAGGAGCCGTAGCCAAGCTACGGTGAGTGGTTCGCGATTGCCTGCCCCGCGCCGTGCCCATCCGTAGCCTTGCGCGAAGGAGGGTAGCCTTGGCGTAGTGGGGAGAAAAAATCGTAGATTGCATAGTGGGCGAGAGACGGTTAAGTTATTTTGAGACGGTGACTAAAGCCGTTAACTGTCACGAGCTACCGCCGGCTCAATGTGTAGCAGCGTTGCCTGGCTCACTATGTGATAATGGTCAAGAATTGTACCCGTCGCTTGCATAATGCCTGTAACCTTCACCGCCGGCAGCCCAAAAACATCATTGATTACGTCTCCCGTCTGGCTAAAAATTCCCTCTGCCCGCATATTTTGCGCTTCCAAAGCACCAATTATCATTTCGCCGTTGTTAACTGGCAATTCTCCTTCCGCTAACTGGATATTTCCCTCATTAAAACTGTTAACACCTAAAAATAATTTGGGCACACCCTTGGTAAAGTTAACCCTGGTTATGCCTTGCGCAATATATTCGCTGATTAGCGCTCTATTTTTCTCCTGTTCAATCACCATAGCACTCGTCTCTATACTGCCTTGTGCCTGTTCCGCTACTGTTGGTTCACCAACCACTGGGGTTGTCGCTGCCACTTCATTCTTCTCGCTCTCCGCCCCTACTTGCTCAGGCATCCCTGCTTCCGCAACCAGTTGTTCTTGTGCCGCTATATCTCCGGCCTTACCGGTTGTTTGTTCTGGTTTTTCCATTTGCGTTTCCTCCACTACCAACTCACCTTCCGGCATATTCGCTTCCGTATTCAATCCCGCAAACCCCAAAAACAGTCCGGTAAAGACAATAACCATAACCGCCGGCGCCGCCGCTGACATCCAATTCTTTTTGTTTGGTTTAAATCCGCGCAGGAGTAGCGAATTACCCACCACAGAAATCGAGCTAAAAGCCATGGCTAATCCAGCCAGTTCCGGCCGCAAAACTAATCCGAGACCAGCAAATAGTCGCGCTGCCACCGGAATACCAATCACGTTATAAAACAGAGCAAAAAACATATTTTGCTTGATTTTGCTCATTGTTTCTCTTGATAACTGGATAGTCGTCAGAACATCATTCAAGTCATTCCTAATAATTATTATTTCACCCGTTTCCAAAGCAACGTCTGTTCCTGAACCCATGGCAATACCTAAATCAGCCTGCGCCAACGCCGGTGCATCATTTATACCATCGCCCACCATCGCGACCATTTTGCCCTGCTCTTGCAACTTCTTCACTTCATTGGCTTTGTCTTCTGGCAACACTTCTGCCAACACATTCGTCATGCCAATTTCTGCCGCTATCGCCTGCGCCGTGCGTCGGTTATCACCCGTAATCATATAGACCACAATCCCCAAATCTTTTAGTTTCTGTACCGCCGCCTGAGCGCTGGGTTTAACCGTATCAGCCACCGCGACCAAGCCGATAATACTCCGCCCAGAGGCCAGGATCATGACCGTCTGTCCCCTATTCTCTAGTCGCGTCATGTCTTCTTCTATATCAGCCACATTCAATCCGGCTGCGACAATCAAATGACGGTTACCAAAATAATATTTTTTTCCAGCCATAGTACCCACAACGCCCTGGCCCGGTACCGGTGCAAAATCTGCTACCTCCAAGAAATCACTTTTCTGGTCCTGGGCATACTGGTAAATTGCTTCCGCTAAAGGATGCTCGGATGAACGTTCCAATGAGCCAGCTAACTGTAGCAGTGTTGCATCATCTGCTGCTTGGTAGTTAATGAGCGCTGTCACCGTAGGCTTTCCATTCGTTAGAGTTCCTGTCTTATCGAACACTATCGCATTAATTTTTCTCACCTTTTCCAGCGGTTCACCACCTTTAATCAGAATACCGTGCTCCGCCCCTTTACCTGTGCTGACCATAATAGCGGTTGGCGTTGCCAAACCAAGCGCGCAAGGACAAGCGATCACGATGACCGCCGTAAAAGCCATCAAAGAAAAAGCCAAGGTAGCCCCCAGCACGAAATACCACACTACAAATGTGGTGATAGCAATTACGATAACCGCCGGCACAAACCAGGCTGAAATGCGATCCGCCAACGCCTGCACTGGCGCCCTCGACCCCTGCGCATCTTCAATCAATTTAATAATCTGTGCCAACATTGTTTCCCCGCCCACTTTAGTTGCCTCAAGCTCAAAACTGCCATTCTTGTTCATAGTAGAACCGATGACTGTATCCCCTGGGTGTTTTTCCACTGGCAGACTTTCGCCAGTTATCATCGCCTCATCCACCGCCGATGATCCGCTAGTAATCACACCATCTACTGGAACAATTTCTCCCGGCCGCACAATCACCGTATCTCCTACTACTACTTGCTCAATCGGCAAGTCCACTGTTTGATCGCCTCGCACCACTCGCGCCGTCTTAGCCTGTAAGCCCATTAGCTTCTTAATGGCTTCCGAAGTTCGCCCTTTCGCCTTGGATTCTAAGTATTTCCCCAACAATACGAAGGTTATTAAGAAAGCTGCAGTTTCAAAGTATAGGTCAGGTATCATTTTTCCCGCCTCGGCAATAAACGAGCCAGCATTTAGCACATACGCGCCAAAATTGTAGAGGCTGTAAAAGTAAGCCGTTGAAGTGCCAATCGCAATCAAGCTATCCATATTAAATGTTTTCATCCGCAAACTAGACCATGCGCCCGCATAAAAACCTGCCCCGATTACAAACTGCACTGGTGTCGCCAGAATAAAGGAAACCAATCCCGCATAGGGCAGAATAAAACTCGTTCCCGGCAGCCACTTAAAGAATGTCTGCAGCATAAAATACAGCATCGGCAGACTCAGCAGCAGTGCATAAAAAAACTTTTTCTTTAACCGTGCGATCTCTTTAGCTTTCTTTTCCTCGACCTGTTTAGCATCCCCCTGATCAACCGGCATTGCTTCATAACCTGCCTTTTTCACTGCTGTTATTAAATCGTTCACCGAGACCGTGGCCGGATTAAAGACTACCGACGCCTTCTCGACAGCAAAATTTACGTTTGCTTCCAACACACCCGGCCGCTTCTTTAATGACCGCTCAATAATCGCCGCGCAGGACGAACAATGCATACCGGATATTAACAAGGACGCACGCGTCTTACTTGCCACTTCTGGTTTAACTAGCTTGGCAGCTTCCTCTTTGGGGAATAAAAGCTTTGCACTCGTTCCTCTCTCACTCATGTCACCCATTACAGTCGCTTGATATCCCTCTTTGCTTATGACCGTAATAATCTGCTCCGGCGAGATCGAACTGTCATCATACTCAATAACGGCATTTTTTTTCTGATAGCTTATCTCCGCCTTACTCACACCTCTTAATTCCTGAACAGCTTCTTTTATTAACAGCTCACACGATCCGCAGTGCATGCCATTAATGTTTAGCCTTATTTTCTTTGTCATTATAATTTTTTGCTAATTTAGGCGCCGTAAATAAATAACTTGGCCAGATCTCGTTCAATCTGCGCCGAGATACGGCTTTTTCGATTGAGCGAAATACGAAGCGTAATAGAACTACGGTGAGTGTTTCGCGATTGAGAAAAAGTCGCAGATTGGTGCATAGTGGACGAGAGGTGGTTAAGTTATTTATTTACGGTGCCTTAGGCTAATTGATAAGGCGTATCAGCCAATGCTTGCTTGATCACATCAGGCTTAAACTCCTGGTCAGCCACTATTATAGTCTGGCCATCCACCTTAACATCTACATCCTGTACGTTAGGTAAACGTCGTAAACGCTTTTGCACCATTTTAACGCAAGCTTCACAGGTCAAACCTGTTAATTGAATGTTTTGTGTAATCATAGAATTTATTAGGATTATATATACCTACACCTATGGTATAGGTAACGAACAGATCAGTCAATAAATACTTTTATATCTCATTGACGACGATATTGCCGCGAGGTACGCCCATCGCACACGTGATCGGGTATGAACCGGCCTTCTTTGGTGTGAATTCAAAGGTTATCTTCTGACCGCGCCGAAAATTCTGTACATCTTCAGTCAGTCCAGGAACAGTAATGCTCCCCATACAACCAGAACCATTGTCCTTCGCATCAATCTCGAAACGAACGGGTTGATTTGCTCTTACCGTAAACTGGTTAGGCGATAAATCCGCTTTCCTCGTATAAGCAGCTTGTATAACCTGCACCTCATCTTGACTTATAGTCTCGCCTTTGGCCGGCTCAGCTTTATTAGCTCCTCCGCCACAACCGCCACAACCGCCGCCCGCGCCGCCGCAAGAACCTTTGGCCGCAGCCGGTTGATCAACGGGCTGGTCAAGTGCTATAGCTCTACCACGTGCCTCTGCCCCGTCTTTGTCTATGACATTAAATACACCGGTATACATACCCATAGCACAGGAAAAACGTATTTGCCCCGTTTCTTTCGGGGTAAATTCAATGACGTTCTCCCCTAACTGCAAATTACGCCGCACTCCTAGTTGCTGCGAATAAAGACTTCCGGCGCAACTGTTCGGATTAGTTGAATTCACAATCCATTTGACCGGAACACCTGCCTGAATTGTAAATTTGTTAGGACTATAACCACTGCCAGACTGCTCCATCCGTACTACCTGGACGTCCTTATTATCACTTCCTTCCTGTTGAACCTCTGCTATCTGTCCTGCTCCCTGGGCCACCGTTGATAGAATTACCGGTAGACCAGTTAAGTTTAAGCCATTCGAGATGTTAAACACCGCTAAACCAACCACCGCGAGCCCCGCCAACTTAAAGAAACGCTGCGCCATAATTCCACGTAAGGCAGAAGTAAGTCCACCCACACCCAACAATCCCGGTGTTGTACCTACCGCAAACGTCGCCATAATCAGTGCCCCCGACCAAAAGTTGCCCGTACTCATCGCGTACAATTGCATTGCTTGTGTGAAACCGCACGGCAGGAAAAAAGTCAAAACACCAACCATCGCCGCATTACGATGACTATACTCCCTTTCGTGCTTTTGTTTAATTCCCAATTTCTTACTCAAACCAGCCGGCAAAGAAATAGCCCAGCTGGATAAGCGAGGTGAAAGTTGCGTGAGCTGGATCCCTAACAGCAGCATCACTAAGCCCACACCAATAGTTAATGCCCCAAGCAGAGTACCGGATAGTTGGAATGCCTGCCCAATTAAACCAATTAATCCGCCCAGCACAAAATATCCCGCTATACGCCCTGCGTTAAAAAATATATGCGGACGGAATTTCTGCACCGTTGTTGCTTCTGGATGTGACTGAGCATGTTTGGCTGACATACCAAGTACCAAACCACCCACCAAAGCCATGCAAGTAGACACCCCGGCCAGCAATCCCACCGTCAGCACAACCAATAAACTGGCCGGACTATCGCCTGGATTAAAACTGGCATTAAGAATGCCCATGCCTTTTAGCACAAAGTACAAGATTAACAGAATTCCGGCCGCTAATGCTATTTCGTCGTACTGTTTCTTGTCTGGTGTAACCCATGGCAGCGCCCCCGAATGACCCACACTATAACCAGCCTCCTTAACTGCTTCCTCCACCTTTGCCATACTTAGCCCCCCCCGGTAAGTAATTTCCGCTTCTTGCCGTCGCCGGCTGACTGACACAGTCTGCACGCCTGGCAGCTCTTTCAATTGTTCTTCTATTAATAGTTCGCATGAGGCGCAATGCATGCCTCGAATCGGTATAGTTTTTTTATTCATGATCCTCAATATTTGTTATTAAATCTTAAACCTGCTGTATTCTGAACGGTTATTCTATCACCTAACCATTCAGGTACCCCCTACACCAGAGAAAAATTTAATGAACGCGAGGATGTAATATGCCCTGCTGTAACGCTACTAGGATATAATTTTGGGGCAATAGCCAAGGATTATATGGCCAAAAAAGAGCAGCAGGCAAACGAGAACGCAACAGGTCTTGTAGATAGCTAGTTTTTGTGAACATAACCGTTAACCACCATGCCATCAGGCCTAAAAACACGGCTAAGTAATCCGGGGACGTCACCTGCAAACTACTTATTAAACTCTCAATCAAGCAAGGACTGTTACCCAAACTAGCATGCACCCACATATGACCAAAAGTCACACTGCAGGCTATCGGCCCAATCACCAACACACCCAACAAGAGCCAAGCTGTAATTTTTATTGATTTTCCAAAAACCATATTCATGAACATTGTGTTATTATACCCTACCTGCCCCTACAGATAAACATTACGACTTCACCCAGCGTCTATATAAAGCAACCACTGCGTACGTCCATATCCAAACTACAGCCATACTGGAAATAAGTCCTATTAACAATGTACTGGAAGAAAATTCCTCGACGACTCCCGGTGAAACGTTAAACGTATGAAACCAACTTTGCACAATCGTGAAAAGCCAGCCTGGAACCAACCAGGAGAGTACACGACACACCACATAACCTACCCCCATCACCACCGCCATAGCATTCGCTGCCACCTTACTGTTAACCATAATTCTCACCTCCTATCATATACTAACCAGCGAACTAACCGGTAAACAACATAAATAAGTAGAACATAAAATATTCCGTTTATTATTGGCCATCGATCAGTCCATCCAGTCACCAGCCAAGCTGTATCGTTAACTATTTGAGCCGGTCCAGTCGGCATACTTAAGCGACCCGTAATCGCTAAACCCAACGTTATTAAACCCAAACTAAAGAACATAATAGCGGAAACCAAATTAGTGATAAACACCGGATAGTATCTGCCATCTAAATTAATAGAAAATATCCGCTTATTAAATATTGGCTTTTCTAACAGATGAACGCGTTTGATAACTAAACCAGCTATGTACAATGGTGCTACCATACCAGCTACAAAAGCTAAGCCGACCAAAAATGCGTGCCATAAACTCGGCGATAATGAACTTAAGGCCAAAACACCAATTAAAACTGGTGCGCAACACGCAGCCGTTATTCCAGCCGTTAGCCCTAATACATAGGTTGACAACCAGTCCATCTCGCCACCTGCTTTTGCTGGTAAGTGAGGCATTGGGAGCTTCACACCAACCAACGACAAGATAGCCGCAGCCATCATAATAGATCCGCCGACAATATACGTTTCAGTGTGCCAGCGAAAGAAAAAGCTGGCTAATACTTTGGCGCCCAGCACAATCGGCAGCATGACAGTAAAAATCCCCGTCGAATAAACACCTGTCATCAGTAAGATTTTCCTTTTTTCCTTAAAGACATTCCCGAGGTACGCCGGTAAGAGGTATGAGATACAACACGGTGCAAACAAAGCGACTAGACCAGCAACAAAAGCCGCGAGCAGTGACACTTGGTAGAAAACGTCTCCACTGCTCATATACTCTACTGGACTACGTTAGCTGACATAGTAAGCACGATTTTTGGTTGGCGTGGATCGTTGGTCCTCATCATCGCCTGCCGTGTCACAGACCCTAGACCATTCGGACCATGAAAAGCTGGATCAAAAATAAGCTTAATAGTGGCAGCTTCACCCGGCGGGACATTAGCCACATATGATGATCGTTCACCCATCCTAAACTCAGGCGAGATAACACTGCCCATTTCAACCTGCGCGACTGTACACATGCACGAGGTTGTCACGTCGTATAATGCCAACGGGTCAGACCCTGTGTTACTGATTAGAAAATCAGTTATTAATAAGCCTTCATTAATACCAACGTCACCTCTTTCCTTAGTTGTTTCTGTCACAGACGCACTCACCTTCTGGCTCATCTTGACGCCAGTAGGAGTACTTAGCCTAGCAGCTAAATAAAGTCCGCCCACTATTAGTGCCACCATTCCAACCAATATACCAACTGTTAATCTGTTATTGCTCATTTAACTCTCCTCCTTAAAGTGACGATGGCTATTTATTAACCATCTTCGACAC
Source organism: Candidatus Andersenbacteria bacterium RIFCSPHIGHO2_02_FULL_46_16 (assembly GCA_001817065.1). Taxonomy (GTDB): domain Bacteria; phylum Patescibacteriota; class Andersenbacteria; order UBA10190; family UBA10190; genus UBA10190. Next base: position 30,749 of record MHHQ01000029.1, read on the forward strand.
TTTCAAGATTTCCTCAATCATCTCCTGTTGTTTTTTTTCCTGGCTAGTCATCATCGCATGGCTAAAACAGCTTTTCAAATGATCCTCCATCAACATTTGATGGGCTGATTTTAATAAACCTAACACAGCCAAGTTTTGCTGCATTATATCTATGCAATATTTATCCGCTTCCAACATACCGACAATAGTAGCCAGATGCGACTGGGCCTTTTTAAAGTTAGTGGATATTTTCTCGTGATTTGCTTTCATAATAATATAATTTAATATCTAGACCTTACCTATAGGTTAGGTAAAACTATATTAGCACATAACCCCTATACAGAACAAGCCGCATAAATTCTCGTTCGATGGTTTCCTGCACTGACCTCCCTCACCAGTAATCTTTTGCCTCCTCAGCACCTGCTGCTACCGGAACCGCTACAGGAAGCCCCATCCCGCCCCCTGGACGGGATGGCAGAATCCCGCGTAACAACCAACTGTCTGCCCCACTTGCTCCGCTATCGGCAAAGCTACGCGGGGTTATCCCATTCGCACCTTGTCAGCCAAAGCCTTGGCGACGGCTGATTCAATCACCCCCACCACCGGCGGGGTGGCTTTCTGCGCAGTGGGATAAAAAGGAGACCACATCGTGATCTCCTGAAGCTCACATTTGATATCGCAAGGTGAGTTATACCTGCGCTCCTATTGCCCATATCCTATCTGGACTTGGAGAAAGAACCTGGCATTTACTTTACTCCTTCTCTATCTGTTGATGTTGATAAAGACAAAAGAAGGAAAACGGTCTTTGTCGGTCACAAAGACCCTCACTGTTACCTGTCTGGTAAAGGGGGCACTCACTACCACCGACCGTAATCTCTGAAGCGAACTTCTGTGGATTGCGAATCCGTAGACCCACACCAATCTCGGAAAAATTTGAGTGGTGAAGCTCAATATCTCCGAAACCACAACCACCTTCCTCCCAGAAAGAAGTAATGATTGCAGCACAATCATCACCCGAAAGTTCCTCGTCACCAATCGCATACCAGAGGTATTGAGGAACTTCTCCCCTATATACCTGCCGCACAAACTCCTCCTTGCCCTCCGGGTCACGCCAGTCTTTTCCGGTCAGTAAGTGCTGCGCGTTTTTGACACGCTGTCGCCACTCCTGTTTTGCCTCTTTGATCCACACCAGCGTACTAGCCATTTTAGCTTCGAACTCCTTGCGCTCCTCTCTAACCTTTACTCTCCTTGCTGACCATGTCCAAAACGAACCAAATAATGCCAGTGCCCTCATTGTTAATCCTTTCTCTCCTAAAATTCCCTCGCCCTTCGCAAAAAAACTACACATTCCCAATCATCAGCAAACAACATCCTTTGGATGCCTATTGCTAATGTTCTTTTGTTGTCAAAGTCCGATCCAAATCTGAAATTTGAACTCTTCAAGGCTAAGATTAGGACGGAACTCTCAAGAAGATTGATAAATCACTCAATATTCTATTCTTTAATGTGATACATGTCAAGTACTCCATGTGTATAAAAGCTAAACATAGCTGTTATATTCACATTCAGGTATCCACTACCCTAGATATTAGCTTTTAAAAAAGGCTACTAAAATCCAGCAACCCCTGTTTCTACCGGTCAAAACGCCCGGCCACTCCTATCTGACCTGCGCGAAAGCTATCGTGTAATTATGGCCATATTTCTTACTGCATTTGGGGCAATAAGCATAGTGGAAATAATCTTTTTACCGTCTTTCCTTTTCCCGCCACATACATATCCATATCCTTTAATCCATTTTGGTACCGCGCTATATGGCCCATCATACACTTTGCTTAAAAATTCCCCCGTAATCTTAGCCATTTTCTCCCCCGGCACATCTTTGCTAATAGTCATATATATTTCTGACCGCCATGGCGACGAATTATAGCTAAGCATCAAAAAATCTTTCCCTTCCGGCATAGCCTTAGCATGCTCAATCTTTTTGAACATACGTTTTACTACCTTCCCCATGTTTACGGGTATATGAAAGATTTGCCGCACATCATCCCGTAAAAATAACTTATCCCGCCAAAGATACCGCTGCTTCTCGAACCTCGTCGGATCAAATTCCGGGCAACAGACATCTGACTCTGTCATACATTTCATTATATCTCAAAACTAAGGAGCATTCTAAACAAGTCCCCATTAATATTCCCTGGCCGCTAATCTTACTTTATTCTTTCCAGATCAATCGTTTCATCGATACGAATCTGCTCAACAAAAGATGGTATGTGCGAAACGATAATTATCGCACCTTCATATTCATCCAGTGCCTTAGCAATAACCGGTAAATGACGGAAATTAATGTGATTCGTTGGCTCATCCAGTATCAGCAACCCAGGCTGCATCAAGACTAATCTACAAAAAGAAAGTAGACCTTTCTGTCCCTCTGACAATGTCCGGATAGGACTTTCTAATAGTTTGCTGCTCAGCAAAAAACCCGCTGCCGTTGATCGCAATATACGCTCCTCTTTAACAACCATCACCTCCAAGAGGACATCAATAGCTACATGGTCTTGCTCAAGGTTGCTGAAATCCTGTTTATAATAACCAACTATTACTTCTTCCGGAATTATTGCTCCCTTCGCGCTACGTATCGCGAGCTGTTCCATCAGCGTGCTTTTCCCAATTCCGTTAGGGCCGACAATCAATAGATGTGTATGTTTGCGTAACGTCAGGTCTATATTCTTTGTCACCGCTTTATTATTCTGGAACGAAGAGACCTCAGTGAATTGGACCACGGCTCCGTTGAATGATGTCTCGAACTCCTGGGCAGGTATATGGAAAGGACGAATCACTTTATCATCCATGCGCACACTCACGATACTTTCCTCGGCCTCGGCCGCCGATTCCCTCATCCGTTTAGCCACTCCGCGCATCTTGCCTCCTTTATGCGCAAACACTTCCGCTTGCTCGCGCTTTTCTTTGATCTGCCGCTGCATCCGGGCATTCAAATAGTTCTCTCGCTCCCGCCGTTTCGCAATCTCCTCCACCACATCATTGTAATTACCCGTGTACTGTTCAATCTTGCGGGTCGCCATATCCAGATATAACACGCCGTCAGCAAAAGCATTTAAAAAGTCTGCATCATGCGAAATCACCAAACAAGTCTTCTCGTACATAATCAAAAAAGCTGTCAGATGATCAATGCCATATTGATCAAGGTTATTTGTCGGCTCATCCAATAATAAAATATCCGGTTTTTGGATTAACGCATACGCCAGCAATAAACGCGCCTGCTGTCCGCCCGAACATTCCTTTATTTTCTTATCCAGCGACAAGTTAAGATGCACTACATCAAAAATCTCCGCGATAAGTTTATCCAGTGCATATTCCACTTTCGGAAAAGCCGTCGCAAAATATTCCCGAATCGAAAAATCCATCGCCTCTCGAGGCATCACCTGCTGGGAGATAGCGATTGTAGCATCCTGGGGAGTGCGGCTTATCCGGCCGCTAGTGGGATGAAGCTCGCCCGTAATGAGTTTAAAAAGGGAACTTTTACCGGCTCCATTTTGTCCCATCAGCGTAATGCGGCTGCCCGTGCGCACAGAAAAACCCACCTCATCTAACAATGGATGGTGATGGTCATACTCAAAGCTAACGTCAGAAAATCTTAATATCACCGAGTCACTAGGCATTCGGGTACCATACACCAAATTCACGGTTTTGTCACGGGGCCCCGTACTAGTTCAATGCCTTCTAAACACCCTGCCGCTGGCAACCGCTCACCGATTAAGTCAAACCGCGTCTTTCCCTTCGCTTCCCGCCGCCAATAATTACCTGGCCTACTCCAAGGATGCTGGTACTTCCCTTAAACTTGATTTCTCACAAGGCTCTTCCCAGGGTCTCAGGCATTTATTTTTTTCTGCACACCAAGAGTACCCCGCCCCAATCATGCATCCATATTCATCCTTGTTACCGCCAATCAGTTCTTGCGTCGGTTTCGGATCAGCCTGCACACTCACTGACTTGCCATATTTAACCCCAAAGTAAAACCCGATAAACGATAAGGCTACCGCTAACACCATCGCGACTATCTTTGAGAAAAGCGTCACCGTCGTCAACTCTTTCTTAATATCCATTAATCCCATTAAAGCACGCCCGCTCAATTTCGTCAGCTGTGACTGTCAGCATTCTCAAGATTGACAAATTTTATAGATTTTGTACATTACCCTTTCAGTACTTTACCCAACACTAACGTCGCTATAAAAGATTGGAGGATTGCCCATGGCCAATTCGCATCAAGTAACCGATGTACCGAATGGGATTAAGCAAGTTTTTGGTGCCAGAACCGGCCACTACCTAACCGACGAACCTGGCCGACTGGAGTTTGTGCCTGTTTGGGCTGTAAATGAAGGAAAGATAATTTGCGACGCAGCTTTCACTTGGAAGCAACCTGTCAGAGGATTTGCCTCAAAGGATTCATATTTCGGACTGACCGTGTCACCCGATGCCACCTTCTTTGTCTACTTCAACGATGCGACTTACTTCGTCCTCTGCTCTAAAACTGCGAATACCGATCATTTAATCATGAGGATCAAGACCGAACTTCGCGCGGCCAACGAACATTAAATCCTGCCCACCTAGTAGCATCACCTCACCACCGCTTTTACCAACGGTGGTTTTTTCTAACCATACTTATTTACCGCCGACCTGCTCGCCTTCTCTTGACTTCCCTGTCCGCCTGTTCTACATATTAATTTCTCGTTTGCCTGAACAGTTTTTACCAGGAGCACCCTCATGTCTGCCAAAAAAGTTCTTTGCCAAATCTTGTGTTTAGTAGGTAACACCCTTTTCTGTCTGGGACTAATCTTGCTCTACACTCTGTCTTACCTTACTCTGGTCTTTGCTGCCTCGCTGATCGTAACTATTGCCCTAACTTTTTTTGACTCACCGGTCACAGACTTCGCCCGCGCCTATTCATTTTACGGTCTCATTGTTTATGTCCTGCTTGGTCTGCTGACAATTTTTGCCATGACCACCGAGGATTTCATGGACCGCTGGGCAGGAACAAGAACCTATGTCGAATATCTCTTTAACGAATTGTTGTGCGTTCGCTTCAACTGCCTTCTCATCCCTCTTTGTTCACTATCCTGGCCTTATAGCTGGTTCCAAATTCAGCGAGATATGGATGCAGCCGGCTGTGGTGAGAATATCGCCGACGCATTTATTAGACCGCTGGACTACTGGTACCACCACAAATATTGGGCCAAGTTTTATAAGTACGTCAGGGCCAACGAAAAGGATTCAACCTATTAATATCAACCCACAGAGTTACCCCTCGGTTTTTTTATCGCAGCAAAAATCCCTAGCCATGGCGGTACAAAAAGCGCGGTCAAGCCCAACCACATCGCCCACCACGCCAACTTTGTCTTAGGTTTTTCTTGAATATAAACCCAAGTTTACACTTTCTCGCTAGTCAAAGATTGTCGGCGTAGCAGCACAGCATTAACCGCTACAATAACAGTTGAAAGAGACATGAATACTGCTGACACGGCCGGATTAAGCACAATCCCCCAAGAGACAGCCACTCCCGCCGCTAGCGGCAGCGCCACTATGTTATAACCAGTCGCCCACCAAAGATTTTGGATCATCTTTGTATATGTCAGTCGCGATAGCTGAATTATCTTGGGAATATCCCTCGGATCATTCCTCACCAAAACAATCCCCGCTGCTTCGATAGCTACATTTGTGCCCGCCCCTACTGCTATGCCAACATCAGCCTGTGTCAATGCCGGCGCATCATTAATCCCATCTCCTACCATAGCCACTTTATTGCCTTTGTTTTGCAGCTCCTTCACTTTATCCGCCTTATGTTCCGGCAAGACTTCCGCAAAATATTCCTCAATACCCAGTTCATCAGACACCCATTTCGCCACTGCTTCTGCATCACCGGTTATCATGGCAATCTGCACCCCCAACTTTTTTAGTTGCGCGATTGCCTCCCGTGATTCTTCACGGATAATATCGCCCAGCGCAATAATGCCCGCCAGCGATTCATTAGCTATAACATAAATGATTGTTTTACCCGCCTGGCCTTCCTTGACAACGGTTTGCTTAAGTTCATCCGGCACTATCACTCCAGCACTTTCATACAAAGCCCGACCGCCCACCATGACTACCTTCCCCTTAACCACACCACTTACCCCTTTACCAGGTAATCGCTTAAAATCACTGATCGCTGCCAGACTATTCTTTTTCTCCTGCGCTTTCGTGACAATAGCTCTGGACACAGGATGTTCTGACTTTGTATCAACCGATGCCGCTAGCTTCAGCACATCTTCTTCACTTACGCCAGACGCGGCATATACTCCCGTGACGCCGAACACTCCTTTGGTAAGGGTGCCTGTCTTGTCGAACAAAACTACATTGATATTACGCGCTGCCTCCAGTGCCAAACGCTGACGCACCAAAAAACCATTTCTCGCCGCCATAGTAGTGGAGATAGATGCCACTAAAGGAATCGCCAAACCCAACGCATGTGGACAGGCAATAACCAGCACAGCCACCATTCGGGTAAAACCAAAGTCCGCGCCACGCAGCGGCAGCCAAACGAATAAAGTCAACAACCCCACAGCGATAGCAATAATAGTCAGATAAAAAGCCGCCTTATCCGACAGCAGCTGCAATTTTGATTTGCTCATCTGCGCTTCTTGTATCAAACGCATTACGCCAGCCAAAAATGTATCATCGCCAATCTTGGTCACCTTGACCCGCAAAGACCCTTCGCTGTTTATGGTGCCGGCCACCACTGCATCCCCTGGCTTTTTAGACACCGGCTTAGACTCACCCGTAGCTAGGGCTTCATCGATATCAGACTCACCCTCAATAATTTCACCGTCCGCAGCGACCTTGCCACCCGGACGAATGACGACAATATCACCAACCCTTAACTGATCAAGCGGAATATTTTCCGTTTTTCTTTGCGCACTATCGCCGCCCCGCTCAATTTCCGCCGTATCCGGCAACAATTTGGAAAGCTCTCGCAAGGCGCCCTGCGCCCCTTGCACCGCCCGCATTTCTATCCAGTGGCCAAGCAACATTATAACAATCAAAGTAGTCAGCTCCCAAAACAAAGTTTCCTCCATTCCCCGGGCCACCTGAACAACGCTATAGGAATAAGCAGTCACGATAGCCAAAGATATTAGCGTCATCATACCAGGCGCCCTTCCGCGCAGTTCCCGCCAGGCACTGGTTAAAAATATCCATCCCCCGTAGAAGAAAACAATTGAACCTAAAATAGCTGGCAAAAAAGATGAACCCGGAAACATTGGCGGCGACCACCCCAAAAACGCTTGCGGTAATGGCGAATACAGAACGATCGGTACCGTCAACGCCAAACTGACCCAAAATTTTCTTGCAAAAACATTAATTTTATGTCCCGCGTGCTTATCGTGTCCGCCGTGCTCGCTGCTTTTTGCCGATAGCTTATCGGAGGATAGTTCAGATTTTTTCCGCTTTTCTTTCACCAACGTCATCCCGCACTCCGGACATATTCCCGGCCTATCCTGCTGGACATTCGGATGCATGGGGCAGGTATAAGCTGCTTGCTTACTCCCCTGATCAATGTGGTTATTGTGTTGCATATGTTGTTTAGTCAAATAGCATCCCACTAGCAACGAACTAGTCACTAACTTTTACTGCCGTTCCGTATGCCATCATTTCCGAAGCTCCAGACATGACGGTTGATGTGGCAAACCGGAAACCAATAATCGCATCGGCTTCCAGTTTAATCGCTTCATTGACCATCCTATTATAAGCCTCATCTCGCGCGGTCGTGGTCATCTCTGTATAAATCTTTACTTCACCTCCGATTATATTCTTGATCAAAGCTCCAATATCCCGACCAATATTCCTGGCCCTAACAGTATTTCCCCTAACCACTCCAACCACCTTAGTGATTTTTTTATTCGGAACCTCATTTCCCGTTGTAACAATTATTTCTGACATCTTGTTATTTTTATTGATAAATTAATCCTTACGATATTTAATCTCTTCTATCTCATCTTCCTTCTTATTAAACAATATAAAAAGGGCTAAAAGAATAACCGGTACCGCATAAATAAACACCCCGGGCGTTTTTATAATCCCCACCCCTGTTAACACCACACCAATTATTATCCCGATAACCCCCGTTACTATCCTGCTCACGGTGTTCATACCGGTATTATACAGTACAAATTTAATAATCCCTTTATTCGATTTTTAAAAAAGCCCCAGCACTCACGAAGTTTAAGGGGCAATTCATCTACTCTTAAGCTATTCAACTGACGGCTAACACCGTTTCAGAAATTATCTCATTCCCATCATTTTCAGAAATGCATTCGGAATATCCTCTTTAAAATCACGGCCAGATCCATCTTGATATATGCGGCAAAAGAAAGTGATGGTGACTTCCCCCTCAGACTCTTCTAGCACAAACTTCTTTTTGTATGCACTGTCGTCCAAGAAGGCCGTTCTTTTCTCAACGACATCATTAATGGCATCGGCTAGTTCCGTTTCTGGTATTTCAAACTTCCTCCTTACCCACAAAGACGAGTATTCTTCTGCACTCAGAACAGCAGAATAATCAAAGCTAATCAGACCATCCTCATACTTGATAATCCAGTGGCAATTCCAATCCGTTCCCGCAAATTGTTTAGTCCACTCTCTTTTGAACTGAACCATGCTCGGCCTAGTCATCTCAACCCTCCCCGCAAAAAAAGAACACTGCTGAATCTAAAATGAGCTAACTGATACTGCAACCCAAAACTCTAGGGCAATAATTAGACTACGTCAACTACACCACCAGACCCGCATACAACATAGATCGCTAATCATCGGCAGCATCATCCTACCCTACGCATAAAAAATCTCTATCACGATAAAAGTGACAGAGATAAATCCAAGCAACGACGATCATAAGTCATCTTCTCCAATAGCCCTACCCAGAACCACCGTCGCCATATACGACAACTGGATTCCAAGCTCCCCTCGAAGACGATCAAGGGTCACTTCACACAAAGGATCTACCGACCCCCTGAGTTCTATCAGTTCCTCAAGTATCGTAGCAGCATTCCGTTGCGCCCAATGATCTGCTTTCGCCTCAAACGCCTCCACAAACCAACCTTCAGGGATTGAACCAAGCACCTCGTCTCCAAATTCAATAATTGGCTCCGGGCACGCAGCTCCAATCAACAGGCGACACAGCACCGCCAGTGCGTCACTATCCGGTTCTCGACCCCGAAAAGGCTCTAACAAAGACCTCATTACATCAGTCATTTTTCTTTCTCCTGGCCGTCTAAACAATAAAGACAAAGAACGCAATATAAGGTAACTAGTTTTTCCTTTTTGTCAAACTTTTCTTACCTAACGTAAACACAATCATCACCAGCCATCTAACCAAATCCATCTAAATACTTATACGTTGCAAATCTATTTCTTCGAGAAACTTGCTTGTTTATTCTTCCACCCGCTAACCAATGACCACACTATATATATTAGCATCGAGTACGTTATTGCCACCACGAAACTGCCAAGCAGCAAAGGCCCGTCAGGACCAACAAAAATACTATTACTGGACCACCAACCAAGTGCTCGGAGGATTGGTGCGAAAGGTTGAGAAATAAATATATCAATATATCCAATAAACATTATGGGTTCATCTACATAAATAATTAAATCGACAGGTATATAATCGTAAACTCCAGCAATCCCTAAAAACATCCGTAATATTGGAAACACAAACGGTACTAACGAAAAAACCACCTTCCATCTAGTCGGTTTTAACAAAATAGTCCAGACCATAATTTTCATTGTACCCGTGTTTTACTACAATCATAATATGCTTCATAGATTATTATTCCTCATCGGAATAGTGGCACTGCTGACACCACTAGAAATCAATGCCCAGATCATTCAGCCTCCCGACTGCAACATTAATCCCCAAAGCTTGTTCTGCCAAGGTCAGTGCAGATTTAATCCAATCCTACCTTGGTGCGCGCATCCCACCCCCTCTCCATCTCCCTCCCCCTCACCAACAAAAGACCCGATAATAATAGTTCCCGGTATTACCGTCTCCCAAAACAAAAAATTGCTATACAAGGATCAAGCAGGCGGTACATGGAAATTTGCCTTAGGCTTTAATGTCTACAAGGGCCTTATAAAAAAATTGGAGTCGGTGGGCTATGAAGAAGGCCAAGATTTATTTATTGCTCACTATGACTGGAGAAAGCCAGCTGCTCACAATGCCATCACTTATCTAAAGCCCATTATCGACCAAGCGAAACAAAGTACTGGCGCCAATAAAGTAGATGTCCTCGCTCACAGCTTTGGCGGTATAGTCACACGCTCATATGTCCAAAGCGACGCATATGGCAACGACGTCGATCAACTTATAACACTAGGTTCACCCCACGAAGGAGCCGCTGACGCCTATGTAGCATGGGAAGGTGGCACGTACCCTGAAGGCTGGGAATTTTGGATGACAAACAGAATTAACAGAATAGAGAGTGCCTTAAAGAGAACTCGTGGCCTATCCACCATGCGCCGCCCCGACTCCTTCCGCACCTTCTTCCCTTCTCTCCATGACATGCTCCCCCTCAATGATTTCGTCATGAAAGACGGCTCGCTATTATCGGTTGCTAACCTAACGGAACAAAACCAATTCCTTAAAACCCTTCATGATACGCTCTTAAATATTTCGGCTAAGGGTGTCGAACTATTCACGATTGCCGGCACCAACGTAAATACTTTAAGTCAGATCAGCGTCAACAATACAAGAACTCGCGAGGACGAAGCCTTAAACCGTTGGCGTGACGGCCATCCCAACCCGGAGAATCCCCCGCTCGACTCTACTGTCGGTGACGCGCGCGTTCTCACCGCCAGCGCAAATGTTGGCGATAATAATTACACCCTCAACGGCACTGCTCATCACAAGCTGCCCGATGCATCCCAAGACAAAGTACTGGAAATACTCGGCCTAGACCCAGTGGCTGAACAATTTACTGCGACAGAGCCAAGAAGCATTTTTGGCATAATCATCCTCTCTCCTCTAAAAGCTTCTATTGTTGGACCAAACAGACAAACATTATCCCAGGACCGCAACGACTATGGTCTGGAAAACGCCGAATACGACGATGACCGAAGCGACCCAGATGATCCCATCGATATTACGATCCTGAATCCCCCCGACGGCTGGTACGATATCACCTACACCGGCACTGGTGAAGGAGAATATACCATCATCACCTCCTACGCTGATGAAGACGAAACGGTCTCCTCAGCTCATGACGGTAATACCACACAAGGCGCAGTAACCACCCAGCGCATCTACGTCGGTAACAGCACAATCACTCTTGTTGATGACAGCGACTACCTTGCCCTGCTAAAAGAAATTGAACGTATAGCCAAACAGACGAAAAAAGACCGCCTTATCAAAGGACACGAACAAGCCAATATCACTCGTCCGATCACGCATGCCCAAAACGACTTGCGGCTTTATGACCAGCGAACAAAGCAAAATAGACAAAGTGCGGCACTGGACCGCTTACGGGATTATTATCAGCACTTAGATGAAATTCAAAGTGAAGCCACACATTGGTTAGATACGCCAAGTCGCGCCACCATTGCCAATCAGATTCTTGAGCTGTTAGAAAAAATTCGTCTTTCCTCACCACCGCTCTAATCAAACAAAATACAAAACCACCCCGCCATAGACGGGGTGGTTTTCAACAGTCAGCTAATTACGCGCGTGACACGTTGGTGGCTGCTGGGCCCTTTTCAGTGCTCACCACTTCAAAGTTCACCTTGTCGCCGACTCTCAATTCATCAAAGGTGACGCCTTGCAGCTCCTTTGAGTGGAAAAAGAGGTCTTTATCCTCACCTTCACGGGAAATGAATCCAAATCCCTTCTGTGTGAGTGTCTTGATTGTTCCTTCCATAGAATGGTTCTCCTTAAATTTACAGAAAATCGACTACCGTCTCTGCGTCAAAATGACAATTAACACTGTAATATGAATATAAAGTTTTGTCTATCCAAAATTCATGAATCGCTCATTTATGAAATAAAATGGGGATATTTCCCGAAATTGGAATTCTCAGTTAAACCGTTTCCAAGTTCCCTCTGTCACTACCTTAATGTCCTCATCAACAACCTTAACAGCTGTTTGATCATCAATCGCAAACAGAGGAATATCAATATCTTTGGCTACCTCATCGATCAACTCTGCCGCTCGGGGAAAATACGGCGAGTTCATGTGCGGTACCACCAGAAAGTCCACCAATCCTAGGCCATCATTTGTTTCGTCATCAACAATCGGTTCCTCATAAAGTCTCTGCATTTCTTTCTCTTTCAGCTTAGGAGCCACAACCATGCTGCCAGCACTAATGCCTACATATACTCGCGTTCTCAGCAATTCAGAAAGACTAGCCCCCAGACCCGACTTTTTAATCTGTCCCATCAAGTATGACGTATTACCCCCGCCAACTATAATCACATCCGCATTCTCTAAACGCTTCTGCCATATCTTCTGTGGTATAGCCGCCACGTCCACAATATCCACCTCCTTAAAATTCAGCTCCTGGCATTTCGTTAAGTCTTTAATCAGCCACCCCTTGTCTCCCTCTTCAACATTGGCAGCCGTCGGAATAAAGACGAGCTTTGCTTCCTTAAAATCCTTGCCAACCAGCTCACGCAAAGCATTGATTATCATTTGGTTTTCAAGCCCTCCGGAGGTTAGCAACAACTTCATAGTTGTTTATTGCGCATAACTTTCTTTTGCCAGCCCAGCCACCACTGCTTGAAGTACGGTAAGGTCAGAGTTGAGAGTAAAAAACCAAATGATGGCACAATGGCATTTAGCCATGGGCGCGCTACATCAATTACCCACATGTAAAGGCCAATGGCGAGATACGTAAACGCAATCAACAAGGCTCTGCGTAAACTACTTGTTTCCCAGGCCTTGTCTTCCTGGACACACCGATTGCGATTTTCTATTCTATCCAGTCTCTTTTTTATTAATTCTATTTCATTCATACCATTCATTTAACTTTCGTAATCTGCACGCGCCGTCCAGTACGCGCAGTAATCGCAGCTCTTGCCGGTACCGGGTATCACATCGCCTTCCAGACACTCCTTAATTTTCAACAATGTACCCTCGACCCAGTCGTCATTTCCCTCATAGGCGATCAGATTAACATCAAAATCAATCCGCTTATCAAACGATTTGCCGTCCAATCTGCCTGTGCAGTAAACAAAATAGCCGGTATCAGAAACTTTCAGTCCATTATGGCGCAGCAGCCACTGGTACACTTCCATCTGCCGTTTGTAGCCATCCTGCCATTCCTTATCCAGCTCCTTCACGGCCTCTTCCTTCGCCGTCGCTTTATAATCCACCACGATATATTCCTCTTTACTATTAATCCATAAATCATCAATCGCCCCGGTTACCAGTATCCCTGTTTCCTCATGCAAATACTTCACCCCGCCAAAATTCCGCCGCCATTCATCCAGCTCATCATGCGCCACCGGCCGGGCATCAACTTTGTATTCTTTTTGCAGCGGGTGCTGCTCCCCATTAGCCCGATGAATATCAAATTCCAATTTGAGCAAATGATCTACCGCGCTGTTCAAAGCAAATGGAAACCCAGGCACTCGCTTAACCCCCAGCTTATTGTCGATATAAAAGCAGCGCGGACATTCCAAAAACAAATCAATCTTTGAGCGGGACAGTTTCCACTGGTCACCACCGTAATTCCAAGCTGCTCCACGCTTCGGGTTATAGTACTCAGACATATATTAAGATTATAACTTTAATAATTTACAACAATGCTAATAGGCTAGCATTATCGCCCGCGTCACTTTTCAATACGTTAGTCTCTTATAGTGAGCCTCCGCGGACTAAAGTCCGCGGCTTCTAGCGGAGGCGAAACCCCGTACCGAAGGCCCGACGACCATTCATCCCCAGAATAAATTCCGGGGCCTTCTGGTGCTGGGGTAACTGTTTACCCATGCTTTTCCCACTAGTGCCCAATACCGTTAATCTTATGGAAAAGCATCACGTCTTTTAAAGCTGCTTCCGTCGTCTTATCTTTTATTCTAGTCAGCCAGTAATGATTTTCTGCCACTATGGGACTACGCCCGTCATAAACCATGCGGAACATACTATTAATATTTTTTACTATGTTAGATTCTGCCGCCGCCTTAGGCGGACCGAATGAACCATTTACCTGGTGCCAGGCCATCGTTCTCCGTATCTTGTATATACTATCTTTCTCCGCCCTGAATCTTTTCTTCCAATATGCGCTTTCTGCCACTGTCGGCGTTCTGCCAAACGTTTGCACAAAAAGACTTTCTACCAAAAGAGGCACATTAACCATGCTTGGTTTTATTGCCTCCAGACTAGTCGAACCGTCGCACGGATATCCCAAGTCCCCACATATATAACTATTCGTATCCGACAGACAAGTATGCAAATTATGGCATCCCGACCGATGCGCCAATGCTACCTGCGGCATCGCAGCCAGACCAACACTAAAGCAACCAGCAAGTAACAAGAAACTAATTGTAATATTACCCACCTTCATCCCTTATATTATATACCCCTCACCCGAAACTGTATTAATAATCCAAATACCTGACAGTCTTTCCCCCTCTTTTACCATTCAATTAAACCTTCTAACATCGGCAATCCGCTTCTGCCTCCTTACACTCCTGACACCGCGGCATACAGTGGTCACTGCCATGTTCATGGTTCGGATCGTGCGACGCCGATTCCTCTCCGCATACATCACATTTATAACCTTTGGTCGGCCCATCACATTTCATACACTTGTGCATATCATCACCTCCTATAAAATATCTTTTTTCTTATCCTCAAACTCCTGCTTACTTATCTCGCCTTTGGCGTAGCGCTCTTTGAGAATATCCAACGCAGCACTGCCTCCACGCTGTGAATTTCCTTGCTGCCCCAGCATCCACCGAGTCAATCCCACAACCACAGCGATAATCAGCCCCCACCATAAGATCATTAGCAAGCCTCCTCCCCAGCCGCCAAAAGGCACACCCATCATATTATAATATCCCCAATTCATCATAATCTATGACAAAGTATACCTGTTAAAAACTTTACCGCTATGGTTTTGATCACTGGCTCTGGTCATTCGCCCTATAGTGGACTTTCTTCTTCCCACGTTCTTTTGTTTGTTTGCCCGAAAATAAATGAAAGAAACGAAAGTACCTGACACACTTAAGCACCGTAAATAAATAACTTGGTCAGATCTCGTTCAATCCGTGCCAAGATACGGCTTTTCCAATTGCCTGCCGGCCATAGCTTTCTTGACCACCGTAGCTTTAGCGAAGGTGGCAGCGACGGCTGGAGCGAAATACGAAGCGCAGTACTACGGTAAGTGTTTCGCGATTGAGAAAAAGTCGTAGATTGATGCATAGTGGGCGAGAGATGGTTAAGTTATTTATTTACGGTGACTTACCTCTACCCCCCTCCATTATTAAGAAGGTTGATTAGTTCTATCTTACAGAAAAACGCAGTAGCCGTTCCGAAAACTTGACTTCTCCCACCCAAAGAAAAGTGCCGTCAAATGCCAGCGCGTTTGGCATAAACATTGTGCTTTGCCCAATCCGTCGCCATGTTTCTTGCAAATTATTTTGTCCCAGAACAACCTCCGGTTTAGCTCCCGCTAATGCCTTCGCAACATCACGCCATACCAGCACCCTGTTTCCTCCAGAATCCGCGATAAACAAAGCGCCATCTTTTGCCACAACTGCTCCCGGTAAATTCAAACGCAAGCTGGCAAATTTAAGATATTGCGGCTTCGCTTCGGACCCTTGCTCGGCAATATCCGCCACTCGCCAAATAACTACACCGCCTCCCGGTTGATCTTGACAACAAGCTGCTGTCAGATACTCCCCGTCACTACTAATTTTTAACGGTCGGTTTACGCTCAATTTGGCAATCGGCTTATTATCGCCGTCAGGAACACCTTCCCAGACATAAATAACATTAGCCTCCTGGTCGGCCAAATAAAAGTACCGTTCGTCTATCGCCACCCCCCGTAAATCCTGAAAGCGCACGTCCCCTACCGCGCCACTAAACACTTTGTCTGGTTTTTCTCCATCTTTAGGCAAACTATTCCACAACGTTACTTTTTGCTGTCCAGCAATCACCAGCTTATTTCCAAACAACGCAATGTCATCACCGCTCATCCCATGATAAACATAATCTGGATGGGCCCCAGACTCATTCGGCAAATTACGCCATACATACAACCTTCCATCGAAGTCAGATAACACGAACAGGCTATCCCCGTCCGTCGCTGGTACTGGATTTGAAATAATGAATTCTGTATCTAGTGTATTTATCTCAACCTTCGGCGACCCTATCACAAAATCTGGCTCATCTAAACTCTTCGCCGGTATTTTGTTAAAACCAACCACTTTATTTCCGTTAGCCAGAGATAAATATAACCGGTTGTCCACCACTGCCGACCCCGATCCGTCACCCCCTTGAAACTTATATCCACCATCACCAAAACTGCTTGCCCCGATCGCCCAAGCCGCCTGGTCACTGCTACTTTTCGGCCAATCATCCCATACAAACAACCGACTTCCCAAGCCAATAAATCTCCCATCCGACAAAAAGTTCATGCCCCATAAAACTTCGCCTTGAGACAAATTCTTATTTGCCAAAGGCGCACCACCAGACGGCATCGCCATGAAAAAATCATACGGCTCGTTTTCGCGCTGCGGCCACTCACTCCAGAAAAAAGTGCCTTGCGTATTGCCACCGTCTACCTTGGCATTATGGTCAGAAATCACCAGCCGGCGGCCATCACTGCCAATCGAACGCGGCGTACCTAATTGCGGCAACCTGATCACGATCTCCGCCGGCGCTTGGCTAGCCACCGGAAAACTGTTCCATATCAGCACCTGCGAACCCATTGTACTGGTGATCACCATCTTTTCTCCATTCGTCCATGCTGCCCACGGCCAGACAATCCGGCCCCGCCTATCTGCCGCATCATCACCATAACCTCCAAATACCATATCCGCCGGCTGACCATTTTGCGCCGGGAACTGACGCCACACCAATACACGATGATTTTGTGTATCGCATACTATTAAGCGCGTCCCATCAGTAGCAACGCATACCGGCCAGTTAAGCTCATCCATTCCCACGCCCGGTGCGATTGAATTAAAATCTTTCTGTCCCAGCACTAAATCCGGTAGCTCATTACCTCGCGGAGCCTTATTCCAGATCAACACCCGATTGTTATTTCTATCCGCTAAAATCAATCGCTGTCCGTCCGACGTAATTCCACCGGGATGATTAAACAACAAAGGTCCACCAGCATCATTGAAGCCCATAGCCGACAAAACAATATCTGCCTTCTGCCCTATACTGAACCATCCGGTTGGCTTTTCCTCTACCACCGCGTACTTCGCACCTGTGCCAATTACAGTTTGCCCGCTGCCGGAAAACCGGAGAAAACCATCACCACCCGCGCGCCACACTGGATAAAGCCGCCATGCACCCAACACTAAAGCCAACACTATTGCTACTAGCACTACCCCAACATTTCTTTTACTGTCCTCTGTCACCCTACAAGTTTATCACATAAAAAACATTTATTCGCGGTGACTGACCCATTAGCCATTAGTTCAGGCATACCAAAAGATACCCAAGCAAGTAACCAGTGATATACTGTCATTATGTCTTCTTCTCCTTATCTATCAGTCATCATCCCAGCCTATCGACAGGCCGGCACGATTGCCGCCGACTTGCAGCGCTTAAATGACCTGATAAAAACCTTAGTTCCTTCCTACGAGCTGGTTTTGGTCATTGACGGCAATGAGGACAACACCCTAAATAACGTCCGCCGATCACTGTCCCTCCCTAATCTCACCATCGAATGTTTCGACCACAATCAGGGCAAAGGCGCTGCCTTGCGTCATGGCCTGCAACGCTCCCACGGTGAAGTTGTTGCCTTTATCGATGCCGGCAATGATATTGACCCAAGCTTTTTGCAGATCATGTTAGCGGAATTCAAACTCCACCACGCTGATATCGTTATTGGTTCTAAACGGCATTCTTTATCCGAAGTTGATTACCCTTGGCTACGCCGTGTTTATAGCACGACTTACCAAATTTTAAATCGTTTACTTTTTTGTCTAAAAGTGCGCGATACGCAAGTCGGATTAAAAATTTGCCGGCGCGAGGTTCTCACTGCGGTACTGCCGCGCATTGTCGTAAAAAAGTTTGCTTTTGATCTCGAACTATTGGTCGTGGCCAACCACCTGGGATATCAACGTATTGTCGAGGCCCCCGTAAAGATAAAATATAATTTCTCGAGCACTATCAGATTAATTGATATCTGGCGCACCTTTATAGACACGTTGGCCATTTTCTACCGACTTCGTTTTTTACATTGGTACGATCGTCCTTTACCTGCCGCCTCTGCCCCAGTCTTAGTTTCTGGCATCGATGTATCTATTCACCATGAAGCTACTCGAGTTCGAGAAAAAATCCATCGATAACACCAAGAAGCCTCGCCCCAGTATTAATCTGACTGGAATCTTGCGTCGCATTCTAACAAAATACTGGCCATACCTTATTCTCCTGGTATTTTGGTTGTCTGTTATCCTGCCTTGGTTTTTAGATTCCGGTTTTATTCTCTTGCTAGATTTTATTCCCGTCCCTCATATTTCACGCCCACCACTTTCCTGGCAATACGCTTATCTCGACGGTCTCCTGTATCGCTGGCCCGCATGGTTAATAAGCCAATTTTTTCCCGCTGCTTTGACGCATAAAATGTTGTTTTCTTTACCGATCGCCTTGGCCGGAATTTCCATGTATCAACTTTGCTCCTTGGTATTGTCAGACAAGAATAGAAAGATCGTCGCTGCCTCTTCTCTCTTAGCTGGCTTGTACTATGCGTATAATCCATTTATTACCACTCGCGTATTCATGGGCCATGTTTTCTTTATCTACGGCTATGCTTTATTACCGTGGGTGGTCTTGTCGTGGCTTAAATTTCAACAGAAACCAACCCTTCGACCAGCCTTCTATCTAGCCCTTTTTTTTGTCGCGTCGGTTCTTTTCAGCCAGCATCATTTCATTCTTGTTCCGCTTCTTCTGTTGTTCCTATATCAACCTGTACGTCCCCGCACGTCACCAGAAAAACGATCATGGCTATTGTTATTTTTCTTCGTAGCAACAGTTGTTACCTTAGCAATAACAGTCTATTTCTCATCTGACGCTCGTCCCAATACACTGCATCCTCTTGGCCCCTGGTCACGCGCATTATTGGCACCTTATTCCGGTTCTTATGCCTTTGATGTCCTAAACTTATCTGCCACGTGGAAAATTGACCTGCCTTTCCTCTTTCCCTGGGAACTCAGGCTGGCTTTCGGTTATATTTCGTTTTTATTGCTGCTTATTATGGCCAGTGGTCTTTGGTGGCTCAAGCACCAGCACCATTCAAAAAACTTAGCCATTCCCCTCCTTCTAGTTATTTTGTTTAGCTCCTTTCTGGCTGTCGGCATTGCTCATCCCCTAATCTCCCCATTAGCCGGTTGGCTTTATCATCACGTTCCTTTTTGGATTGGACTTCGCGATTCGGCAAAATTCCTTTCAATACTAGCTTTAGTGGAATCAATCTTACTAGCCGTTGGTGTTTACTCCTTAACTCAATTATGGACTCGTCATTTCCGCCGCGTGTCTCCAATCATTGTACCTGCAACAGCCCTTATCTTAGTGGTCTACATCTCCTCCACCGCCGTATACGGCTATAACAACCAAATCTATCCCACTTCCTATCCAGACAGTTGGCAGGAAGCCCAAACTTGGTTGGCCGATAACCACTCAACCCCACCTTCTCTTCTATTTCTTCCTTGGCATATGTATTTACCTTTTTCCTTCACCCAAGACCGAACTATTGCTAATCCCGCTTCGACGTATTTCACCTCTGCACACGTTATCGTTGGTAACAATAATGAAGTCGGCGGCACGTTCGGCCGACCATTCATTTCTGCGGAATATACCGATCCGACCCACCAATATATCCAGCAACTGTTGCCGGATACGTCGTCATTCCATGATTTCGGTTCACGCCTATCACCGCTTTGTATGCAATACATTATGCTCGCCACCGATACTCGCGACGTGTCTAATTATGATTTTCTTTATAATCAAAATGACCTTGAGATTGTCTTCTCAAGGCAGGATTTAATCATCTGGCAAAATATAGCAGTTCAAGACAACTGCAAAACCACTATCCTTTAATGTTCCTGATACCTTCGATTTTAGGTGGATCTCTATGAGTGCGTATGAAGAGCCCCACGGACTGTCCGCCAGTGGTCCCCGCGATAGCTACGCATGACGCCCCTGGGCAGAATGGCGGAATCCCTCGTAGCAGAAAACATTCTACCCCATTTTGCTCCGCAATATCCGGAGCTACGCTCCTTCGTTCACGGAGCTTCGCATGGACGCAACGCGGGGTTATCCTATTTACTACACTTTGCCAGCCAAGGCCTTGGCGACGGCTGATTCAAACACCCCGCTACCGATGTGGCGGTTTGCTGCGCAGTGGGATGAAAAATTTTTTCTTGTGTATGCACAAAAAAACACGGACCACCAGGCCCATGTTTTTCTCATTATCTCTTGTCTTCGATTATGTTCCTCCGCCTCCGCTATCAACTGCTCCTCCACCACCACTGTCATTACCTCCGCCACCGCCTCCATCGGAAGAGTTAGCTAATCCTGCGATGCCAGTCATGTTACCGGCCAGAGTTTTGAAGTTATCCCGGGAACATACTTTAACCGTTGCGTCCCGCTGAATGGAACGCCCGATCGCTGTGTTATATTGCGCGGTAGTCAGTTTAACGCTGCGGAATTTACCTTTAGCGTACTCAACCGAAATCGCTTTTTTAGATAAGCTGTTAACACGCACACTATTCATGCATTTAACCTTACCGGTTGCGGCATCAATCGTTGTCGCCACACCTAACTTCGTAGAACTTACCGCTTGCGTAAATTTACTGGTATCAGGAAATAGCCGTCCTTGCTGCTTGTGCCATTTCATAGCATCAACTAGCTGCTGATAAGTTTTATAATGTCCTGTTACGACACCCTCACCCCAGCCGGTCCAATTAGTCGGATTCACCGTAATACCAGCTTCACGCATTCCACTGTTAACACGCGATAATAATGGCGCCGCGCTCACCACTGGTATTGATACTACCAACACTCCGGTTATCACTAATCCTGCTATTAATTTAAATTTTTTCATTCTGCACCTCCTTTTTTATGTTACAAATTACCTTTTATGCTCATATTATAACACACTCAAAAAATGAAACTGTCATATTCAATACGATTTTTCCACAGTAACAAAAACAGGTCTTTTCGGTTACCCTAAAACCATGCCCATAAAACCCATCACCGCTTCTTTTCTGCTCAAATCAAGCGCCATTGTAACTGTCGGTTCGATCGCCGCCAGTATTCTGCAATATTTGTTTACCGTTGTGATGGCTCGCCTATTGTCTCCTGACTCATTCGGCAGTCTAGCATCTCTTCTTTCCTGGATCACAATATTGATATTTCCGGCCGGGGTAATTTCCGTGCATGTCACCCGCCAAACAGCCATCTATCTGGCGCACGACGAAAAAACTAGACTACTCAAACTATATCGCCGCCACAGCCTACTCTCTTTGGCCGGTATTGCTTTTTTTATAATCATCCTCTTGACCGCTGACCTCCTAAATCTCTTCCCGGCTGCCTGGCCGTTCTCTTATTTTCTCCTGACGGTAATCATTATCGGCTTCTCCCTCTTGTCCGCCGTTAACCAAGGGTTATTGCACGGTTCGCAATATTTCGCGCGCTTATCTTTACTGGCCTTCATCAGTGCATTTTTTAAGTTTTTTCTATCCGGGATTTTAGTCGCCAACGGTTATGATGTCTTCGGTGTCGCTGTTGCCTTGTCGGCTAGCGGCACCATCACCTATCTGATCAGTCTATGGCTGGTTCGCCGCGTATTACGTTCTGCCTCGTCGATGCCATCATCCCCAATTACCACAATACCGCCTAGTAATACTCGCTATATGCCGTACATATTCTCTGCTCTTTTTTTACTCATGCTCCTTAGCAACATCGATATAATCCTAGCCAAACACTGGCTTGAGGCGGACGCAGCCGGTTATTACGCCATTTTAGCCACCGCTGGAAAAGTGATTTTCTTTGGCACCGTCGCCATCAGCGGTGTTGCGTTTCCCTCCGCCACCCAAGCCTCCGCCACCGGCAGCGGCCAAGAAAAACATATATTGGCAATTTCCTTATCAACGGTTTTAGCTTTAGCCGCCTGTGCCGTCAGTCTTTACCTGTTTTTCCCTCAACAAATCATCACTATAGTTTTTGGTACAGATTACCTCCCCGCCGCTCCCCATCTCGGCCATATCGGCATCATCGCCGGCCTTTGGGCTATTATCCAACTTTATGTTCGTCTGCTCCTGGCTAAAGGAGATCGCCTATTCCTCATTCCTTTGGCCATCTTTATAGCCGCTGAAGTTGCCGGCATTTCTATCTGGCATCAAAGCATATCCGCCATCTTATTGGTCTTATTTATTACCGGCTCGCTCCTTGCCCTAAGCCTGGCTCTAATCTATCAATACTCGATCGCTAAAAATGACATCGCCAAAAATTACCATTGACATGACTTATTAGACCAATATAACTGCAGTACAACTAAAAAAAAGCTGAAAACCTACCTTTATGGAGGGTCTCCCGTAAGGGGATAGGCATTTCCGCCCCGCGAGAGGTGGTTTTTAGTCTAAAGTAACTGCTCACAGGTTAAGGGTGGATTACTAGGTTAAGCCATATTTAGAGCCAGAAAAAGAAGGTTTTCTTAAAAGTGAAAAATTATAACGTCTTATCTTAGCCAATAGTCTTCCTCGACCAGTGAGCAGTTACAGTCTAAACTATTGACAATTCACCTTTGCTACTTATACTACGCAGTATAAGTAGCCGAATACTTCCTGTTCTGAGGTTGGTGGCCGTAAGGCCTAGGCTGCTTTTTTAGTTCCTTGAAACAATAATTTTTTCGCGCATTGCTTTTCTATATAACGGCTTCATTAGGTCATCCCCTTCAATGCCATCGCGCACAAAGCCCGCCACCGCATCGGCCAATCTAATAAATTCATCAGCTTCATCTGTAAGTCCACGAGCCCTTTGTGCCTTAACATGGAGACTTCGTAATCCTCTGGTAAAGTGATCACGTTGGCTTTGGTTGAGCCCATCCACATATACCGTCGCTTGATAAGACTGGCTGGCATGGCCAAGAATTGCCCAGGCAGTGGTTAGCACTGTCAGATCCATATAATATCGGGAATGTAGATAATGCGCAGCGTGCAGCAAGCCGATGAATTTTTTAGATTCCAGAATACGGCGGATATAGGCCTCGCGCCTTGACCTCGCAGTTCGCGTCCACTTTCTATTTGCCTTACCAGACTCTTTCTCGATTTGCCGCAACAATTTCCTCAACTTATCGCGCTGGTTTCCCACCACAATCACCGACACTAAAAATATCTCGCCTCGGGTATCCTGCCCCGACTCATCCACATAGGCATACAATTTTTGTTTCTTTACGCCCATAAATTTATGATATACCTATAACGGTTCATCTAAAATAATTGCATCATCAAATATGAAAAATTAACAATGAAATTATTATTCCTAAATTGGCGCGACACCAGCCACCCCAAAGCCGGCGGTGCCGAGCAACTCACGGAAAACATCGCGGCTGAACTGGTCAAGCACGGTCATCAGATTACGCTTCTTTGTCCCCTATTTCCCGGCTGCCAACAGCAGGAAACCAAACGCGGCTATCACATAATCCGCCGCGGCAACCAGCTTACTGTCCGCTTCCACGCCTGGCGCCTCTGGCAAAATAAATTTAGACAGGACAAAAAAGCCATTTGTGTTGATCAATTCCACGGATTGCCGTTCTTTGCACCACTATATGCTCATCACCACACGCTAGCATTCATACACGAGGTGGCTGGTGAGTGTTGGCAATATAATTTTTTATTTCCATTTAACATCTTCGGGCAACTATTAGAAAAATTTTCCTTTCTTTTATACAGTGGCACTACATTTATAACGGTTTCTGAATCTACCAAAAACGATCTCATCAGGGTCGGTATTTTTTCCGACACCATTTCAATCATTCCCGTAACCATTTCCGTCACTCCCATTTCCTCGCCTGTTTTTATTAAAAACAATCCTATAATAATTAGTCTTAACCGCATCGCACCTATAAAAAACATCACTGATACAATTTCTGCCTGCCTGCATTTAAAAAAACGTATTCCTGATTTACAGCTGTGGCTGGTCGGCTCCGGTCAAGGACGGTATTTTGAACAAATAAAACTTCTGGCTGCTAAACATCAAGATTTAATTACTATGCACGGCTTCGTCAGTGAACAAAAAAAACAGGAACTATTATCTCAAGCTAAAGTTTTAGTCACGACTTCCCACAAAGAAGGTTACGGCTTGAACATCCTCGAGGCAGCTGCATACGGCACTCCCTCCATCGCCTACAATGTAAACGGTTTACGCGAAGCAATCATTAACAACCAAACCGGCCTGTTGACCAAACACAACACACCAGAAGATTTAGCTCGCCAACTAGAAAAGATTCTAACCAATACCAAGCTTCACCAAAAAATGGCCCATGCCGCATGGCAACGCAGTTATAAATTTTCTTTGAAAAATACAGTCGACTCTTTCGAGTCTATACTAAAGCAACTATAATTCAATGCACTAGCTAACCACGTTGCTCATACATAATCTGATATAGTATATTAATTGTATGATAAAAAAAGCTGTCGTTTGCGGCGGAGGCGGATTCATAGGAAGTCATTTAGTCCGCGACCTCAAACAAAAAGGCGGGTGGGTACGAGCTGTTGACTTGAAGAAACCAGAATTTTCTGATAGTGCCGCGGATGAATTCATTGTTGGTGATTTGCGCAATGTAGGCATAGCCCAGCAGGCCGTCGCTGATATGGAAGACGTCTACCAATTAGCCGCTGATATGGGCGGTATGGGTTTTATTTGCGGTGATCATGACGCTGCCATCATGCACAACTCAGCCCTCATTAATTTGCATGTATTAAATGAGGCCTATCAAGCCAAGTGCCGGAAGATCTTCTATTCTTCCTCTGCCTGCGTCTACGCCAAACATAACCAGGCTGATCCCAGCAATCCCAAGTGCAGCGAAGAGTCCGCCTACCCAGCTGCCCCGGATAGCGAGTATGGTTGGGAGAAGCTATTTAGCGAGAGGTTATACCTGACCTATGGTCGCAACTATGGCATGGACGTTAGAATTGCCCGCTTCCATAATGTATTTGGTCCCGAAGGAACGTGGACCGGTGGTCGCGAAAAAGCGCCCGCGGCTTTATGCCGCAAGGTAGCCGAAGCCAAAAACGGAGGCTCCATTGAAATTTGGGGACCGGGCGATCAAACAAGGTCTTTTCTCTTTATTGATGAGTGCTTGGAAGGAATCAGCCGCCTCATGGCTTCAGATTTCTCCGGCCCAGTTAATATAGGCTCTGAAGAAATGATTTCTATTAATAATCTGGCAATATTGGTGTCTGATATCGCCGGCAAGCAAATTAATATTAAAAATATCGATGGTCCGGAAGGTGTTCGGGGACGCAATTCAGACAACCGTTTAATCAAAAATACACTAGGCTGGGCGCCATCTGCTCCCCTGCGAGTCGGCTTGGAAAAAACTTATGCCTGGATAAATAAACAGGTCCGAATAAAAAAACTAGCACAAAATGTAGTTCATCATGCCTAACCCAGACCTCTCGCGATACCTACCATACAAACAAACTATCTTCCGTCGACTTGGCTTTAATTTTGTGCCCGGAAAAACACTGCTTGACGTCGGGTGCGGCGATGGCTCTGATGCTGATATCTTTATTAATGCGTATGGACTGCAAGTATATGGGACGGATGTTTTTACGCACCCAGATATATTCCAAATACACGGTCTGCATTTTCAAGAAGCAAGTATTTACCACCAACCTTTCCCAGACGCATCTTTCGATTATGTTTTTTTACATGACGTTTTGCACCATATTGATGAAGAAGAACAATCACCTATTAAACACCAGCAAGCCTTGCAGGAATTAAAACGAATCCTTAAGCCCAATGGCTATTGCTTAATTGTAGAAGGGAATCGTTACAATCCAATGTTTTACCCGCACATGGTCCTGATGCGAGGCCATAATCATTGGAGACAATCATATTTCAAAAGCATGGTGAGCCAAGTTTTCCCGCACGCTAAATTTAAATTTTACGAAGCCCATCATTACCCGTGGGGTGGAAAAATTTGGAAACCATTTGAATGGCTGATGAATAATGTTATTCCACCGCAGTTTGCTGCTTACAACACTTCTGTTGCGCGTAATGATTGACCATGAAGGTTCAAGAGGGAAAATTTATTATCGCTGCCCATGTACTATGGTATGCCACTGCTCATGCCCTTAAAGATTATTTACTAACAAAAAAACCCAATGTTGTTGTCTTCTTACAATTGCCATTTGTAACCCGAAACCGTCTGAACGTTGATGTCTATCACCAGCAAAAGCATGTCCTAGCTAAAGAATTCAAACGCCACTCTTACCCTGAGATAATTAACTACGTACTCGATTTTTTACAGGTTTTGCGTTGGTCACTAGTTCAACCCGGCCGACACTATATTTTTATCGGTGAAGACCCATTGAATTGCATGGCCGGAATTTTCCTTAAAATTATTACCAAAATTGATAAAGTCATTTTCTACTCTATCGATTTTTCACCAACGCGCTTTGCTAATCCGCTGCTGAACTATATCTATCACTCCTTAGAAAAAATATGCGTAATCTTCGCCGACGAAACCTGGAACGTCTCTCCTAAAATCGCCGAGGGAAGACAACAATTCCTCAACTTATCTCCCACAAAGCATCCTCAAAAAGTTGTGCCCGTTGGCATTTGGCCAAACGAAATCGTCTTAAATCCCATTGGTGAAAATACAATTAGAAAATATCATCTGATATTCATGGGCCATCTACTCGAAAAACAAGGTGTCCAAATGGTGCTTGAAGCTGTTCCATTAATAATTAAAATAATTCCTAATTTTATATTCGCCATTATTGGTGAGGGCCCATACGCGAAGCAGCTTCACCAACAAACCAAGCACCTCAAAGTCTCACAGCATGTTATATTCACTGGTAGCATTCCTGGACACGACGAGCTAAATAGAATGATGGACCATGGCCTCTGTGCCGTTGCCCTGTACAAACCAGAACCGGACAAAAAACTAAATTTCACCTATTACGCCGACCCGGGTAAAATCAAGGAATATTTAGCCAGGGGGCTACCGGTTATTACTACTAACGTGCCTTATAACGCACATGAGATTACCAGACGTCAATGCGGCTTAGTTGTTAACTATAATAAAGAAGAAGTCAGCCATGCAATTATTAGTCTTCTAAGAAACAAACAGACACTAGCAGAATATAGCAAGAATGCTCTATCCTTCGCCCGCGAATTCACGTGGGATAACGTTTACACTAATGCCTTTGCAGAAAGTTATGGACAACACTGAAAAACAGCACCGACATCAAAACCATTATTTCAATCGGGAATTTGCCGCGGTTCGGTCTTACCACCTCGCCCCCTGGCAGCAAAGCTATATCAACAAGATCACTAGCCATCTTCTCGCCAAAGATTCAGTTGGAAAAAACATACTTGACATCGCCACTGGTAGCGGCTACGTCGCAATTGAAATGGCTAAACGTGGACTGAATGTCACTGCCAGTGACCTTAGTATTGTCGCCATTAAAAACCTTAAAAAATATCGTCAACAATTCTCTCTCAAGAACCTCAACATCATTAAATGCCCAGCCGAAAAGATACCCCTCGCAGACAACAGCTTCGACTACATCATTGCCAATGCTATCTTGGAACACATTTTTGATGAAAACAAGGCTATCAACGAATGGCTACGGCTATTAAAGCCCAACGGTCAAATATTAGTTACCATTCCTCTTATGTACCGCTATATTTGGCCGTTTTTATGGCCCATAAATTATATTCACGACAAACGTATTGGCCACTTGCGTCGATATAATAGTACCAGTTTACAAAGCAAATTCCATCTTGATCTTATGCATGTCTTTTACACCGGTCATTTAGTTAAAGTAATAGGTGCGGCAATCAACGCAATTTTTCCACTTCCCAAACTAGTAGAATACTGTGAAATAAAAGACGATTACAAACAAAAAATCGCTTATGGCGCTAATAATATCGTGGTTATTATGAAAAAAACTAAACAATAATCCATGAAAAAACATTTAGCTAAAATCTTCGACCATGCTTATGCCCGTAATACCAAAAACATCCTCTTACTGCTCGATAAACAAAGAGCCGCACAGTTCCTGGACTTAGGTTGTGACGATGGCACTCTATCCCTAGCACTAGCCAAGCGCATCAATACCAAAGATATCAGCGGTGTTGAAATTGACGGCACAGCAGCCATACACGCTGTTAAGCGAGGCATCAAAGTTAAGCAATTTGATTTGAACAAACAGTTTGATTTTACAAATGATTCATTTGATGTAGTTCATGCCAATCAGATAATAGAACATCTTTACGATGCTGATAATTTTCTTTCGGAAATTCACCGTATACTAAAACCTAGTGGCTATGCCATCATCAGTACCGAAAACGCCAGCAGTTGGTGTAATATATTTGCCAGTGTGATGGGCTGGCAAATATTTTCATTAACCAATATGTCTACTATAGGAAGTTTAGGAAATCCGTGGTCCCTGTATCGTAATACAATTAAAAAACCTGCTTCCTGGATCCATATTCGTATCTATAATTTTCGCGGACTCAAAGAATTAATCCAAGCACATGGATTTGTGATTGAAGAGATCCGCGGTGCTGGCTATTTTCCCTTCCCTGCGGGTATGGGCAATATTGATAAAACACACGCTCACTTTATGGCTTTTAAGGTACGCAAAAAATGACTCCTCTCGTATCAATTATTGTCCCTACCAGAAATTCAGCTGTCGTTCTGCAAGCCTGTCTTAATAGCATCAAGCAGCAAACATATAAAAATATTGAGTTAGTTATTGTTGATAATAATTCCACTGACAACACATTAGTAATTGCCAAATCTTTTACAAATCAGGTATTCAGCAAAGGCCCGGAACGCTCCGCCCAGCGCAATTTGGGAGCCCGGCAAGCTCACGGGGATTATCTATTATTTATTGATAGTGATATGAAATTGTCGCCGCAAGTAGTCGCAAGCTGCGTTGAGAAAATTCAAAATAACCCCCAAACAAAAGCCATAATTATTCCCGAAGAATCCTTTGGTGAGGGCTTTTGGGCACAGTGCAAAAAATTAGAGCGAAGTTTTTATATTGGCGTGGATTGGATGGAAGCGGCCAGGTTTTTCACCCGCGACGCGTTCGAAGAAGCCAGTGGTTTCGACGAAAATATGATCAGCGGCGAAGACTGGGATCTATCGCAACGTGTCGGTAAAAAATACCCCATTGACAGCATTGACCAATTTATCTACCACAATGAGGGCAAGGTTAGCCTACGGCAAATAATCAAAAAGAAATTTTATTATGCTCGCAACCTAACGCAATATCAATCTGTGCCTGCCAACAAGATCAAATTGAAATACCAGGCAAGTATAAAAAAAAGATATTTATTATTTTTATCTGATCGCAAGAAACTTTTCTCCACTCCGCTTACCAGTGCTGGTATGCTGTTTATGAAATCTTGTGAATTTGGATTTGGCGGAGTGGGATATTTATTCGGAAAGATAAAAGCAAAACGAAGACAGTAACATAAAAAACTTAGCAAGATGACTAGTCAAACCAATAATATTAACAAATTAATCTTGAATCTTTTTTTTATCCCATTCTTTTGGATATTTTCTTATATTATTCCTAAAAAGAAGAAATTAATAATATTTGGTTCATATTATGGCTATAAATTTATAGGAAATCCCAAGTATTTCTATCTTTATTTATTGAATAAAAAAGATAGTGTATATCATCCTTACTGGATCACTAGAAATGTTA
Source organism: Candidatus Andersenbacteria bacterium RIFCSPHIGHO2_02_FULL_46_16 (assembly GCA_001817065.1). Taxonomy (GTDB): domain Bacteria; phylum Patescibacteriota; class Andersenbacteria; order UBA10190; family UBA10190; genus UBA10190. Next base: position 60,906 of record MHHQ01000029.1, read on the forward strand.
AGCTATATCGCTCCTTTAAAAAAGACTTGAAACCGGTGTTTTATTTGTATTCTTTTTCCGGGATCTGGAAAATCTTAAGGGCAGAATATCTATTTATTGGAGAAGCTGCCCAAGATATTACAGGTAGAACTTTTCTTTTAGGTAATTTTAATATTATTGAATCTTGGCACGCCACACCCCTAAAAGATATTTCAATACCTGACAAATTTAACCAAACATTTTATCAAAAATTATTTAATTTTATGCTGCATCAGGAGCTAAAATTATATAAAGTCGTTATTAGTTGTTCAACCAGCGCGTCTCAAAATCTGCGATCATTTTTTAAAAATAATAATATCCAAATATCAGGATATCCTCGCAATGATATCTTTTATAATTACAAGCTAAGCTACAGAAATTACAGGAAAGATTTAGACTTACATCAATATAAAAAAATATTATTATATGCCCCTACTTTTAGAGATCATAAAAAGGATGTTGTACCATTTTCACCAGTCTTCTTAACTCGATTAAATAGTTATTTAAAACTAAATAATTATATTTTACTGGTCAAAGATCATCCTATTTCCATATTTGGCAGAAGGGTAAAAAGTATTAATCTTAGTAACATACAAGATGTAACGAATGTATGTGACGACATCCAGGAATTATTAATTTACGTTGATATTTTGATAACAGATTACTCGGGTATGATCTTTGAATTTTGTCTAACAAACAGACCAATAATTTTTTATTGTTATGATTATAACGATTACCTGAAAAATTGCAGAAGTATGTGTTATGACTACTTCAGTGAAATGCCTGGACCTTTTGCTAAGAACGAGGCAACCCTTTTATTTCTGATAAAAAATGTATCGCATTGGTTCAATGACGCAGCGTATAAGGAAAAATACAATAATTTAAGAGATAAATTTAATAAGTTTCAAGACGGAAGATCGTGTGAACGACTATATAAATATATTAGAAAGAGCAATTTTTAAAAGTAGAAATAAAAAAATCTATTAACGCTCCGTTTATTTTACAAATGCCCCCCATAAAGATAACCTTGGTTGTTGGAACCCGTCCTGAAATCATAAAGATGTCTCCGGTCATTAAAGAATGCCAGGCCAGAAACCTTAGTTTTTTTCTTATACATTCCAACCAACACTATACACCTGCCCTGGATGCAATTATTTTTGAAGATTTAGATATCCCTCATCCAAGACATAACCTGAGAGTTGGCTCTGGGACACACGGTACACAAACAGGTAAAATATTAATGCGGATTGAAAAAATTTTGATGCGGGAGAAGCCAGATATTGTTCTTGTACAAGGTGATACCAACACTGTGTTAGCAGGTGCTTTGGCTGCCAAAAAATTGCACATCAAAATCGGACACATTGAAGCAGGCTTGCGCTCTTATTCCGCCGAGATGCCGGAAGAAATTAACCGGGTGCTAGCTGACCACTGCTCCGATTTAATGTTCGCGCCAACGGCTAAAGCTAAAATGGCACTCGTCCGTGAAGGCCTTTCGCCAAAAAAGATAATCCTGACTGGTAATACTATCGTTGATGCTATTCGTCAAAATTTACCTATGGCTGAATCAAGATCAAAGATTTTACATAAATTTAAATTAGATAGGCAAAAGTATTTTTTATCAACTTTTCATCGTCCAGAAAACGTGGATAACAAACCAAAGCTAAAAAACATTCTTTCCGCTCTTGGTGAAATTTCTAAAATTTTTTCTTGGCCAATTGTTTGTCCAATCCACCCCAGAACCCTTAAAAAGATTAAGGAGTTTAGCCAAGCGTTTCCTGCAGGAATTCAAGTTGTCCCTCCTATGGGTTATCTGGATTTTCTAATGCTGGAGTCCAATGCAAAACTTGTCTTAACAGATTCCGGTGGCATTCAAGAAGAAACGTGCATCCTTAATATTCCTTGCGTAACTCTAAGGGATAATACCGAGCGACCGGAAACCATCCTGGCCGGCAGCAATATTTTGGCTGGAACTAACTCCGAGGCAATAAGACGCTGCGTCGATACCATGCTGCAAAGAAATACTAACTGGCAAAATCCTTTCGGCTCTGGTAAAGCGGCCGCGGTAATTATAGATGCCATCCTGTCCAAATCTTGAATTCATGACAAATATTTCCATCAATAGCCTATTAAGGAATAAGTTTGATATAGTTTTTATCGCCTCCTTCTTTCTCGATGAAAAAGAAAACTATTTTGCTGGAGGAGGCGAAATCCATTTAAAAAACATTTGTGATGCCTGTAAAGAAAATAAAAAAATACTGATTATCCAAATGACTAATGCCAATAGCCGAATTGTCAGAAAAGATGGTTTATTAATTTATTTGGTAAAAAGTTGGGGCTACTTGCACTTTAAAATAAAAGTTCGCTCACTGTTGCAACAAATCAGAACTAAACATGTCCATTTTAACTATATCGGCCTTGAGACGCTTGTCCGCAAAAGAAAAAATGTTACTTATTCTGCAACATTCCACGGCACTGGCTGGGACTTCCCGATAAGCAATTTCCCAGAACCATATGTCAAGAATGATCTAAAGACTGTTTTAGGGGCAAAAATCAGAAAGCGTTGGATGATTTATGAACAAAATTGCGCTGTAAAAAAACTAGATAAAATTATCTCGGTTGACTCTTCACTTTTGCGGTATTGCCAACAATTCTTACCCCCGCTTAGCCATAAGATTTTTACTTTGCCAAATTCCGTTGACTTTGAGCGTTTTACACCAGCAAATAATCATCAAGTAAGGTCAGTTTCGGACAAGTTTATAATTCTTTTCCCCAGAAATATTTCTTTCGCTCGGGGTATGCACCTCTTGGTCCCGATTGCCTTAAAATTGAGAGCGGACGGGTTGCCTTTTATCATCCAAGTGACTGGAGGAGGAATTGGTTATCGCGGTGGAAGACCATATAAAGACATGCTCTATCGCGAAATAAGCCGTCTCGACTTGAAGAACTATTTTAAATTTGTTGGCAGAGTGCCCCATCAAGATATGCCGGTATATTACCGCGAATGTGACCTTGTAATTATACCGTCCGCTTTCTCTGAGGGCACATCCCTATCTTGCCTTGAAGCCATGTCCTCCCGTAAAGTGGTTTTAGCGGCCAATGTGGGCGGACTGAACGACTTGATCATCGACGGCTATAATGGCTTTCTCGCGAATCCCAATGCTGATGATTTCTCCAATCGCATTAAATTCATTTATGACAATTTTGACCAACTTCGTAAAACTATTGTCCCCAACGCCTTCGGAATTGTTAGTACATGCTATACCCGCGCGGTGTGGGAATCAAGGATACGTGCTTTTTTTAACCATGACGCGCCATGAAAATTTTGTTTAGTCCCTGCCACTATATCTTCGACTCGAGGTTTGAAGGAGGCGAAGTTTCCTGGGCTTACAATATTGCTCATAGATTAGCGCTGGTATTTCCTGGCTCGTTGGTTGTTACCGGATATAATAATGACCGCGGTAATCCAACAAGCTACCAAGTCATTGAATTACAACTAAAACAGCGCTATATAGATATGTCTCTCCGCAACGCAATAAAATTTAATTTTAGCTATTTTCTGGAAACTCGGCGACAGATTGCCAGGGGCGATTTTGATATCCTACACCATGTCTTGCCCTTTGGCTTTAACAGTACTTTTAATCTTTTCGTCCTGAGCAATATAAAGTCAAAAGCCTTTCCAACCGTGATTGGTCCCCTACAAAGTCCCTTGGGTTATGCCGATAATGAAATTGATACAAGGAACGTCAGAAACACCCAACCCCAAAAGAAAAGATTGGATGTCGCGCGCATCATGCAAACTGTTTTTGCCCTGCCATTGCGTTTCTTGTCAAATTTAACTCTCAAGAAAGCAGCAAGGATAGTCGTTGTCAATCAATACACTAAAAATTTGTTAATGGAAAATAATATTTCTGGGCATAAAATAGTCGTCATCCCGCCCGGTATTGACACTGAGCATTTTCAGCAAACTATACCTATGCAAAAACCACTGCAGGATATTGAAATTATAACTGTCAACCATCTAGTCAAAAGAAAAGGCATAGATCTTATAATTAAAGCATTCAATATATTGGCCCAGCGCTATGCCCATATCACGTTAAAAATCATCGGGGATGGACGGGCGAAAAAAGACTTAGAACGGCTAGTCGCGCAACTGAACCTAAAGAATAGAATAGTTTTTTATGGTCATATTCCTAACCATAATGTAAAAAATGTCTACCAAAAAGCTGATGTTTTTGTCAGTATGAGCCGGTCAGAAAGTTGGGGACAGGTTTATCTTGAAGCCATGGCTTGCGGCCTGCCCATCATTTCAACTAAGAGTGTCGGGTCGCAATCAATCATTAGAGACGGCGTATTTGGCTACTTAATTGAGCAAGAGGATATTGACGGCTTAGCGGCAAAGCTAGCCCACTTGATAGAAAATGAACAGTTACGCTGGCAATTCGGCCAAGCTGCCAGAAAGGAAGTCGAGGAAAATTATGACTGGAATAATGTTATCATTCCTAAATACATAGAGGTTTATCAGGAGCTACTGCGCAAGTGTTGTTAATTAGTTTAGGAATTCCGCTATGTTAACTAAAACTACTATGCTTCAATTTTTTAACAACCAATTTTTTGGAATTTCATATAGCGGATTACAAAATTTTATATATTTAGCTGCTAGCCACCACCCGGTTGAAAAAAAAATAATGATATTCTTAACGTGGTTAAGGATCAATCTTAAATTCCTCTTAATTGCCAACTTCTTAAGCCTGAAAAGTGAAAAAATATTCGGGTACAAAATAAATGCTTTTAGCTACAGTAGCCTAAGGTTTCTATACGAAGAAATATTCTACCGCAACGAGTATTTTTTCAAATCATTTAATAACCGACCAATGATTTTTGATTGTGGCGCCAACATCGGCTTAGCAACTGTCTTCTTTAAATGGCTATATCCCGAAAGCATAATCTATGCTTTTGAACCTGATCCAGAGACATTTATATTATTAAAAAAGAACGTGCGGCAAAACAAATTAAAAAATGTGCATTTATTTAATACTGCTATCTCCAATGTAAATGGAAAAATTGACTTTTTTATTGATTCAAAAAACCCCGGCTCCCTGATAATGAGTTCCCGGCGAGAAAGAATGCCAAAGGATTTGATTACGGTTGACAGTATTACATTATCCTCTTTCATCCAAGATAAGAAGATTCAACGGATTGATTTTCTTAAAATGGATATTGAGGGGGCGGAAGAAGAAGCGATTCAAGATCTAAGCAATAAGGATCAATTGAAGAAGCTAAACAAGATGGTCATTGAATACCATCATAAAATAAGTGGCTATAAGTCAAATTTGAGTAGGTTTGTCCGATATTTCGAAAAAAACGGTTTTGAATACCAAATTAACGCAAAATGTGTTCCGGTTAATTCAGAAAATAAATTTCAGGACATCTTGTTATATTTGTATAAATAACGAATCGGTCTTTCAAGATAACTATGCGTTTGCCAAAAATAATAATTGTAAGTTCACTATTAACCATAGTTTTGTTACTGGTCTATCACCGCTGGTTCCTTAACTTTGAGATACTCACATCGGGTGATTGGTATCCGCTATATCAAGAGACAATAAAGCACAATTTTCTAACTGAGAATATCTGGTCCAGCTCCGGTTTTGGCGAATTTAATGTTGTTTTATCGTTCTTCTTTGTTTACAAAGTGCTCATATATATCCTAGGTTTTCTGGAGTTCAAATTTATTCTGCGGTTGTTGTTTATAGCTCCAACTGTTTTTGTCGGCTTCTTTTCCTTTTTATTGTTAGCGAAAAAGATGCTTGGCAGTAACTTGGCCTCATCCTTAATTGCTGCCACAATTTTTAGCTTCAATACATATTATCTCATTCTGCAAACCGGACACCTAACATTGGCTACCGCCTTTGCCTGGTCGCCATTGGCCATATATCTTTTTATAAATAACCTGACAAACAAAAAACTGATCACTGCCGTCATCGCGGGCTTAGTATGCTTCATAGTCAGTGCTTACGAAGCTCGGGCTTTTTATATCGTAGCCTGGGTGCTGTTTTTATATTATTTGTATCACACCTTTTTAATTGAGAAGATTTCAAAAAAAAATATAATTAGCAACTCTATATATGCAGTTATTCCAATATTAGTCACTTTGATATTAAGTACATACTGGATTATTCCCTTAATCGCCACCAGGTCTCTGCAAAGTAACGCAGTTTTGGGTCGTGGATTATTTGGAAGCAATTTTATGTACTTAACTAACTCACTTACCTTGTTCCATCCGTTTTGGGCGGGAGCCGCACCAACTACTTTTATAAACCAGCCAATCCCCGTATATTTTTGGTTCGTTCCCATGCTAGCTTTCCTGGGGTTAATCTTTGGCCGCAAAAATAAGTATGTTGTCTTTTTCGGTATCATTGCCGCATTAGGAATACTTCTGTCTAAACAATCCGCTACTCCATTCCCTCACGTTTATTTATGGCTATACGAGCATCTTCCCGGCTTCAATGCTTATCGCGAAGCTAGTAAATTTTATTACTTGCTCGGCCTTAGTTATTCTATTTTAATTGGCGCCCTAGTAGCTTCATTGTGGCAAAACCCGCGCTTTAAAAAATGGCCTACCTACAGCCGGTTTTTTGTGGTTTTATTCGTGATGATCCTTTTTGTAAATAATGCTCTCCCAGTCATTACCGGCGCGATTGGAACAATATTCACCCCTCGCCACGTACCAGCAGATTATCTGACTTTTAAGGATTTCCTTCTTAAGCAACCTGGCTTTTTTCGGACATCATGGATACCGGCTACATCCCGATGGAGTATTTATGCCAGTCAAAAACCAATGATAAGTAATATTACTATTATCAATAGCACATGGAAAAAATATTTCTGGGAGAGGCCGGGATATCAGTCATTGCCATTCAATGAAAGGTTAATAGAACTATTTAAGATCAATGGCGCCAATGGTCTTCTTGATATATCTTCCATAAAATACGTTGTTGTTCCGATACAGGATTTTAAAAACGATGATGATTTTTTTGTTCACTTCGGCGGCCGGGAGAATCCCCATATCCGACGATGGTACCTAGAGCAATTAGCCCGTATACCATTTCTAAGAAAGATTGATATTGGCACGAAGGAATTAGTTGTTTACGAAAACGAGGGATATAAACCATACATCACCGCTTCTCACACATTGGCCACTATTACTAATCTGACCAACTCAGATGACAAATATTCATATATTTCCGACCAGTTAAACCAGGAATTCTTATTCACCGAAATTACCCAAAACGAACAAGGTAATAACGTCACCGCCATCCCCTCAATATATATCCAAAGTATTTATGAAGATTTGACTCCGGATAATATTACGCCTGATAAAATCCGTGTCGCCATTACCCCCCCCTTCGCCAACAACACTTTATACATAAACAAAGCTTGGCAGGACAGTACAACTAATGCCGGTAGGTTTTCCATCAACGGGAAAAAAGTCTCCGAATACCCTGTTTTACAAAATAAAAATGCAGATTATTATACATATTCACTATCATCCCAAGACCAGAATATATTTGAATACGAATTGCCTGAAGGCATAGGAAGAAATATCATCCCTAACGCATCACTGGAAAATGGTTTATGGCTAGACCCACCTAATAAAGGCTGTCTAGAATATGATCGTACTGGACGTTTATCAAACCGCGTGGATGAACAGCTAGCCAGCGACGGAATTAAGTCCTTATTATTGGAAGCCACAGACAAAGATACTTGCGCCGGCATCGGACCTCTTCCGATCATGAGTAATTCTTCTTATTCACTAAGTTTTGATTACCGTGGAAATACCACTAAGGAAACAAGCTTTTGGGTAGATTTTGACCAGGGCAAAGACATTATTGGGCAGTTACCAATAAGAAGCGATGCCTGGCAAAATTTTCATCAGGTGATTACCGCTCCGCCGAAGGCCACCAGCGCCATCATTTATCTTTATTCCTACGCCGAAATAATCGAACGCGATATCGTCACGCGCTTTGACAACTTACGCCTAATGAAAATACCTGATTTGCATAACCAATTCTATTTTGTCAGCACCCCCGGCCAACAACTCCAAAATCCTACTGGTGTAGATTTCGAAATAATTATGCCGGCAAAAAAGTTAGCGCGGATTAAAGGCGCCACGACACCTTTTTACCTCAACATGAGCGAATCTTATCACGACCAGTGGCGGTTAATGATGGACAATAGCAAGGTGCGAGGGAAGCTGGCTAGTTGGGTGCCGTGGGTTGTGCCTGACGCCATTGCCAATGAGCATCATTACAAATTGAATTCGTTCCTTAACGGCTGGTATGTGGATACGGACGAGTTGTGCGTCAAACAAAAGCTTTGCCGGCAGAATGCCGACGGGTCTTACGATATGGATATGGTGATTGAGTTTTGGCCGCAGCGTTGGTTTTATGTCGGTTTGATAGTATCCGGCACTACACTTATCGGGTGCTTGGTATATTTGGGTTATGCCGGTATTAAGTTTTTAGTTTTAAGAGTTAGAAAAAGAAAACCTCCTCAACCCCCCTTAACAGGGGGAAGCACGATCCGTTACTCCCCTGATAAGGGGAGCGGTGAGGGGTTATAAAACGCTAATTAGATATGAATTACATCACTAAATCACTGATCTGGCTTAATAACCGCTCCCGCTGGCATAACCCTTTGGCAATTCCCGCCACGGTGTTTATCTACCTGGCTCTGACAAAAAACAACATTGCCACCATTGAAACCAGCATTTTTCTGGTTTTGCTTATTTTGGTCCTCTGGTGGCGCTTAGATGGACGCCTTCCCGTAGCTATAGCTCTGATAGGCCTGGTCATCACAGCCATTATCAATACTTACGCTAATCATTACGTCTCGCCACTTGCCGAAATGATGGCCGAGCGCGTGGCCGTCTGGGTTTTCTTTCTATTAGTTATCGGTGTAGCGCGGCTTGTGTGGGAATCGCGCCAGGAAGCCTAAGCACCAGTACCAGCTCGGGTGTTTTACTGGCTGTCTCTCATTTCCGTAACCGTTTTAGATGAATTTCCAACACCCGAAAATTTCCAAGAATTTCCAACAAATTTCCAACACCCGATGTTTGCAATGCCGTTAAAATTTCCAACACCCGAAAATTTCCAACACCCGAAATTTCCAACACCCGATGTTTGCAATGCCGTTATACGCCTCCTAGTACCTATAAACATTAAATTAAAATACTGATATACTACTCATAATCTTTCTTTACCTTTTATC
>MHHQ01000030.1 GCA_001817065.1 Candidatus Andersenbacteria bacterium RIFCSPHIGHO2_02_FULL_46_16
CCACAAACTTTTCTGGGCTGGCGGTATCTGGCGTCAGCCATGATTAATTTCCGGGAGTGCTTTGGGAAAAACGGAGGGAAACGTTAGATGAGTTCTTTAGAAAATATGACCCAATATGCTAGCTCCGATTCCATTACTCCGTTGCCGATTCTGCAGGCTGCCAATGACGTACGACTAATTTGCAAGGCCCTCCAATCACTCAGGCCCGCCGATTCTAACACCCTAATTGATTTCTATTGGCGGGGACTTTCCATTAGGGACATGGCCAAAAAACAAAATGCCCCGTTAGGTACCATCAAGCGGCGTCTCTATAACGCTCGTCAGCGTATCGCTCGCTACCTGCGATAATCTGCCTCAACGCCCAACAGCATAGATCATCGACCTATGCTTTTTTCTTATCCGTTTGCATATCAGCATGTGTTTATCCATATTGAGCATATGCCAGCAACCAATTTACCTAACCTGCAAACTAATGTTGCGCTCGCCCCGTATACGACTATTCATTTGGGGGGACCAGCCAAATACTTCATTGACTGCACTTCTGTCCTCGAGCTCAAATCTGCCCTCGACTACGCGGCGCAAAACCGCTTGCCTGTGCATGTTCTGGGAGGAGGCAGTAATACGGTTTTTCCTGAAAGCGGCTACAACGGATTAGTACTAAGGGTAAACTGGCAGAGTATTGAATTCGTCGCGGATGGCAAATATACGAAAGTCACCGCTAGTGCCGGTGAGCCCTGGGATTCGCTCGTTTTTGCTGCGGTCTCGCGTGGTTTAGGTGGGCTAGAAAATATGTCTGGTATACCCGGCACAGTCGGGGCAGCACCAATCCAGAATGTGGGCGCTTATGGCCAAGATGTATCCCAAGTCATCACTTCCGTCACCGCTATTGATCGTTCAACGCAGCAGGAGAGCAATTTTCCTAACGAACTATGCCAATTCGACTATCGCACCAGCCGTTTTAAAAAAGACGACCAGCATAAGTTTGTGATTACGAATGTGACTTTTCGTTTATCTAACGAAGGTATACCTTCAATCTCTCACCCAGATGTGCTCGATGAGTTGAGGAATAAGGCTATAAGCGGCCGGGGTATTACTGCTTTAACACAACTGCGCACTGCTATTCTCAACGTGCGGCGACGCAAGTCTATGATAATTGACCCAGCCGATCCGCATTCCTGTTCTTGCGGTTCCTTCTTCGAAAACCCCATCCTAACCAAAACCCAGTACCGGTTGTTGGAAGAAAAGGCTGGCCAACCAGTGCCCGCCAGACCAGCCGGACAGTCATTCATCGTTTCCGCCGCCTGGTTAATAGAGCAAGCCGGCTTTCCTAAAGGTTATCGCCAAGATAGCGTAGGTGTTTCCGACCACCACAATTTAGCGCTAGTGAATTACGGCGGCACCACTGCTGCCTTACTGTCCTTGGCTGAAGATATCCGGTCCAAGGTTAAAGATAAATTTGGTATACTACTCGAAACAGAGCCGGTTATCGTTTAATGCTATAGAGATGAGCTTCAATCATCGCGACATAGAGTTCTTGTATGAAGTAGGCTCACTGCGTCACTTGCCTCGCGACTGGCGGCAGCAGGTGGGGCTTAATGTAGCCAATGACCTCGAACATACGATACGTGTTATTTGGTTGTCCTTATTGCTTGCCCGCCGCGAGGGTTTCAAGGATGAGGAAAAAATAATCAAAATGGCCCTCATCCATGACATAGCAGAAACCAGAACCGGTGACTTCAATTATATGCAGAAAGTCTACGTGCAAGCCGATGAAGCCAAGGCCGCCCATCATCTTTTCGCTGGTACCAGTCTGGTCGACTTTGACACGAAGATTCTCTCTGAATACACCAAACGCCGGTCGCTGGCGGCTAAAATAGTTAAAGATGCCGATAACTTGGACGTAGATTTCGAATTACGTGAGATGGCTAATCAAGGTTCGCTTATGCTTGATAAGTGGCGGAAGACTCGTCAGTTAGTTCGTGATAAAAAACTCTACACAAAATCCGCTAAGTTGCTCTGGGATGAACTAGATCAGGTGGATGTCGCAGATTGGCACATGACTGCCAATAAATGGTTTAAAATTCCCACCGCTGGAAAATAGTGCCGTACCCCAGCATCAGCCCCAACCATTTGATCAGCTGGGCTTAGGCGTCAATTTCGTTACGTTGGCCAACTCGCCCGTGACTAACATTCTTTGCTTAGTAGACCACAGCGGCCAGCAAGCCATTAGCGTTATTCTTGGCACCAGCGTTTCTGATTCGATTAAAACTGTCTTGGCCGGATTAATAATTTTCGTCTCCACAATCCGATAAGTATACCGCGTATTATTGTAATCCACGTGGATTAAATTGTTGCTTGTCAGTTCGTTGATCTTTAAAAAAGCAAAACGGTACTTTCCTTTCCAGGGCTCGCCGGTACTATGTGCCGCTACGAAAGTATTACCCGGCCGACCCGGCACAATCCCGTTAGGATATAATGCCGCACCTGCCTCCAGGGTTTCTAAAACATCCTTATCAGCAATTGTCTGGCTCATGACCAAAGGAACCACTACGCCAATAGATGGTATTCTCAGCCAATTGCCTGGATCAGTTGTCTCGATCGGTATTAATTCGGGGAATAATTGCTTCAGAGGAACCTCAGTGGCCATTGGAATTTCAGTCTTATCTTCAATCACCGGTAGGGGAGGGTAATAAACGACTGGTTCAGTCCTGCTATTGACGATTAATGGCCAAGCCATAGACCAGGCTGAGGCACTGCCAAAAAGAAACAACAATCCCGAGACTGTTATCAGCACAGCCGCCCTGGCCTGACGCGTATTTAAAGTTTCTAAGCGCAAAAACATAACCTGTTATTATGCATTAAATACAATATAAGTCAATTTTACTCTTGCCATATAACAAAAATCCGCTTATTAAACGGATTTTTGTTGTTTTTTCAAAATTAACATCCAGCTTTAGACGTCCTGTGGCTTCACAGTCGCGCGTTTGTTGCGTTGCGCTCTGCTTGCAGCAGCATCTAATAGGCTTTTCATTTCTTCGTTTAAAGCCCCGATTAACTCGCCAGACATCTTCACATTCTTTCCTTTGAGGTAGGCCCTAACTTTGCTGGCTACTACTAAAACTTCACCTTCCATATAAAACACCTCCTTTGGTATAACATTGTCGTTCTTCCTGCATCGCACAGATTGTACCACTGATAGACGAAAACTCTCAAATTAGGCTATCCACAAGCCAGGATAACCCTGCATTATTTATTAATTTAGTGATTAGCTATTAAGTCAGGGCTTTTATACCAGGAGTAATATCACAGCCAATAAAATTACCAGCGTGGCATGGGTGATCATCCTCGGATGTTGAATCCTTATCTTAATCATCACTGCCAACAACAACAGAACCACAATAATCAGGGTGATGGCGATAATCAATCTTCTGGCTATTGTGTTGAAGGGATAAGGAGAGAAGCTTACGTCATTGCTTCGTGCCGTAAAAATTGACGGCTGTAAATCAACCATACCGGCGACGTTAGTATTACCCACTTCGTCCAAAACACGCACTTCCACTGTTCCTTCCGGCAGCGGGAACACCAAGCTTTCTGGACCAAGTAAATCCGCTTCTGCTATCGTCTGGTTGTCTGCGCTAATGATTAATTTAACGAACTCGCCGGCCGGTAAGGTTAGCATTGCTTCCGGCGCATCTGTTTCCGGTGAGATCATAAACACCAAACCGTCTCGATCGACATTGGGACCCGTTGTATCTTTGCTCAGTTTCCAAGGATCAGTTGTTTGACTGACTAACCCGTTGCTGTTTTCTGCCCAAGCGATCAATTTCAGTTGACCATCAGCAAATTGTCTTAAATCAATTTCCTGTTGTGCGTATCCCAGCTCGCCGATCGCGAAATTAGCCACCTCTGTACCGTTAATCTGTAAATGAACTTTGGACTCTACCTCCGCTGCCGCTTGAACTCTCACGCTAGTTCGCACCACCGTTTGTTGGGTTAGGGCGGTAATAGTTGGCATGCTTGGGACTGCTGCCGGCTTGGCAGATGGCGCAGCCGCGGCTGGGATTACTGCCGCGGTCGGGATTGGCGTCGTCGTTTCTACAGCAGCTGGGAGACGGGCTGACAAGTTTGAAGATTGTGACGGACGAACTGAACCAGCAGTTAACCCAAACATATGAACAACCACTGTTGACGTGCCACCCTGGTATTCTCCCGTCAAGACACCAATGCCTGTCTCCACGTAATCAGGCTGTAAAATATTGTCCCGATGCGAAGGACTAGCCATCCAAGCATCCACTACGTCTTCTGCTTGCACGAAGTCAATGGCTAGATTTTCCCCAGCCACTGTGTAGGCATAATTGTTTCGTTGTATCCAAAACCAGGGGGTGACACCGGTGGGAGAGATATGAGCAAAGTAATCATTATCTATCATATCCTGTGCCTTTTCTGTGGCGGCTTTTACGAGGCTCTCGTTCATCTTCAACGCTCCCAAACCGTTATTCATTCTTTCCTCGTTAGTTAGTTGTAGAATCCGGGCATTTGTAATCGTTGACAACTCAGCGGTGGACGGCAGTAACAAAACTAAGGCCAATGCGGCGAGCTTAGCTGTCAAAATGAGACCTGACATAGCGACTAATGCCCTTCTCCTTAAAGCCAGCGGTTGATAATTATTTTCTGGCCGTGGAATTATGCATACTTTTGCCCCATGTAAAGCTTGTGCTGTTACTCCCATAGCTTGAATTATGAATCAAGAGTCAAGAATTAAGAAATGAAATATTTCTTGATTCTTATGTCTTTATTAGATATTCTCGTTTCATGAACGTTGTGCTTATGGCCGGTGGTGGGGGAACTCGCTTATGGCCTCTATCGCGGCTTGCTAAACCTAAACAATTCATCGACTTGGGCGATGGCTATTCCTTAATGCAATCCGCCTATCAGCGCGCCCTTAAGCTAGCCGCTGCGGACCATATCTACTTGGCCACTTCCATCAACTATCGGGCATTTATCAAAGAGCAGTTGCCAAACATCAAGCCTGACCATATTTTTTACGAACCGGAAAAAAGAGATACTACTGCTGCCTTTGCCACCGTCGCCATTAGATTAATGGAATTAGACCAGGGCAACGTGCCGACCATCTTTATGTGGGCTGACCATGTGTTCACCAACGAAGATCAATTCATCTCTGACCTGCTGCAGATTCCTCACCTCCTCGAAGAGTACCCCGACCATATCGTCATTGTCGGCCATAATCCTATATCCCCGGAAACTACCTTGGGCTACATCGAAGCTGGCTCCGCGTTGCCTGAGCATCCCAACATTTTTATCGTCAAGCGCTTTAAAGAAAAACCGACTTTGTCAGTCGCCAAAAAATATTTATCCGCTGGCAACTTTTACTGGAACCTAGGTTATTTCTCCTTACGGCCAGAATATCTGCTCAATGAATTAGTTGTTCATAATCCTGACTTAGCTAGTATCATCGAGCAGTACAAGGTTGCCCTTAAAAAGTCCAAAAAAGCTGTCGCGGCAGCCTATCAACTGTTTCCTAAAAAATCGATTGAATATTTGCTCATAGAAAAAACACCCCGCCTGCTCGCCCTGACTGGCAATTATGGTTGGACCGATATCGGTTATTGGAGTACGGTCCAGGATGTTTTCGGTCAGGCTGGCGACCACGCACCCCACGGTTATCATCTCCATGTCAATTCCGCAGGCAACTATATCTATAATACGACTAAACAAACTGTGTCACTATTAGGCGTCAAGGATACCATCGTCGTTGTCACCGATGATGCGATTCTGGTTACCAGCAAGAAGGAATCTGGGAACGTTAAAGAAGTCATTAGTCGGTTGGAACAGGGAAAACATACCGACGTCCTTTAAATAATGATCAGCATTGCCATTACCAACATTCGCCGTGTTATATTTCTGCTGTTTCTGTCTCTAGTGGTTTTAATTATTGGTCTATTCCTTCTTCTATGGGGTACGCCAGTGATCAGTCGTACCGGTGAGCTAGTTATTCCTGAGGGTAGTTCTGCCCAAACCATTTGGCAGCAACTAGTCCAGCAAGACTATGTTGATAATACTGTACCATTGCGGTATTACGGCTGGCGTTTAGAGGCAAATAATAATATCAAGTCAGGGACATACACCTTGTCACCCGGCGAACATGTGCGTGATTTGATCAAGCGCTTAGTTGCTGGTGATACAAATTCATCTGTTTTAACTGTTACTTTTCCTGAAGGTTTTACACTCGATCAAATAGCGGAGCGTATGGCCGCCCAAGGCATTGGCAAGGCGGATGATTTCATTGCTGCCGCCATACCTGAAAAATTTATCGATCAATTCTCCTGGTTAAGCCAAGTGCCATTCTCACGCAATCTTGAAGGCTATCTGTTCCCGGACACGTATCAATTTTATGCTGACGACACCCCTGTCGATGTGATCCAGCGCATGCTGGCCAACTTCGATGCCAAAATAAAGACGGCTCTTTTCAATGACAACACCCAGCCAAATCATCCGCTTGATCAAGTCATTATCATGGCTAGTATTATCGAACGCGAAGTGATCAGCGATGAAGACATGGCTATTGTGTCCGGCGTATTGTGGAAACGTCTGAACGACGGTGTCGGCTTGGATGTCGACGCGACCGTTCGTTATGCGTTGCAGAAATGGGACAAGCCTTTAACTTATCAAGACCTGCAAACAGAGTCGCCTTACAATACGCGCAGGTGGCCGGGCTTACCGCCTGGCCCCATCAGTAATCCAGGACTGCGTGCTATTCAAGCGGCGGTTAACCCGCAGGAATCGGACTATTACTACTATTTATCCGCCCCATCGGGTAAAACCATCTTTTCCCGTACCCTAGAAGAACATAATATGAACAAAGCCAAATATTTGAATTAGGTTGTAGGCGTAGGTTGCGGACTGTAAACTATTATTGATGGCCAAGAAAAAAAATATGATTCCCCCCAAAAAAGACTCGCTTGAACAGGCTTATAGTGGTTTTACTGTTGTCCTAGAAGACTTGCATGCAAAATTTGATGTATTTGGCGAAAACCTATCATCCCTTGTTGAACGAGTTACCGCGCTGGAGCAGCTAACAGAACAACAAAGCGAAGATATGCGTTTTGTCAAAGAAGAACTGCATCTGATCCGCTACGAACTTAAACAGAAAACCAGCTTGTCCGACTTACAATCATTAGACAGAAGAGTAACTCGCTTGGAACGAAAAATCGCGGCGCAGTAAAAAGCCCACCGCGGATGCAATGAGCTCGAAATTACTTGAGGAGGTTTGGAATTCATTTGGGGGTATTTACAGGCTTTCTGAATTCCTGATACTTATCACTGCGAATGTCGTCGCCGGTTTGCAGTAATTTATCATCTAACGATGCTATGTATCTGGAGCAGATGATGCAATTACCGGCATTAAAATCTGCCCCCGTTTCTTCATTAAATTTCAAGACCACCCTTCTTTCTCGGCGAGAATCGAAATAAGTTACACCGATATCTGGTTGATGAAGCTTTTGGCAAAAAGAACATATAATTCCCATGTTTCTCTCCTTTTATGTTATGTAACTGCGTGTAGGGGTATGAACAAATCGCGGTTAAAACATAAACATAACATCAATAAAAGTCAAGTAGTACATTCTCTAATGATGTGTTATACAGTTATTTGTCATCCGAAGACCTGTGGCAAAGCCTATTAATTAGGCTTTTAAGTCCTTAGCAGAATGGCATAAACATTAATTGTTTTGAGTCTACGGGTGAACACCCGTTTTTTATTAGACAAAAAATTGAGATTTAATCATTGATAACTTATATTTATGGCTCTTACCAGACAGCAAAAAGAGGACATTGTTTCAATAACGCAAGACCAGCTGGGTAGCGCTACATCATTTGTCATGATTACATTTGACCAACTCACCGTGGTCGAAATTAACCAACTGCGCGACAAATTACACGCGGTCGGTGGTCGTTTGCGCATAGTGCCCAAGCGGTTGCTGAAAATCATTTTGCAGCAAATCAAACTTGATTTTGACCCGCTAAGTCTGGTCGGACAAGTCGCCGTGGCGTGGGCCGATGACGCGGTTGCTCCAGCCAAGATATTGAATGACTTCGCGAAGAAGAACAAAGAGAAAATACAGTTAATGAGCGGGTCGCTTGAAGGCAACCTACTCACTATTGAGCAAGTTAAAGCTTTAGCCACCCTGCCTTCCCGCGAGCAATTGCTTAGTCAGCTTGTCAGTGTGCTGACTGGTCCGGCCCGTGGGTTGGTAACAGTCTTGTCAGGTGTGCAGCGCAATTTTGTCCAGGTTCTGCAAGCTATAGCTGATAAAAAGACTCCTCAATAGACCATTCAATCGTATGTATTTATAAATTTATCAATTAATATCTAAAACTATGACAAAAGAAAAAGATAATGGTCAAGAAAAAGACGATACAAAACCAGCCGACAGCCCAGCAGAGGCTGTAGAAGTACCTAAGAAATTCGTCAAGTTGGTCGAAGAAGTTTCCAGCATGTCTGTGCTTGAATTATCCGCGCTCGTTAAAGTGCTGGAAAAAGAATTTGGTGTATCAGCCGCAGCTCCGGTAACCGTTATGGCCGCCAATGGGGGAGATAGCGCTAGCAGTGAGGCCGCTCCCGTGAAAACCTCATTTAACATCGTCATTACCAATTCCGGTGCGCAGAAGATCGCTGTTATCAAGGCAGTCCGCGCCATTACTGAAATTGGCTTAAAAGACGCTAAAGACTTAGTGGATAAAACACCCGCCACTATTAAGGAGAACGTGCCGACAGCTGACGCTGAAGAAATGAAAAAGAAACTGGAAGAGGCTGGCGCTACCATCGAACTGCAATAATCCCGTCCCACCTTTCCTGCGACCGCGTGCGACCCACGCGGTTGCTTTGTTATAGAAACTAATTACCCGGTAAAAAAAGCTTCATGCTACAATGTAACCATCATGCTGATTGATTATTTACATTGGCAATTTGTTCTCAGCCCAAATTGGTTTATCAAACTCCTCTGGAATCTTGAGCGAGCTAGTGTTCGCTTCTTTTCTATCAGCCTGATGCTGCGCACGTTACTGTCCTACTGGCACAAAGATGCAATGGCCTTTACTGGCGGAAGCCTCGGTAAGCTAGCCACGATTATCCTGTGGAATACTATTTCACGCCTGATTGGTCTTATTATTCGTTCGGCCGTCATTGCTATCTGGCTTGTTATTCAAGTTATTTTCATACCATTGTCACTGATTACTTTGGTGGCCCTTCTTCTTTGGCCTTTATTAGTCATCGTCGGATTAGCCATCGGCTTATCTTTACTGCTTGTTTGAAATCACTATGAAGTTTCAATTCAATTTTTCCTCACGACGCTCAGCGGTTAAGTCTTACTTAGCTCTAACTTCCTGGTGGTACGAGGCAGCACTCTTTTCCTTCTTGGTAACTACTGTTCTCGGGTGGTCAACCCTATTCTTCATTTCCGCTCACATAATACTAGTTGGTTTAACCATCATCGCCACCTCAATTGGCGCTGGTCTATTAAATTTATGGTTATTTGCGAGAACCTATTATAGTAATCAGCCTATTGCCATCACCGTTAAAGAGGCACTTGGTAGAGCCTCCGTTAATTTTCCTAACTTAATCTCCTTTGATTTTCTCGTGACTCTTTATTTAAGCACTGGATTTATTCTAAATCGTGACAGTCTGCTGCAAGCCATTAGGCAATTAATTAGCTCGCCGCATAATTTTTCCTTCCTCAGTCGTTTGCAGATCAATAAAGCTAAATTAGCTGCGGCCATCGAGCAATCAGTCTGGCCTAAACTAACCTGGTCTGATTTTGCCAGCCGCACGATGAAAGTAGCTAATAAACTAAAATCTGATCAGATTGAACCCGCCCATGCGTTAGGCGCTCTTCTTATGCATCCGGCCATTAAGTCACAACTGCGCTCAGTTGGTCTGGTTGAAGAAGACATTCTATTTACGGCGTGGTGGCAAACCGAACTTCGTCGCGTCATAGAATTCAAGCGGCGCTGGTGGGACGAAAGACACCTATTGGCCTTCTCCGGCATCGGTTTATCTTGGGCATCCGGCTTCACACCTTTTGTTGATCGTTTTACTCGTTTCCCGCGTGGCAGTTTCTGGGATAGCGTATTATACGGACATGAGGGTAAGCTAAATGACATCATCAACACGCTTGCTCGTCAACGGCAAAGCAACGTGTTGCTAGTTGGCGATCCTGGCGTAGGGCGCTTAGGTATCGTGCGGCAATTGGCTTGGCTGATACAAACCTCGCAAGCTCACGCCGCGCTCATTGGTCAGCGTGTTCTCTATGTCAACGCCGGCGAATTGATCGCGCAAGGAACAACCGGAGCTAGCCAAATGTCATTAATTACCCGCGCACTAAACGAGATGGAACGGGCTGGCAATATCATCGTCATTATCGACGGCTTAAACGCTGTCTTGGGAGAAACAGGTGAACAGCGAATCAATTTAACCGACATTCTCATGCCCTTCTTAGCGTCTGCCACCGTACGAGTTATTGTTCTCACTTCTTCCGACGATTATCACCTTCGCCTTAAGTCCAATGAGGAAATCATTCAATTTTTTGAGGTTGTCCAGGTACCTAGTCTTTCTCCCGACGCCACGCTGCGGCGCTTAGCCTTAACCATCCAGAAAATTGAACGCCAGGCTCATCTATTTGTCCCGTATTTGACCTTGCGTGCTCTGGTTCAAGATACCGTCTCCATTCTGCCACATATACCATTTCCTGAACGAGCTTATGATTTTCTGGAAGAGGCAATTGTGCTGGCGCAGAACCGCCACGATAAAACCCTGTTGCCGGAGCATGTTGAACAAAGCATCTCGCGTAAAATCGGTGTCAACCTTGGCCAACTGCGAGGCCGCGAAAGAGAACAGCTGCTTAACTTAGAAGAAATCATGCATCGCCGCATGGTCAACCAAGACAATGCCATAAAGACATTAACTCACGCCATAATTAGAGCCCGTACCGAAGTTCGAAGCATCAAACGACCGATTGGGGCTTTCTTGTTTCTCGGTCCGACCGGTGTCGGTAAAACAGAAACCGCTAAAACGCTGGCTGAGTCATATTTTGGCAGTGAAGATCACATGGTTCGGCTCGACATGTCTGAATTTCAGGGAACGGACAGTGTCGGTCGGCTGATCGGCAGCGCCAATCAACCAGTAGGCCGATTAACCTCGTTGATTGCCGATCACCCCTTTACCGTCCTTCTCTTGGACGAGTTTGAAAAAGCCTCATCAGAGGCGCACCAATTATTCTTGCAGGTATTTGATGAGGGTAACATAACAGATATTGCCGGTCGGCAATTCTCCTTTTTGCACACGATCATTATCGCCACCAGCAACGCCGGTGCCGAACTGATCTGGCAATCGGTGAAGGATGGCCACGTTCCTCCTAAGTTCGAGGAAACTCTCAAAAACCATATCCTTAGCCAAAATATTTTGCGGCCTGAGCTGCTCAATCGTTTCGATGCTGTTATCACTTATTCGCCACTGAGCATGGATCATATCCGGCAAATTGCTGCCTTGATGCTGCGTAGCCTAAACAAACGACTGGACGCTGAGCATGGCGTGACTATTGTCATCACACCAGAACTAATCGAATTCTTAGTCTCGATTGGTTATCATCCTGAATTTGGCGCTAGACCTATGAATCGGGCTATTCAAGATACTGTGGAATTTGCTGTTGCTCAAAAGATTCTTCAGGGCAGTATTCAACCAGGTCAGCAAGTGACACTGATACCGGCTGAGTTATCCGCCCTAACTAGAAAGAGTTAGTTGATCAGCTCCTGGTATTTACAGGTTATACAAACACCCGCCTTTTGCCGAGCAAAACCAACCAACACTCAAAATAACATCTACCGTTTATTCCTCCAAAGAGATGACTAATATTTTTGTCCCGTCTAATACATATAGCTTAAGTTCGTCCTCGCTAACCGCAATGTCCTTGACATTCGATTCCTCTCCCAGGAATACTTGTCTCATCAAGTGACCAACTGTATCCCAGATCACCACTCGTTTGTTAACCGGGTCTAAAACGTATATATGGCGCAGATTCTCATTAATCTCCAGGGACGCTTGATCTGAGACCTTGGGTTCCACTTGCTCCATTTCAAAATCCACTTCTTCGCCCTTCAGTAACTTCCTGATCACTCCATCGCTATGCAGAGTGTAAACATAGCCATCGACGCCCATATCAATAACATTGTTACGCGGGAAGGTTGTGCTGGTTACCCATGGATTACCGCCGCTGTAGCCGCGCAAAGTTTTGCTATAACCGTAAATATTGCCCATGGCGCTGTCGTACAAATAAACCCTGTTACCAAACGTTGCCACTGCCACCACGACCGATTGTTCGGACGGCATTTGCACCTCCTGCTTTTGCAGCACCTCCGTCTTAATGTCGTATATCGCAAGGCCTGGTTCATCCGTGGCCAAGACTAAGTTCTTGTCTGCCTCCTGTGTCGAGCCGACTGTGAAAAAACCGATGCCGCTTGTATTCTTGCTTACCTTTTCTACCGCTCCATTTTCGCCGACTCGCACGATGACATTGCTGGCGGCATCAAAACTATACAAGGCCCCGTTAACGTAAAATATCTTAGTTGGTGCTTGATTTGTAATCACTGTCCCTAAATCACCGACGATTGTAGTCTCCTCTTGGGCTACCCTCGTTACCTTATCCAGCCGGTCCTGGACAGCAGTAATCCCCGCCGCCAACTCCGCTACCTGCTCTCGGTACAACCCAGACAGCTGTACCCGATCGATTAATTGTTTAGCGTCAGCCAGGAGTGTTCGTGCTTGATCTCTGTTATCGTAGATTAGCGCTGTTTCGGCTGCTTCTTTCTTAGTTCTTGCTTCGTGTAAAAATTCACTCGCTTGTTGTATCTGTTCATCCGCGGTTCTTTTTTGTTGCAGCAAGACCACACTTATACCTAATAAAATAGTTAACAGCACAGCGGTGACACCAAATATTTTACTGCTGCGGGGCAGTTTGCGCACACTGACAATTATTGCCCTGAGCAAATTACTGGCTACGACCTTCCATCCTGCGCTTCGCATAGTCAACCATTTTCCTTTGCTGCCGGTTTCCCTGCCCAAACTATTTTTGTTGAAGTTCTTATTTTTCAGCGACTGCACACTGCGACCGGCCGTCTTGGACACATTAAACAATGCTTTCCCGCTACGGCGTGAACCCTCTTTTACGTACGGCCAGATGACTTGTTTTGTTTGTTTTCCAGCGTACACTGCCAACCTGCCAATTAATAATATTACCTTTTTGCCGATCGATCGGCTGATTATCAAGGGCTTTCGTGGGGATAATCCTGCGCCCACCGATATCGGTTGACGGTTAGTCATCGCTGATACGGTCCGCCTTTGCCCTCCGGTTTGGTCTGGTGACATTGCAATCACTACTACTGCCACCGGCAGTGGTCGCTTCTGGTCTTCGAACAACTGTCTTAATTGCATTGCAATGGTTTCTGCTGATTGATCAGCGACGAAACGAACTAGATCATCACTGCGGTAAACCTGATCAAAATTACTGGTGCCAATGAATATTACGTCGCGTTCATTCACGAGTCCGCTGGCCACCGAAGAAAATGTTCTAAGTGGATCCAAGATAGGGGAGTGAGACATGCCAACTGACAGTAAAGTCAGCTTTTGAGCACGGGACAATAGAACAATACCTTCGCCGGCCGTACTCACATGTAGGGTCATGTGTGGTACTTCATTGTTTTCCCCAACATGCTTGTTCGCTTCTGCTAATGCCGCAACAGACACATGAAACGACCCCATCCATTCACGCACACCCTGCTCCACTAAATCATGCAATATTAAATTAGCCTGATGTAAGGCTGACTCGAAACTGGCTAGCACCCCTCGGGCCGGATCACGATAATATTCTCGCTGCAAAGATTGAACCACCGTGTCAACGATTTCTTTGCCAGCGTAGTCCATTTTTTCTGTCTCCGCCACTGCATACAACCAGCCTAATTTAGCCTCACCGCTGGCTGGCTCGAATATAAAAGTATCACCCACAACGCGGGATCCATCAAACAACACTAATTCATCGGCATCTGGTACCATGATTGTTAGTATAGAAGCTGTACGACAATTTATAAAACGGCTTATTAGTTTTGCTTTTCTGTTATGCTTCAGCCATATTTGTATGAATGTATGTTTGCTGTATTTCCACACCTGTCGCATAGTTGCAGTCGAATAACTTTGTGTTAAGCTATCTTTTTATGTCAACTAAACCATTTCCTTTAGAAAAACTATTTGGCTCCCGCACCCGAGTGAAGGTAATTACACTATTTACTACTGGTATTAGCCGCCCCTACTATGTGAGAGAAATATCTCGCGCTGTTAATGAACGGTTAAACGCTGTCCGTCGCGAGTTAGATATATTAATGAAAATTGGCATGCTCAACTCATACGAGAGCAAACGCCGCAAATATTACACCTTAAAGCCCGACTTTGTTTTGAATAAAGAACTCACCTCGATCATGGCAAAAGCTGGTCCTCTGATCGAAGATAGCTTATTCAAAAACATTGAAAAACTTGGTGATGTGCAGTTTGCGTGTGCGACTGGCATCTTCACCCAGTCCGAAAACTCGCCGACTGATCTCTTTATTATTGGCACCATCGACGAACAAAAACTTAAATATTTTGCCCGTCTGATCGAACATCAAATTGGTCATGAAATCACCTACACGCCTATCACGCTTAATGAGTATCGTTATCGGCGAAACTTTAATGACATGTTCCTGCGCCAAATATTTACCAACCCCTATACTGTGATTATCAATCACCTAGAGGGTGATTTACGGCCAGAAACCAACACCCGGCATCAGGCAGCTCTCGTTTAGCCAGTCTAACTTCAGATCGCTCGATGGAATTGCGCCCCCATCCCGACTGCCCTCCAGCTAGACTAAATAGTTATTAGTCGGTATAAATATTACCAAGGATAAAGGTAAGCATTGCCTTTCTTCTCATCTCACTAGCGAAATTTATCATTTATGCCAGCTCACGCGGGTGCATAGCTCAGCGGTAGAGCGCTACGTTCACATCGTAGAGGCCGAAAGTTCGATCCTTTCTGCACCCACTTCTGATCAAGTATTGATGTGTATTCATATTATTATTCCTTCTGCTTGACTGTGCTTGTTAAGTGCTATCATTCCCAGCTATTCTGACCACATGAGAGATCCCGCTGACATTTATACCCGACAGGGGACACCCGTCACAATCGTGGCTACTCGCATTGCCTACTTATTCTATTTTCTTTTTGCTTTATGGACTCTGAAGTCCGATCGTTTTCCGTATTCGAACTTGCATTTCGTCTGGTTGGTCTATCTGATAGTCCTGTATTTAATAGCGGAAAGGATCTATGCGTTATTCCTGCAGCAGGGGATTGACTTAAAGTTTTCCTTTCCGCTGTTATTTGCCATTTATTGTCTAACTCTGGTCGGACTTACCTTGGGCGGGCAAGAGAGGCTACCCCTGTTAAATCGTACTGAACATTTTGCCAGCTTTGTCTTACTGGCTTTTATTGTTTGGGTCTTCTTTACCAAATATCTGCCGCAGAATGTCTGGCATGACCACCCGTACTACACTAGTCTATTAGTGCTGTCTGTAACCTCCTTACTAGGGGTCGGCAACGAATTAGTGGAACTAATAATGGACAGTCTGTTTGGCACAAAACTGATTGGTCCCAACCTTGATACCTCGCTCGATCTATTCATGAATACTTTAGGTAGCGGTCTTTACTTAGCTGTACGCCAAATACTTGGATCGGCCCAGCAGGAACATATAATTTAATTGCCCATCCATTGTTGTGAATAAACTACTTGTTTATCTCCTCGTCTTTTTTGTCGGTGTTGTAATTTTCCTTACCGGATTACTACTCGGTGTATACTATCACACCGAGTTTACCGTTCTTTGGCTTAACCAATTTTCCTCATCTATCCCAACACCGAGCACGACGCCACCACCCCTAGATTTAAGTGTCTCGTCAGTTATTCGTCTGCCCACGCTGCCGGACCCAATTCCTATCATTTATAGCGATACACTTGATGAGTCCACTATTCAACAACACTTAAAACAAGGCGCGGTTGTCCTTCCTTTGGGTACAGCTTTTGGCGAACCAGGCAACGTTGTCGTCACTGCTCACAGCAGTGGCACCGAAGCCTTTGGGCCTTATCGTTTTGCCTTTTCCCAGCTGTCGGAATTAACTGTTGGTTCAACCTTCTCCATCGCTACTCCCGCAGCTAACTATAATTATCGGGTATACACTAAGGAAATTGTTTGGCCGCATGAAGTAGACAAGCTTCCTCAAGGCGATCGATCGACTGTTACTCTCGTTACCTGCTGGCCTCTTTGGACCAATTTCCAAAGGCTATTAGTTCACTCCGAACTGACTAGCGTAGATTACAAGTTGTAATCGTTCCGGTTCACTCCGAACCAAGGTAGACAACGCAGTATTGTGGATAAGTCGTGTCTTTTTGTGTTGTGATGTGGGATTATAAGTAGTATTGTGGAAATGCGTGGAAAACAGTGGGGAAAAGTGGGGCACCCCTGTGGAAAAGGCAATCTGTGGGGGTGCCCCACTTTTTTTACCCGCAAACATCCTGAACTTTGACAAACACAAAAACGCGACCTGATTATTGTGGCTTTAGCAGTAGAGTCATAACTATAAATGTTTATCTCAAGATATGTTTTTCGGCGAACACTCACACACTATCGACAGTAAGGGGCGGGTCAGCATTCCGGCTAAGTACCGCGATCAATTAACCGATCAGTTAGTTATCACGCGCGGTCTAGATCATTGTTTATGGGTCTATACTAAATCGGAATGGGACAAAATCGCTGAGCGGTTGTCTGCTCTGCCGATTACGCAGAAAAAAAGCCGCGCATTTTCTCGCCTGATGTTGGCTGGTGCCTGGGATGCTCAGCTCGATTCACTAGGACGGATAGTTTTA
The DNA here is from genome assembly GCA_001817065.1 of Candidatus Andersenbacteria bacterium RIFCSPHIGHO2_02_FULL_46_16. Lineage (GTDB taxonomy): Bacteria > Patescibacteriota > Andersenbacteria > UBA10190 > UBA10190 > UBA10190. Next base: position 17,011 of record MHHQ01000030.1, read on the forward strand.
CCAGAGTACCTGCGTCAGTATGCTTCCTTAAGCAAGCACGTGATCATTGCCGGTTTATATAATCGGCTGGAAGTATGGGATGAAGATCGATGGCAAAGCTACAGCGAAGAAACCCAGACTAATAGTGACGAAATAGCCGAAAGCATGTCAGAATTAGGCATTTAAATCTAATGCTATGCTTTATCATCAGCACATTCCGGTACTAACGGCCGAAATCATTGACCTGTTTCGACCGACACCAGCCGACAGCTTGCTTGATGCCACAATTGGCACTGGTGGACATGCCTTGGCTTATCTGGCGGCAAGCAAGCCAGGCGGAACAGTTGTTGGTTTGGACACAGATGCCAAAGCAATCACTGCCGCCCAGCACTATTTAGCCGCCTATCAAGACCGCGTTACATTACTAACTGCTAATTTCGCTTTTCTCAAGGATTCATTAATGGGGGGAGGAATTCTTGTCAGCGTAGCAAGCAACCCATCCGCCGCTCGATCGGTCGAGCCGGAGGATCAAAGCGCGCCGCGCAGCAAAGTTAACAGGAGTACTTCTGATTGTTTGTTCACTCACATTTTATTCGATCTCGGCATTGGCTCCCATCAGCTTGATGATCCAACCGCGGGTTTTTCGTTTCAAAGTGACGGCCCTTTAAATATGAAATTTAGCACGGGCGAAAGATTGCCTGCTTCCTCATTCCAATGCGTTAATTATGTCACGCAGCGGTTGGGTCATCTTCCCACGGCTTATGAATTAATTGCCAGGCTTTCCGTCCCGGAGTTAACCCTCATTATCCGTACCTTGGGTGAAGAAAAATATGCTGGCCGAATCGCTCAAGCCATTAAGCGCCACTTGCCGGCTACTACCCAAGGACTCAGTGCCATAATTGCCCAAACGGTACCAGTTCACTATGAGCACGGTCGTATTAATCCCGCTACGCGAACATTCCAAGCTTTGCGACTAGCCGTTAATCGCGAACTTGAATCGTTAGCCGTAGCCTTGCCGCAAGCTGCCGACCTGCTCACAGGCAACGGTACCCTCGCCGTGATTAGCTTTCACAGTCTAGAAGACAGAATTGTTAAACAATACTTTCACCAAAGTGCACTCAGTCTTGTCACAAAAAAACCGATTACGGCCACGCCCGACGAAATTAAAAGTAATCCTCGATCCAGAACAGCTAAGCTAAGAGCTGCTCGCAAAAAACCGCCGAGCTAACTAAGCCAAACATCATCTAATAATTAACAAACACCAACACATGACATCAATAAATAATCAATTTGTCCAACCGCGCCGCCCACTTGCCCAGTCGTATTGGCGCCATCCTCAACATCAACAAACTCGTCGCTTCGCATCGATCTCTCGCTGGCAGAGCGGCAGTATAAACTCAACAACCATCTCCTTAGCTTTTGGATTGTTTATTATTCTTTCTATCTCTTTTCTAGGCTTCTTTTACCTCGGCCAAGTTCTGAATACGGCGTCTCAGGGCTCAGACATCCAGCAGTTGGAAGAAAGAATTGTTGAACTCAAAGAGAAGCAACGTCAGGTAGAACTAGAAGGAGCCCAATTGCGTTCTATTGATAATATCGAAAACCGTGTCCAAGATTTAAACTTAGTGGCCACTGGTAAAGTCACTTTTCTCAGTCCTGCAGTAGATCAAGTAACTGCCTTAGCTCGTTAAAACATTAATTGTTAGTCTCAACAATTCTAGCCTATTAGCGACACCAGCTAGATTCACTTTTATAATTGCTTCCCACCTGCTTCTTAGGCATACTTGTTGGAAATTTTCTTATGCTCTCAACCACTCAAAGATTATGGCTTTTAAATACTATCAGCCTCATATTTTTAGCTGTTTTAATCGCTCGCCTAATAGATTTGCAAATTATCCGGACGGGTTATTTTACCGCCATTGCCACCAGTCAACGGCAAAGAGCCGCCGAGTTGGCACCCAGTCGAGGCACTATCTATCTACAGGAACACAATAGCAGCGAGCTTTTTCCGGTGGCTGTAAATAACAAAAGCTGGATTGCCTATGCTGTACCTCGCGACATGACCGATCCGCTTCAAGTAGCCGATGCATTAGCCCCAGCCTTACTGCAATTTCGTGAGCGCCAACAGCAACATATCGCTGCCATTCTCTCTGCTACCGGGCAACAACCAAACTCTGACCAGGTCCCTCCTGACCAACCAAATTATGATGACCGGTTGGCTACACTGCGCGATGAGCTCTATCGCAAATTTAATCAACATACCGATCCCTATGAACCGTTTTTAAAATTCTATGAGTATCTTGATGATGAATTATATAATTTCCTTTCTGAGCAGCAATTGACGGGTATTAAAATTGAAGAAACCACCTCCCGAGTTTATCCGGAAAAGACCCTCGCGGCTCACGCGCTAGGCTATGTCGGCTGGCTCGAAGATAAAAAGGTTGGCCGCTACGGTATCGAAGGAAATTTCGAGTCCAGTTTAGCCGGAGATCTTGGCTTCTTTAGCATGGAGCATGATACCACGGGCCAATTTATCGGTGTGGGATCGCGCCAGTTCGAGCCGGCTACGGATGGCGAAAGTATTGTCCTGACCTTAGACCGGGTTATCCAATCCGCCATCGAAGACGAATTAAAGGATGGTGTTACCCGCTATGGTGCCGAACGGGGCAGCGTCATTGTGATGGATCCGCGCACCGGTGCAATCCTTGGCATGGCTACCTATCCCACTTATGATCCTAATTACTACTACGCCATCAGTGACGCCAGGGTTCAGCAAAATCCCATCATCTCTGACATTTTTGAGCCTGGTTCGGTCTTAAAGCCGGTTATTATGTCGGCCGCTATCGAAGAAGGCTTGGTTACTCCGCAAACCACCGTTAATGACAATGGTCCGGTCAAGGTAGCGAAGTACACGATTAACACTTTTGATGGCAAGCATCATGGCGTGCAGACCATGACGCAAGTCCTGGAACAATCTAACAATATCGGTATGGTTTGGGTCGGTCAGCAGCTTGGTGCAGAAACCATGTATGATTTTCTGCGCCGCTTTGGCTTAGGAGAGAAAACCGGTGTTGAGCTGGAAGGCGAAACACAAAACACTCTTAAAGAACCGGACCAGTGGAATGTCGCTACGGTCGCCACCACTTCCTTTGGTCAGGGAGTAGCTCTGACACCGTTACAAATTTTGAATGCCATTAATGTCATTGCTAATGACGGCACGCTTATGCAGCCATACATTGTCTCGCGGCGGCAGCCAAGCAATGGCGAGGAAGAAATCACGCTTCCCACTCAAGTGCGGCGTGTTATATCACCGGCTACGGCGGGGGACGTCTCGGCCATGATGGTTAGCGTTATTGAAAACGGCGTCGCCACCTTAGCGCGGGTGCCTGGCTACTACTTGGCCGGTAAAACTGGCACCGCCCAAGTCCCTGATGAAAAGGGGGCTTACTCACCAGACCGTAAAATTATTTCATTTGTCGGTTTCGGTCCCATCGACCATCCGCAATTTTCAATCCTTATCAAACTAGATAATCCAGCCGGTCTGTCCTTTGCCTCCGGCACGGCGGCACCAATGTTTAAACGTATCTCTGAAAAAATTATAAATTATCTGCAAATCCCTCCTGATTACGATCCAACCAAACAGCCGCCTAAGTTTGAAGTAGGCAAAAGTGATCAGGCCGGCGCCTAACTATTCCCCGCCTGCCATAAAGCAGTTTTTATGCTTTTGGTTTTCGGTATAAACTAAGAGAACGTCTAGTAGAAATTTCTTCAAATCTCTGGTCACCAATCGTGTATGGCTACGGTGTTTAGCTTAATCCGCCACGGAGCTTCGATCGCCAGGGACGTTATCAACTATCCAATAAAGTGAAATGTCATGCAAAATAAACTGCGTCAAAGAATTTTATGGTGGCGTGCTCAGGATTACCTAAAGCGTTATCACACACCGCTCATCGGTGTTACCGGTAGCACTGGCAAAACCATCGCTAAGGAAGCGGTCGCGGCTGTCTTGTCTGCGCACTATCGCGTACGCCATTCACCACTGGCTTACAACACCCGCTTGGGTATTGCCTTGTCCATTATTGGCATCACTGCCCGACAAATAACCAATCACTGGTATAAACTCTTAACCATTAGCAAAGCAAAAGAACTCACATCATTTGAACCGGATGTGATGGTTTTAGAATTGGCTGCCAGCCATCCCGGGGATATTGATTATATCGCCACTCATCTCTCATTCACCGGGGCTGTTATCACCAATGTCCAGTCGACTAATTTACACTTATTCACCACTAAGGAATTGATCGCTCATGAGCTAACTTCGTTAGTTGTGTCTATTCCTTCAACCGGATTTGTCATACTCAACAGCGATGACCCGCTGGTCAGCGCTATGCAGGCCAAGAGCCCAGCCAGTGTCATTTCGTATGGGACCTCGCCTGAATCTACTGTTCGTCTCATGCATGCACGCTTACGTGGTCGGATCGGTTATGCCTGTGATGTTAATATTGGCGGACATGTTTATGAGCTTCATCTACCCAACATCGTGGCTGACTACCACATCCTTCCCGTCATCAGTGCCTTGGCCCTCGCCTACGCCCTCAAACTGCCGCTCGGCAAAGCGATTCAATCCATCCAGCCTTTAGTACCACCGCCTGGCCATATGCGGCTGTTCGCCGGGCACAGCCGTGCCGCCTTACTGGACGACAGCTACAACGCCTCGCCGGAAAGTATGCTAGATGCCCTGAATGTCCTCCGGCAATTTCCGGCGAAAAGAAAAATTGCCATTCTCGGTGATGTCTTGGACGCTGGAGTCCAGACAATAGCCGCCCATCAGCAAATAGGGGAGACCGTTGCCGATATTACCCATGTTTTTGTGACCGTTGGCAATAACATGAAACACGCCGGCGCTGCGGCCTTGCATCGATCCGAAGTTAACGGCCGCCAGGATACCTGTGATGTCCATAATTTCTCTTCCAGCCGCGATGTCGGCAAGTGGCTGCGTGATTTTTTGCATCCAGACGATGTTGTACTCATTAAAGGATCTCGAGATATGCACATGGAAGAAGTCGTTCGTCGCCTCTTAAACAACTCCGCCGACGAATCTCAATTAGTGCTATAAAAAACTCTCGTCCGTGTCCACCAACCACCGGGCATAAACACTTCCATCAAGTTCTGACTTCCTTCTTTTGCCTTGATATTTTACGCTTTTCGTTTTACTCTTTACATTTAATTCATGGCCTCTTCGTCTAGCGGCTAGGACACCAGGTTCTCATCCTGGAAACAGGGGTTCAATTCCCCTAGGGGCTACCAAATGTGATTTATTGTCGCCATAGTCCCGAATTGTCTGTAAACATACTGATATTTTCGGGGTTCGACACTTCTCACCATCCCATTCAAGACCTTTCGGGAATAAGTGGCGTTGGAACTCTACGCGAGGTTCTATTTCTTTGATGATTTCCCATGTCACAGCCGGATTCTCTAGCATCGCCAATCCTTTGTTTATGAGCTGCTGTATGTTTACTTCCTGATACTGAAACTTAGCTTGCTCTACCTGTACATCTTCAATTTCGCCGTCTACTTTTGCCTTGCGCTCTATATATTCTGCGCGTTCCAATAACTCATACCTAGGATCGTTTATCATGGCGGTCACAATCTTCTCACGCTCCTCGCGCAACATAGCCAGCTTTTTACCAAAACGTGCGCCTTCTTTCTTGTGCTCGGTCGCTTTACTCTTGGCAATATCCAGCATGACCTTCTTGAAAAGGCTCACGTATTGCTTTTTTGGTTTGATAATTCTCATCACATCTTCAAAGCTAACATGAACTGTATCTTGTTTGAATGACCGCGCTAGAGGACATGTTTTATTGTGGTGGTGATAGTAAGGATGGCGTTTGCCGGTCTTGCTGGTTGAAAAGCTGCCTTTGAAATTCATTCCACATTTTGGACATCGCAGGCGCACAGGAAATTCAGGGTTATACTTACTGCGTTGTGGCGCGGGGTTGAACGATTTATCATCCACGACTTTAATACGTAAGTACAATTCAGACGGGATGAGTGGTTCGTGACTGCCATTTATTGTTTCGCCAAAGGCTCGCATCGTGCCGTGATAGAAAGGATTGTGCATAATACGCCAGACTGATTGATTGTACGGATCATTGCCGCCGCGCATCTTAAAACCTCGTTTCCGCAATCCGTTCGCTATTGCTTCGTAACTATATCCGGCAGCACGTTGTTTGGCCGCCCAGGTAATAAGAGAGCCGTATTCGGGATGCGGCACACATATGGTTTTGCCGGTTCCTGCCTCTTTGCTTTTTATGTAGCCGGTCGGTGCCGGAAATGGCCAGACGCCTTCCTTAAAGCGTTTATACATGCCGTCACGAGTTCGTTCAGCACGAATAGCATTGTCGAGTTCTGCAACACCCCAAAGGATGCCTCGCATGAATTTTCCCACCGGAGAGTCATCAATGTTCTCAGTAGCAGAGGTTAGCGCGACCTGCGCTTGAGAGAGCTTATACATGATCTTGTGTTGGTCGTCAGTGTTGCGAGAAAGGCGGTCTAGTTTGTAGACGATCAAAGCATCAATACGATCCTTGTTGGTTTGCAGGTACGCCAGCATGTTCAGTAGCTCTGGCCGATCCGCGAACTTAGCTGATTCACCCTCTTCTTTAAAAATGCGGATTATATTGAATCCTTCTTTTTCTGCGTGGGCTTTGCATCGTTCAACCTGCGTGTCGAGACTGGTTCCTTTTTCGGCTTGCTTATCGGTGCTCACCCGAACATAGAAGACCGCATTTTTTGTTTCCTGGCTCATATACTCTTTAAATTACCATACAAAAATGGACGTACTGGTTGACCCGAATACCGTAAGGCTTCGGCAGTACGCCCATCAAAAAAGCCTACGGATGTTATTTTTCGGGTCAACAGCTTCATTATACTATTTTTTCCATTAAGGCGCATATACTGTCAGATTTGTTTTATCAATTATCAGTCTTCTTTTGATAAAGTCTTTTCGACGCTGTGCAATCGGAGTTGCTGGTATTCGTCTTCCAGGAACCAGTGGAATTCGGGCTTTAAGGTTATTTCACCCTCAGGGCGACCTACGGTTTCATCAGGATCGCCGGACATGTCCACCACTTTGAGGATTGCAAGCGCTCGCATCTCCTTTAGAGCAGTAGGCTTTGAACAGGTCAATGCTTCTTCAACATCACTCGTGCTCATTGTCCCGCCGTATTCGAGCAGTTTATTAAACAATTTAGCCCTAGCAGGAGGGGCACTGTCAGCAGACAAGGCTAGTGCTGGCTTTAAGTCTGATTGCGCTATGGTATTGCGACCATAGATTATCGCGTGTCCTCTCGCTAGGTTATAGAAGCAAGTCAGTATACGATCCGGCTTTTCAATAGTCGGAGCGGTGAAGTTATACCGCGTCCCACCCTCTGCTTTTTCTTCCCACACATTGATTGTGCCTCGAAGTCTCGCCAGTAGACGCGCGCACCGCACTAAAACCTTTATCAATTCAGGGGCATCGCCTTCCTTGTCCCACTCGATTCCGGCCTGATGTTTGTGCCAGAGAGAGTAAATGAATTCTTTTGTCGCATCCCTACACTCATATTCCTTGTCCTTATAATTCGTTTCCCGAAGCTGGGTAACGTATTGATTGTCGTCCTTATCAGGGCTGTTTAGATTCAAGAAGAACAAACGCGACCCCAAATTGCCCATTAACTTCCATACTCTTGGATTCATAGGCGTTGATCCGGCCAAGATGTTAAATAGGTAATCTCCAGTGTATTCACGCTGGCCGTGAACCCCTGTATCGGTCTGCAAACCTTCACCATCCAAGACTCTCGTTAAGACTCCAAGGCTCTTTAATAGGTCGTCATCACGCTGTCCAAAGATTGGTGCTAAATCGCGGATCAGGAATAGCTTGTGACGGATTCTCGGCAGTAGATCAATCTTTTCCAAGTCCTTGCGCTTCACATTCGTGGCATTGCTGACAAATGAAGCCGGAGTGAAAGTATCGGTCGAATAGGTTATATCAGGAATATCAGAGAAAAAGTTTATCGTGATTGTTTTACCCGCACTCGGAACATCAACGAGTACAAGCGCAAAGGGATTTCGCACGTCCTTTATGAGTATTTGGGCTAGGACCGATAGGCCGACCTCTGCCGCAAAGCGATAATCAGGAAATAGCTTATCAATGGTCTCACCCCACTGGTCAATGTTTATGTGCCGGAGTGGCCTCGGTACTTTTTTAATGCGTGAATATGTCTCGACTCTCGCCTTATCAGCAATATCAAGCGTTCTTTTTACTTCACTTTCCTTCATAGGCGTTGCAATTCCACTACCGCTTCACGGAAGCCGCAATTACGAATCTTTTGAACAAACGTGATAACATCGCCACCTTCGCTACAAGCAAAACACCACCAGCGTTTGTTCTCTGGGTAAACAACAAATGACGGTGAGCGGTCATCATGGAATGGGCATCGGCCTTTGTGTGTTCTCCCGCTCTGGCGTAGTTCAACCCATCGGCTTACCACGTCCACAATATCTAGCCGGTTCTTGAGTGTACTTACGTCAATATGGCCAGGAATGTCAGCGGGTTTGGTAAAAATCTTCTGCTGCTCCAATAGCTCTAAACAGTGTTGTAGTCGGCGAATGTGCCACTCAATCTGCCTCAGCTCCTGCTGCATTTTAGGGAGCATGACTTCATAGAGGCCGCGTAGTGAAATTTGATTTTCTATGATTGGTAATGTCAGGATAATACGTTCTAGCTCTATGATCTGTGCTTTCTTGCGCTGCCATTCCCGACAGTAGCGTTTCAGGTTGTCGCAGACAGGCTCACGGGCATCTTCACAAAATGTCTCAATCGCAATCTCCGGTGTAATCTCTGGAGCTGTGTACTCTTGCGCTCCCTCAGAACTAGACGGTACATTAAGGGCATGAAAAGACTCTCGTTTGCCACGCGGGTCTTTTTCTTTTTGTAACCTCTCACTCATCACGAGCCTCCTTTCGCGCCTGCTCATACGCTTTCTCCCCAATGAAATAGAAGAAGGCGAGAACATCCTCCAGCTCTTTGTCACTTACTTCGTAGCCCTGCGGCAATGCCTCGCGGGCTTGTTCAAGCGTCAAAGTCATAACCGCTCACCTTCGTAAATGAGCTGCTTGGCTCGTCTTTCCGCTGCCCAGAAGTCTGAGGGGTCACAGCGTAGTTCTCCTCGCTTGAGCTGGGTTAAGTTCTGTTGTAATCGCGGGCTGTCCTCAAATACAAAAACGACTCTCCTCGGATTGCTGGTATCCGTTGAGAGAATTGGATGCTTCTGCATCAGCAAAACACTGGCTGTCAGAAAATCGCTTGTTTCGTATTCTATCGTCATAAATAATTCTGCCTCCCATTCTAGGGAGGCTGCGCAAAGAAACGACGAGAAAAAAGCGAGATTTACGTGGTATTTTTACGATCAACTTTCTGGTTACCGCAACGTAACGCATAACCCTGCTTTGGCTTGGTCACGATCATATTTTCTATATCCCTGTCATCCATGCCAGCGTCGCGCAGTATGTTCTTGAGATCACGCAGAATAGTTTGTATTACACGGCCGTGACTCTGATGGGGTAACACCTTAATTTCTCTTTCGCCAACTTTTTTAGTTCCTGTCTCCGGTGCAGACAAGTCGAATTCCGCACCCAACTCTAAGTAGGTAACAGTATTTGGCTGTTTTTCCAACAAAAGCTTAAGCATTCTCATTGGCTTCGTTTCTGCTGAAATCTCCTTGGCTTTATGCTTATCGTATTGCACTGTGCCCTTGCTAAAGTCCGCCGCCAGTCCGGCGCATATCAATGTATCTTCCTTGCTAGGAGATTGGGGCTGTTTATTACCGTCTAGAACCTGGACTCTGCTTTTCCTTACCGCCTCCTCCATGTGCTTTAGTTCTTCAAAGTCCTTTATCTCTAGTAGGAATATATTGTCACTCTCTTCTTTCGAGACGTGAACGCCATAATGTTTGATTGAGCTAATAGAATACGCTTGGGTTAACCAAGAATCATTGCCTTCGAACAATGGCATCGTAATTTTCTCTGTCCTCGCAACCCTGCCCTCTGGGTCCACTTTGCGGAGGACCGCGACTATATCCTCGTATTCAAAACCCTCTTTTCGGAATCCGTTCAATGGGATTTTATTGAATGTCAGCCGATTAACTGCTCTTATCTCCACCTCGTCCATGAGGATTTTCAGAACCTTCTGGACCCTCTCCAGGTTGCCAGGGGAGAGTTCGGTAAGCCAAGTATATTGCGTATTTATCTTCATTCTCATTTGCATATTTGTTCTATTCAGGGTACACCAAAAACACAACGAAATATAGCCTAAACCCTGCCTTTGGGCAGGGCATGGCGTAAACCCTCAGAGATACTGAACCCATCGTTCAGCACTTCTCTGAGGTCATAGCTGGAAACGGCTATGGGCAGCCGTAAGGTTGCCGCTGGCGGTGGGCTTTGTGTTTACTGCCAAAAGTGCTATTAAGAGCAGGTTACTTATGACTATGAGAATAAAAAACAATCACCGTTATTTTCAGCAGGGTTTTGCCTTACTGCCTGTTATTATTGCTATCGCGGCGTTAGTTCTTGTTGGTGGCGGAGGTGCTGCCGTATACCAAGTCCAGCGAAGCAACGAAGTGGAAAAATCAGCGCTACGCCAAGAGCTGCAAGAACTGCAAAATCAGAAAGAGGAGGAGACCGTCGAGGAAGAGTCCATGAAGGAAGATAAGCAGGAAGAGGAATCATCGCCAACACCTTCACCCGCCCCCGAGTCAAAGCCAGTAGTCAAGACCGCCACAACTTCCGCACCTACAACAAATCAGCCAGCCGCCAGCGAGTCCAATATACCGCTCATTGTCGAGCAGGAATTTGAGAAAGCGTATGGTCGTAAGCCATCGAGTGCCGAGAGCAATTCTTGGAAAAGCAAATACCGCACTAATTCGTGGTCACGGAGCCAGTTATATGACGCTCTCGTGGCTTCTCAGCCAAAACCCTCAGCCGTAGCAAACACCAGCTCGACTCAGAACAACAAATCAAGCGCAGTCAGCATTGAATTGTGTAAGACCAACGCAAAAGCAGAAGCAGATAAAATGTTAAATGACGCGCTAGCAAAATCTCCCATGCTTTTGGAGTTAACCGCATCCACAAAGATACGCGACATTGAGCAGGCGGCATTAAAATATGGGGTTATCTCTCAATCAGAAGTCCCTGACATACAGTCCAGTTACTATGGTTTTAAGAATAGTGGCGCTTCGACTCAAGAAGCACAGCAGCTCACACAAACAACACTTGCTGCATATAATTCTTGGCTAGGAGATATTCAAGACAAAGCTCAAGCACAGCTTAATGCATTGCGGGCAAAAAGGGATAAAATAGAGGAGGAACTATACTCAAAGTGTCTCAGTAACCTTTAATAGCGAAATTATGACGATGAGAATAAAAATTAACTTTCTTGTTCCAGCCCTCCTCCTTATCGGACTAGGTGTTGGCAGTGCGGTTGTTGCTAATACTGATACCGATGCAGCTAAAGCCCTTTTGCGGGAGATAATAGAATGTGCCAAGCAAGCCAAGAAAGACAAGTTGCTGAAAGGCTATGAAGTGGCTAATATCACCCGTCCAGCCAATCATGCCCTGCGGGACTTAAGAATCTATGAGCAACGTCTTAAGCAAGGCCGAGATGAGGCAGCCCAGGATCGTTACGAGTCGTACCTTGAGAATTTAGATAAGATTGACGAGGCTCTTGATGAGATAAATAAGAGGCCAGAGCGAGAGGAATTTGTTGAGAAGATACGAGCACTACTTAATGAGATTCGTAACCCTTCAACCTCTCTGGCGATTGTCGAGGATAACTTCAATGACTATACCAATGGCTCTGTTGTTGGGCAGGGTGGCTGGGAGAGCTACGTCAACGGTGAGAACTTTATTGTCCAGGATGCCGTTACCAACGAAGGAGACAAGGCACTTCACATCAGCGCTTTGGCCGACAGTGTTGCAACCAAGAAAGGCACGCCGCGTTCAGATGGTAGACAGGCCGTATATGTGCGGACCGAGAACCGCTCTAGCTGGGGTCCGTATCCTGATGGCAACGCCCAGTTTCGCGTAACTAAAAACTCATGGGCTGGCGGGACGGATATTTTTGCGGCTGTCACTTTCAAGAGCGATGGCAATGTAGCCTACTTCGACCCCATCAGTGAGAGCTATCAAGACTTTGATACCTACAACGACAACGAGTGGACGTTATTAGAAATTGAATGGCGTTCAAGTGATAAAATGGCCCGCTACCGAATGAACGAAGGCACATGGACGGACTGGAAAACATTTAAGGGTGCCGCGTCGTTTACAGACTTTGATTATGTCGGATTCGATTTCATTCTGCCTAGCGGGTCGGGAGGGGTGCGTTTTGATACGCTGAAATAGAGGCTGTGTGAGCTACAAACATCAAGCATTATTGGTAGTCAGCATCCTTGCAACTGCGACCGCTTTGCTAATCGCGAGCTTGAGCTTTGCTTTTAGTCAGTACATTCGGATACTAGAACATAACCTTGATGTTGTGAACAGTATGCGATTATGTGCCAACTTGAGCGGTGAGGCAGTCGGTGACTGTTCTGATGCAGTAAAGAGGCAAAAGGTAACACTGCCTTTTAAATTGTTTGGCTATGAGTAGTTTCAGAGAGTCGGCCGACAAGCTGTCAAAGAACTGGAAAAACACATTGATATATTTGATTTCAGCCTTTGCGTTGGGTGGGCTCATTGGAGACACCACAAAGAATGAGCTTTTGTTGTCGCTGTTTTTCATTCTCATCATATTTCTTATTTTTGCTTGCCTTGAGGCAGATCCCGTATTTCCTAATTTGTTCCGCTCTAAAAGCGATGATGAGTGACAATCACGTATCATTTCTTGGGTGGATAAAGTCTGTCGTAAATTTTTTCTATGGCTTTGATGTCCCAGATGAATACCGAGGTGCAACATTTGATGTGAAGCAAATGAACTCAATTTCTGATCCAGAGTTGAAATTAGTAGCAGCTTACGGTTGGAAGGAGCAAAACTTTGACCCGATGTCTAACAATAAAAAGTGGGAGATGGGATTGTGGGTTGAAAAGCAAGCCTCAAGAGTAAATATGAAGCTGGGTTTTTTCTTCGGGTTCTTTGTAGCTAGTATTATCTGGCTCATTCTTCAGTGATGACAGCTAACCCGCACGGGCGTTCCTCTTGAGCGGAACCGCCGCGCTGGACCTCATCTGTCATCGCCAATCCCTTACCGTCTGCCAAGTAAATAGCGAAAACCACAATCATCCTGCCGAGCATTTCCGCCTGGCGTATCCGCCGACGTGGGGCGGACGAACGTCGGGCGGCCTGAACGTCGCAAGAATGCGAAATTTTCAGACATTCGCCAGCAGTCCCTTTAGGGACTTAGTAGCTGTCGAACGTCATTGAAAATTAGCATTTTGCGGACGTTCTAGCCCAGCCGCCGTTAGCGGCCAAAGGCCGCCCCGCCCCATTCCTGCGGAAAGCTGCAGGGCAAAGCCCTGCCACGACGCGCATCCATAATCCCAACAAGGCTTGGATGGTTAGTCCGTACTTATCTCCTCAACCATTCCTTTGTATCGCTGCCTGCGGTAATCCACATCCAAACACTCCCGACACCCTACAGCTCTCGACAGCGGGTGTTTAAGCAGCACACCGCATCGCCGTTCACAAGTAGGACAAATGAACCAGGTGCGCTTTCCGCCGTACTGTGTGCTCGTGGTGGCCATCTTTACATTGTAATCGCCAACTTCAATGCCTGACTCAATAAGGACCTGGCGTGCCTGTTGGACCGTTTGCCGGACCACTTCATTCACCCCGATTCTTTGGCATTGTTCTACTAACATCCTAAATCATTTGGGGTTTATGATTTCCTCGTCTTCTTTTGGCTCTGGTTTGTCCATATTGAACTGCTGCGCTTGGGCGACATAGGCGTTCTTGGTTTTTAGGTGGACGTTCAGGGGCGGTTGCTTGAGCTGAACCAGCATTTGGTAGGAAGTTGTGAAATGGCGGTGAGCGCGGTCAATTTCCTTGCTCATAGTGGACATAAACTGGTTAAGGTTGTTACTAGTTGATCCTTGCTCCACGCAGCGGGTAAAGGCTTGGGAGGCGCGGAGCACTCTCATATAGCCGCTCACGGCCATGTCAACCAGGGCTTTTTCGGCATGGGTTTTGCAGTCAAAATCCTTGATGAGCTTACGGCGCAGCTCAACGACCAGTCCTCTATAATGCTCGGAGACTGCCAGAACAAGTACATAGTCGTTATCGAAACCAAACGTCAGAGCCGCAGTTGTCGCTTCATCCTGTTCTGCCTGATAATCATAGTCATCTCGTTTAACCATTTTGTTGAAGATTCGCTCCATATCTGCCAGATTCCATCGGTCAGGATCAAAAGCAAAACTTACACTTTCAAGTATTAGCTCCCTGATTTCTGCGTTGGTGACCTTTTTTGCTATGCTTTTCGGATTGCTTTTGGCAAGTGCAGCGGATTTACTTTTGGGTTGTCTTTTGGCTATTTTCTTCGTCATGGGATTGATCGTAAGGGTTCCACTATCAGGCTAAATTCAACTAAGCGTAGTGCTTGCTGCTAACCCACCGCCAAGTACTCGCTCCCGAAACGCTGCTAATGCCTGCAATTCTGTTACAATGGAGTTCCACTTACTCTTAATACGGGCTACCAATTCAAACAATATAGACCGGCATATACTGGTCTATATTTTATATGCTTGGAACCAGCAGCAGGGGAATTGAAGGGTATGGCGAGAGGATAAACTGATTCATCTTCGAGACAACCCAGGCTCCAAAGGAGGAGCGGAGCATGTGCCAGTAGGCACTGCGCAGCGACGGGTGAGGATAATTCCCCATATTCTCCCAACACAAAAGAGGACGCTAAAAGCGTCCTCTTTTTCTGTGCTTACACGAATTAACCTCTGTGCTTTCCAAAACAGTCCCGGCAATATACCGGTCTGTCGCCTGTTGGTTGGAACGGAACCTTAGCCGCTCCACCACAATCCGCACAGGTGGCATCGTACATCTGACGATCTCCACCGCGTGAGCCGTGTTGTTTCTTAAAACAATCGTTACAGTATACCGGTCGATCACCCGACGGTTGAAAAGGAACCTTTGCGTCCCTGCCACACTCGGCACACTTTACGTCAAACATTTGACGTTCCTCGTTTGAATCTCTCATTGATAATCTCCTCCTTTCATGTTGGTCCCTTACGGAACCCTAAATCGAGGTCTTCGCACTCCTTTAAGTCGACGCTCGATTTAACACAAAAGGTTTCTCTACACGTCTCCTGCGAGGAACGTTTCCCTCAGTGCAAATCTTGTCATATATAAGCCTATCTTGTCAATACTATTGTGAGGTCGCCGCTTTGTCCTTAAACTTAAATAAACACTAAATATTTAACCATTATGATTATCCTATGAAATTTCTCTTACCCAAACTTTCTTATAGTTATAACGCTCTCGAGCCATACTTTGACGCTCGTACTATGGAACTACATCATACCAAGCATCACCAGACCTATACCGACAAACTCAACGAAGCTATTGCCAAGCACCCTGAATTACCTGAGCAGTCAGCTGAAGACCTAGTGACAAATTTAAGCGCATTGCCGGCGGACATTAGAACCGCCGCACAAAACCACGGCGGTGGCTACATTAACCATAAATTATTTTGGACCATCTTATCTCCTGAACATAATCCGCTGTCAACTTCCGATCTAAAAACGGAACTAGCGGCGAAATTTGGCAATGATGAGCATTTTATTGAGGAATTTACCAGACAAGCTACAGCGCATTTTGGTAGCGGATGGGCCTGGCTAGTAGTTGATGGCGACGATCAGTTGCAGCTGACTACTACGTCCAATCAGGACAGTCCCCTTACGCTAGGGCATAAGCCAATTTTAACACTGGACCTTTGGGAACACGCGTATTATCTAAAATACCAGAATCGGCGCCCTGAGTATATTACCGCTTTTTGGTCTATCGTTAACTGGCCAGCAGTTAGTAAAAACTATCAACAGGCTATAGAGCATTAATTGTCGATAGTCATTCTTTCGTCTATAAAAGAAGGCTTTTGGAGTAGTAACGGCTGGGTTTATTTGTTCCACAAAATCTCGGACTAGCTAAATCGCCAAATTTTGGCTATTTTTACTTCATGCAGTTGCGCGAAGATGTTCAAAATTTGATTACTTACTTTCAGGTGCCTACACCTGAACCGCCTCCGGAGAGTCTCATTGAAGTATCCTCTGCTACCAAGCGTATCGCTTTCGCCTATGAGCGTTTCCGCAATACCCTGGAACCGGATGAAGAGGAGCTGCTACGCCGTAAAGCAATTCTTCGCATATTGGAGCGACGACTCTTCGAGGATCGCTCGCCCGTTATCATCGCGACTACCTTACTTCAGGAATTGATCCGGGCCAACTATATCAAAAACTGTCCGAAATCCTACACTCAAAAAATCGGTCATATCCTGCGTAAGGCTAAACATATTTATGCCGCTCTTTCTCCGTCGAACGCGGAATGGTTCCTTCGCTTAGTCGCAGTCGCCATTGACCATCAGCTTTACCCGCCAGACCGGCAAGAAGCACTCGTTCATCTGATGTACCACGATACTTTCTCTAGAATTGCTTGGACCGACAATTTTGTCACCGAGAACGATCGTCCTACCCAGTTATACTTAGCCTGTCATCGCGCTCTTTTTGCTGCTGATAATAGTGAACTAGCTTACCATTATTTTATTCATCATTTTCCTGACTGGCAGCAGGACGAGCTTGATGTTTTCCAGGTTGATAATTTAGCCGAAAACATTCCGCAATTCTATAACTTTATTACCACGGCTTTAGAGCATCCCGCTTGTGATCGATTGACCCGTCTACTGCGTCCCGTGGCTGTCCCGTATCTAACATTGCGCGATATGGTAACCGAGCGACAAGAATCTGCTTTTGATTCAGACCAAGTATTTATGAATGCCGCACAAGAAGCGGTGGTTAATCGTTCCAAAAAAACGCGTAGTCGCATTAGCCGGCGGGCCTGGCATAGCATCTTGTTCCTGTTTATGACTAAAACATTGCTAGCCTTATTGCTGGAAATACCTTATGAAAAATATCTGATTGGCCAAATTCATTATTTATCTCTCGCAGCCAACATCTCATTCCATCCTTTGCTGCTTTTTATCCTGGCCACTACTGTGCGCCTGCCCGGACAACGTAATACCGAACGTGTTATCGAACAGTTGCGCAAGATAGTATCTGGCGAGGGCGAGTTGCCTACCATTATGATTAGTGCCCCTCGCCGTTATGGCACAACGACCTGGTCTGCCTTTGCCATTTTTTATGCTCTCCTATTTATTGTTATCTTTTGGGGCTTATTCTCCTTGCTAGATCGCCTCGAATTTTCCCTCTTAGCCATGTTCTTCTTTATTGTCTTCTTGGGCTTAGTTAGTTTTTTGGCTACTCGTATTCGCCGGTCGGCTGATGAACTGCGCGTTATTTATAAGGGAGAAACTATTTTCTCCGCCATGACCAGTTTTTTTGCCTTGCCCATCTTGGAATTCGGTCGTTGGTTAGCCCAAAATATTCGTCAGCTAAATATTGTGCTTTTTCTAATGGACCGTGTCCTCGAAGCACCCTTCAAGATACTAATTGATGTCACTGAAGAGTGGTTTGATTTTATACACGACCGCCGGGAAGAGATTGTTAAATAGTCAGCTGCTCTTCCATGCCTCTCTATCATGTTTTCACGTCTGCTGTGCTAAAATTGCAGTTGCTTATTAAGGTCAACTTGCTATCCTCATAAACTATGCGTAAACGCTTTTTCATCCGATTCATTCTTATTGTCGTTGCGCTGACTGTAATTTCGCTGCTTGTTTACTGGACCCGTCCCAGCCGCGTAGTGGATACCGCCTTAGCTAAATTAGCACGCTCTGATACACAACAGTTTTACTCGACCATCTCTATCACTAATCCAGAAGCCTCGGTCGACATCCTCGGCGAAAAAGCCGCCGTTGATTTATTAGTTAATGGTCAGTTCAAGCGCGAGGCAGATCGACGTGATAGCTTAGAAGCAACTGTCCAATTGACCACCAAAACGGAAACGTTAACTATGTTGGTTGAAGCTAATACTCGCTTTATTGGCGACCAGGCTTATTTCCAAATTACCAAGGCGCCTCCTTCCCTCCCTCTTTTGGCTGAATTGAAAAATATCTGGATCGAACTTCCGCGAGGTACACAACAATCACCCTCCGCACTACCTGACCAAGAGAATACTTTTGTGACCGTTAAAGCTGGTCCACGTCAAGAATTAGATGGTACGACAGTTAAAACCTATCAAGCAATCGCTACCTCGGCTGCCGTTATTAGAATGATGGATTCCATTGCTCAGGTACTCGGCACTCATTTAACCGCTGAACAAATTGCCAACATCCAGCAAGGCGTGGCTAACGCAGAAAATGTGCCGATAGAACTGGCTATCACGCCGTGGTCCAATGAGATACGCCGAATTTCTCTGGTCACAACCGTCCCGGGCAGTAATAATAATATGAGTATCGAATTGAAATTTACCGAACGAAATAAACCGGTCGAGATAGCAGTCCCAACTGACGCAAAAAAACTTAGCGATATCGCCGGAGCCTCCGACCAAGCCGATGGAGAGTAGGTCTTTTGAGGCCATCCTTGCCAGCCTCTTTTGGTTTACCCCCACACCCAGAAAGCGCCGGCCTTTAAGGCCGGTGATGAATGGTTTTTATATTAGCTCCACTGAAAAGCCCTGACCTTTAGGCAAGGGTGTGGGGGTTTACCTCTATCGCGTATATAATACAACCAGTGACGCAACAAATACTCATACTAATATTTGGATTATCAACTGGGTTGGCTGCCGCTTGGCTTATTTTTCGTCGTCGCCCTTTGTCAGATTCTAGCTTTCACCAGTTGGAACAAGCCTTGGCTGCACGTTTAGATAATATTACTACACAGATTGAACGGCGTTTGTCCGATAACGTCCGCGCCATCAACGAATCTAAGAGTTTTATTTCTAACCAGTTGAACCATAGTGAAAGAACTGCACGCGATGTCAGTGTCGGTCTGGGCAAGCTCGAGCAGGCGACAGCCGCTTTGCAGCGAACCAACCAGGAAATTTCATCATTTCAAAACATGCTCAAGCATCCGAAAATTCGGGGTGGTTTTGGCGAAGTTTTACTAGGCAATCTATTAGCCGACGTATTGCCCCACGATCGTTACCAGCTGCAATATACTTTTCCGGGGGTAGGGGATATAGCCGATGCAGTCATCCTCTTGCAAGACAGTTATAAAGTTGCCGTCGATGCAAAATTTCCTCTGGCTAATTATCAGCTAATGGTCAATGCCGTCGATGCGGCAGACAAGAAAAATATGAGGCGGGCATTTTTACGAGACATAAAAAAACATATTCATGATATTTCTACTAAATACATTGTTCCGCAAGCGAAAACCTTGGACTATGCATTTATGTATATACCAGTCGAAGCGGTCTACTACGAAACCATGATTCATGACCATAACGAGGAAACCCTCTGGGAGTATTGCCTGCAGCATAAAGTGATTCCAGTTTCCCCTAATAGCCTGCTGGCGTATCTGCAAACGGTTTTAGTTGGATTACGGGGCATGAAAGTCGAGAAGCAAGCCAAAGAAATTCTCGAACACATCGGACAAATCCGCCAGGATTTTGGACAATTTGCTACAGACTTTGCGACGATTGGCAGCCATTTAAATAATGCTAAGAATCGCTATGATGATTCTGCTCGTCGCCTGGATAAGTTTAGTAACCGTTTAGAGCACATTGAAACAGTGGGGGATCGCCCACTGCCTGCCAATCCTCCCGCTGCAATTGAATCGGAGAATCAAATATCATAACATTTCGTAACAGTTAAATTCGTCTGGAAAACACTATACTCACGTATTATTTTCATAAAAAATGAGATTGACTTTATATCGTATATATATTAATATAAAACATCAGAAATTACAGAATGTTCATTAAAACCGGAGTCTACGCCATGTTGGAAGCGCTCACCCCGATTCTTGCCCTCCTTCTCACTCTGTATGCATTAAGCGTTGTAGTATCGCCCATGATTGGCCGTCGTCTAGATCCATTCTTCCTGGCACGTCCTATAGCACGATGGATGATTCGACTTCCTGCCCGTGCATGTCGCTGGTTGTCGAAGTTATTCGATCGCTGGTCGGGTTTAGCCTGGAAACGCGCCAATCGTACTCAGTTCGTACCTCTTAAGATAACCTTATATCTGACATCAGCCGCACTTGGCATGACTGGTATGCTCTTAACAATCCCGGCGGAACTACTTGGCGAAATAAAACGGCTATAAAAAAACCAACAAAAACTCCGCCTCACCCCGCCGCAATTTTTGCTCCGGGGATTTTTATTTTTGCCTATCGTCGCCGAGTGATTTCTCTAGCTTCGCCTTTCTAATTTGTTTAGGATTTGGCGGCTTCGAATTTCAAATTTATTTCAGTATTGCCTCATCACCGCTCTGACAATTCCTTGAATTACCGGGTTCTTTGAAAATAAAGGTTTCATTTTTTTATTGGCGGGTTGTAGCCTAATCCGGGATTTTTCCCGATAATATCGTTTCAAAGTAGCGTTTTCATTATCCAGCAACGCCACCACTACATCGCCGTTCTGCGGATAAAAATTTCTTTCTACCACTACATAATCTCCATCCAAAATACCATCATCAATCATCGAGTCTCCTTTAACTTTCAGCGCATAGCAATTCAAATGCGGCAATAACTCCATCGGTACTGACAAGGATTCTTTCTCCGCAATTGCCTCTATGGGTTGCCCGGCGGCAATCACTCCGACCAATGGCAGCTCCACGCTCTTAGCAAAAAGCCTGGCTTTATCGGTCAGTTCTACCGATCTCATATGTCCTTCGCGCAGTTTTATGTATCCCTTATCCCGTAAAGCTTGTACGTGATTATAGGCAGTGGCTGGCGACTTTATCCCCATATCACGCATGACGTCACGATAGCTGGGGGCGTAATTATGCTTTACTAAAAACTCGCGAATGGCTTCTAGCGCTTCGCTTTGTTTTTTCGTCAGATCATTCTGAACTTTCTCTAATCCACCAATCATATACGAACATAAGTATAACAAACAAAATAATAAATACTAGCCAGTTTTCCACCATATAAAACCTAAACTTTAATCCCGTGTACTGCACATAAACTATGTTATTATGCAATGGATGCTAATAGACATATTGCGAAATGATTTATTTAGGGCTCTAGGGGCATTATATACTGTCCCCAGAGGGTGTTTTGAGACTTTCGCAACAAGTCTAATAACTATTATTCGTAAATATTTTCATTTTTACATCCTGTCCCCAGTTCTACTGTTACTGCTATTGTCTATCTCATTGTCCTTACCCGTATTTGCCCAAAGTAAACCTTCTCCTTCTCCCGCTGAAACGGCTTCATCAGCCCTAAACAAACTACAGGCCAACCAAGCCCGGCTTAAAGCTAAGCAGGATGAATTATCTGCTTTGGACACCAAAATCAAAGATTTATCACAAAAACAAACCACGGCATCAAGCGAAGCGGAATTAGCCGCTGATCAATTGGCCTATATCAGCCAGCAGCTACAGACCGCCCAATTACAGTATGATCAAACTCTGCTTAGCATCACGGTGCTCAACCAGGACATTGCTGACTCAGAGAACGACATTAAAACCCTAGAGGCTGCTACCGAACAAACTCGTCAGCTTCTGCGTCATTCGTTGCGTGATCTTTACCAGCAAGAACAAACTTCTTTGTTGGATGTGGTGCTGGGCTCAACTAGTTTAAGTGCGCTGATGACCGAGCGCCGTGTTTATTATGAGATCCAACAACGCGCCTTACAATACGTTGATGAGCTAAAAGAGCGCCAGCAATCCGTTGCCAAACACCTGGCTGATTTAGATCTCCAGCAGCAGCAGATGCAGCAGCTGAAAGAACTTCAAGCATACCAACAGTCTGATTTAAATGAGCAACAAATCGCTAAGGATGATTTTTTGCGTCTCAAGCAACAGCAACAAGCCCAATATGCCCGGGAAATTGCCGAAACCAAGCAGACGCGAACCGAAATCGAGCAGCAAATGTTCTCCTTGCGCGGTCTGGGTGTTGATTTAGCATTAACTGACGCATTTCAAGCCGCTCGCTTTGCTAGTGCATTAACCAATATTCGACCTGCCTTATTGTTGGGTATTGTCAAAGTCGAAACTAACGTAGGCGAGACACTCGGCAGCGGTCATTTTCCTGACGATATGCATCCCGCGAGCCGTGATGCTTTCCTTAAGCTTACCGCCCAATTGCAGCTTGATCCTGCTAAAACACCAATTTCCCGTCGGCCGACTAATTATCAGGGATGGGGTGGTGCGATGGGCCCCGGCCAATTCATGCCCGACACGTGGCTAGGTATTGCACCTCGCTTAGGTCAATTAATCGGCAAGCCAATGCCTGACCCCTTTGCCTTACCAGATGCTCTGGTTGCTGTCGGTGTTATGATGGCTGATCGCGGTGCAACCAACCCAGCCATGGAAGCTGAAGCTATTGGTCGCTATTTGGCTGGACCTAATTGGCAATATCATCTTTGGTACAGTGCACGGGTATTAGCGGTCGCAGCCGAGTATGAAAAAGAAGGCCTTGAATAATCGTCCTGCGCCGATTAGCCTACCTAGAAGTGTCATTATCCCGCTGTTGCTATTTGTGCATTATCGTACTATCTTACGGCTTACTTAATCAGTGGCCTGACGATTATTATATAAAGTAGCCATGAGCCCATTATCTGACTCTATTCGTCAACCACTGGTGCTAATTATTGCGTTATCTATCACGTTGAATGTAACTCTATGGTTGTTAGTCTTTCTCTTATTTCCGACCTCCGACGCTGCGGTTCTTCATTATAGTATTGGTATTGGTATTGACTTTATTGGTTCCACCCGCCAGATTTACCTGTTGCCCGCCATCGGCTTGATTGTTCTGTTTGGTAATACCTTATTGGGGATTACTATTAAAAACACAGATATCAGATCAGCCTGGTTGCTTTGGAGTATTATTCCTCCGGTACACTTAATTTTACTCGGTTCATTCTTTTTGATCTGGTGGATCAATCAATAAACAATCAATATGATGGCGCAAATACACATTTCAAACCTGGCCCTGGAACTTGATTTCGACTACATCGTCCGGCGCTTTTTCTCTATACTGCCCGGCGCATTATCCTGGACCACCCTAATTGGGCTAACCGTCCTATCTTTTGTGGTTCCGTATTGGATTGCCATCTTTATCATCGTTTACGATGTCTATATCCTTATCAGAGCTATTTATATATCGGTCCATCTGGTCTACGCCTATTATCGCCAACATAGAATGCGCCACATCGATTGGATTGATCGTTGCCAGAAGATCACTAGCAATTTAGATGATTATCTTAAGCAAACCCAGCAAGATCTTAATCACCATTCCGACCGCGTTACTAAACAACTATTTAATGAGCTATTATTAACTAAGCACAGTAACGTTGCCATTCTCCCCTGGGACCAAATCCATCACGTTATTATCCTGCCTACGTACAATGAATCATTAGACGTTTTACGTCACTCACTAACATCGCTGGCGGCCACCCATTTTCCTTCCGCACGTTTGCATGTGGTGGTTGGTTTTGAAGCAAGAGCTGGGCAGGCTGCCCAGCAAAGAGCAGCCGTCTTGACCGCGCAGTTTCGTCATCAGTTTGGTTCATTTATTACCACTTTTCATCCTGACAACTTGCCAGGTGAAAAAAGAGTTAAAAGTGCTAATGCCACTTGGGCGATTCAAGCTATGGAAGAAGTTTTGCAAACAAAAAATATACCAGTCGATTATGTCTTAGTCAGTAACTTCGACAGCGATACTGTCGTCGGGCACTCTTACTTTGCGTATCTAACGTATAAATTCATCACTCATCCAGATCGCTATCGGGTCAGTTATCAACCCTTGCCCATGTATCACAATAATGTTTGGGATGCTCCCTCCTTTTCTCGCGTTATAGCTACCGGTTCTACTTTTTGGCAAATGATCGAATCAACTCGGCCCGAAAGGCTAGTCACTTTCTCCAGTCACTCCATGACCTTGCGCGCCTTGCGAGAAGTAGGTTACTGGCAAACAGATATCATTTCCGAAGACTCGCGGATATTTTGGCAATGCCTCTTGCATTATAACGGTCATTATCGCACTGAACCTCTCTATACTTCTGTCTCCATGGATGCAGCCTTAGCGGATAGTTGGTGGCAAACGCTTATTAATCAATATAAACAAAAACGACGTTGGGCATGGGGGATAGAGAACTTTCCCTATCTCATGACCGGATTTTTTCGAAATCTTAACATCCCTCTTCATACCAAATTAACTTACACGTTCCGCACCCTGGAAGGACATTATTCTTGGGCGACTACTCCTATCATTATCGCTGGACTAGGTTGGCTGCCGATTTTCTTTGGCGGTCCCCAGTTTCACAGCACAGTGCTATCGTACAGTTTGCCTTATGTGACCCGCACTATTATGACCATCGCTATGTTTGGACTTCTGGTCTCCACAACACTGTCCTTACTTCTGTTGCCCAGTCGACCTGCGCATGTTAGCCGCTGGAAATATCTGCCCATGACCTTGCAATGGGCATTATTTCCGCTCATCGCCACCATCTTGTCAGCTTTTCCTGCCCTAGATGCAGAAACACGGCTAATGCTTGGTCGTGACTTGAGTTTTAATGTTATGCAAAAGACCAGAAAATATTAATTGGCCCGTAGTGGCCTACTCTTAATTGATAAATCCGTCATAACCCCGCTCTATTTTCTCTGGCCATCTACTACTAACCTTTTCTGTACCACCTATGTTTTATAATCTCTTTGACCCCACCCCTCTAACCCAGCTCCATATTATTATTGCCGGTACGAGTTTTATACTGGTCTATCTTAGTTTGGCCATCATGCTCAAGCAACCGACACGTTTTCTACGGGTCGTGCCTGCACATCACGCCGTATATTTCGCTGGCTTTGTCCTAGTAGCCGTTATCGCCTTAATAGCCTTTGTGTCTATCGAGAGCAAACCTTTGCGTTTCGGTTTGCTCTCGGCCGCTTTTCTAACTTTATTGATCGGTCTATATGACGAACAATACTCATTGTCCCCCCGGGCACAACTAATCTGGCAAATCATGATTGCTACTATCGTTGTTTTGTGGGGCTGGCGGATCAGTTATATTAGCCAACCTTCTGCTAACGGCATAATTTATTTAGACCAATTTACCCTGGGTCCGCTGGTCTGGCCTGCATCATTCCTCACTATTGCTTGGCTGCTGCTGATCATGAATGCTATCAATTGGTTAGACGGTATTGATGGCTTAGCGGCAGCTGTTGGCGTAATCGCTTTGTCCACTCTGTCCTTATTAACCTTATTGCCATCAGTGCAAGACTCGCGGACCCTTACCCTCTCGTTGCTAGGTGCCGGTGCAGTACTTGGTTTCTTGGTATGGAATTTTCCTCCCGCTCGTGTTTTTCTCGGTACCAGCGGCAGTTGGTTTCTAGGTCTCTATATAGGTTTAGTAGCCATCATGAATGGTGGCAAAATTGTGACCACCCTACTTGTGTTAGCGATTCCGGTAGTTGATTTATTTTTTGTAATAATTCAGCGCTTATTTACTGGACGTCATCCATGGCTAGGGGATAAGACCAGCCACTTGCATTATCGTCTGGTGAGAGTTGGCTTATGTCCCCGCACCGTTGTTATCGTCGCTATCATTATTAGCCTCTTGTTGGGAGTAGGCGCATTGACCCTGCAGACACGTCAAAAAATTATCGCTTTTATCGCCTCAGTAGTTATGCTAAGTTTAATTAGTGTTGAATTGATATGGCACGCCCGCCGCTCATAATCCTCTTCGTCGCCATAGTTGTTTCTCTGGTTTCTGTTTTTGCGGCCTTCATTATAGCTCCTAGTTCCGCCTGCCGTGATTTCAACGCTGGTATCATCACCTATGACAACCACCAGCAATTATCTGTCGCCCTTGCTCGTACCACTGTCGAACATCAACAAGGATTGTCCGGTTGTTCATCGTTGCCACCAGGCCAGGGTATGTATTTTATTTTTCTTGTTAAAACCGATATCTCTTTCTGGATGAAAGATATGAAAATACCGATTGATATTGTCTGGCTATCCGATAATAAAGTTATTGGTATTACTTCCGCTGTACCGCCTCCCACTTCCCCTCAAGCCGTTTTACCGTTATATCCAGCACCCGCCCCAGTTGATGCCGTATTAGAAATTGGTGCTGGCGAAGCCCAGAAGTTGAATATCCACCAAGGTTCAACCCTTGAAATTAGCTACTAATCGGCCTTACGGCTCCTTTTCTTTTATTGATTGTTAAACCACAATACGGTTCAGATTCTCTTCACCGTTTAGCCGTGTTGATCACCGAAGCAGTCCTGTCATTACCGCAAAGTCGCTGTAGTATTACCTGTCTATTACCATTTTCTTGACAATGTGTTATTGTTGACTCATTATATTTCAATCTATGAAATTAGCTGTAATTAAGACCGGGGGAAAACAATATTTAGTTTTTGACAAACGGATCCTTAAAGTTGAAAAATTAACTATCCCAGTCGGACAAACTATCACATTCACTGACGTCCTAATGATCTCCACCGGCAAAACTATTAAAATTGGCAATCCTCAAGTATCTCAGGCTTCCGTCTCGGCTAAAATTATTCGTCATGGTAAAGCCAAGAAGGTAACCGGTGTAAAAATGAAAGCAAAAAAACGCCATAAGAAATACTTTGGTCATCGCCAGCCCTTCACGGAAATTGAAATAACCACGATAAAAACTCGCTAGTACCACCACACTTTAATTATCAATACCACCATACAGCTCAGGAAACTTCTCCTGAGCTTTTTTCGTGGTGAATGTCCAGT
>MHHQ01000031.1:0-3873 GCA_001817065.1 Candidatus Andersenbacteria bacterium RIFCSPHIGHO2_02_FULL_46_16
CACCTGATAATATGCAGCCGGGTCGGCCTCGGCCCGGTCTGTTGCCGCGATTGTTCTTTAGCCGCGTAGGCGGAAACATCCGCCGGCGACGAAAATTGCATAAGAATATTTTCCTTCACATCACCGAAAATAACTGGCGAATAAAATACTCCGTTGACGGTAAAACCGCCTAAAACCGGGATCATCACTCTTTGGCCGGCTATCTCCTTGGCGTAGACCAAACAATAGCCGCTGTCTCCGGGGCCGGCGGCGACGGTTTGGCCGGGGTTATCCGGAGAACCGAAGTCGTAGCCGGCCAGACTGAATTCGACCTCGCCCACAAATAACGCATCCAGCATATCTCCGTCGTGATTGGTGTTACCGCCACTACTTTCTGAAGTCCAGAGTTTTTCAAGAGCCAAGGCGCTGCCTAAGTTTTTTAAGGCCTGGTCTAAAGTCATCTCCATTCTGGCCCCAAACGAATCAATTAGTGGCTGGTGAACTTGTTTATCAATACAGCTGGGAGCCAGCGCGGATTCAAAATAGACAAACGTTTGGTCGCCGACTTTGACGGTTAGACCGCCGCGGTCAACAGTCACCGGAGTATCTTTGGGGACGAAGTCAATATGCCCGGTATCCAGGGAGATACTGCCGCTGGTCTTGGTGGCGGCGCCGGGTTCATTGCTGAATGAGCCCTTGACGATAAAGTAATTCCCGGCCGGGACTTCCACCCTGACCCCGGTCTGGCCGTGGACGTGGCCGCCAACCACTTGGACCCAGCAGTAAAACCTGATATTCTCGTTGCCCCCAAAAAGAAGTAATCAGCTAAAATACGGTATATGACCGAATCAAATACAAAGCATACAGGAGAAAATGAATTTTCTCAACCACCTGCTGAATTACTTTCCAGAATTCAACTTTTACAAACGGTTAGAAAATTAAAGACGTTGACTGGAATTCCAGTTTATGAGAAAGCACATATCGAAATAATCAAACAAGATCCGCCGAATTTATATCCAATCGCGCTGTACGCTCTTAACAAAACGCTTGAGAGAATTCGTTCGACTCAAGCTAAATTAGCAAGTTTTGGTTGGGATGTTTTTAATCTCAATTGTGCCGTTTCTTTCACTCCTAGGGAATTGGGGTCGAAAATTGTTATTTCCCCCCCAATTGTTGAATGGAGTGAATCAGATCGTGTCCCGCTTGTTGTTGACGGACTTCACCGTATCTTGCTCGCTTTTTTAGAGAAAAAACAGATAAACTGTATATACATTGAAGGTGTTGACCCAAGTTTAGTTCCGATTAGTTTTCCAGTATCATGGGATCAGATCAAAATTATTGAAAATCCGCCAAGCGATCCGGTAGAAAGAAGAATATTAAGACCAGGAATTAATATTTACAGTCCTGAAGTTTCCACTCGCTATCGGGATTTCTCGCCACTTGGAAGTTTAGGGCGGCGGCCCATGGAATGAAACACGAGCTATAGTCATATTTCGATCTTCAAAATATAAAATACTTAACCATGGGTAAACCGTCATACTATCTCGAGCTCCGAAAATTAATTGGAAATGACCTTCTGGTCTATCCTGTCGTCGCGGCCTGCATCAAAAACTCGAAAAATGAAATTCTTCTTGTCAGGAAACGTAAATCTGGCATCTGGGGATTTCCTGCCGGCGGCGTGGAACCGGACGAGACAATATTCCAGGCTTTGAAGCGAGAGATTAAAGAAGAAATCAATGCAGATATCGCGCCAACAAGACTTATTGCTATTTACTCGACTCCGGAATTCGATTTTACATACCCAAACGGAAACAAAATTCATCCAATTATTTTTTTCTTCGAATGCGAGATTTTAAATATCAACAAGTTTCATCCCAGCAAAGAGATCAAAGAAACTAGTTATTTTTCTTTTGATTATCTGCCCAAGATGTTGCCCTGCTGTATTCAAAAAGCAAAAGATTGTCAGTTATACGGAAAAGACGTCATTATTCGGTAGTTCACTAACGCCTTCCATAGTACACGAAAATCTCTTGACTTTAACAATTTTGTTTGTGATGGCTGCTTCTACTTCATGTGGTTTCAATTCTAGCTGTTCATTTATTTGAGGGTTATAGGGTGGATTTGGTACGCCAATAAACGTCGCCACCGATTCTCCAATATTTTTTAAAGCAATAAAATATCCTGGCTCCGTAATCGTTCGGTAAGGTGCAGAATCAGCATCAATTCTATAAACAAATAACTCTTTCGTGAATAAATTAAGCATGTGTACTTCCGCTTTCCCGATAACAAGAGTATAGGTACTCGTTCGCAACAGATGACCATGGTATCCCTTCATTCTCCCTGGGGCGACCGTCGTCATATACACAGTCGTTTCATTTGCCCGATTTTTTTCGATAGCATTTTCTTGCACCTCTTTATAGTTTTTGGCGACTTCAACTACCATCCCGTTATATTCACCAAAAGCGTCTTTAGTTGGGATAACTCTACATGGCTCGACAAGGGGCCGGCTCATCGGTCGAGGCATTTCTGCAAATTCTGGTTTTTGAAATAATCGCTCTATTTTCAGCATATTGGTATTATAACATTTATGGTTTATGGCATGATCCAACCGCCATTAACGTCGAGCGATTGGCCGGTAATATACCTTGAAAGCGGCAACGCTAAAAACAAAGCAGCGTCAGCAATCTCTGCTGCTTCCGCAATCGATCCAAGTGGTATTTTCCCCTCTATATCCATTCTCTGAGATTTACTCCAACCAGAAGTTAAATCTGTCGAAACAGCCCCAGGCAAAATTGCATTTACCCGAATATTATCCTCTGCCAAACTGCCCGCTAAGCCCTTAGTGAAACCTAGCACTCCAGCTTTCGCTGCCGTGTAAGCTACTTTACGGGTACCAATCCTCGCGGCAATGGAAGAAATATTTATGACCGATGCACTTTCGTAAGTTGGCTTATTTAGCAATAGCGGCAACATGCAGCTTGTGACGTAAAACATGCTATTTAAATTGATATCAATGACCTGTTTCCACTCTCCGACTGTCATTGTTTTTATCCCGGAACGAATCGATGCCGAGCCGGCATTATTAACTAAAATGTTGACACGTTGATAAATACGTTTAATCTCAAGAGCTATTTCCCTCAATCGATCCGGGTCAGTGACGTCGCCCTGAAAATAGCTGAATATAATCTCGTGTTCATCAAAAAATGCCCTTGAAGAATCGTAGCGATTCTGGTTGCGAGAAATTCCAATAATATCCGCACCGTTTAGTCCAAAGGTTTTAGCTATTTCCAGACCGATTCCTCGCGTAGCACCGGTTATGACGGCAATTTTCCTTTGCAACAATTTATTTGAATGAGCGCTATTCTCTGCAGACTCAATTTGTTTTTTCATAGCTGTCCTTCGCGCAACGAAAGCCGGTAGCAAAATTTGAAAACTTTGGATAGATAGCCATTCGTTCGCTACAGCGTATCTGATATCTAAAATTCATCCACGACCCACCTCTCATTGATTTGTATCTACCAAATAAAAACTCATACATCTCGGCATATTTTCTGTCATTGTCATATTTTGGATAGTTATCCTGCAAAATTTCATAGACGTTTCCGGATAAGTCATAAACTCCGAAATAACTGCGGTTTTGTGGAAAGTAACTAACCGGAGTAGTTTTCGGCATGCCGCCATAATGTAAGTATTCTTCTGCCCACCACTGTTTCCAAACCGCCAGATTTTTAATCTCTATCCCGGCCCAATATTCCGCTGAATTAGTTCGTTTTAAATCCCACTCGTTTCCCCATGGCCACCTCACATTATTATCTCCCTTTGCCGCCCGTTCCCATTCCGGTTCGGTCGGCAATCTCTTGCCTGCCCACTGAGCATACTTCAAAGCATCACGGT
>MHHQ01000031.1:3974-4069 GCA_001817065.1 Candidatus Andersenbacteria bacterium RIFCSPHIGHO2_02_FULL_46_16
TCCTTGAAGCTCGGCTAACGTCACATAACCAGTGCTTTTGACAAATTCGTTAAATTTGGCATTCGTAACGGGAAAAGTATCAATAAAATATCCCT
>MHHQ01000031.1:4107-4249 GCA_001817065.1 Candidatus Andersenbacteria bacterium RIFCSPHIGHO2_02_FULL_46_16
CACGATCGAGCGTGATGATGAAACTCGTCAACTATCCAATCTATTTCTTCGTCAGTACTACCCAGATATACGAGGCCACTCGGAATAAACGTCATCTCTGGCAGGGACAACGCTTCGTGGTTGACTATTCCCATTTCTGGAC
>MHHQ01000031.1:4369-5044 GCA_001817065.1 Candidatus Andersenbacteria bacterium RIFCSPHIGHO2_02_FULL_46_16
CTTGGGGAGCGTTGAGAATCAGGAAGGGATTCCAGATGAAAGCTACTCCGGGAGACGAATTGCCGACGCCTAAATCTCTTTGGGAACTAACTTTGCCGGTGCCAATTAATTTTGGACTTTCAACTCTATCCCCATTTCCAGGGAATAAAAGACCGGCGCCGCGTGGCATTGTAAGCTCGGCCAACATAAATTTCAACCGAGGCAGACGGTTATTCCACCGTAGAGTATATCAAACTATGTCGGTGAATGGCGATGTGTAAGGGAGATGTAGGATAAAGAGATGTAGGATAAATCCAGGCCTTGACAAACAATATCGTCAATGGTTGAATAATAGTCACCATGGCTTTGACTAAATCGGACTTTAACCAACTTTTGAAGAATTTTGTTACCAAGGCGGAATTTAACTCCCGGCTGGATGAACTGGATGAAAAAATCAAGTTTCTGCCGACCAAAGACGAATTTTATACCAGCATGGATAAACTCATGGGAAAACTCTTACTCCTTCCCATTCCAACCTAACCGATTTGGAAGAACGGATTATTCCTTTGGAAGAGATTCATCCCGGCGGCAAACATCTTACTCTTCAACCGTAAATTCAAACACCCCGACGCGCAGTTTTCTTCGTCAACCGTCGCCGCCGCCGCATCCCGAACAATTAAGCCCCAGCGACCGGCA
>MHHQ01000031.1:5142-5430 GCA_001817065.1 Candidatus Andersenbacteria bacterium RIFCSPHIGHO2_02_FULL_46_16
CGCAGGTGCCGGGAACAGGGGTAGGGTTGCCGCCGGGCGGCGGGGGCGGCGCCGGGGAGTCGCGCCAGCCGCAGCCGACGCACTGGACTTTATCTCCACACTTATCGGGAGCAGAATCAGGTCTTACTGCAATACAGGCGTCATATCCTTTTCCCCGGCATCCCGGATCAACATAAGTTGCGGTACAATACCAACCATTTTTACTTGGTTCATTAGGACAAACACTGGTTCCTTTTGTCCCACCTCCAGCACAATATCCGGCAAAAACTTTTGTCCACGACAACAATG
>MHHQ01000032.1 GCA_001817065.1 Candidatus Andersenbacteria bacterium RIFCSPHIGHO2_02_FULL_46_16
TTGTGTTTATGTGTAAACACTACAAATGTATCAAATCCTGCGTATTTAGGCTTGGGGATGAAGAATTAAGTGCGATTGGCCTAGAGGGACACCAAAGCGAGGGACTACTGGATCAGGTCCGAACCGCTTTGATTGAAGAAAAGTTGATTACAGTTGTTTCTCAAACAATTCAAACACCCGATGTTTGAATAGCGTTACAGTATACAGACAGTTTCAGATGTTTTCTACGGAGCATGGCTGACCCTATTAACCTATTAACTCTATTAACTAAACTAATTCAAGACAATTCACGTCATTTCACGTTTTAAAAAAATAGGACGTTTCCGGACCCGTTCCGGGTATACGAAAGAATTGTTTTTTCGGATAAAAGCAGCCTTTACTCACCTACATTATGGTAATTGTTGTAATCGTATCAATATGATACGATTAGAGCACTTAAATGATACGATAATCATATGAACAAATTACCTCAAAAACACCAAGATATAATAAATATTTTTCTGGAAAAAGGAACTATTCAATCATCTGACGTGCATGCTGAAATCACTAAAATGGGAGGAGACACTTCTCTAGTTACGGTCAAAAGAGCCCTGTCCGAAATGGTCACCGCAGGCGTTTTGGCTACCACCGGTTCCGGCCGATCCACCAGTTACAACATTACCGCGCTAGGTAGAATATCAGCAGATATTGATGCCAAAAAGTATTGTTCATCTGAGCCCGATCAAAGACTTGGTTTAGATCGTTTTAATTTTGATCTCATATCATCGCTGCCATTTGACCTTTTCACTGCCGATGAATTAAAGATTTTAAATGACGCAACCACAGAATATTTCAAGAGAACGAAGGACTTGCCGGCAACAATCCAGCAAAAAGAATTGGCACGATTGATCATTGAATTATCATGGAAATCATCCAAAATGGAAGGCAACACGTATACTCTACTTGATACGGAAAAATTGATTTTAGAGAATAAAGAAGCGCTTGGGCATAGTAAGCAGGAGGCGCAGATGATTTTGAACCACAAAGATGCCTTTAACTATATTCATCAAAATGTAGCGCAATTTAAAACAATCACTAGAAAAAATCTGGAGGAGTTACATGCTATTTTAGTTAAAGACTTGAGCGTGGGTTTGGGCTTACGGTCAAAACCAGTCGGTGTCACTGGGTCAAAATATCTTCCCCTGGATAATATTCACCAGATCGCCGAAGCTGTTGAGAGTCTTGAAATGGCCGTGCCTAGAATGCTCACTCCCTATGCCAAAGCTCTTGTTGCTCTACTTGGTATTAGCTATATCCAGCCTTTTGAAGACGGCAACAAAAGAACTAGCCGGCTCATGGCCAATGCTTTGCTGTTATCTCATGGCCTCGCCCCTCTTTCGTACCGTAGCGTTGATGAAAGTGAATATCGCGAAGCCGTCTTGGTATTTTATGAATTGAATTCAATTATACCGCTAAAAAATATTTTTATTGGCCAGTATACATTTGCCGCTCAAAACTACGCGGCTAAATAAAACTGTGGTTCTTGGATAGGGATCAGTTGCCAAGAACCAAGTCGAACTGCTCGCGGGGTCTGACCCGAACCGACAACCTAAATCGGGCTCATGATTCATGAGTTTAATGCTTTAAATATAGCTTAGTAAAGCTAATAAGTAAAGTTAATTTGCCCGCAAATTGCCAGTTTTTCTTGTCAGATTTCATGAATTGCTATTGATCTGAGTAATGACTTATGTATAATGTCAACATAACGAGGTCCGAGGACACCTCCCGTTAGGAGGGGCTCTCTACAAGAGAGCTTACTCGTCAACCTGACCGCCCACTAGCTGGGCGGTTATTTTATGCCTCACTTTTTTCCAGAGAGGCGTTGCTTTTCCTTTCGGGTTGTCATAATATGCTCGGGTTACGCCAGCCAGCGCGTCCGCCAAGCGAATACCAGGCGAAGATTCATCGCGCAGCGTCTTAAGCTTTTTCACTGAAATGCCTTTATCGCGCAGTACTTTCTTAAGGCGCAACTCAACCCAGCGCGGTTTTTTGCCATCAACATAGATGGCCTTGAAGTCCTTTTCGATAAGCAGATATTGGGCTGACCATTCGAGCGCTTCGTCAGGACGGATAGGGTTGCGAAAGACAGCAACCTTAACTTGGAATGGCAGCTTGGCTACATCAGTAAGGAATGCGGCGCGTAATTTCCATGGCAGGTCAGTCCACTTAAAATGGCTGATATTGTGCTTCTTTTCGATAGCAATAATGGCCTTTTCAATCGCCTCAACATTTTCAAACTCGATGTAGGCCATTGCGAATGAGGAATGATCAACAGATTTGTGAATGCCAGACTCATCAATGAAAATTACCATATACGAACATTAGCAATCATAGCCACATTGTATCATTGTAAGAGGTTATGGTAACGCGAAATAGCAGCGATAAAGATAAAATAACGCTCTACCGGTCATATTTTCGGGGACGTACTGACGTGTATGCTCGATATTGGAGAAATACCGAGGGAAAGTCCGGCTACGCTCCAGCACTTGATGGAAAACAACGGCCCCTAGTCCTAACTGATGCTGTCATTAAAGGACATTTATTAGGCATTGAGCTTGTTGGCGTTTACCTCCTGCTTCCTAACAACACAACGTATTTTCTCGCCGTTGATTTCGATGGTGAGAACTGGCTCGACGATGCATTGGCCGTCCAGAATACGGCGCAAAAACATAAGCTACCATCTCTTCTGGAGCGATCAAAGTCCGGCAACGGCGGTCATGTCTGGTTCTTTTTCGAGAACGCAATCCCTGCCTGGAAA
Source organism: Candidatus Andersenbacteria bacterium RIFCSPHIGHO2_02_FULL_46_16 (assembly GCA_001817065.1). GTDB lineage: Bacteria > Patescibacteriota > Andersenbacteria > UBA10190 > UBA10190 > UBA10190. The sequence continues at coordinate 2,798 of MHHQ01000032.1, forward strand.
GCACGACAGGTGGGCAAACATTTGATTGCCCAAGCCCAGTTGACAAATAGCAAGTCGTTTGATCGTCTTTTCCCGAGCCAAGACGAACATACTGGCAAGGGACTTGGAAACCTTATTGCCCTGCCGCTGAATGGCAAATATGTAAAAGAAGGCGCGACCGTATTTATCGATAAGGCAGGTGAACCCCTATCAGATCAATGGCAAGCATTATCCTCATACAAGAAAATCGGCGAGGCCGCTCTTGATAGGCTATTGAGCAACATCAAGATCACACCACCGAAGCCAAAAGAAGAGAGAAATAATAGTGAAGACGCCCAGTCCACGATTCAAACATCCTCCAAGCCTCAGGCAAAATTAGTGCTCGGTAATCAAATCTACATCCCGCAAGCGTTCTTGCCAGATAAGCTGTATAAATTTGCCAAGCAAAACTGCAACTTCACGAATCCGCAGTATTACGAAATGCAGCGAAAGGGATATTCAACCTGGAAAACACCTCGGAGAATTTATACCATTGATGTTCATGACGAGGGCATATCATTACCAGATGGATTCCTGACGCAACTCCAAAGCTTTGCTAACGAACAAAATATCAAGCTCGATATAGACGATCAACGTATTGTCGGTAAATCAATTACGTTTCGCACGTCCCTTAAGCTTAGTCCAGAGCAACAAAAAGTAGCCGCACAACTATTGAAGCAGGACCGGGTCGTTCTCGAGGCACCGCCCGGCTTTGGCAAAAGTATTGTTGCGCTGTATTGCATCAAGCGCCGCCGGCAACCAGCGCTCGTAATCGTTCACCGTAAATCCCTACTTCATCAGTGGCGCAAACTGACTGAACAATGGTTTGAGTTGGAGAAAGGCGAACTTGGGATTATTGGCGATAGTAAGTGGAACCCTGGCAGTAAGCTTACAATCGCCTCCTACCAAACTTTAGCCCGCCGAGGTGTTGAGGAAATTGCCGACCAGTTTGGATTTGTTGTCATTGACGAGTGCCACCACACGCCAGCGCATACGTTCACAAAAGTACTGAAGCTGTTACCGGCAAAATATGTGTTAGGGTTGACCGCGACGCCGATTCGCAAGGACAAGCTTGATAAATTGATTCCACTGTATATAGGGCCCATTACAACAAGTAGCAGTAAACAGGCAGAAATTACTGCCGCAGAAGACATGAACAAAGTACCCATCCGTGTTCACCTGCCGCGAACAGAGTTTGTTGCCCCCGACAAAAACGTAACATTCAACCAGCTTGGCAAGTTGCTCATATCCAATGAGAATCGCAATCAACAAATTGTAAGTGATGTTATAAATGCAATGCGCACGGGCGCAAAGTGCTTAATCCTCACCGATCGAGTTGCTCATGAAGAGAATCTGTTAAAACTGATTCGCCAGCAAATGAAATATGTACACGCCACTGCCATCTCTGGCCAACTACGAAAGAAAGAGCGGGAAAAGCTTCTGAAACGTATTAAGCAACCGCGCTTTCAGTTGCTCATCGCCACAGGAAAACTGGTCGGTGAAGGATTTGATTGGCCAGAACTTAACCACCTCTTCCTCACTTTTCCTATTTCATGGAAAGGACGCCTCACACAATACATCGGCCGAGTACAACGGAAGGCCGAAGGAAAAGAAGACGCTCACGTGTATGACTACGTCGACTATGAAGTTCCCATGCTTCGATTGATGTATTTTAAACGTTTGCGAACCTATCGCGAATTAGGCTTGGTACGACAAAAGATTCGCACCGTTAAGCAGCCAATTGACGTTAATCAGCTATCAATGCTCCATTAACCCCGCCAGCGCCTCATCGCCCTTAATTAACCGAACAAGCACAAGCTCCAATTGTGGCTGCTCATCAACTAAATCCACTAGCAACTGTCTAAGTTCTTTATTCGATAGGCCTGCAAGCAATGTTTCGATTGGCTCGATTTCGATAAAACGACCGGGGTCAGAAATCCATGTTAGCAGCAACGCCGCCACATGCTTGCAACGGCCAACGCCATCCTCAAAAGGACAAGTACAAACAGCTCCCTTAATTGTCTTTGGTTTACAAATTACGCGGACACTGTAGCTTTCTTCAGATCGACCCAAGCATCCAGCCTTAAGCACCAACCCAGTCTTGCGAGGATTGAAAATGGCGCCGTCCCGGTGATACTCACACCCCCGCCCAAAGACCTTATCTCCCACCCAGCGTGCAATTTGTGCTTCAGTAATGTGCGGACCAGATATCACCATACCACGCTACCAGTTCTTAGCCTCTTGAGGACGTGCCCCGATAATCTCATCAAACGTATCCTCCGCATAGTCAGTAACCATATTGTCATGACGCAAAATGTGGGAGGCCGCCTCTGCGTAACGACGCTGCTGCTCCGCTTTGTCTTTAACGCCATCACGGACCAGCAACAAGTACGCCTCAAGATGCTTGCAGGCCATCTCCTCGAACGTCTCCGGACCGCCACCAAACTGGTGGAGATATTCTTGGAATCCACGAAACGCCAGCCACTCAAGCTGTAGCATAGTATCCAAATCAACTTCAGCTTTCCAAGCCCGGCTCACAATGCTATTAACAGCCCGGCCAGAAATATCGCCGGGGATACCTTTGCGATAGATCTTTCCAATCGTCTCCCGCTCCATTTCTTTGATGTACTGGTGTTGACTGCTAGCCGTCCCGAGCAGGCGACTCTCCAGAAATGTCTTTGTATCGGGTGATATTTTATATAGGTCGCGCAGCAAATCGTTTTGTTTTTCTTTTGTCAGCTGATGAAATTTTTCCTTAACGCCGGCCAAGCCGCGCTTCGGCTGGCTTATTTTGGCTTCCTTTTTGGATTTTTCTCGACGAGCAGCGGCAAGAGCTGCCTCAACCCACTCCACAAGCACTAAACGATCATCAAGGATATCAGCGGGGACTTCCCAGAATGAGGTCAGCTTCGTCTGCTTTCCCTGACGCTGATACGAGAACGGCTTGCTGCCGTGCTGCTCAAATTGAAGACGACTCGTGTTGTCAGCTTTAAAGTACAAAGTGCCACGATCAATTAAACCAAACATCACATCTCTTTGATATACACCGTGACCACCGAACATACGACGAAGCACTATCCCAGGCACATCGCGCAAGAGATCAGTTACAACATAATCTGAAAAGCTTGATACTTGGGTTCCCATAGAATTATGATGACAAATTCCGTAATAAGATGACAGTATCATTTGCCGTGCAGTTCGAATCCGATCCCCGGTAGGGAATATTTTCTACAGAACCGTAAACGGAGAAGTTAACGATCACAAAAACACCGCCTGGACTTAAGCGGTGATTCTGTGCCTTGTAAGGCTGTTTTGTTTGATTTGTTCTGGTGAACTCTCTTGGATAGAGTCCGGTTGACCAGAACAAAAATGATACGCTCGCCACTTGGGTTTCGAACCCAAAATGAGACACTAAGGACGGAAAATAAGAGGGTTTTGAGGGGTGTTTGGGACGGTGTATAGAACCAAAAATGAGACAGTTTGAGACACTATATAGGACATGCATAAAAGTGACTTTTCTGACGAGTTAACTGCTCCTACATCCTCCCAAAACTAGCCTTCCATGCTGTTATATGAAACAATACAGTCTTTAAAACGACTGTCTCATTTTTTAGTCAGGATCTACGGATTAGTCGGACAGTAAAATCCTTCAAAAAAATAGCTGATCCTTCAGCTAGAGACAATTTTCAAAGAAGCTACTGTTCAATTAGCATTGTCCATTTTTACAACCGATAGATTCGAACCTCTTTTTTCTAACTCTATAATTGCTCCATTGCCAATCTTTTCAAATTCACCTAATTCAAGTATTTCTCGAAATATAGAACGAATGGGCCCACCGTGTGTTACTATCGCAATCGTTTCGAACTTATTACCAGTGATTTTTGAAAAACATCTCATAATGCGGTCTCTAAAGTGGCTATATGTTTCAGCGCCCTTGACTGGATTTTCTCTATTAACAAGAATCTCCCCTAGTTTTCTATATTCTTCTTCTGGCTGATTTTTACCAAGTTTGACGTATGCACCATAGATATCCTGCTCATTTAAGTCATTTTCAACCCTGACTTGACAGTTTAATTTGTCGCCAAGAATTTTAGATGTTTCGCGCGCGCGAACTTTAGAACTAGAGAAGATTATTTGGATTTTGCTCCCAATAAGTTTCTCCGCAATTTCTTCGGCTTCTTGCAATCCCCTGTCAGTAAGATGGTCATCATAATCTCCATCATATTTTTGTTTTATGTCTGAGGTGCTTTCTCCGTGTCGAATAAGATATATTTTCATAGCAGTAATAATGGCTCAAAGTTGGAGTAAAATTGCGTATAACATCTCAGTATGTTTTAAGTCTAATATTTTGTTAGTCTATCACAGCTTATATGCACTTTATTTAATAGTGCCTTAAACTATCCCATTTCGAAATTAACCGAACTGAGCCCGCACGACCTTAGCGAACTTTCGACTGGACTTCACAAAACGTTGCGGCACACTGTGCTTCCTATGCGATTTGATAGCCCCGAGGCTGATCTAATATTCACGGCGCTGGGTAATAAAACCAGACGGCGGATACTTCAGCGATTATCCCAAAAACCAGCTCGATCAATCTCCGAACTTGCCCGGGCGTTTGGAATTTCGAACACGGCTGCTTCGAATCAGATCAAGATTCTAGAGCAGGCAGAGCTTGTTATTCGCTCACAGCGAGGAAAATACAACCACGTTATCCTAGCGCCTGAAAGAACTTTGGAAATCCTACTAGCTATTGCTTCACAATTTTCTTAGAGATAGCTCCAGTAAACAACCGGTAGGCTGGTCTATTTTCTTTTTTGTAGATGGTCCTAACTCCAAGCATTTCCTTACACTTTGGACACGATAGTTTAGATGAAGACGATGAATCACCCTGTATTCTGTTCAAGTAAAGTCGTTTAAGAATACCCGGACCATCTTTCTGATAACGAAATAAATTATGACCACAACTGGCGCAGGATAACCGCAACATCCGCGAGTACCCTCCTCGAGCTTTTAGGAACTTATCGTTTCTCACCGTTTTTTTGAATAGCAATTAATTGACGGATAATCATTTCATCCCAGGAGTTAATATTCTCTCCGGTAAAATCAAACCACACTTTCATAAAATCGCTACGCTCTAGTGTCCGCAGTTTCCCTATTTCCGGATCTTGTAGATAGATATTGTCTTTATCTAATCCAACTACCACTGAATAGTGACCATCCGGCACTTCCGAATCGCCATAATCAGCCCGACCGCGGGTAAACCAGTCAACAATAACGGGCACTTTTTTATCAAGCCAGAGTTGGATATCTTCAAACGATGCTTCTTTCTGAATTTCTACTTTAAAACCATACCTTTCCGCTGCTTTTTTTATCGATTTATCATCCGTACCCAAGTCAGGATCTCGCCCACACTCTTTAGCCACCTCTGCCTCAGTTTTCTCCACGCCATAATACGCCAGCACCATCTTCAAACTGGCTGGACCGCAGTAGCCGCCATGCAACGTTTCCTGAAATGGTTGGACATTAAGTAAATTAATTTGATTCATATTTTTGAAAACCTTGTTTTATTGTATCGCGCATTCTGTCCGAGACGGGCGCTAAGTCGGCTAGCTCTTCTAGCTTAATCCAACGAAAATCCTGATGTTCAAAACTTAAAACAACTTTATTGTCTGCTTTTAACTCGCAGATAAAGGCGGTCGCATGCCTGTTCCATCCCTTCTCATTAACAAACGAGTAGTCATAATATCGTTTTACGGGGCTAACTGCTAAACCCGTTTCTTCTTTAACTTCTCGCACTACCGCATCCTCGGGCGTCTCTCCTGGCTCAACGCCTCCGCCTACCAATTCCCAATAGCACGGTAAGAAATCGTCATCGGCAGCGCGGTGAGCCACTAAGACTTTGTCATCCTTGACTATAAAAGCATCTGCGCTAGTTATAACATTATCTTCGACCATATGCTCATAAAACTACATTGCTCCTACGTGTTTATTAGGGTGAACTGTTCCATATCAATTAAATCGTTTCCATGTCCCCTCCGTGATAACTTCCGGTTTTCCATCAACAACCTTCACAGCCGTTTGATCATCTATGGCGTACAGGGGGGTTGTGATACCCCTTGCCACCTCATTAACTAATTCACCTGCTCTCGGAAAATACTGTGAGTTCATGTGAGGTACAACTAAAAAATCTACGAACCCTAAACCCTCATTAGTAGCGTCATCAATGATCGGCTCCTCATAAAGGCGCTGCATCTCTTTTTCACGAAGATTAGGGGCAACAACCATACTGCCTGCGCTAACGCCAACATAAACACGCGTTGTTAGTAGCGCAGGAAGAATGGTATCTAAACCTGATTTCCTGATCTGATCTATAAGATAGGACGTATTGCCACCGCCCACCATAATCACATCAGCTTTTTCTAAACGGGACTGCCATACATCCCGTGATACGGCTGCAATGTCTACAATGTCCACTTCTTTAAAACCAAGTTCATTGCATTTTGATAAATCGTTAATCAGCCATGACTTGTCCCCTTCAACTTTCGTACTAATTTCATCATCCCCAAAAGGCGCTGGAATGCCTTGCCAGCAACCGCTACCAAGAAAAGTAAGCTTCATCATAGAACTTAGGTTGATCTATAGCTTAAGATTAGACGAAAACAGGCCATTATGACACGCTCATTCTATGATTATTGACGCACATACTCACATCGGAGACATGGGTAAAGATGACCGTGTGGTGACCGTAGCTGATTTACTCGAGTCAATGGATGACGCGCATATTGATATGTCTTTAATTCTCGCGAATGACATTATCGTACCGAATGATTGGCACGGCGTGACCGCTGATGATGTTCTAACCCAACGTGCAGAAAATGAGCGGATAAAAGTAATCGGCAATATTTCCATCAGCCGAGATATCAAAGCTCAACTCATGCAACTCCAATCCCATATTGAAACTGGAGCCATCGTTGGGATTAAGATGTATCCTGGCTACGAAAACTTCGACTCCACAGACAAACGATTAATGCCGGTGTATGAGTTCTGCCAGAAATTGCATGTCCCCGTTATACTTCACACAGGATTTCTCCTGCAGGGATCTTCTGGTATTCAAGAACAAGCTCATCCTAACAGTATTGGCAAGATTGCTACACTTTTTCCCGAGATCACCATAGTAATGGCTCACTTTGGCAATCCTTGGACAATCGAGGCGGCTAAGATCATTGCACAACATCAAAACGTATATGCCGATCTTTCTGGGTTTTTTACGGAATATGATGAGCATATCTCATTAGATGAAAAGGCTGATTTTCAACAAAAAATGAAAGAATTTGTTCATATTACTGGCAATCTAAAAAAATGCCTTTTTGGTACTGATTGGCCGCTCTATAGCCAGAAGGAATACCTGGCGGCAATGCAAGAATTGCCGATGAATGATGAAGAGCGCGAGCTGGTGTTTTCGAAAAATGCGATTAAGGTATTTGGTCTCGAAAAGGAGTGATGGTGTATTTCTTTAATATCAGACAGGGACGATAGCCTTTTTTAGCTTCCCTTAATCCGGGCAGCCCAGCATCCTGCTCAAGGTTCAGGTAGCGACAACCACGAGCTGCTAGCGCTCGGGCTGTTTCCTGTCTCAAAAAAGGATAGATTCCTATAAATGAAGTAGCATCCGCTTTTTCAAAATGCAAGAGTGCGTATGACATGCCAACTACTTCGCTGATAGAAAATCCAATTAACTGGTTATCAACAAATACACCAATGGTGACAAGTTGAAACGACTTAGCACTTTCCAGAAGGCGCTGGAATGGAAGAAACTCATCGACCTTCTCTGGCTCAAAGCCTTTCTGTTTTGCCCAGAACGAAAACAGTTCTTGGATCATCATTTGAACGTTGGGATTACCTAAATCACACTCATTCATGGTTGATCGATAAAGCTTGTGGAAACGATTTACAAAATTCTTCTTCCCTCGCAGTGAGCGACCTCCATATGTCATGAGTTCGGGAATCGATAGAATATAATCAAAATTATTTGGGTCTTCCTTAATCGTAAACTGATCTGCTCTAATTCCTTGAATGCATTCCTCGGGTACTAAACGTAAAGTCTGCTTCTGGCCCTCACCATCAATAAAATCAAATAACTGGCCAAGGGCTTTTTGAGATATTTGATGGCCAAGAAATGAGTAAAAAGGCTCACCAGTAAAGTAGTCAGTAAATTTCACTATGAGGTTTTTATCGAGTTGGGAGAACTGCATCCCATTCTTTACATTCCAAATCCATAAACTGGTAAAATTGTAGTCTGAGTAAGGCAAAAAATCTTGCGTAAAGGATTCAATCGCAGACCGGTCTGCGAGCTCTATTTTTTTGAAATTTGGAAATTGAGGAATCACGTTCGTCATACTATGGCAGTAATCACTATTTTTCAAATAATTCGCTTTTCACTAGCCTAATGGCAGCTAATAAGGTAGTTTCAAAAAATGAACGATACCCCACCCATTGTGAATTCTTTTAATGAATGGGACCCCTTGGAGGAGGTTATTGTTGGCGTTATTGAGGGATCCACCATACCTGAATGGCATGTGACCCTTGAAGCAACTATGCCAAAAGAGCACCAAAACCTATTTCGCCAAAATGGCGGAAAATTATTCCCGGAGAGTCAAATATCTGCAGCTAAAAAAGAACTAGATGATTTCTGCCACATACTAGAATCAGAAGGAGTTACTGTTCGCCGGCCTGATTCAACTTACTTTAATAAGCCATATTCTTCTCCGGAATGGACTGCTCAAGGTGGCTTCTATGCGGCGATGCCGAGAGACATATTACTAGTGATAGGTAATGAAATAATCGAATCTCCTATGGCGTGGAGATCCAGATACTTTGAGATTGTAGCCTACCGCTCTCTTCTAAAGGATTACTTTGAGAAGGGAGCAAAGTGGAGTGCGGGACCTAAGCCCTTGCTGAGTGACAGGCTTTATAATTATGACTACGGTAAAGACCCTAACCAGGATAAGTTAGAATACGCAATCACTGAACACGAACCTGTCTTTGATGCGGCCGATTTTCTACGGTGCGGAAAAGATGTCTTTGTGCAACAAAGCAATGTTACCAATCGGTTAGGTATTGAATGGTTACAAAGACACTTAGGGAGCACATACAGGATTCATACATTGCAGTTTGAAGACCAGCATCCCATGCATATTGATGCAACTATTATGCCATTGGCCCCTGGTAAACTTCTCATCAATCCCGATAGAGTAAAGGAAATCCCTCCCATGTTTAAAGGCTGGGATATTTTGCCTGCGCCTCGACCAGCTATCCCAGATGAACAACTGCTTTACTTTACAAGTAAATGGATCAGCATTAATGTTTTAATGCTTGATGAGAAAAGAGTGATTGTGGAGAAAAACGAACTACCATTAATAAGTTCCCTCAAACAGTGGGGATTTAAGGTAATCCTTTGTAGTTTCCGTAATTTTAATACATTTGGTGGCTCATTTCATTGCGCCACAGTAGACATAAGACGAAGAGGTACCCTCCAATCATATTTTGATTAGTTCGAGACGCTTAAATTTACCAGATCAAATTTTTCCAATTGCTCTCTCCAGTAAATCAATATCTCTTGTAACACAAATCCGTGTCCAAGAGCCTTCAATCATAGGATCAAGCATAAATGCCTCACTAGGATAACTGGCTAAGCCTTTGTTCATATATTCCTTTACAAAATCTGATGCGGGAAGATCTTTGTAGTAGCGAAAGAAAACGCTATTACCGCCGTCGGGAGGAATGACGTCTTTTATTTTCGGGTGACTCTTTAGTTTAGTAACTATACGTTTGTTGTACCGTTCTTGTAGGTTTCTATTATGCAAAATTGTTTCCGCATAGTCTGCAATTTCTTGCTCTGAATAATACTTCAGATCAGCGTGTTTGGTTCCTGAAATTTCCTTGTAGCGTAATGCAATATCGAGAAGAAGTAGATAGTCTGAGATAATGCCATTAGAAATATTTCTGACCATTTGAATTCTTTCAATGCTGGGGAGCAGTCTCTTGTCACCCACACAGTAACCGCAACGAATTCCAGTCATCCCTGGTCTATCTTTAGACGGACCAAAAAACTTTACATAGTTTTTATAGCTCCCATTGACCTCAGCGATATGGATTGGTTGTTTATCACTATACAGAGAATCAATATAGATTTCATCAGACAATATGAAAAAATCATAGCGATGCGATAGCTTTACTAATTCAGCAACCCATTCACGAGAGAATGATTTACCTGTTGGGTTATTGGGATTAGAGAAAAGGACGGCCGCCGTTCTTCCATTCACAGCATTCTCTAGCTGCTCAACTGTCGGCAAATAATCATTATCACGTAAAGAATGGATTATAGTAGGTACTCCTTTCGCACTTTCAACCACGGAATGAAATATGGGGTACTCCGGCGAAAACAATATAACTTCTCGCTTATTATCGTCTAAGTTAAACACTGCTTGAAGCACAGGATATATAAGATTGCTAACCCCGCTTCCAATAAACGAAAAAGGTTGATCGCTTATGTTGCTTCGAGCTAGATACTTTTCATACTCAATCACCAATTCTCTCAGGCGTTTAATGCCACCAAAGTCAGAATACGTTAGCCTGTGGTATTCAAATACCAAGTCAATGGCGCGTTTAAAGATTATGGGCATTTTAAATACGCGTGTATCATAGTCCATCCATTCCAGCCGTTCTAAGTCTTCAAATTCAAGAAATTTCTTCTCGTAGTCAAACATCCTTTTATAAATCATATGGGAATAGCAAATTATACATTCTTTTCAAACACGAAACCACGCCGAATTATTTTGACCTTAAATTTTCTGAGATCATACGTCGAAAACTCTCTTTTAATGGTATCAATCGCAACTTTTGTTTTTGCCCATGTACTGCATGTAAAAAGGTCAATGGCGATATATTTCTCCTCCGGCCACGTATGAAAGGCAAGGTGAGATTCTGAAAGCAGATAAAAACCAGTCAATCCAAATCCTTTAAACTCATGAAATTCTTTTTTGATAACACTAAGTTGTGCACGGTGAACAACATTATCGATTTTCTGCCCGAATGTTGGTGAATAGTATAGTTCCTCTGGATAGTCCCCCAAAAAGATCTCAATCAGGGTATGATATCCGCGATTTTGATTATTTCTTCTCTTAGAAAAGATCTCTAACATAGCTGGCTGATTCTAAGCTTTTATTTTGGAAATTTGGGACAGTGAAAATGGATCGGAGATTCCGTGGAGTGATGAATTTTAGATCCATCTTGGAATTCATGAGTTTTTTAAATTGCCCTTCAGTCATATCTACGGGATTCAAGTGCTGATTGTTAGTGGCAAGCAAGAATCCCCAAGAACACTCAAAGAATGGTATATACGCCCGATAAGAAAAGACCTTAGTAAAAATATTTTGCATGAGTTTACTCATGGCTAAATGCTTGTGGTAGTGTATTTCGGTTAGCTCGGAAGAGTGCATAGCCAATATGCCGTTCGATTTTAACCTTCTTTTAATTAGTTCATAAAAATCAGCTTGTTTGTGAGCTTCCACCGCGCCAAGATTGAAAAAGTTGACATCAGTAATATCTGAAATTATCACATCGTATTGATTGTCTGTTCCTTTAAGGAAATCGCCTGCGTTTTTAAATTGTAAATGCACTTTCGGGTGGTTATACGAATTGTGATGCATTTCCTTAAGATGATTTTGAAATAGCTGAACTGCCTGACGATCAACATCAATAGCATCAATATTTTTGATAAATTCGTACTTTAGTAACTCTCGCAAAGAAGCGCCCTCGCCAGCACCTAATACCAATATACGAAAATGGTCTGTGCGCTGGCTACAAACCATTGCAGGATGTACCAGACATTCATGGTATATCCATTCATCTTTAACCGCGCTCTGTGGTATACCATCGATAAATAAGCACAATCCATAATCAAAGAGATCATAAATCTCTATCTTCTGAAAAGGTGTCTGCTCTTGCACTATAACTTCTTTAACCCGATGGCGGATTATCTCATTTGTACAGTAGGCATCTTCAGCCCATTCTTGCCGTAATAACATTGCTAGTAGCTAGAATGAGGGTTAGCTCCAGTAATTGGTCGTGTCTGGAATATGTAGAGGTTCTTATCAGAAAAGGACCATTCAATGTCCTGAGGAGCTTGCATGACCTTTTCAATTCTTGATGCCGTTTTAGCAACAATCATAATCGCTTCTCCCGTGAGTTTTTGATTCTTCTGTTCTTCTTTATCTATATTCTTTTGTAGTTTCTTCCCTTTGTAACTAATGAGTTTTTTATTTTGAGAACCTTCCTCGATATCGATAATTATTCCTTTTCTCTTGTCGATCCAATATCTATCTGGTGTTACATCACCATGAACTAAAAGTTCACCAAGTCCCCAGATGGCTTCAATAACAATCAGATTGGAATCATGACTACCTGGATCTTTCGTAAAACATACCCCAGATACTTCACTATTGATCATTTGCTGAACAATCACGGCCATATCACTGGCAAAAGGCAAATTATGTTTATACGCGTACATCAACGCTCGGGGGGTGTAGAGAGATGCCCAACATTTCTTAATATGCTGCATGAGACCACTTGCATTGATAAAGGTGTAGGTATCGAATTCTCCTGCCCACGAGTGAGATTCTTGATCCTCGGAGGTCGCTGAGGATCGTACAGCTACATAGTTAGCATCAAGTTCTTGAAAAGCGGCATTAATTTCTTCCTCACCATGATGAGAAATTTCCAATTCTTCCACAAGTTCTCGTAAATTTTGAGACACGTAATCTACATTTTTCATTTTTGAATCTCGTAGCTCGGTAAGATGGCGATGTATTTTTCTATCTAATCCATTTGAGGTTCTGATATCACTCAAAACTGTGGAAAGAACGACAAATCCATTCGGAACATCGATATGGTTAGTTACTAACGTTCCTAGGTTCAAGGCTTTGCCACCTATCTTCTTTACGTCGAATTTATGTGCCTGCGCTAATGGTATAGTTACTTTTGCCATATCACATTGCCAATTAGATAATCGAAACCTTTGCATTAGTAGCATCAACCAGCAATTGCATGCCAGTTTTCAAGATCTTCGTTGCATAGGATGTTCCAACAATGCACGGTATCTTCATTTCTCGAGCAATTAAGGCTGCGTGAGAAGTTATGCCGCCTTCATCCGTAACGATAGCTGCTACATCTTTAAATACTGGGACTAGGTCTGGTGATGTCATAGGAGCCACTAATATACTGCCCTTCTCAAAGTCCTCTATAAATTTTCCATATTCCTCAGGAGTAGCAATAGAGGGCAACACCACGGCTTTGCCGATAACTTTTCCAGGATAAGCGGTCGAGCCTATAATCATATGTTCAGCTTGGCTGGGTAAAAAGGAGTTTCTAAAATCAGTAAATTGCCTACCAATAATTTCATTAACTTCAGTACCTTTGACGTGGAAAGCAAAGGAGTCCTTACGCTCATTTACAGTGTTGATATCAGGCTTTGTATTATTTAAGAGTAGATCTTTAAGTTCTCGGTAGTTAAGACTCGAAACTTGGGTCATCGCCAGATAGGATCTTCGGGCTGTTTCTTCCAGCAGAGCATCAGCGTAACGAGATGTGATTAAACTGTCTCGTTTTGCTTCAAATCGCTTCTTTGATATCTCACCTAGAAGTTGGATTATGTGCTGAATCTCCTGATCAAGCGTCATACGCACTTCACCCCCCACTAATAGCTGAGCTTTTAGATACTCCTTTTTCTCCTTGTTCTTCTCCTGCTTATCTAAGAATTGGTCTACTTTCTTCTCAAGTAAGTCCAGATAATGCGGTTCTGTATAGCGATAGGAATACAAGAATCGCTTCATTAAGTTGAACAGTTCTTGATATAAAGCTAATAGGGCGCTATTGCTTGTTTTTTTGAGTGCTTGTTTTGAATAATGTTTCCTTTTCGCCTCTGTTTCTTTGGCGATATCCAAAAGATTTTTCTCAACATCAACATATTTATCTTGGACGAATAGAGACTCGCCAACCTTTCTTATCGTATCGATCTCTTGAGGAGTAGCATAGGCGCTGAGTTGGGTATGTTCGTACACTAGCACTCCTTCTTTTTGAAAATACGTTGGAGCAACCACGTTTTCTGTCCAGAGAAAGTCGATATAACTTTCTCTCCAAAGAAAAACATATTCTTCTGCTGCCTTTTTCATAAATGTTGTGTTCGTACAATAAATTTCAGTTGGTTCGTTCTAACCAAATTAAACACATCATAATTAGTCTCGGAAACTTTCTCGATTATTTTTCTTGATTGAGAGGCTGATATCTGATCAATATTAAGGTCGATATAAGCAACTCCTTCCTTAATACTCACCTTTATCTTGTATGGCAGGACATGCCCTAAGACTTCTTGCAGAATTCCTTGCATGTTTTCTTGTCTGATTTTTACCCCATCTATCAGATAATGGGTTTTGCCAACCCGGCCACGTAGAATTAAGCGAGGATCCGTTAAACCACAGGAACATTTATCTCGCAGAATTTTTCCGGCATCGCCAGTGCAATACCGAATAACAGGCTGTGCCTGACACATTAAATTAGTCATCACGATCTCGCCAAAGCTTCCATCAGGAATCAGTTTGTCACTTTTCAGAGACTTGATTTCCAAATAGACTTTATCCTCGCGATAGTGATAGCCATTATGGTTTTTGCATTCCACGCCAATTACTCCTTCTGTCAGACCATAAGCATCAAATATCTCTGCATGATATATTTTCTCTAACTTCGCTCTTTGTTTTTCGGTCATGGGTTCACCTGTAGTCTCTAGAATTTTGAAGTTCATCTTAGATAATATGTCGGCATATTCTTCAAGCTTTGAGGGCAGTGTGGAGATCACTGTTGGAGCAGTAGCATCCAACACTTCAGCAATTGCTTCTTTAGACCTTAAATCTATCGGTATTACAGAGTTACCAGCTGCAATATGACCAAGGCACGTAAGCGGTCCAACAGCCCAGAAAGAGTGATCCATCAGAACTGCCACTGTTTCGCCCCCAGCAATTCCTTCCACTTCACAAAACCATTTAATGTAATCAGCAGTATTTCGAATATCGCTTGAGTTGGAATAAAGTGCTTTAGGCTTCTTGGTTGTGCCACTCGTAAAATATACGCGTAAGTCATTCTCAAATCTGAAAAGTAATTCATTAATTTTTGTTTCAAGCACAGCCTCGCGCATGAAAGGCAAAGACCGTAAAAGAGTCGTGAAGTTCTTGCCCAAAACCCGCTCTCTCGCCTTATTTTCAATTTCGTTTAAAATCTGATTCATACTCCCGAGCTTCTAAATTTTCTTAGATCACGAATTTCGACTTTTTTCTCTTGCGGTGGAGCATCCTTATTCATTGCTTGGATAATAATCGCTACGTTTGCATATCCTTCAAACATGACATCATTGAAATCCAACGATAACGTCCTGATAGCTTGGATTATCTCTTTAGTTAAAAGTTTTTTCTGCCTTTGTGTTGATACATCTTTTTCATTAAAGAAAACAGTAAATTCTATCAGATCTTTGCCGCCATTATCGTCTTTGATCACAACATCACACTTTTGAATTTTGAGCTTGAGTCTGTCCAAAGCTTGTTCTACTTGATACGTATGGAGATTCACTCCTCCTGATATTTCGTAGTAGTCACTGTCTCTACCAGTCCACTGTAGTCTTGGCCAATCACTTCCGCATCTACATTTCTGGTAGTGAACCTTGCCACGATCTCCAACCTTATACCGAATAAGAGGAATTGCTTCCGAGGTTAAATTTGTTAATAAAATGGAACCCTCCAACTCGGTTGGTAAATAATTTTGAGGTTCAACCACTTCCACCAATATTTGGTTAGGGTCAAAATGGTAGCCACATTGATACTGACACTCCATACCAACAAAACACTCGCTTGACCCATATGATGCCAGGAGATCAATATTGTACTTGTCTTTATAGTAACCCCTTAGCTCGTCTGAAACGCGATCTCCTGAAATTATGACCTTCTCAATCGGTATTAGACTATCTTCCTCAATCGAACTTTCGATAAACTTCAGAATACTAGGTGTTGTGGCTATTACATTAATATTCATTTGTTTAGCCTGATTCCATATATACCGCATGACATATTGGTCATTGCTAAGACCAGCGGGGAGAACATTGGACTCTAAAATATGAAAAGCATGCTGGGAAGAATGGCCAGCAGCCCAGGGGCCAAACGGTAATGCAATCCACACACTGTCAAACTTCGTAATATTAGCAAGCCGGTAACAATTCGCGCGATATTCATTTCGGTCACGCCATTCTTTCTTGGTTACTGGAATAACTTTTGGCTTTTCGGTAGTGTCTCCAGTCAAAAAATAATAAGCGATATTATTCCGCTTAATAGACACGTTATTGTTTTCCAATAGTGACTTGTCAGCTGGTTTAAGTTTGAAGAAATCATCCCAACTAGCCGAACCCGCATCCCATATTCCTTTCCAGATCTGTTGATAATAACTAGAATTTTCGTGGGCTGCTTTCACCAATGACCATACGCTGGACAGAAGATGATCCTGATATGTTGTTTCGGATCTTAAATCAATATTCCTGTCACTTAATAAAATATCGTCCATAAGGCTAAAACTTGCATAGAATGTGGAATTTGGCAATATTGGCATACTATATAAAACCTGATATAGTCCCAAAGATTACCATATGCATATCTATGTCACATCCGGCACGGGAACTGGCTCTACTCCATTAGCTGCGTTTGATGCGGCAGTTATGGCAGCCAGTGAATCAAACCATAATATGATTTATCTTTCTTGCTTTATTCCCCCCGGCAGTGTGATAGTACGTGCTCAAAACCCTCTTTTACTTAAGTCCTGGGGTCAGCGAATTTATGTTGTGATGTCGCGTCAAGATACCTCTGAGCTAGGACAGGAAGCTTGGGCTAGCCTGGGTTGGGTACAAGATCAGAGTGGGCGAGGAATGTTTGTTGAGCATCATGGAGGCAGTAAGGAGACTGTCCACAATGCCATTCAAGCCACTCTAAAGTTTATGATTACAAGCCGTAAAATGGACTTTGGCCCAATTGAATATGAATTTACAGGTATCAAATGTGAAGACCAGCCAGTATGCGCCATAACAATGGCGGTGTACAAAATTGAAAATTGGGAAAGTTAGTTCGGTAGCCTTAGATTAACTCTTTTTAGCACACCTTCCTTAGGCAGAGAGAATTACTGAGAACTTTTTTCTTGTAAGTCTCTAATCTTTTTCTCTGCACCAGCGATATCTATAACTCCCTTCGCAACTGTAAATACATCCTCGGGAGTAGTTTTTGCTTTGACGATATAGTCAGCCGCCTGTAAGTCTCTTGCCCGGTCATGATCCTGCTTAGTGTCTAAGTTGGAGAAAATAATAACTGGAATATCTCTTATCTCCGGATCACCCTTCAACATAATCAAAAAGTTGAACCCGTGGTTCTTATCAACTTCGGTAACAGGTGTGTTTGGTTCTTTGCCAAGGATAAGGTCAAGCAGGATCACATCAGGTTTTTGCTCTCGGGCAATTTTATCGCCCTCGACTGTGTTTATAGCAGTAAGAAAAGTAATTTCCTCATGGGTACGAGCTGTCATCTCATACAGCTTAAGCAACATCGGATCGTCATCAATCATAAGGATCTTCCTTTTTGCTACACTTTTGGAATCAGTCATTGGTATTAGTTTAAAAATTATGAATATTAAGAGGTCTGATTACTAAGGAACTGATGAACACGCTCAACAATTTCTCGAGGCAGAAATTTTGCTTTCAAAATATAGTCAGCTGCTCCTAGCCGTTTTACTTCCTCCGCCATATCTCTTTCCCGTTTATTAGACAGGATAATTACCGGAATTTTTGCAGTTTCGGGATCTCCTTTAATTTTCTTCAAAACCTCTAGGCCGTCGAGATCTAATGTTCCCTCTAAAATAAGATCGAGCAATACGACATCAGGATGCTCTTTCTTTACAGTATCTATTCCTTCCTGAGCTGTAGCCACTGCTTTGAAATTGTTATACCCCAACTGTTTAAACTGAAAATCATACATGAAGCGATGCTGCTTGTTATCTTCTATCATCAGTATTTTAGAATCTGTGATTTCAGGCATAGGATTACGGCTAACGAGGTTGCTGTAAAGGAAGGGTTACCCTAACCGTGGTTCCTTTGCCAACCCCCTCACTCTCCAGCATAACACGTCCGTTATGTTCTTCGACAATCTTTTTGATAATGAAGAGGCCTAAACCGCTGCCATCGGTAAACATTCGTTCTGACCGTTGCCCACGTACAAATTTGCCAAATAGTTTCGGTATTTCTACCGGATCAACGCCCATACCCGTATCCGTAATGGCGACTTCGATTTCATTGCCCATGAGAGTAGCTTTTACGGTCACGCCGCCTTTCTCGGTGTATTTTTCAGCGTTATCAATAATGTTCAGAAACACCTGGCGTAAATATGCTGGATCAGCTTCTACCTTTGGCAACGGCTGGTCAGGCGTATTAAACACCAAGGATAATCCTTTTTTGTCGTAACTCAGTTTCAGAGTATTTACTGCTTCATCAATAATAGTTTCAACTTGGACTGATTCTATCTTAAAGTTAAGGCTGCCTCCTTCCAGCTCCATTGCATCAAGCAGATCATTAACAATACTGTTGAGTTGAGTAGCACCACTGAACATGTTTTGTTGCAGCTCTCGGCGCTCTTCGGTGGGAAGCTTGTCAAATTCTCCTTTAGCCTGCATTTCCAATAATCCACGCAGGCTAGTAAGAGGAGTCCGTAATTGATGAGACGCTATATGCAAGAATTCGGTCTTGATATCCATTAATTCCTTCAGATGCTTATTAGCGCTACTTAACTGTCTAGTGGTGCGCTGCAAATCTTCATAAATTTTTGCCTTATACATAGCTAGCGAAGTGAGACTGACCACGCCCTCAATCGATTCATGTTCGTATTTACTTAATTCATGAAGATTTCGATCAGAGCTGAATGTAAGTTCGCCTAAGGCCTTCTGTTCAAAGAAGAGTGGATATATGACGGAGCTCTGTATTCTACCCATTACACTTTCGGCATCTGAATCCTTAAGCTGTTGCGTTAATTCACTTGGAAAAACACCGTCGATTGCTTTAACAAAGACAGGCTCCCGTTGTGCTCCTGAAAGGATATGAACTGAAGCAAGAGAACTCGTTACTGGTGCTTGAAGAGTGCGCGGTGCAAAGTCATTTAGCGTAGCAGCTAGCTCGGGCTCAGAAGAAGCTAGAGCCAACCATTTCAATGTGTTAGTTTTCTCGTCAACGATGGCTACTGATACTATCTCGTAACTAAATTCAACAGCAATAGCTAACACAATCTCTCTTGCCATATTGTCCATGCCAAGAGCAGAGAGCGATATTTCATCTAGTTTTCTCAGTAGGTCAAGCGTCTTAATACGCACTGCCAATTCCGCATTGCGTTTGTATAGCTCGCGATTAACCTCTTGAACATCTTCTGAGGTACCTTCAGTCTTGTCCTGATCTTCGGATGCTGTCATAGAGAGCAGTTACCAATTCATACGCCCTCTAGCTATCGAAGAGCAGTTGGCAACTGGTCTTCAGGAATTTTTGCAATATAAGGACGGACAGCGTCTCGACATACATCGCGAGACAACTGACCAAAAAGTCGTTCGTAGCGTCCAACAAGTGATTCAAGAACTGCTTTCACATCACCTTCTACATAGACCATGTGCGCAGTTGAATCAAGTCGTAAACCGGGAACTTTTCCAGCTTCTTTCCAAGCTATAGGACCAATAATGAGTTCCTGTTCTTTAATGATTTGAGTTGCAACTCGGTCTTTAATATCCATAGTCTAACTTTCATCAATCTTCTTAAACGTAACCCCCAACTGAATCAACCCTATAGCCATCAAGCAATATGAGACAAAATACATGTAGTCATTTACCCCGCCCACATACCACTGTTCATTGCTGGCTTCATACAAGAATATAAAATCAGAAAAATATTGGACTATCAGAGCAACTAACAAAAAAGACATTGGTTCTCTCATCATTCCACCGAGTGCCTTTCTTGACGCCAGAAAAGCAATGGTTGCAATTGAAACGTATATTGCTTGCCCAAAGGGATAACCTAAATCAAGAAATACTTTCAGGGGTTGGCTCCAGTCAAATTCATATCCTCGCAAAAATAAGATATAGGAAAGACCTAATAGAATAAGAGGGATAATAATCGCTTGCGCCTGTCCCACTAAGGATCGCAACGAAAAATTAACTCTCAGAACTCGCGCAAGGAGTAGCACACCATATAGATAGAAAATGACGCTGCCAAAATACCCAACATCTCCCATAGAAGGGTACGGAACTTCTATTCCTAAAACATATATATAATAAGCGTATGCTGCTTGACCGAACGTTTGTGCAAGTAATCCTAAAGAGAGAACAAATAATGAACGACCAATAATACTCTTTAACCCCCCCCATTTATTCGAGATCAATAAACCAACTACGCCTCCAATTAACGAAATCCAAGGATAAATCAAAGTAAAGGCATTATTCTCAAAACCACTTGTTAAGTCTCTCCAGTAGATGGTGACCCACCATAAAGATAAGACAATAAACACACTCAGAATAAAACGGGCTATCCAGCTTCCTTGAATCGTTTCAGAAAAACCCTTCCACATACTAAAATAATAGCACTGGAATGCTTATAATGTCACTTTTTGTTAATTTTAATCAGTAGAGATACTGCTAATTACATATTTCCTCAAAAAACATACTGGCCTAAAGGCGGTTTTAGAATACCTTAACCCTGAAACCCCTAGATCTTGCTCGTAATTCAGCAGTGCACAACCCCGTGATATTAAAGCATCAGCAGTCGCTTGCATTAAGTAGGAATAAACTCCAGAAAAGTTGATATTAGCTTTTACAAAATGAGATATTGCATACCTACTAGTAAGCACTTCATTGATAGAAAATGCTACCGGTGACTTATCTACCAGTACGCCTATACTGATTAATTGAAAACTGTTCGTGGGGAATAACAAGCGGGCCATAGCATCTTCTTCATTATCCAGTCGATAGCCTTTATTTTTTTCCCACTGCTGATTTAATTCTTGAACTATTTCCCGATCGCTTACCTTGGTTAAATCAAGAGCTACTACTTCAATGTTTTTATATTTCCGAGTAAAGCGATTCTTCATGTTACGCTGCTGCTCATAGCTACTGCCTTTGTACTCTCGCAACTTTTCCAAATCGTAGATGTAATCAAAATTACCTGGATCTTCGCTAACGGTGAAAGGATTAATTTTAACTCCTTTAATAGAATCTTCTGGTATAAGCATTAGTGATGGAAGACGCCCCTCACTTATTACAAAAGCTATCAAACTCTCAATTGTGCTGTTAACATCGTGCCCCCCTAAAAATGAATAAAAAGGCTCGCCCGTAATATAATCATTAAACTTAATAACTAAGTTCTTATTAAGAAATGAAAAACAAGCTTCACCCTTCGTGTCCCAACTCCACAGGCTTGTAAAATTATAATCAGAATAAGGAGGATATTGTTTTGTAAAATCCTCGATAACTTTCTTATCGGTAATTTCAAGTTTCTTAAACGTAGGAAATTCAGGAATCATTGCCATTATTTAAGGGTAACACTTAGGACTACAGTCATAAACACATGTTATGAAAAAACCTGAGGGCTCGAATGCGAACCGCTCAGGTTGACTCTCGCTTTGATCATCCCGACTCCATGATCACAATGGCGACGATGGCCAAAATGATACCCGCCCACTTCTGAGCAGAAATATCCTCATGGAATACAAGATTGCTCACCGCAATGATGAAAATGCAGTTTGAGAGCAAGAAAAGAATCACGCAGTGAGCCAGGGGACCCTTTTTCAACATGAGTAGAAAGAGGGTGAGGGCTACTACCCAAGACAGATAGCCGCTTGCGATCAACCACCATTTCCCACCATGCTTAGCCCACTGGTTCAAAAGCGCATCACCAATACCTCCTACAAGCCCCGCCGAGATTGCCAGAAGATAGAATGCCCATCGAGGCATATCCATGGTAGATCTCCCGTTTTTGGTGCCAAATAAGAAAGAACGAACTGACTCCGCACAATACATGAGTCCCATTGAAGTGTCAATGGCCGTTGTGGTAAAAAATGCCTACCCTCGCTCTACTATCGTCGATTTGACACTCTGTGCTTGAAAATAAGTTTTTGAGAATTCTTCGGCTTTATTAGCATCAAAATCTTTACAGCTGAGTATATCAATAAAAGCTCGATTGCCGACCTCGTCTAAATGAACCGTCACGGAGGAGGTTTCAATAAATTGCATGGCAGAGTACCCCTCAAGGTCACCTTGCCCAAATCGCTCAACGTAACATTCTCCTTGAGCAACCATATCAACTACGGTAACGACTTCGACTACGAATCGTTTTAGTCCTTCAGGGCTAATTAATTTGTCATGGTCACACCCAGCCAGATCAATGGCCAAGGACTTACCCCATGGCTTAATTTTATCCATGTATTAAATATACTAAAAATCGTTTATAAAAACACATATATCTGGATCAACAAGGCTACATCGTACGAATACCAGTACCAAACGCTCAGCTAAAAGACCTCCGTCAGTGCCTGTACCAGCAATTACTACGGTAGCCTGCGACAATCTTTCCTGTTCAGTAGGAGAGATAAGTCCAATATTTCGGCTGAATCTTGAATCATCCATTTACTATTAGCGTACTACTTAATAAGTACTACTTCTATTTATTTTGATTGTTTTCGTTCTTTTGCTTCTTCTGCCGTTTGTGGATTATTTCTTGCCGCACTAAATCAAATATCCGATTATATGCCGGTTGCAAACTAGCCTTAGCTTCAGGAGTATCTTCAAAATGGAAAGTAACTTTAGGAATTTTGATTTTCCGACGCATAACAATAACTTATTTTCCTCTTATACGGTCAACTTCCATTTGAATCCACTCATCTCCGGCAGCTTCAACTTCTTCATCGCTAAAAGGAATATCTGTCCACTCAACTTCTCGATCATCTCCCCTTGCACACTGATCGGCTATTTTCTTTTCGATTGCGTTTATAAAACGGATAGTATTCGAAATATTATTAAAAATGAGAACGCTCTCGTTATCATTTAGGATCGGATTATCATGAGCAAAACTTTGGTTATTGCGTACGCCATTAAATGCTTCAAGGACTGAAATAGATGACTTCAAAATTCTCTCTGTCATTTCCGACTCAATCAGATTGTTTTCTTTCAAAAATTTTACATATCCACCAAACAAGCTATGTAATGGGACTTTTTTGTCATAGGAAATGGAATGCTTTTCACTAAGCTCTCTAATATGCTTAACAACGAACGTGTGTAAACGATCCAGTGCGCCCGCAGGCTCATTATTTTCGATGCTCTCTCTAATTGATTTTGCCAACAACGAAAATGTTTCATCATCTGAGTTAGGCATAATTACATCAATATTTTCTATAGGACTATCTTTTTTCAAGCGCTCTAAAATTTTAAGACAGGCATCATAATATTCAGCCTTTGGATTCGACTCTGGAACCAACCTATTTATTTTGTTTGTAGATGCCCAATAATTCAATAGTTGTTCAAGAAATTTTGCGACCAAAAAGTTTGGCTCTTTATCCCAGAATGCCCGTAATCGGTTAGCCTTTGATCCACTCCCATAGTTATATTTCTCGTCGTAGATTTCTACTCCCGTATGTTCAAGAACAAATTGCTCAAAAGTTCGATTACTAAAATCGATAACATATCCACTATTCATCCCAAATAGCTTCTCAAATTTTAGCTTTTCAATGCTTGACAGGTCAGACATGGCGACTTAGTTAACAAACCCAGTGAGTCTCTTAACCCCTTCTCTTATCTCTGGCAGCAGAGGATTTTCCGGCCAAGCCGACTCAAGAGCTTTTACTAACTTTTGCTGCTGAGCTAACTTCTCTTCCTTCGGCGCGTTGAATTTTTCAAACACCACATCACCTTGTTCCTCCCCATCATGAACAAGCTCCAACAGATTGTGCAGCACATCAGCTGATTTAAGCAGCAAAGCATCATGATTCATATCTTTTATATGGCCAAGCGCAATACGCTTGCGCGTCTCCCACGGCAGACCTTTATCTTCTTCTGTCACTGCCTTAACCAAATCCGCAACCGGTTCACCAAATTGTTCTTGTACATCATCCAGCTCAACATCACTATCCTCCACAACATCATGAAGAATACCGGCGACTATTACGTCTTCACTGGCACCAACTTGCGAAAGAATTAATGCAACTGTTAGCGGATGTGTAATATAGGGAATATCCTTACCTTTGCGTGTCTGTCCATCATGAGCCGTTATGGCAAAACGAATAGCCTTTTGGATTTTTCCACTATAGGCAATCATGTGTGTTATTTGGAAAACAACCTAACAACTTCATCAAAATTTTTGAGCCTGTCCTTTTGCCATTCCTCCTGCTTTATATACAAAGCTTTATAAACCATCCTGGTTTGTCTGTTATTCACGTCTTCACACCAATTTTGTAGTCGTTCAAATTTCAGTTTATCATCTTCCTCTTCACGCCCTTTTGTCTCAACTATATAAACCGTCCTATCGTCAGTTTTTACAAAGAAATCGGGGTAATAGGTGGCGATAAAGCCCTGTGAATTTTTATACTCGATCCGTAGCGCACTGGCCTCTTTATTCTGGAAATTTTTTGAGAAGGAAATTACATCATCACAATTTTCAATAAAGTCGGAGAACGTCAGTTCATAATCGCTATCACCAACAATCTTATTAAACACTGACTTTTTAGGAATTAGATAAGACTTATCATTCACCACAAACGGTCGTGCATCACTGATCTTGATATAGTTCTTTATTTGAGTATCACCCATGTCCTGAACCGTCAGGTCGTTTATTGCCTGCTTGAATGAGTCCTTAATGAGGTGAATATATTCAACTTCCGACAGATTTCTCAAAGTATTCAGATCCGACAACTCCACCGGCTCATCAAACATGTTATTCTGTACAAATTCCTTTACTTTGCCAAATAGAATGTCGTAGCAACCAAACAAGCGCAGTTCTCGCATAATTGCTTGCGCGAAAAAGCCGATGACACTTTGATAGTCAGGTTCAATATCTCCACTCAATATGGTTGTATGATGAGTTACTTCATCCACGACATCTTTAAACACAATCTCTCTTTTTTCCTCATCAGAAAACGACTTTACTTTGACTTTGGCATTACCAAAAGTAGCAACATTCAGTTCGGCTAGATTTTTATACTCCCGTTGTATTCTGGGTGACATTACTGGTAGCTCAATATCCAGCTTGGATATATCCTTCTTAGGATTATCTTTGTCCACTTCAATAACCATAGGCGCGATTGGCTTTGCGCCAACGCCCATTGCTTTCTTTTCCAAAATCACACCTTCACCCTTTATTGATTCAACGAAATCCATAAATGCTGGCGTGCCGACCACGCTCACATATTCTTCAACAGTATCGTCTCCAAAAAACATTCTTCTTAAACCTCGGCCTAATGTTTGTTCTGGTAAGATTTTTGATTCAGCGGCGTATGGTCTTAAACCCACAATGGTCGTGACATTCTTCACATCCCAACCTTCTTTTAACATCATGACAGAAATAATTACTTTATATGGACTTTCCCAACTATCTATGTTGTTGGCTAACTTCCTCAATATATCCAACTCCTCCTTATTCTTACCGCTAACAGTTTCAGAAATTTCACCACTCTTATTAGTATGAATGGTTAAAACGGCATCCTTTAAATCCGCAAAGCTGGTTTCAATGTATTGAGCCACTTCATCACAATTCTTGGTATCATCCGTCATGATGAAAAGAATTGATTTTTTGCCTATAGGCTTAAGCGTCTCATACGTTTTGCGCCACTCTTCGATACCCAGATTGATGTAATCTCGGTATTTTTCACTAAACAACGGGCTTTGATTTTCTTTGAGTTTTCCGCGACTGGCCGCATCTGGCACAACTGGATTTTTTACAATTCTCTGATGAATGGCCTCTACTAATGGATAGTCAGAAATTGTTTGCACAAAGATTGAACCATCATTTTTCTTTGGCGTTGCCGTAACATCTAACTGTAAAGCTAAGCCCGATCCTTTTTGTTTTAACCTGTTATCAATATCCAGGATGGACTTAAACCACGCCATCTTCTCGTCATGGATGTGATGTGCCTCATCATTAATAACAATCAGCTCATCAATATCTCTTACGATCATACCGAGATCAACAGTCGAATCATTAGTTTTTGTCACGGGCTCATGACCCAAAAAGTATGCGGACGTATCTTCATCATCCAGCCTCGGCTCTCTGACATCGCCTTCAAATACTCTGTGTATATTCGTCAAAAATATATTGCCTGTGTCAGACACATTCCTCAAGTTATCTTGTAGATGTAGCGTGACTTGAAAATCATCCTGCCAATTTTGACCTTGATATCCATTATCCGGCAAAACTGGATCACTAAAAAATATCTTTAAGCCTTCAAAATCATTCTTGATTCTTTCGAAGACAATTACATTCGGCGTTATCAAAAGGAAGTTCTTAGCCAACTGAGAGTCCTGCTCGTATTTCTTATGAAAATATGCCCAAGTAATCACCAGACTCATAACCTTTGTCTTGCCGGCACCAGTTGCCATTTTTATAACAAAACGCAACCAATCTTCAATAAACATGCCGGCACTCAATGCGCCTGTGGAGTTGTAGCGTATGAGATCATATTTATCTTTTACCTTTGCTACTTCGTACAACCAGACGACTGTTTCTAATGCTTCCCTTTGCGCAAAGTAATATCTAAAATGCGACGCAACACCTTCGTGATCGTACAAAACATGCTCTTCTTTAAACCACCAGTTAAGAAGTGCTTTTGATGTCTCACTCGCACCTTCATACTGTTTACCTCGCCATTCTTTTACCTTCTTGCGAAGCTCTGCCACAAGCGGTGGTAACAATTTATCATAGCCCTTTTCACGTAAATCTTCAGCTGCCGGAAACCACCGGATGCTCGGATCTAGTATCGCGTATGGGTCTTTGGGGAAATCTTTGTGGAGAGCCATGATTATGATTTAGATATAGTAAAATCTCCAATTAAAACCTCGCCACATTCATTAAAAATCCCAACTCTTTTACCAAACATTGGTGGGTTTGTGATCTCTCCTAAAAAGTCACCATCCTTGAACATCTTCGCCTTTTCACTAGTAAACTCAACACGCACCCTGTGCCATTGATTATCTATTGTTCTCGTACCAAGAATTTTATTAAACCTCCAGTTTACACCCGGCCCCCCGTCCTTAATAAGGAATGCATCGGAATCTGCTGTTCTACCTTCAAATCGAGCCATATGCCAATTATCTTGTTTATCATCACAGAAAAAGACAATGTTCAAAACTGAATTCGGGGAAAGATATATATCACATTCAACAGTCCCCCTATCAATCTCCAAATCTTTAGCTATGAGGAAGCTATTAGTGGCCTGGGCGGGGTTTGCCATTGTGAGCTGAAGTCGTGGATGCCCCATATCAGAAAACAAAGAAGGTTGTCCAGTCTTTATATCCCACCTAGAAGCATCAATTGTATTTTTAGAGCTTGTAAAATTATCAGAAAATATACTAGAAGGTGAAGATAGACGATAACCACGTTTATCGCTACTAAAAAAGCTCATAAAAACAATTAAAGAGACTATTAGCCACAACCATTTCAC
Source organism: Candidatus Andersenbacteria bacterium RIFCSPHIGHO2_02_FULL_46_16 (assembly GCA_001817065.1). Lineage (GTDB taxonomy): Bacteria > Patescibacteriota > Andersenbacteria > UBA10190 > UBA10190 > UBA10190. The sequence goes on from MHHQ01000032.1 coordinate 30,616, forward strand.
GGGGCTTTGGGCATAAAGGAATGCAATGGAAATAACAAAAATAGTGAACCTCGTGTAGGGATGCATTATTTTGGATAATAACCACTGTAAAACATTAGCCAATTTTGGATTTTGTCGATACAACCAATATTTAAATGGCTTAATTACCCAGTACACAAAAATGGTTATAATTATTGTAGCTATTAAAGTGCCCAGTGCGTTAGCTAGAGCGCTACTCCAAAACGCCTGATCTGTAAAATCGATCATATATTTACCTCGATTACTTTTGTCGTATCGTTTCCAAAAATATCCACTACCTTTACAGCAACTTTATAAGTTCCTCTAGTCACTTCCTTAGATACGGAAGTGAGTTCAAGATTTCTATTCTTTTTTGTACGAAAACTCTGCCATTCATTATCAAATATATAGTCGCCAGTCCAAACTTCTTTTTCCTGCCCATTTTCTAGGATTGTTATTATTTCTTTCCTATCCGCAAAATTGAAATCCACCGCCCAATAATCAATCCAATCGCTCCACTTTTTAGTTAAAACTTCTTTTTCGACAAGATCGGTTTTCTTGTCTTTTGATATTTTCACCACTTGTCCATTTTCTACTATCACTTTTACTCCCCCCGGCCGCAAAGTTTCGACTATTTCGCCCGCGTCGTCTTGATTATAGAAAACAGAAAAGTCAATCAGCTTGATTGAAAGCTCCTTTTTATTCACCCGCCCTTTCACAATCGGCTTTGCTTCAATAAACGCCACATCATAAAACTTCACTTGTCCTTTTTCTACCGCTTTCCTGTCGAATACTTCTCTTGGAATTATTCTAAAAGCAATATCGACGCCCTGATCCTTATACTGCGAAAAATCAAGCCCCATCTCGTAGTCAAAGCCCAAAACATCAATCTTAGTGATTCCCTTCTCTTTGCACTCTGTCACAATATCTTGCACCAGTTTTAAAGAAACGGGAGTATTGATAGGTCCTACCGCGACAAGGCGATCTCTTTTCTTACCGATAACATTTACAAAAGATCCTACCGGCTCCGCTTTATACGCAGAAAGTATGAGTTTTACAAATTCTTTCTCTTTCCTTTCGGCTTGTTTTGATTTTTCTTCCGCTCGCAAATTGTCATTTGTTGCAAGGAAACTTTCTCTTTCGTATCTTCCGACATTCAAAATTTCAAATGCTCGAAAGTTCTTGCCAGCCTTTTTGAGCTCTCTCTGCACGCCGATTAGTCGTTTACGTGAAGTATGAATCCCAAATTTCCCCAAATCAGAGCCAATCCACTTTCTTCCTAATTTTTCTGCTACTCCCAACGTTGTGCCAGAACCACAGAAAAAGTCAGCGATGAGGTCGCCTTCGTTTGAAGAAGCTTCAATGATTCTCTCAAGTAGTTCTGTGGGTTTTTGAGTCGGATAATCGATACGCTCATCGGCGCTTGCATTGATATGTTGAATTGGCCATACATCACCAACTCGTTTACCACCCTCGTTCAGATATACTTTATATGCCTCTTTTCCGGCACGTTTTTGCCATCGAAACCATTTACCGCTTTCGTCCTGTTTATAATGAGAATCTTTTGTTCCGGCAGTCTCACTATATGCCTCACGCTGTTCGTTGAAAATCCATTTGCTGGATTTCGTGAACCAGTAAATATTGTCGTGAAGCGTTTGATAGCTATTACTGTTGGCAGTATAGCGTCTGTAGTACCAAATAATTTCATTTCTAAAATTATCTTTTCCAAATATCTCATCTAGGCACATTCTCATAAAACTATTCACTCTCCAATCGCAATGTACATAAATACTTCCATCTTCCGCGAGCAAATCGTGCATGAGTTTTAACCGTTCATAAATCATCGCAATAAAACTATCCGCGCCTTTGCCCCAAGTGTCACGATAGGCGATTTCTTCTATAACTGACGGCTTTTTGGTAAAGCTTTCTTCGTCCTCGCCATCGCCGATTTTTATATCCATCGAAAAATCCGCCCCGACATCAAACGGCGGGTCAATGTAAATTAATTTCAATCCACCTTGTGCTTCTATTTCTTTGCGGAGCGGTCCATTCTTGAGGGAAGAAAGAATCAGCTTATTGTCTCCCCAGATAAGTTTATTCGTCCATCCAGAAATCTGCCTTCCCGACATATCAAAAAGCGAACCCTGCGGATTCCCAAATTTACCATCACTTCTCGGCTCGTCTATTTGTTCAATAACCTGAAAAGGCAAGACGACATTCGTTACCTCATTTGTTTTTCCGTTCCAAACCAGCTCGACTTCTCGGTCATCATCAAAAAGCAAAAAGCGATACTTTTCCGGAAGCGGCTTTCCGGCTTCCAAAAATTTTGCAATATCTCTTTTCTCGTTATCAGTAAGCTTCATAGTCACAATTGCTATAATACATTTAGGTACTTAACAAAGAGATAAAGCAATACAAAATTACCCGCGTGGTACATGATACGATGCTGCCACTCTATGCGATTATCCGTTTTTTTACGTTTATCCTTATCTTCGATTACTTCACTCTTAATCTCCTTGTGTATGCTGCGTAAATCTTTCTCAAAGTACCTCCATATCATTCCAGCCGTAGCATATAAGAAGAGTGCCCATATCTCATGGAAGTGTTGCCCTGTAACTAAGGAAATAAATACCAATACACTGGCAACAAAAATAATTAAAAAATATGGTGGCTTATCTTCGAGTAGCTTTCCGACATGATCCATAAATGCTTCAAACGACCCCATAATCAACTCCAATACATCTTTACATCTGAAATCTGCTGTCTAATCTCATCACGGACAGCCTCGGCTTGTTTTGATAAAATCCACCGCTTGTCCCGCCCTCCCTGTACTTTGTCGAGATAGCCGTTGCGGTAAAGTGCGCCTAGGACAGCACCGGCTGCCTTGCCTTCAACGAAGTATTCAATTTTCTTCACCACGTCAGAGGTATTAAAGGAATCTTTTCTTAACTGCAAAATCGCGTACAAGGCTCTTTGTTGAGTTTCCGGAAGTTCATGAACCTTCTTTATTTCTTTGGTCATAAAATCATCTTCGCGCACCACAACTACCTTGTCAACCACTATTTATTCACACCCCATGGGCCAAAACCTTCAAGCCATTAATTCCTTCATAAAAAACCTTTGCCCATAAGTAGCGGTCAAAATTCCGCAGTGAACACCCTACTTCTATTGCCCTCTCTTTACATATTTGATTGTATGCCAAATAGGCTAATAAATTTTCTGACGGATTGCTTAGTACCACCTGACCAAGTGACTTGAGCGAAACTATGGCACGGTAATCAACTACTGTAAAATCATCCGGATAACATACAGCCAGAATGGCTGACGCCATCGGTAAACCAATAAATGAAATCTCAATTAGGAGTTTCACCTTATCCTCCAACGTTGGTTCTTTGGTTAAAGCAGCCGTTAAATCATGTACAGTGACGCCTTTAAGTAATAAACCTTGCTTAACCTTGGTTTTTGCCCGATTTGATTTCCAAATGACGATTGCAAAGAATTCCTCCGGTTCAAGATAACCTCGGGATCGAAAATTCTCTGTGACCGTATTGAAAAGATAATCCTCAATAAAATAGTATTTGATAAAATCTGCCTCTTTCCATTTATTAATCTCACTCATCTTGTTCAGCCTCCAGAACATTCTTAATCCATAAACAAACCTCAAAGAATTTGCTCCGAGCTTCTTTGTCCGCCATGGTATTGAGGGACAGCTTAAACGCGCCGTTACCATCAACTTTATTCACATCAACCGTCGCATCCTTAATCAATTTCAAGCGTTCCAATATCTCCGCTCGCTTCCCTCGCTTGTCAAAAGGCGACGGGCAGTAATCACCCTGATGCCATGCATTCCATGAAACCAACGCATCTCCTGTAACTGAAAACGGATAGAATTTCTTTCCATCCTTGGAATCAAAACCAAGAACGAAAGAACCGCTTTGGTTAGTCATCCAGTAAATCCCGATATCATTGCTCTCTGCCCAATCAATAATCTGTCGCGCGGCAGTCACTGCTTCTTCTCCGGATTCTGCTAAGCGCAGTTTAAATGAATCCCAGTCCCATTGCCTGCCAAGAGATTTCTTGGTGGGTATGTCTTTTTTAACCTCGGCTCCGAATATACGAGGGATGATAATTTCGTAGGTGTCGTGCTTGTAGTACTCGAGCTCAACGGCATAAATATCAAACTGACTGTTTTGATTAACGTAGATGATCAAATCCTTAAGCCGGTCATCCAACTTATCCATCAATACGACGAAGTGGAAGATACCATCATTTAGATTAGAACGAACTGTATTTATTAAGGATTCAGTTTCCTCGTTCGGTAGTTGAAAAAAATCCTGAATTTTTTCCTGCGCTCTTGAGCCAAACACTTTTTGGGTGTGCTCATCGAGAATAGCAATGAATTCGTTAAAATTATTCGAGTGTTTCCAGAGAGCTGCCCCATAATCAAGCGCTTGGGCGATAACAGTACGCTTATCCGAATTTTTATAAAGTTTCGTCTCGATAATGTAAAGCTCACCATCAGCATCAATGCCAATCGCATCAATAGGACCGCTGGTAGTAGGAAATTCACGGGCTAAAGTTAGGAGACGGATGTCTTCCTTAATATCATAGAGCGGGATGCTGTCCGGGTTTTCGTAAATATATTGTTGCAGACGATCTTCCTGATCAAAGGAAGATTTATCTACCTTGACTGCTTTCTGACCGTTTTGTGAGATGACAATTGCCATTGTGCTTATATAGTTTTCAGGTGTCAGGCACTTTTATATCTTTACCTTTGCGTCTCCACTAAAAACCAAGTGTGTCATATCCCAGTATAGGGTACTCAAAAGGGCTGTATCGGCTTTTGAAGTTTCGCTTGTAATTAACTTCCTGATATTTTTCCGAAATGCCTGGCGGCTATTATTACAAGCTGCTGAGACTGTATTGCCTTTAAGTAAAGAAATTGGAACTTGGGTAGCTGGTTCAAGAAATTTTTTGGCTACTTCATCATGATGAGGCTTAGTCTGTTTGTCTCGATCCGTGTAGAAAATAAAATCGGTATTGTAGCCAACAAAAGCCTTAGCTCCCTGGTGCACACTTTCTGGACCAAGCTCGTTTGCAGCTTGGCAAGATAGGGCATACGTTACAGTATCTTGCAAAATCTTGGCGTTATCATCACTCCGAACAATAGCTACATTGTCCTGTCCACAAACTTGATTACTACTGCCATGACCATTGAGAAAGATAAGATCAGGTTTAACTTTGCGCACAATACTTTCAAAATATTTCTTACAGGCACGTTTATTTTTTAAATCAGTGACTGAATGCCCTTTTTGTTGGACTTCATTGCTGAATTTTCCTGCATAGTAAGAAAGGTAGCGGGTAGTTAAGTCATGATTGGGACGAGTAACTACAATCCGCTTAGTCGTCATAAAGAGCGCCTTCTTTTAATGCCCGCAAAAAACTCATTTCAACCTCGATAATCTTCTGTCCGACGCGATCGCCTTCTTCCACATGCTGGATAAGCTCATCTCTTTTATAACTACCGTCAGCTCCAATAGAAATCTCGCGATCAGCGGGTATAGCGCGTAACCGCGCCACAACCAGCTCTTTTATATCGTCTTGGGTTTCTTCTGGCACGATCAATAAGTTTAAATAATTTCCAGGTTAGCTAGCTTTTCTAGAATTTGTCGGCCGCTTTCTGTGTCTTCAACAATCTCAAGATTGGCTACTCTCCACGTAATAGGCTCACCGTCCAAGACAACCACGACTTGGTCTCGTACATTAAGTGGCAAGTTGGCGTAGACTTTAAAAAATCTTTCCTTATCCATGTAATAGGTAACTATTTTTAGTTAAAGAATATTTGACCATTTGCTCGCGGGGTCGGACTCGAACCGACAACCTAGTGGTTACATGTAACCCATTATTTTCATAATGGCATGGACTATCTCATTCACCACACCTCTTTTGAGACATGGCGACCGGGCGCTTATGTAGGATTATTGTTGGGACTCACCTACTAGTCTCTACACCTTCCGAAAAACTAATACCCTTTTCGGCTTGGCTCGGGATTACCAGTTAAGGCTTCCCCGAATTCACCCAGTTATTCGATCCGCCTCTCGACGGAAAGCTGCGTTATACCAGCATGCAACTCTCTGTGACAATTAGCGCAAACAATTATGCACTTATCAACCTCTGCCTTGACTCTCACCCACGAACGAGTTAATCCACTCAATCCCAATCCAAATTTCTTACTCGATTCGTCAATGTGGTGAAAGTCCAAACCAGCTGCACATTTATTATAGCCACACAGCATACATGCTCCGCCTTTGTATTCAACAGCCATAGCCTTAATCTTTCGTCGCCTCTTAGCCACAGCTTGTTTTATATACTCAGCACGGTCAGCATAAGTTCTTGTCTCTGGCATACACTTCATAGTATACCCGATCAACTTAATACACAGCCACTTGCTCTGCCATTGAGCTACCCGCGAATAAGGCCTGTTTCCAGGCCTGTCTCTGAATTATTGCTAACCCAGATATTTTTTAAAACTGTAAAGAACACACCTAAATAAATAGGTGTGTCAATTGTGGCTAATAAACTGGAAAAATTCAAGCTCTAGGCCATTAAAACTGGAAATAGATGAATTCTCGCCCCATCACCGGCGCATTCTCCGACATAAACACGTACAGCGCAACAAACAAGACTGCCGCACCATATACCATTTGATTGATCCGCGGCAACTTCAGCCAGAACAATAAATCCCTCCGTCGCCACTGCATAACCTGCGTTAGCAGCACAATCGCTATTACCAGAGAAAAATATAAAACTTTATCGCTAAAGCCGGTCTTAATCTCCCAACTGGAAAACATCGCCAGCAGCATCTCGCCCGCCTGGCCCATAGACCTCGCCCGAAAAAACAGCCAGCCGATTGCCGCCAAGTGAAAAAATATGATCATCTTCCCAACCTACCATACCCGATACCTGTTCAACGTCTCTCCCCAAGCCTGTGGCCAAAACCGCTCCATCGCCCGATGCACAATCAAGAGCAATCCTTGGTAACCTCCCCATACCACAAACGTCCAAGCCGCCCCATGCCACAATCCTCCAAGCAGCATCGTAATCATCAAGTTCCGCTGTGTCTTCCCCCACCCGTGCCGATTGCCGCCGAGCGGAATATATAGATAATCCTTCAACCAAGTCGATAAACTGATATGCCACCTCTGCCAAAACTCGCGCGCATTGCGGGAAAAGTATGGCAAATTAAAATTCAACATCAGCTCAAACCCCATCAGTTTCGCCAAGCCCCTGGCTATATCCGTGTACCCGGAAAAATCGCCGTAGATCTGCCAGGCAAAAGCGTACAACGCCAACCATACTTGCGGCCCGTTATATGGCCCGCCCGCAAACACTGGCTCAACCAGCGTCGCCAAACTGTCCGCCACAATGACCTTCTTAAATAAACCCCAGCCAATCAAATACATCCCCTCAAAAACTTTCTGGTCGCTCAGCCGGCGCGGCCTCATCACTTGCGGTAATAATGATGTCGCCCGCTCGATCGGTCCCGCCACCAGCTGCGGAAAGAAAGCGACGAACAGGGCAAAATCAGTTAATTTTCTGGCCGGCTTAAGCTGACGACGATAAATATCGATCGTATAGCTCATCGTCTGGAACGTATAAAAGGAAATACCCACCGGCAATATGACATGCAGCGTGAACCCCTCCACCTGCCAGCCAAAGACGCTCACCAGCTCCACTAAACTATCATTGAAAAAATTGAAGTATTTAAAGAAGCCTAGAATCAGCAGACTGGAGCCCATGCTCACCCACAATAGAATTTTTCGTCGCCGCGGCGTTTTGGCTTGATCTATTTTCAAACCAATCACATAATCGATGCCCGTCGACAGCCATATCAGGGACAAGAACCGCCAATCCCATGACCCGTAAAAAATATAACTGGCGGCCAGTAGTAAATAATTCTGCCAGCGGTGCGATAAACATAAGTACAACAAATACACAACGCTGAAAAACAAAAAGAACTCACTGGTGTTAAAAAACAGCGCCATTATATTTTTTCAATTCTATATGATGATAAACACATCTATGCACCCTAGCCGGTTTTTATTCATTTGATAAGTCACGCAAACATCTTTAGTTTAAAAAGATTCTATGCTAAGCACCCATTCACTACCGCACCTGCCTCCCGCTCGTTTTTGGTATCTGCCCTCCTTCTTTCTTTTCGTCATCGGCACCATCCTCGCCTTAGCTCAAAGTCCCCTGCCTGCTGCCTTAATTTTTCTTTTTATCCTCCTGGCCATCGCCCTTGTTTCTCGCTATTCGCCCCACCAACCACAAACCTCTGCCCATTCCGCATTTCATTTCCTTCTCATGGCACTGTTTTGCATCGCCCTTCCCTATCTGATCGAACTTACCCTGCGACTGAACGACACCAGCCGGCACCTTCCCCCCAACGGCATAGTTAACAGCACCTTATACACCTTCGGCCATGTCATCACCAACAATTCATACGGTTTCCGTGAACGGGAATTCGCCGTCCCTAAACCTCCCAACACCTACCGGATAATGGTACTGGGCGACTCTATGTCCTGGGGGGTCGGCGTACCTGTTAATGAACGCTACTCCAACTTTCTCGAAGATCTCTTGAATCAAAGCTCTCCTCCCCTTCATTTCGAAGTCCTTAACTTTGCTACCCAAGCTGGCAACATTGCCGAGGAACTAGCCACCCTGCAAAAATATATTGATGTGGCGGAGCCGGACCAAATTGTCATTGGCTTTAATTTCGATGACATCGATTCGGCCGACAACGTCATCGATCCAGAAAGCCGCCACTTAGCCGCCGAGTACAACCACCTCATCGATCCTTATTTAACTAAACTTCGCTTATATTATCTTAGCGGCCAAACGGTTAAAGCCATCAAACAAGCCGCTACCCTGACCGGCTACATCCCCAATCAAACCGTTGAAGTACAACGACAACTCGCCGCCCAAAATGAAAATTTAGCCTCTTTTCAAAACACTCTCCAGCAAATTAAAGCTCTTTCCGACTCTCGCCGCCTTCCCCCGCCTATACTTGCGATTCTCGAACGCGGTCTCTATGCCGATCGTCCCACCGACTATGCTAATCCCGAGTCAGCCTTGCAAGCTATAATTGATCAACAAATTTTAGCGGAAAAAACTGCCCAGTCTGTCGGCTTTATCACCCAGCATCACCGTGAAGACATTGCCTCAGAGCTCAACAATCAAATTCTCTCCGTCAACGCAATCGACCATCACCCTTCCGTCGCCCTCCATCAGCTCTACGCTACTAAACTGCATACATCCGTCTTGGCAAATATGTCCTATGTCAGATAATAATCAAATGGACAAACCAACTCTTTTTTCTCCGCCCAAAAGCTTTTCCGATGAGGCGAACATTACCGACGAAACTATCTACCAATCATCCGCCGCTAACCCCGAGAAATATTGGGCCGAGTGGGCTCAGCAGCTGCATTGGTTTACCCCTTGGCACACTATCTTAGACTGGCAGCCGCCCCACGCTCGCTGGTTTGATGGCGGCACGCTTAACGCCTCGGTTAATTGCCTTGATCGTCACCTCTCTCCCCGTGCCCATCAACCTAATCTTTCCGACCATACCGCCATCCTCTGGGAAGGTGAACCCGGCGATGAGCGGCGTCTCACTTACCAAGAGCTACATCAACAAGTTAATTGCTTCGCCTCCGTCCTCCAGCAATTAAACATTAAGCCAAGCGATCGTGTGGTTATTTATCTTCCCATGTTGCCGGAATTAATCATCGCTTGCTTAGCCTGCGCTCGTATCGGTGCAATTCATAGTGTTGTTTTCGCCGGCCTGGGTATCGATTCTCTCAGTCAGCGCATCAATGACCTGGCAGCAACTTTAGTCATCACCGCCGACTACAGCTGGCGCCGCGGCAAAAAACTGTTTCTAAAAAATACCGTCGACCGTAGCCTTAAAAACTGCCCTTCTGTTAAAAAAATTATTACTGTCACACGCGATCCTAACCAGTCCACTCCTACCTGTCACCTCTCCCCCAAACGAGATTTAATCTGGCATAAACTAATGTCCGCCGCCACCAACCACTACCCTCCCTCCCATCAAGCTGCCGAGGATATTCTCTTTGTCCTTTACACCTCCGGCACCACTGGCCGTCCTAAAGGTATCGTCCACACAACCGGCGGATATTTAACTCAAGTTTACGCCACTACTAAATGGATACTGGACTTAAAACCCACCGACGTTTATTGGTGCACCGCGGATATCGGTTGGATTACCGGCCATAGCTATGTCATCTATGGTCCCTTAATGTGTGGGGCGACAGTTTTTATGTACGAAGGAGCGTTTGATTTTCCCAACCAAACCCGCGTCTGGCAAATGATTGACCGTTATAAGATCTCTGTTTTTTACACCGCTCCTACCGCCATCCGCCAATTTATCCAGTGGGGGAAAAATTTGCCTGCCCTATCCGACTTAACCTCCCTGCGGTTACTTGGTTCGGTCGGTGAACCTATCAACCCTTCTACCTGGCACTGGTACCATCATTATATCGGCAGAGAGCGCTGTCCCATCGTTGATACCTGGTGGCAAACTGAAACCGGGGCTATTATGATTGCTCCCCTTCCCGGACTGACCAAATTGCCTCCGGGTTCAGCGACTCAACCTTTCCCCGGCATCTCCACGGCCGTGCTAAATTCCGCCGGCCATTCGCTTCCGCCTAACCAGTCAGGTTCATTAGCAATCACCCAACCCTGGCCGTCCATGTTACGCGGCATTTGGCATGACGAAGCAAGGTATCGCGACAATTATTGGTCCCAGTGGCATAACCAATCCTACTTTACAGGTGACGGTGCAAGACTTGACCAACAACACAACTTTTGGTTGCTCGGCCGCATCGACGACGTCATCCAAGTCGCCGGCCATCGCATCAGTTCAACGGAAATAGAAAACGCATTAGTCAGTCACGCTGCTGTCACTGAAGCAGCCGTTGTCAGTAAACCAGATGAGCTAAAAGGTGAAGCCGTTGTGGCCTTTGTCACTCTCCTGCCCAATCGCCGCCCCTCCCCTGCCTTAATTAAAAGCATTACTAAGCGTGTTGCTGATCGTGTCGGACCAATCAACAAACCCGCTCAAATTATCTTCACGCCCCAGCTGCCTAAAACTCGCTCGGGAAAAATTATGCGCCGTCTCTTACGTAATATTGCCGCCCACCAGCCTCTCGGCGATACCGCCACCCTAGCCGATCCCGCCGTTATCAGTCATCTGACCCAAGCGACCAACTCTCCCTCTTCTAAATCCGCCCGGCACAAATAGACCACAGCAGCTACCCTCCCCCTGAGTCGCCATCAAACTGCTAATTTCATCTGTTGTGCTGCCTCTGCCACCACACTCTCTAACACATCAAAATGCCAATCGTCTCTGGCAATGGAATTTGACGTAAAGATTGGTACACCATCCGCGGCAAAAGATTCTATTGTCTCCGCTCGAGCTACGTTATGAGTTATCACCCCTGCTACTTGATCAATCCCGCTCTGCCGTAACTGCGCTATAGCCGCTGCAAACGTCTTGCCCGTACTAATAATGTCATCCACAATAATGTGCTGTTTGTTCGTTTCATAAAACCCCTTAGGCATTTCCACCACTACCTCGGTGGCTGAACGACGCTGCTTATTCATGACCAGATAAGACACCTTAAGTAGCGCTGCCAAATTACGCACCCTATTTTCCGCTCCCCGGTCCGGCGCCACCAAGACAACTTCTGTAAATTTTTCCTGCAAGAACAAAGCGATCGTCGCACGAAGTGACAGCTCGCTAACTTTTACTTCTCCCAAATATGGTCGCAGCACACTGTTGGCGCAGTGTAGGTCAATTGTCCATAGTTCTCGTACCTGATTTTTTATCGCTGCCAGCATCGGCTCAGCACTTGTTACCACTCGCTCATTTCCCCACGGCAACGAACGAGCATAAGGGAAATAGGGCAGAACCAATCTTATCCCTGCCCGATTATATAAGACTTCGCAGCAGTGCCGTCAACCATAAAATTTGCGCATCCAGTGATTCCTGCCGGGAGAATTGGTAATACAGAGAAACATCATCTTCTCTCGCATCACCGGTTAAATGCATAGCTATGGAAGTCACATTATGAAATGCCACAAATATAGTGACGGGCCCTGTCGGCGCTGCACCCCCACCCGACGGCTTCGGCCTGCCAGGCGGGCAGCCTGCAGGCGCTCGGTGGGGGTCCCCCGCGCCGCCACCCGTTTATTTAAGAGTGGCATTTCATAATGTGACATCTATACTTCTCCGTCCGGAAAAACCTCGTGCTCTAATATCGCCACCCGAGCGCTCAACCGGTCAGCTAGCCTACGCGACTCTGACGTATTGCCAATAACCAACATAGGAAACTAATTTATTTATTTTTTCTCTAACACCCGTCACTTGACCAGCCAGCCATACTCCATCACTTACGGTTGTTCTTCCTCTGACGGTAACATTTGTAAGGCACCGACCGCTCCTCGATCTACCAGCACATCTTGAATCACTACTGGCTCTAGCGGATTATCTTGGGCATCCCTTTCCACCATCGATATTTTATCCACCACATCCATGCCTGCTTCTACAATTCCAAATGGCGTGTGTTTACCTTGCAGTGGCGGAGTTGACTGCGCCGTGATGATAAAAAATTGGCTGCCGTTACTATCCGGACCGGAATTGGCCATGGCCAATATGCCTCTTTGCATCGGGAAAGACTCAAGCGACGTCGTATAACGATAACCTTGTGCCTCATAGAATTGCTGCAAGGTCATATTCTTCGCCTCCTCGGGCAACTGTGCTGCCTGAGCGGGACCAACGGCGTCCGCTAGTAATTGTTTATCCAAACCATAACTCTGGGCATTAATCTCATCCTCAAACTGATAGCCCGGGCCTCCGGTACCATGCTTTGTCCGCTGCGATTGATCCTTCGAAAAAGGATCGCCGCCCTGAATCATGAAATCCGGAATTACCCGATGCCAAGTCGTTCCATCGTAAAAATTGTTCTCCGCCAGTTCAACAAAATTCCCCACTGTTTTCGGCGCACGACTACCGTCCAGCGCCAGCTTAATATCACCCAGCGATGTCTTCAATGTCACTCTCACCACCTGCTTAAGTGGTTGGACATCCTTTATTCCTGACGGCTTAGGCGGCCACGCTATCGTGTTGTCCACCGGACTACTGGCTGGCGGTAAATCTGTGTTCGTTGGTTTATTAGGATCAGGTCTAAATAAATATACCCCGCCCCCCGCCACTACCAACGCTAATAATATTATTAAAATGTGTGTTAGTTTCATCTAGGTATATAAACATAAATATTGCCAACTATACAACCTCGTACTGTCCATCCACCCCAGCCAACGCAAAAATAAGCCGGCCAGCATTAACCACACAGCCTAATAAATTAATAATCTCGCAACTTCTTAACTTTATGATGATCCCTGATTTTCTCCAGTGCCTTAGCTTCAATCTGTCTGATTCTTTCTCTCGTTACATCGAACTCGCGCCCTACTTCCTCTAACGTATGGCTCATCCCATCCTTTAAACCAAAACGCATCTCTAATATTTTCTGCTCGCGCGGCGTGAGGTCTGACAGGATCTCCATCACGTGCTCCTGCAAAATCTCCCGGCCGGCCGCTTGTTGCGGTGTTACCGCCTCTTCGTCTTCAATGAAATTCTTCAGCGCTGAGTCTTCTTCGTCATCGCCGACCGAGGCATCGATCGATACCGTTTCCTGCGAAATTCTCATGATGTGCCGCACTTTTTCTACCGGCAGTTCCATCTCAGCCGCAATTTCTTCCGGCAGGGGATCCCGTCCCAAATCTTGCAGCAGCCGTCTTTGCACCTGCGAAAACTTATTGATTGTTTCCACCATATGCACTGGAATCCTGATTGTTCTCGACTGGTCAGCCAAAGCTCGCGTGATAGCTTGCCGAATCCACCACGTCCCGTATGTAGAAAACTTATATCCCCGTCGATAATCGAACTTCTCGACCGCCCTGAACAATCCCATATTCCCCTCCTGAATCAAGTCCAACAAAGACAAATTCTTGCGGCCGGTATATTTCTTCGCAATCGATACCACCAACCGCAGGTTTGCTTCTGCTAGCCTTTTGCGTGCTTCTGCATCCCCCTGTTCGATGCGCTTAGCCAGTTCCACTTCCTCATCCGCTGTCAGTAGCGGTACCTTACCAATTTCCCGCAAATACATCTGGACCGAATCACTGGAAATATTGCTGACATCAATCAGATTATCTAATTGCTTACTCTCATATTCCCGTTTCTTGGGTTTATTCGGCAAGGCATCCGGCATGCTGTAATCAATCAAGCTGTCCCGTGGCTCTTCTACTCTAATGCCCCGATCTTCTAGCTCTGAATAAATCGCTTCCAAGCCTTCAATGTTTTCTTCAATATTAGGCAGGGCATGTAATATTTCCTCTTCAGTCACAAAACTGGTTTGCCCCCCTTTTCTCAGCAATGCCACCACTGCCTCCAGCTTAACCACTTCGGCTGCCGGTATTCTTACTCCAGCCATGTCCCTGGTCCGCCCCTTCCGCCCTTTATGCAAAGCTTTCTTCGTTTTCTTACCCTTACCTGACTGTCCTTTGTTATTATTAACTAGCCTTCGCGCCTTCGTTTTGTTAGACACCTTTTTCTGACTAGTTGTCTTTATGCTCTTCACCTGTGCTTTAGCTACCACTCGACGCCCATGCCTATTCCCAGCCGCATTGTGATGCCCGCGCTTATTTTTAATATTTCTCTTTTTGCCTGGCATTGTGTCTAATACTGCATTGTACCCTAATTAATAAATCACTTATAGGCTCACTTGGGATAGTTCCTGTCTTAAATCCTTAAACTTTCTTAATAACTCATTCCTTTCCTCAGTACCATCAGCTGCCAACTTCCGCTGCATAGTCGCCAGCTCACGTTCTAAAAAGTTTCGCTTAACCTTCCTAACCAAAGTCATTGCTTCCTTCTCAATACTTTCTTGTGAGTGTTGCGCCAATTCTTCACTCAAACGACGCAATCCTTCAGCCAAAGCTAATTGATCAGCCGGTATCTTTTCTATCAATTGATCTGCTGTTAATTGGACCGCTATTTTATCCCCCGCCACCAGCCCATGAACTACGTTATACAACGCTTTTAGGTTATCAACAAGTATATATTCCTCCTTGACCTCATCCAGCACCATTTGCCTCACCGCCGGCCAGGCTAGCACAATACCCATTAACTGCTGCTCCGGTGAGATTAAAATATGCCTATTTGCCTCCGCCGGTTCATTTGCTGGCATTCCATACCCGCCCTGCTTCGCAGTTTGATCTAGTCTATCAATAACCATATATTCCGGCACATGTAAAATTTGCGCAATTTCCTGCACCATCTCCCCCAGATGCACCGGATTGGCTACCGCTTTTGCTATAGGTAATAACTCATCCAGACAACCTTCTATATCTCGCCCCTCGCTATGCTCCAGCCGATTCATTAAAGCCATGATAATTGATTGCGGTTCCCCAATGAGTTTCAGTAATTGCTCCTTATCAGCCAAAGCCATATCGGCCGGATCCGCACCACCCGGTAGCAAAATTAAACCGACTTTCATCCCTGCCGTCAATGCGTCCAGTGTGGCTGTTGTCGCTGCTTTCACTCCAGGCGCATCCCCATCAAACAAAAAATGCAGATCATCAGTCAGTCGGCTGATTTGTCTTAGCGCTTCCTCCGTGAAAGCTGTACCGGAGCTGGCTACTACATTTTTAATGCCGCTTTGCACCAGCATCACCACATCCATATACCCCTCCACTACAATGCAGGGTTGGCGCTGCCGCAAATTTTCCTTCGCCCGATTCAGGTTATAAACTATCCTTCTCTTCTCGTACAAACTCGTTTCTGGGGAATTGACATATTTACCCTCCTCACCGGTCGCGTGCCACGGTACAATTCTTCCCCCGAAAGCCACCACCCTATCCTGCAAATCCTCGATCGGAAAAATAATCCGTCCCCTAAACCGATCATACAACGTCCCTCGCGCACTCTCTCCCGCTACACCGGCCTCCAGCATTTCCCGCGGACTATAACCTTTGTGCCGCAAAAAATTCTGCAGAATATCCCAGCTCTTTGGAGCATAGCCAATACTAAATAATCTCATCGTCTCCTCCGTTACTCCTCGTTTTGCCAAGTACTCCTTGCTCTTTTTTCCAACTGACTGATTAATTAAAAGCTCATGATAAAACCGCGCCGTCAGCTCCAGTAGTTCATACAACCGCTGCCTTTTGTCACTGCTTCCCTTCGGCTGCTTTTTTAGCTCCACTCCTGCTCGGGCTGCCAGCATCTGCAAAGCCTCCCGAAACTCAATTTGCTCGATAGTCTGAACAAAAGTTATTACATCCCCGCCTTTATTACACCCAAAACAGTGCCAAATCCCTTTACTTGGACTAACAATAAAAGACGGTGTTTTCTCCTGGTGAAACGGGCACAACCCCTTAAAATGTTGGCCGACTTTTTTCAAAACCACCCGTTCTCCGACGATTTCCGCAATATCTAGCCGGTCTTTAATTATTTCCACTTCGTCACCCATCTTCTATAGTATTCACACTTACCGTATTCAATACAACGCTCCTTTCAATTGCTATTGTACTGTTCAATAAAACTGCAGGGATCCTGCCACCATTTTGTCTTTGTTCTAAACTCTTCGATCCTTTTGTAGCCGGGCAAAACCACATCCCGCCAGGGACCACAGTAAATACCAAAATGTAAATGCGCTATTTCCCACCAGCCATTCTCCGGCGTCAATCGTTCTGCCACCACACCTAAAGTCTGTCCGCCGATTACAAAATCTCCTGTATTCACCCGCAAATTCATTAGATGCCCGTAAACCGAATAGAATGTTTGAAAACCAGCACCATCTAGCTGATCGTTATTATGTCCCACCACCACTAACCCGCCCCAATTCTTTTTCTTTTCACTCCCCGGACGTATCTCTGACCAAACTACTTCGCCATCCCCGATCGCCTTAACTTCCGTACCCACCACAGCCTGCACATCATCTCCTAAATGAGTAGCCCACAATAATATTTTGCGCCTCACTCGATCACGGAAATGATAACCGCCCACTTCATAGGGATCCACGGGTAGATTTAATTTAGGAGGAGAAGGGTATGCCATATGCACTATCTACACTAAAATCATGCGTATTGCTATCCAGTTAACCTGCCTCATATTCATTCTCCCAGCATAAGACTCTGCCCGATAAAGACAAACCTTATCTATCGCTAGAATATTTTTATTTTTGACAAACCGGACAATACACCGTACCGCGTCCACCGATCTTAACTCTCTTTAAAATCGTCTTGCATCGCACACACAGTTTCCCCGACCTGCCATATACTTTTAGCATTCTAACAAATTTACCCTCGCCGCCTAAGCCGTCCCGATAGCTATTAAATGTGGTTCCCCTTGCCGCGATTGCTCTTTTCAAAACATTAATGGCCGCTTTATGTAGTTTTACAATTTCCCTGTCTGTCACCTTATCCGCTCGGCGCATCGGCCGCACCCCCGCTAAAAAACATAGCTCATCTACATATATGTTACCCAGTCCAGCCACCCCCCGTTGATCTAATAAGACATTTTTCAAAGACGTTTTCCGTCCCCGTACCAGCCGTCGCAGCTTATCCGGCGTAAAGGCTTTGGATAACGGCTCTACCCCAAACCGCTTCACGACTTGTTCTAGCTGCTTGGCATTGACCAGCCGCATGTAACCAAACTGTCGCATATCATTAAAAAACAATCTCGCTCCATCCCCAAAAACTATCACCACGTGCGTGTACTTGTTAGGCAGTTCATCCCGCTTAACCCGCGGCTGACCATGACCGCCTCCTACTAATGTTTGTTTACTTTGATAGATCATCTGGCCAGTCATCTTCATATGTACCAACAACGACTTGTCGTCAGTCATTGAGAAAATTAGCAGCTTGCCCCGCCGCTTCACCCCCTGCACCAGTAATCCCCTCAAGTTTCGTTTAAACAGAGAAGTGCTGCCCCGCACCATTTTCTCCTTATTAACACTCACGTTTTTTACCCACTGACCACGTAGCAGCCGGTGTAAATCACGCCGCACAGTCTCCACCTCGGGTAATTCAGGCATATAAACTTGTTAACCTAACTTGATCCAACATAATAAAAAGTTAATCACCCCCCACTATACGAAAAACGCGTCTGGCCGTCCAACTGTCTCCTGCCTTACCCCGCGCTGGCTCTCTGCACTTCTTTCCCACTCCAGCATCCACGGCGTACGGCGTGAGTTCAACCTATTGTGTTATAAACTATTCAGTACGCAGTTAACTGTGGCAGAAAAAACCGTGATCGGTATTAATATTTTTTTGCTGTTCATCCTGCTCTTTATTCTTACCGCGCATTTTATAGTCGTAAAAAGTGGCATCGATCTTCGTAGCCGCCTTTCTCCTTCCCCCTACACCGCCCCAACAAAGCCTGACGCATCGAATAATGAGATCGATCCGTCATTGGACTCCAGGACTGACCCGCTAGTCGACGTACCCCAACCAACCAAAGAGGAGGAAGTTAGTGCCGATCAACCGCGCGCATTAGACAATTAGAAAAGGTTACCGAAACCATCTCGTAACAACTCCTGCTACCCGCGTCTAGCAATGTTAAAGATCTTACTCACCAGCGTATCAATTTCTTTGCGTAACACCAATGGGTTCAAGACTTCTTTTAAGGCAGTGAGCTCAGCTTTCACCTCATCACTAATCCTCTCGTCCGCCAGCGCGCGTTGGTACGGCGTCTGTGGTATGTCATACGTCCGGATATACCGTGAGCCAACTCGCTTCTTGGCAACACACTTCATCGTGGGCTGAAAGAAGTTCACAAACAAGCGCCAGGGTCCGGCATAGAGTTCGTTCATGAGCGTGATGGCTGCTGCCGTTTCAATACGCGTGTACCCCAGGACTTTTCTAACTACCGTGTAATTCTTCTGCTCGATATGCGCATTGTCGTTTTTGTGATTGGGCCGTGAGCGGGTGAGCGCAATACCCTCGACATCACACCACGCTTTGCAGTGCCAGTTAATGAATTCGCTGCCAGTATCAGGATCCAATCCCAGCAGTGTCCAAGGCAGCCGCTCCCAAATGGTCTTAATACTTTCTAATGTCCGTTGCTGTCCCTTGTTTAATTGAGCCGTACATTCCGCCCACGTCGTCGTAATATCGGTGTAATTGACCGTGTAAGCCATGTTTCCGAGCAAGGTTGAGCCGCAGTGGACGACGGTATCAATCTCTCCAAAACCAGGGGCGGGATTATTCCAGGGTCCGCGACGAATGGGGATGATCTCTTTTAACTGAGATGGTTTGGTGGTGCTCTTCCCGCGGGGGTGCCGGGCTTTCTTGAAGCCGGCGATCCGATCTTTCATAGTGCCCATACTCATGTGCCGCAGTAGCCTAGTTGTTGCCGGAGTGTGCCGCCACATGCCGTCGCGCATGAGCGGTTCCAGGTAATCGGGGATGATTGGCTTAAGCCGCTCCGCACACAGCATACCGCTCATCTCCCAAAGTTCTTCTAGGGCAGCTGTTACGGCGGGGCCGTACCTGGTTTTAGGGCCACGTTTACGAGATGGGCGGAGCGGATCTCTCATCTGCTCACGCTTCAAAGCACGCAGTACCGCTTTGCGGTGCATACCGGTATTGGCAGCTAATTCATCAAGGATTTTGGTTTTCGTGTGTTTGTCTGCCCCGAGGTAACGCTTCAGGGCGGCGCGTAAAAGTTCTTGTTTGGTAGTCATCGTCATAGGCTGACGATGGTAACAGGAATTACTGTCTAACCGAGAGAGCTACGGTAACCTTACTTACATCTCACCACCGTCTCTAAGTTTCTGCTCCAATTCGCTTATTCTCTGCTTCAATATAGCCCCTTATCTCTACAGGAGCCTTTACTAACAGTATTTCTGTCCACAGGTACGCTAACATGGATTCCGCCCCTCTATGCTTATTGACCCCGACAGTAAATAAGCCATCGTAACTAGCACCTTCTTTAATATCAGCCAGCGCCACCTTGCCCGTATTATGACCAAAAAACCATAGATACGGCGCTGCAACCTGCTCATCTGAAACGCGATCAGGATAAAGCCTGTAATAATCTAAAAGCCAATCAAACATTAACCCTGCTTCAATTGGCTGCTGATTATTCAATGATGGCTTACCGGCCTTCGCATACCAGCCATCGCTGCCAATCGGAATAAACATATTATCGCGTATAGTAGAAGCAATTAAAAAACTGGCACCTTCTTCCAAGATGATGTCCTGTATGTTCCCATCAGGCTTCGGAGTTAATCTCAATAAAGCGTGTAAAAACAAGGCATTAGCATAAGTCATAACCGGCTCAAACCACGGCCATGTTGATGCTGCATTGCTCTGCCATAAACCCACTAAAGCCTTATAACCTTTTTCTTGCAACCCCCTCACATACTTTGGCGCTTCACCAGCTTCAACAAACGCGGACCAAGCTATCAACGTTTCCGCCCATGCTCGTGGTGCGGTAAATCTGCCTACTCGTTCCACCAAACTATCCAACATTTGCCTTGCCTCCCTGCAGCGCTGCACGTTCGTATCATGAATAATTACTTCAACACAGCAGCGTGCCACGCGCGCATACATGTCTTCCGATTCAGATTTCCTCGGTAGCCAGCGTCCGTCAACGTCCCGAAAGTTAATATAACTGCCTGGAGTGACCTGTGCATCACGCAAAAACTGCCAACACGCCGCCAAAAAATTTTCTGCTTCCAACCGTTGCGAACCGGTTAATAAAGGCACCAGATGTACCAATAATTGAACTGCCCGCGCGTTGTCATCCGTGCAATATCCCTCGGACAATAAAGGATTATACGTATCAGCATGCTGGTATAATCCGTAAGACCCCATCAATCTGCTAAAATGCTTCAACGAGAAATGAGCTTGCATAATACTACCGAGTATGGTAAATATAATTAGTTATATTGTCAAGCTACCACAACGTTTAGATTTCCCATGCGCAGCATACAACACATTCTCACCCGCCAACAGAAACCACTAAATGTCATTTATGTATCCTCATACATCCCTCGTAAGTGTGGTATTGCTACTTACACTAAAGATCTGACTAATGCGATCAATCTCATAAACTCTCATTCACTCGCGGAACTTCTTGTCGTTACCCCTTCGCATGAACATGATCTTCTAGACTATCCATGGGAAGCTAAATACAAAATTAGACGAGACAACCTGGCTGACTATATAGCTGCGGCGGAATACGTCAACTCATCCCATGCCGACCTTGTGATGTTAGAACATGAGTTTGGTTTGTTTGGTGGCGAGTCCGGCGAATTCATTGTCCACTTCGCTGAAGCTCTCAATAAACCTCTCATCACTACTTTTCATACCGTACCTTCGAAGTACACTAGTGCGATGGCTAAAGTTTTACGAAGACTTGGTAAAAAATCAAGTGCCGTTACCGTCATGATGGATAATGTCGCCGATGAGTTAATCGGCCACTATCACATACCCCAGCGCAAAGTCGTCATTATCCCGCATGGAGTACCAGACTTACCTTTCAATTCGACCGAAAAGTATAAAGCGAAAAGGCGGCTCAGCGGCCGAATAGTTTTGGGTAACATCAACCTGCTTCATCACAACAAAGGTATTGAGTATGCCCTGGAAGCTGTCGCGTCAATTGCGCAGCACCATCCCGAAGTAATTTATGTCTGTATCGGTCAAACCCACCCCGAGGTCTTGCGGAAAGAAGGGGAGACCTATCGTAATTATCTAAAAAAACGTGTCCGTGAATTGAACATTAAAAAAAATGTTTTATTTATCAATAAATACTTGTCATTAAAAGAGCTTACCGAATGGCTTAAACTTATTGATATTTACATCACGCCCTATCTGGATCCCCAGCAAATTGCATCTGGCGCGTTGGCGTACGCTATTGGCGCAGGCAAAGCTTGTGTTTCTACTCCCTATTTATATGCCAAAGAAGTCTTAGCCGATGGACGAGGCCTATTAGTACCATGGCGAGACTCAGTCGCCTTAGCCAATACCGTCAATGAACTGTTAAGCAACCCTACTAAAAAACTGGAGATCGAAAGGAATGCTTATCAATACGGCCGTCTCATGACCTGGTCGCATGTTGGCAGTCAGCACCTAAATCTTTTCCACACTATTCTAGCCAGGACACCGCTTAAGCTGCCAGCAGTTTCTGATATACCCCAAGATATCCCTCAACCATCTTCTCCACACTAAAATTATCCGCCACGTGCCTTCGGCAAGTTTCTCGATCAATCGACTTTATCCGACCAACCGCCGTCACCGCTTCTTCCAAGGTTTGTACTAAAAATCCCGTAGCGCCGTCTTTAATTATTTCCGGCATACTGCCACGCGTCATAGCAATAACCGGCGTACCGCATGCCATCGCTTCAACCGGTGCTAGACCAAAAGGTTCATCAAAGTTAATTAAATGCAGCAACGCAATCGCATCTCCCAGTAGACGATCTCGCTCCTTTGGCCCCGCGTTTCCCACATAACGAATCTGCTGACCGTCAATCAATGGCTTTATTTCCTCCTCAAAATACTTCTTCTCCGGCGTAATCCCGGCCAACACTAAAGGCAGTTTCGTCTGCAATGCCACCTCAATCGCTTCCCGCGCTCCTTTGTCATGACTTATCCGACCAAAAAAAACCAAATACTGACCTGGTTCACTTTTGAAGGTAAATTGATTTAGATCAATGCCATGATATACCGTGGCGGCATATTTCAATTCCGGATGACGATCAGCAGTACTAATTGACACATATGCTACCCGATCATTGTATTTTTTATATGCAGGCAATATCTCTGCTGAGGAAAGACCATGAATAGTCGTCACCACCGGTACCGACACCAGACGACTATAAGTCAATGGTTGCCAATCGTAGTGACTGTGAATTAGATCAAACTCATTCGCATGTTCAAAGGCTTCAGCTATATGCAAAACCTCCCAAACGCGAGCTCCTAGTGTACGCCCCTCTCCTACCGTGTCGGCGATAGCATGCAGCCGGCCCTTAGTTAGTGAATCACGACTAGCAAAAAGTGTGACATCCACGCCTTGCTTAACCAAACCTTCGGTAATCAACGAAGCCACCAGCTCCCATGGACCATAGTGCTGCGGTGGTGTGCGCCAATGTATCGGCGCTAACATTGCTACTCGCATTTCACCAAATATCTTTTAAAGGTAAGACAGCTCGCCCCGTCACATAATCCGCTGCCCCATAGTAAATCCACAACTCATCATTCTTGACTACTGCTCCGCAAGAATAAACCACATTTGGCACATACCCTTTCTTCTCCCAAGCCCTTTCTGGTTCGAGAATAGGACTAGAGTACCAAAGTAGCTTTGTCGGAGCATATCGATCCAGCAGCATCAAACCCAACCGATAATGTCCTTGCTGATCAACCGCATGATATATCAAGAGATACCCTTGTTCACAAATTATTGGCTGTGAGCCCAAGCCAATCTTGTTCGATTGCCACACTTCCGGTACCGGCCAAGTAATGGTTTGTGTATCGAACCAACTCATAAAATCATAAGTAAACGCCAACTTAAGCTCATGACGCTGCCGATAATAAAGACCGAATGCTCCATTAATCTTTTCCGGCAACAGACAGCCATTCTTCGCTGGCACTTCTGGCAAAATTACATCATGCCGCACAAAACTTTTGAAATCTTTAGTCGTATGCATAGCGATCCTGACCCGCCATGGAATATAGTCCATCACCCCGCTAATATCCGAAACCGTACCCACCGCATGATATGAAGCAGCTGTATGAACAATATAGTAAGTTCCATCAATCTCGGTAATACGAGGGTCTTCTATCCCTAACCGCTCATCCATATCCGTCGGATCTGTGTCGACCGCCGGTAATTCATAGCGGGTGAAATGGACACCATCATCACTCTTCGCTATACCTAATCGTGAAATTCTAAACTCGTCATAGGCGCGATAAATTAAAACTACTTTGTTATCATAAATAGCTACCCCAGGATTAAAAGTGCCTTTCTTTTCCCACCAATACTGATTACCCTGACGTGGAGCAATAATCGGCTCATCCGGCTCCCGTTGCGCCTTTGGCAATACACGATAAGTCGCTGCTTCAGCTTTCCCTTCTTCCTTTAATTCTCCTGGATCAAAAGCCATTAACTCATATTAACAATCTCAAGGTGCTTAGCAACTACCCATCCCCCTTGGGGAAAAGGCCAGCACTCCCCATCCACTACCTGACTTATCGCTAACTTTGCTGCCAAATAATCAACACCCCTTCAATGCGTGCTGACGAAAATATTTTATTCCCACTAAGCAATCACTTGTGGTATCACATCCCGTTTAAGCAACCAAGCCAAGATTATTGGCGGCACCACTGTGCTGACAATAATCATAATCACGATAACCGAAAACAAATCGTCTGTTACCACTCCCAATGACCGGCCGATGGTGGCGAAAATAAGTCCTACCTCGCCGCGCGGCACCATTCCCCAACCCACTAGCCATTTCCTAACATCGCCAGCTACTGCTCCGGCTACAATTTTCCCAGCGAAGGCTACTACCGTAATTCCTAACGCAACCAGTAAAACCGGACCATTCATCAGCGTTTCCAATTTAACTCCCATACCCGTCACGATGAAGAAGATAGGTACCAAGAAATAACCCAGTGGCTCAATTAGTGATTCGATATTTCGCTCACCTTTGAAAAACCGAAAGTGAACCGGATCTAGCACTAGTCCTGCCGCAAACGCACCCACAATCGGCGCCAAACCGATCAAGCTAGCTATCCAAGCCAAAATTAAGCCAAAACTAATAGCTAATGTAAACTTCATGCCGCTGCCACTATGAATCCGGGAAAAAAGCTGGCCTAATCGAGGCGCAATTATTTGCCCTAGCACAATAGAGCCCACCAAAAAAAGGACTGCTTTCCCCGTAATTATACTGATCGCTCCAACACTGATAGCACCCACTGTCACAATAGCTGAAACTACCGCGAGTATTATCAATCCCAAGACATCATCAATCACCGCTGCCCCTAATACTATCTGCGCTTCAGGCAAATCAAGCTTTTTCAAATCCTGAAAAACACGCGCTGTGATTCCCACCGATGTGGCCGTCAACGCAGCCCCCAAAAACAGATAAGCGCTCGATGATAATCCCGGCATCAGCCACGGCCCCACCACATACGTTCCCAAAACAAATGGCACCACCACGCCAACACAAGCCACCAAGAATGCCCGAACCCCGACTGCGCCTAACTTCTTAATATTGGATTCCAAACCAATCTGAAACAACAGAATTACAACACCCAATTCAGCCAAGAAAGCAATAATCGGATCATGCATGATTGGCTCAAACATATGCAAACCCAGCATACCCAGGTTTCCTAACACCACCCCGGCTAGCAATTCTCCCAGCACCGCTGGCTGCCCAAAACGTTCTACCAAACTGGAAAACTTAGCCACTAATAAAAGGATTGCAATCCACAGGAAAATTACCGCCGACGCCCCATGCGCGGGAGTGGACCCATCCTCGGGCAGAGAAAACGCGGCCGCCATGGCCAGCACTACCAATATTATTCCCAAATAAAACAATACTAGCGAACGCGAACCTACTTTACTTTGCGTAATCGAATCCAGTGACTTCATTTAAATAACTAATTTTCGAATTACATTAGCGTAGACGGATAAATGAGATTGTCAATAATCACAATTATTTCTTTCTTCCCCGCCAATATAAAAAGACGGACCATGTCCGCCTACGCCCACCATCGGCGGGGCGAAAGCGGGACAGATGAGTCAAGAACCAAATTGTAACAAGGTATCGAGGAGTTTTGAAAAGGTTCTTTGAGCGGGGGTTCAAAAGGCATGTCTCGTGTCTTATTTCAGGGAAAAATGTTACAGAATGTTACAGTATAAAAAAGGAAGTCCAACTGTAACATTTGATAATCTTCTACTTTATTTGCTCAACGCTCTGAATAGCATCAACTATTCTCTGATTCAGCTCTTGTATTTGCTGCTCTAATTGGGGATGTTCGGCTTGCTTGCCAATCGCAATAACATTTTCATTGCGCCACACAAAATGAACCAAGCTCTCGGCAGCCACACCAAAGACCAGAGCATTTTTCTTTGCTTCATCAACTAAACCATCTTCGTTACGAAGATACGACTCTAGAAAAGCTTGTCCAATTTCTGGATTTTTTCGGAGTTCAGACCATAATTTGGCAGCATCTTGACCAAGGAAACCAGCACCTTCAAATTCCCAATCAACAAACCGAACCGTGGATTCCCCCTCTTTAAAACCCAATAAAATATTTTTAGTTGCCGCGGCGCGTCGAAGCGGAATTTACCCGCCATAGCGTCAGCGCAGGTGGGGCCTTCTTATCCCAACGCGAATAACTCAATGTCATTCGCTCCTCTGCCTCGCAAAAATTCTTTTGGCTGCGGTGTTTTTTGGACAAAGGTCGAACTGAAATTGTCAGGTTAAACAAGAAAATATGGACGCCATGAATTAAAAAAGCCGATGAACATCAAGTATCCACCAACTTACACAGATTACTAAAACAACTTACGCGTTGAGAGCCGAGGCCAGAATACCGCACAGTTGATCAACAGTGTGTTGATTGTTACCGACCACCAAGATGTCGTAATCCTCAATGGCACGTGGAGACACCTCAAGCAAATTGCGATCTTCGGTCATACGAAATGCACGAGCAGCTCCACCAGCATTGCGAACCAGTTGAACACCCAACACATCTTGTGGCCCACCGATGGCGGACGTGATTGCACCTGCCATCTTATCATTCCCCTGGGCTAGAACAGCCTGGTGAAGACCGTTTGAGCCTGGCAGCAGCAGCCGATACGCGGACAATTCAATAAGTAGCTTGCCAGCCTGCTCGTTGGTCAGAATTTGGCGACCGGAGCGCTTAAAGCCCTGCGGCAAATCTAGACAGACCGCCGCGTTGTCGGACAAAGCTCCTTGCCACACCGTAATCTGACGCTCATTGCGAAACTGCCTGATAGTGAAGTCCCACGTTGCCGCATAAGATTGTCCGCTTCGAGTGTACCAGAGACGACCCGATGCCGGCTCGCCAATAGTACAGGCTAGCACGTGCTTGGTCTTAGTATCATAGGCGCCGAGAATGACTGTCGAAGTGGGCAGACCAATAGTAAAAGCTAGGGTGCCGTCGATGGGATCGCCGTAAATGGTCACAACAGACTCTTCGTGTGAGGCACCGACGTCTTCAATGATGATGCGAACACTGGGAAAGTTATCACGAATATGAGCGCGCAGCACCTCACCACATTCACGGTCAACGACCGTGAGAAACGTATTGTCAGCACCCTTGATCGAAGCTTCCCCAATAGTCTTGTCGCGCAGTTGGTAGGCTCGAACAATATTCATACCATCGATGACAGCTTTGACACTCATCTGCTCGAATAGAGGAATATCGAACTGAGACATGGTCAACCTCCATAAAATTGCTGAGAGAACAAAAGAAGAACTGAACCATGAAATTTACGGTAAATAAAATGTTTTGTAAAGCTGCTCGTCTGCCGAACCAAATCTAGAACTGCATTGCTATGTTACGAGAGCTGGTTTAGATACAAATTTAGGAATTAAAGATTGTTCTGTCCATCCTCTCAAATATCACTCTACCGAACCACATAAAATCGCAGGATTATTGAACGGCAAAGCGGATAAGGCTATTGCTGACGCTATCAAAATTACTTGGCGGAGACGGGAGGACGCTTCGACAAGCTCAGCATTACTTCCCACCCCCACTTTCAACAAGCCTAGAGCTTTTGCTTAATGCAATCAATGTTTGCTTGTCACTAGCTATGAGCGCTTTCTTCTTTGCGATAGACCAGCCTTTAACTTGTTTTTCTCGTTCTTTTGCCTTAGCGGGGCTTGAATATTGCTCTGTGCATACAAGCTGAAGATCAGAAAACTTCTTCGTGTAAAGTGAATACCCTGCTTGATGCTCACTTATTCTTCTGACCACGTTATCGATGTATCCCACGTAAAAAGCTTTCTGATCGCAAAGAAGAATATAGACAACCCACATACATCTATTATGGCGTCAGCCCTGAGCCTGCCTGCCGGCAGGCAGGCTTGTCGAAGGGCGGGCTATGTGAGTTAGGTACCCGTACAGTTTAGTGTGTTGACGCTTTTATCGGAGGTCAAATCGGAACAGGATTTGAGGCATGTGGGTTGGATTTCTGAGTTGCACGGTCTTAGTGTAATTATTGCACTTCATCAGCTCGACCCATCCTATACATGCTTCGTCCAGTCTCTCCCAGTTCTATCTTCTTTAATTCCTCTCCGCGTATCGCTACCACATAATTTTCCTGTTCTGGATAATTGAAAGACACAACCCTCACCAAGGGTAAGTCATCGGCAGATAAGGGTTCTTTCCCATAAATTGAAAATATATGATTATCACCCTTCTTTTTAAATTCAAGATACAAAGAATCGATGCCGTATGCTTTATCAGCTAACAGAGAATTACGCAACGAACTACGGACAAATTCTTCTATGTTTCCCTTTTCTCCAGTATGGCCAATCATCACATAAGCATCATGCTCAAGAATACTTAATGCCTCGAGCCTGATATTCATTAATAGATCCGTAGCACACTCTGTTCTTCCTGTTTTTGCATTATATTTTATCTTGTCTGTTTCAAATTTACTGTAAGGGAATAATGGTTGCGTATATAATGGAGAATGATAACCAAATTTGTCTACCATTTTTTTATATTTACTGCTGTTTTTTTCGTCATGTTTTACAAGTATATCTTGCATTGCAAATGCATTAGCAGAAATATCCCATCCAGACGCATCTAGTCTTCCACCCATAGCCCCAGTATCTCGCACAGCCCCTCTTAATTCATTTTGCCGGTTTGCCATAGACGAATATCCAAGCCAACTCAAGTTTCGCGCAGCATCTGCCTTGCCTTTTTCTCTCACATCAAGTGCTTGGTACGCTTTTTTAGATAAGCCCCTATAAAAATCGTACGCGCCCGCAATAACGCGCTGGTTATGCCCATCATTCAATTTATCAATATCATGCCCATTCTCTGTATTGATTCTAGTAAGGTTCGATAACACCTTCTCTATCGCTTCTTTTTCCGTGCTTTCTAAGCCATCTTCTGGTTTTTGCGGTGCGAATTCAGGTCCCCCGTTGAATCTTGGAAGTTTTTCGCTCATATATTCAGAATAACATACTTATGGGCTTTTGAGGCATACGGGTCTGCCGATAATAAATACTCGCTGCGGTGTTTTTTGATTGATGTTCGAACATTTTTTGACGAAAATCCGAATTCCGAAATTTAAAATCCAATCGCTCGGGCGG